>PCUY01000083.1:8336-15558 GCA_002787815.1 Bacteroidetes bacterium CG12_big_fil_rev_8_21_14_0_65_60_17 | reverse complement strand
TGGGACGGGGCCAATTTCGCGCCCACCGGCGTTGTCCTCACCTCGAGTAACGCTGCTACACTTCGGCTCGTTCGCCTTGGCGGACACCATATTGGCCTCCGTCAGCGGGCTCAGGCGTAGTGTTAACAGGCCCTAGTACGACTGCCCCACGAAAACGCACAAACCACCCGGATACGAACCGCGCATAAACCCGCTACCGCCCGTTCAACATCAATGTGGCGCGGCCCGGCGCCCGGAGGTTCAGCATCATGCGTACGGTTCATATTTTCTTTCCAGGTCTTCGTTGGCTCTCGGCCTTGGTGACAGGCCTTGTTTTTCTTGCCGCTGCCCGCCCGTCGGGAGGCCAGTCGTCAAGTAGCGACCCCGAGTCCATCCAGATCCGGCTCCACGCTCAGGACCTGGACGCACCGACGGCGCTTGAAGAAGCCGTCATGAACGCATTTCGCATGTCGTTCCGTTCACGCGGCGTGGAAACAGGCCCCTCGCAAATCGTATTGCACGTTTCTGCAAGTACCTATACGACCGATGATGGCACGAGGATGGGTCTCCTCTCCGTTGCGGAGGCGCAGCGTCTTGGAAAGAAGATGGTAGATGCGGGCGCCGAGCACGAAATCTGGTACGCCGGTCGGAATGTGACCTCGTTTACTCCCGAAGCCCGTGAAATCCGGCAGTACGTGACACGCGAAATGCTGGAAGGCGCCACGCACGTGCATGCCATGCGCACGAAGGCGTTCGCACTGTCGGACGTCAACCGCGCCGTGGAATCCTGCGTGGCAGACTTCTGGGAGCGGCACACCCGATCAGACTGAGACATGTGAGTCCGGCTTCGGCCTTCCGGAATTCGGAAATATCGATCGTCTCTACGTTGAATCCTTTCCCGAGGATGCGCCCGGTTGTTTCCGGAAATCCGTCCGGTATGGCAAGGCGCTCACCTACCCGTAACACGTTGCCCGCGAACGGCTCATCGGGGGCGACGGGCACGAGGTCGAAGCCTTCGAAGGAGGCCGCATCTACCCAGTCCGGATTGATGAGGAGCGTGTCATCACTGAGCGCGGTACACGCCGTTTTGAGGTGCAGACAGCCGGTAACCGGTACGGGCGTGACGTCGTAACCGTATTGATTCACGATGGATGCGAACGCCGCGAGTCCCCGCTCATCCGTGCGCGGTCCCTGGCCCACGAAGAGGCGGCGCCCCACGCGCAGCACGTCCCCTCCTTCCAGCCGGGCAGGTGGCTGCATGCGGACGATGGGTCTTGCGCACAGCACGGCCAATGGGCCTGCCATGAGGTCGGCCTCCGGGGCGCGGGATGCCGTGCCGAGCCGTGCGACGATCGTGATCTCAGGCAGGATTACGGCGGTATCTTCCACGAAGACGCTGTCCGGAAGGGTGGCCTCTGCCGGAAGTGTTGTTACCTTAAGGTTCCATGCGCGCAGCCTGTCCACGTAGGAGGCATGTTGATGCGCGGCGCGCCCCGGGTCTATCGGCGCTCTCGCAATCCAGGTCAGCTCACAGGAAGCGAGATTGGGGGAGGGTGTGCGTACGACTGCGTGCAGATGCGTTGCCACGATGCTTACTCCAGTACAATATCCATGACCAGGGGTCGGTGATCGGAGGCAACGGGCTCGTCGAGCAGGTACTGGCGCACAACGCGGAACCGGTCGCGCGGCCTGAGGAGCATGAAGTCGATTTCCTTGAAGGGGTCGTATGAGGAAAAGGTCAGGTTGTCGTCGCCTTTCGGGACAATGTGCCAGTTTTCAGCGAGGTATTCCATGACCACGCCACCGGGTTCGGAATTGAAATCGCCCGCGAGCACCGTGGGCAGGGAATCGGTAGCGAGGTGGTCGTTCAGGCTCACGGCCTGCGCAAGCCGCTCTTCCTGTGTCATGTAGAAGTGGATACCGACAATGCGGAGTTGCCGGCCCGACGACGGGGACGTGGCAACGAGAGAGAGGGCCGATCGCGGCTCCTCGCCGTTGGGAAGGCGGAAATTGGTCACGTCACGAGTGGGCCATGCCGAAAGGAGCGCCATGCCATAGGTTCCGCCCTGATACGGCATGAAGCCGCCGAAAAAGGGTGTCATGCCGGTGAGTTCCCCCAGAACAGCGGCCTGGTCAACGCCGCCGGTACGAGTGACAACGCTGTCAATCTCCTGCAGCGCAACAAAATCGGGATCCACGTCGCGGATGATGGCTGCAATCCGCTCCAGGTCCAGCGCTTCGTCCATGCCCTCCCCGTGGTGGATGTTGTAGGCCAGCACCCGTACGGTGTCGGGGTCCGGGTCGGGCGCACACCCCGTTGCCAAAAGTACGAAGAGAGACAGCACCAGTCGGATCATGGTGGGATATGGATGGTGTATCACAGCGATGCCAGAATACGCAATCCGGCAACAAGGGCGTGGGGTATCCGGCTCGATGCATCCGGGTTGGCCACGAACTGGACATGTGCCTGCAGGTCGAGCTGAGGAACGACGTGGGCGCGGTAGGAGGCTTCGATATTCGATTCGCGGTGCCTGCTGCCCTCGTGTGCCACGGCAACGGCAAGGCCCATGGTGTCGCCCGGGCGATGCTCGAAGGGCCCGCGCAGGACGACGCCGCCACCGGTATAGGCTGTAATCCGGTTCGTTGGCCGGTCGGCTATGCCTGTCCGGGCAAAAATCGACACATTCTCCTGTCCGGGTATCCGTCTTTCGCCCAGAACCCATACTCCCCGGTTTGAAGCGCCGTTACCGGACCAGTTCCAGGCGCCAATGGCTATGCGAGAGGTCAGGGGAATGGATGTCGTTCGGCTGACGAGCCGCCGTCGAGACGGCTTGGACTCCGCGCCGCCGGCCATCCAGGAAAGCGCTGCAATTGTAAGGATGTTGCCGTTGTCCGCGTCGAGCACGGCGGTCTGGATGACAACGGACGGAGAGGCGGCCATGCGCAGGCGGGCGCCCCACAGGGCTTCCGGAAAAATGGATGGCCCGCGGGTGCCTCCCTGGGCAAAATCAGGGCCGGTACCATGGGAGCTGTTGACGAAGACAGTTGCGGTGTGGATCACATCGAATTCAGAATCGACGCCGTATTTGCCCGCAACGACGGACAGTCTATTACGCATGAGCAGCTGTTCGGCCCACAGTTCATAGAGCTCCCAGCCTGACCGGGCTTCGATATTGCTCGTGCCCTGCAGGTCTCCGACGAGTCGTGTGGGGCCCTTGCCACCGAGTCGCAGGCCGTGTCCGTACAGGCTCAATCCTGGCCACCAGGAGGGCCAACCGGTGATCCGGGCGGGTTGCACGGTGGCCAGCAGGTCAGCACTGTGCAGGAGCGATGTACCCTGCCGCTTCCCGCCGTGCATATTGGCCATGGCATCGACCGTCCATGCGGCTTCTACGGCGAGGCTGGAATGGGGAGTCCAGCCCTGTCCTGCGGCATGTCGGGGCAGATACAGGACATGCAGGATCAGGATTCCGGGGATGAACAGGTAAACGAACTGTCTGATGGATGGCGACTTCACGGCTCGTGGGTTGTGCGGGCCCGGCAAAAATAAGACCATCGGGAGCAAGCGGGCACGCACATATTGACTCGCGGCACACATGCACATAAGTTGCACATATGCCGCAATCACCACTTTCATCTGCTCCCGTTCCGTTTGCGCATCTGCATGTGCGGAGCTGGTTTTCGTTCCTCGCGGGGGCATCGTCGCCGGAGGCGCTGGTGGCCAGGGCGCACGCCGAAGGCGTACGGGCCATGGCCCTGACCGACGTGAACGGGGTGTATGGGGCGGTGCGGTTCCAGAAGGCGTGCCGTATGGTCGGCATGAAGCCGATGTTCGGGGCCGAGGTGACGGTCGAGGGGCAGCCCCTGGTACTGATTGCCGAAAACCAGACGGGGTTCACGAACCTGAACGCCATGCTGACGGCGGCGCACCAGCGCAGCCGGGAGGCGCCGAGCGTCACGCTCAGCGAACTGGCCACGGGTTCGGATGGCCTGCAGTGCCTGACGGGAGCCTACGGGAGTCATCTCTATGGACTCATAGACAGTCTAAGGCGGGAAGAGGCTTATCACTGGGTGCAGCACCTGCACAGCGTGTTCGGAGAGCGGCTTTCCATTGAGGTGGCGACGCATGTCCATGCAGGCGACCGCAGGCGCATGTCGGTGCTCGAGCGGCTCTCCCGCGAGACGGGTGTGTCGCTGGCGGCGACTGCGGCGGCGCTCTATGCCCGGGCGGAGGATTATCGGCGCCATGATCTCATGACGTGCATCCGGCACAACATCACGATTTTCGAGGACCATCCGGAGCGGCCCGGGAATGCGGAAGCTTATCTGCGGGGACCGCATGCGTTGCAGAAGCTGATTCCCTGGCCCAAGGCGTTGCTGCGCACGCAGGAAATTGCCGACCGGTGCACGCTCGACCTGATTCCGGGGCACATCACGCCGCCGGCCGCGGCCGTGCCGCCGCCGCTTTCGGCGCGCGATCACCTGCACGCGCTCTGCCGCAAAGCTTTCGCCCGGCGCTACGGCGGGGGGGCGGCACGGCCGCGGCCGGCGGGCGCAGCACAGGGCGCCGCATCTCCCGGAAAAAATGCCCAAAAAAATGCCCGGAGCACGCGGAAAAAGGCGGCCGAGCAACTGCAGAAAGAGCTGGATGTCATTGGGCGTCTTGACCTGGAGGAGTTTTTCCTGGTGGTGCACGAAATCGTGGACAAGGCCCGGCAGCTGGGCATCCGGTGTGCGGGAAGGGGGTCGGCGGCGAATTCGATTGTGGCCTACCTGCTGGGGATAACGGGGGTGTGTCCGGTCGAGAACCGGCTGCTGTTCGAGCGTTTTCTGCACGTGGGTCGGAAGGGGACGCCCGACATTGATGTGGATTTCGACTCGGAACGGCGCGAAGAGATCATTGCCTGGATGGAGGAGCGCTTCGGTATGGAGCAGACCGCTATGACGGCGACGCTCATCACGTATCGCGTGCGATCGGCCGTGCGCGATGTGGCGAAGGCATTCGGGTGGCCCATGGAGACCGTGAACCGGCTTTCGAAGGCCGTGCCGCCCTACGGGAGCCGGGTGCCCGCCGAGCATCGGGTACGGCTCGAGCAGATCGTGGGGCCGAGCCCGCTGCTCGATAAGCTTCTTGAGATGGCACATGACCTGATGGGCGCGCCCCGGCATCTGGGGCTGCATTCGGGAGGCATGATCCTCTCGCGCACACCGCTTACGGAGTTCACCCCCGTACAGGTATCTGCCAACGGCGTGAAAGTGGTGCAGTTCGACAAGGACGACGTGGAGGCGCTCGGACTTGTCAAGTTCGATGTGCTCGGCCTGCGCATGCTCGCTACGCTCAGCGAGGCCGACGAACTCATGCAGCGGCACACGCCGCCCGGGCCGGGTGCGCGGCCCCTGGACATCGATGAACTGCCGCTCGACGACACGGCAACCTTCAACATGATCCGCGCCTCCAAAACGCTCGGTGTGTTCCAGATCGAGTCGCAGGGGCAACTGCACCTGCTTGCGCAGCATCAACCCGAAAATTTCCAGGACCTGATCAACGAAATCGCGCTCTTTCGGCCGGGGCCGCTCCAGAGCGGGATGGTGCATCCGTTCGTGAGACGGCGGCGGGGGCTTGAGCCGGTCTCCTATCCACACCCCCTGCTCGAGCCGCTTCTGCGCGATACGTACGGGGTCATCGTGTACCAGGAGCAGGTGCTCGAAGTGGCCCACAGGTTTGCGGGCATGCCGCTCGATGCCGCGGACGAGTTCCGTCGCCTGATGTCCAAATTCCGCGATCCCGGGGAAATGGAGGGCATGCGCACGCAGTTCGTCGCGGGTGCCATGCGAAACGGGGTGGACGAGGCTACCGCGACGGCCGTCTTCGAGAACGTAGCCAACTTCGTGGGATACGGATTCTGCCGTAGCCACGCGGCGGCGTTTGCGAAAACGGTCTACCAGTCGGCGTATTTGAAGCGGCACCATACGGCGGCGTTCATGGCCGCCTTCATGCAGCACAGGCCGGGAATGTACAACCTGATGACGCTCGAGGAAGAGGCCCGGCGCTTCGGGGTGCCTGTACTCGGACCCGATGTGAACCGGTCCATGGCGCGCTACGACCTGGAGCGGGTGCCTGTGCGCCGCGCCGGGCGCACGCGGCACGACGGGGAGGCCGCGCGGGGGGAAGGGGAGGCGGCGCGGCAGGATCGGGGCCCCGGCCTCGGCGTGGTGGATCTGGGCTCGGGCGCGCAGGGTCGCCCTGAACCAGCGCGCGGCGAGACCGGCCAGACGATGCTCGCCATCCGCAAACCCCTCTCCGCTGTGCAGACGATGACCGAGGAGGCCGCTCGGGCTGTTGTCTGGGAGCGGCTGAACGGGCCCTTCACGAGCGTGCGCGATCTGTACGAGCGGGTTGCACTGACCATCGACCAGTTCCGGAATCTGGCCCGTTCGGGGGCCCTCGACAGCCTGGCCGGGGAGAGCCGCCGGGCCCTCTGGGAAGTGGGACTGCTGCACCGCCGGGTGAAGGAGCCCGGCCAGCGGGGCATGGATGCCCGGGCTGCCTCGGCGCAGCACCTGCTTTTCGATCTGGCACCGTTCGAGCCGGAAGACGTCCCGGATCTCGCATCGCTCACGCTGGACGAGCGCCTCTCCTGGGACTACGAGACGCACCACGCCGCCCGCATCCATCCCATGACGCTCGCCCGCAGAACGCTCGTCGCCTATGAAATCCGGCCCATCCAGTCGTGCTTCGGGCTGGGCCGCGTGGGAAGGGCCGAAGGCGCCCGCAACGACTCGCGCGATGGTCCCGTGGTGACGGTGGCCGGTATTGCCATGCTGCGCCAGCGCCCGAAAACCGCGAACGGGGTCATGTTTCTCACGCTCGAAGACGAAACGGGCTTCGTGCAGACCGTCATCTACGCGCACGTGCTCGAGCGCCTTGAGCACGTCTTCCGCCAGGCATCCATGATCGTGCGCGGGCGGCTCCAGGTCATGGGCAACTGGCGCGGCCTCGTCGTTGAGCAGGCCTGGGCGCTCGACGGCATGCTTGGTGGATACGAAGGCCACGCTTCCATGGCCGGCGGCCGCGACCGGATGGTTATACGGGCCGCCGATTGCGGGAAGAGTTCACGGGTCGAAGTTCAAAATTCGAGATCCGGAGGCCCGCTCGGTGGCACCACGTCAGGAGGAGGTCTGTTGTGAATTTGTCCAGATGGCCATATTTGATCTCAGATATTGGGGTACGGAGCAAAATTGG
>PCUY01000083.1:0-8311 GCA_002787815.1 Bacteroidetes bacterium CG12_big_fil_rev_8_21_14_0_65_60_17 | reverse complement strand
CCATACTTCGCTCCTCACGCCTTGATAAACGCCATTTTCGACTGCTACAGCGGGTTCTGGCGTAGTGTGAACAGGCCCTAAAAGGTTGTTGAAAACCCAGCGTGTGACAGGGTGCGCTCTGGTTCTTCAACAGCCTTCTAAAAGCCTTTCAGCGAGCCTTCGCCGCTTTGGCTCCCCGCAGTGCCTTCCGCGCCCACGCCACAAATGCGTCGTGGTCATCCATGATGTCGGCTGGAACCGTCCAGTAGGGCATGGTCCGCTCGTCGCCATACGGCCGGAACGGCTCCGATTCGGCTGCCTCAAAATCCGCCAGATTGTCCGCGCCCACCTTGAAATACAACTGGTTTTCGTGGATCATGGCGAAAATGACACCATCGCCGTAAATGCTCACGGCCCCGAACATGGGTCGGGAATGCAGCGATCCAACAGAGTCCAGCTGTTCCAACACGAAGGATAATAGGGAATCTGACATGATATGAGTACTTTTTAATCCGTAGTCCATACCGCTCATGGGCCGCATATACGGTTCCTCGAGTGGTGAAGTGTCCCCTCCCCGACGAAGATCACACCCGATTATACACCCATTTACACCCGATTGACAAACCTGCGCGTCGCCTATCCCGCGAGAGCGTTGTCGAGGTCAGCAATGAGATCTTCCTTGTCCTCGAGGCCACAGGACAGGCGGACAAGTCCACCCACAATGCCCCGTCGCTGCTGCTCCGCCTCGTCAATACCATGATGCGTCGTTGTGACCGGCTGTGTGACAAGGCTTTCGGCGCCCCCAAGACTGGCTGCAATGGCGTACAACCGCAGCCGATCCACGACTGCGGCCGTCTCTTTGGCGTTGCCATCATACACGAAACTGGCCATGCCACCGAATCCGGACATCTGCCGCCGGGCTGTGTCATGACCGGGAAAAGAGGAAAGTCCCGGGTAGTTGACCTGGACAACCGCCGGATGGCTCTCCAGGAACCCGGCGACGGCCATGGCGGTGTCGTTCTGGGCCCGCACACGCACGACGAGAGTGCGCAGGCTGCGGGCAAGCAGGAACGCGACCTCGGGAGCCATCATCTGTCCAAGGTTCTTGCGCCACCCCCAGATGGGCTGTACCAGTTCGGCCGGCCCCATGACGACGCCGCCCGTAAGATCACTGTGTCCTCCGAGGTACTTCGTGGCGCTGTGCACGACAAGGTCTGCGCCGTGTTCGAGCGGCTGCTGGTTCACGGGAGATGCGAACGTGTTGTCTACGACAGTCATCGCGCCCTTGGCAGCGGCCAGCCGGCTTATGGCGCGGATGTCGAAGACTTCCATGTTCGGATTCGAGGGCGTCTCAAAGAACACGATACGCGTCTTTTCCGTGATGACACTCTCCAGCGAGTCCAACTCCGAACCAAGCACGAATGAAGTCGTGATTCCGAGTCGCGGCAAATTCGCGGCCAGCAGCTCGTAGGTGCCGCCGTACACGTCGCCAATGCATACCATGTGATCGCCCGCCTGGCAATGCGCCAGAAAGGTGGCCGCCTCGGCAGCCATTCCTGAACTGAACGCAAGCGCCTCGGCGGCCCCCTCCAGATCGGCCAGTTTCTTCTCTACCGACCGGATGGTCGGGTTGAGACCGTACCGCGTGTACAGATTACCCGGGCGCCGCCCCTCGACAACGTCCAGGATGTCCTGCGTCGATTCGAATCCGAACGTGGAATGATTGTAAAGCGGTGTATGCAGTCCGCCCTGGGCATCGCGCGTATCGCCAGCGTGGACACAACGTGTCGATAGTCTGTACATGGTATATCAGTGGTTTGCGGAAAACTGTGTGGTCACGCCGACGGCGACGTTACTGCGGTCCTCTCGTAGACCCTGTGCCATGATTTCAAGCAGTTCAATACGGGGCAACAACTGGCAAGCACCTACGGTGACCTCACCGAAGCACGCCGACCGCCCGCATGCGCCGGGCGTAGAGGAAGAGTCCAACGGCGACCAGGAAGATGACGAGCGAAAATATGATCGGTCCCATGCCGCCCATCACGGCCGCCGCATCTGCCAAGACATAGTTGTGGAATGTGGTCACCATCATGGCCAGGAGCGATGCGGCGAAAACCGGTACGGCAATGGAGCGGCGGAACAGCAGCGCCAGCGATCCGGCCACGCCGCCCCATACGGCCACCGCCCAGGCAGCCGTGACCCACCACGGGAATCCGTAGAAGAATTCCAGCTGCTCCTGTGTGAACTGGGACATGTAGGACGCATTCTGCGTCTGCGTCATGAGGTAGTCAAGGGCACCGAAGCTGTTCCAGACGAGCGTTAGGCCGCCAATGAACCAGACATGCCATGGCGTGCGGGAAGGGATGGACTCCATGATAGGCACCGGATTGTGGGTTTTGCAGAGTATACAAAATTCGACCGAAGAACGCTCTCCGAACTTCCACGCGCCCGCTGCGGTTCACCCTGCATGAAACTACTCGCCGAAGCCTTCGAGGAGCTTGTCGCCCTGCGCTATGAGCTCTACAACAGTCTCTTTCTGACGCTCCCGTTCGAGAGCATCCGCCGTACGGGTTCGCTGCTGCCGCTTCTGGCCCGGGCGTGCGACGACGGCTTCCGGGCCGGACAGACGCCCACCGGCATCCTGGCCCATTTCCGGAAGGAACACGCGTCGGAATTGTCCGACGACGACTTCACCGGTCTGCTTTTCCGGTTCATCCAGTACATGGAGCGGCAGGTCGTTCTGTTCGATGCACTCGAGGATGCCGCCTTCGAGCGTGTGCACGATATGACGGGTGAAGGATCCATCCGGCAGCTTTTTGAACGCGCACGTTGGGAAGACAAGTCGGACGAACTGGCCCGCCGGCTACGCTCCATGCGACTTCGCATCGTACTTACAGCGCATCCGACGCAGTTCTATCCGGACAGCGTGCTGGGGATCATTACCGATCTCGAGGCGGCCGTCCGGGCCGATGATGTAAAACAGGTCTCGACGCTGCTCATGCAGCTTGGCCGCACACCGTTCATTCGGCGGGAGAAACCGACACCCCTTGCGGAGGCGGAAGGACTTGTCTGGTACCTGAAGCATGTATTCTACCATGCCGTGCCGGACGTCGTTCAGCGTCTGGCCGAGGAGGCCGGGATGGAGCGTCCCGATGAAGCGCTGCCCGATCTGCTGAGGATCGGTTTTTGGCCCGGAGGGGACCGCGACGGCAACCCGTTCGTGCGCGCCCGGACGACGCGCGATGTGGCGCGGCTGCTGCGCCGCGCCATCCTCGATGCCTATGCCGGGGATGCCGAAGTGCTGGCGCGGCGCATCACGTTCCGCGGCGTCGATGACGACGTGGCGCGCGTCCGGGCGCGCATGGAGGCCACGCGTAACGTGGTGGCCGCCGATCCCGCGACCGCCGCCGATACCGAATCCGCCGCCGATACGCCGTTGGTGGCGGGATTGCCGCCCTACGCGCACCCTTCAGAGTTGACCCGTGACCTGGCCGCCATCCGTGAGCGCCTGACGGAAGAGCATGCCGGGCTGTTCACCGAACTGGTGACGGCATTTCTCGTGCGCGTGTGCGCATTCGGTTTCCACTTCGCCTCGCTCGACGTACGGCAGGACGCCCGCATCCACCAAGAACTGGATGCCGCCCTCGAGGCTGGCGATCCGGCGCCCTCGGACGTGCATGACGATGTGCTGCAAACGCTTGCCGCTGTCAAGGACATCCAGGCCGAAAACGGGGAGGAGGCGTTGCACCGGTACGTGATTTCCAACTCATCGGCCCCCGAGGACGTCCTGCGCGTCCTGTCTTTTGCCGAACGGGCGGGGTGGTCACATCCCATGCCGCTCGACGTCGTGCCCTTGTTCGAAACGGTACCCGATCTGGAGGCCGCGCCCGATGTCATGCGTCGCCTCCTCTCCGGCGCCGCCTACCGCGAACACGTACGCCAACGGGGCGATGTGCAGACCATCATGCTCGGCTTTTCCGATGGCACCAAGGATGGGGGATTCCTGGCAGCAAACTGGTCCATTTTCAGGGCCAAGGAGACGATCACGGAGGCGGTGGCCGAATTCGGCGTGGAGGTGGCGTTTTTTGACGGTCGAGGGGGGCCACCGGCCCGTGGCGGCGGCAAGACGCACGCCTATTACCGCGCGCTGGGCGATAGGATATCTGCCCGGACCATCCAGCTCACCATCCAAGGGCAGACCATTACGTCGAACTTCGGGACTGTGCGTGCGGCCGCTTACAACATGGAACAGCTCCTGACGGCAGGCCTGGCGCAAGGTATTGAGCCGGACAGGGCCTTGCCCGAAGTGCATCGGCCGCTGCTGGAGGATCTTGCCGGGCGCAGCCTGGAGGCCTATCGCTCGCTCAAGCATCGCCCCGAATTCCTACCCTACATGCAGGCGCTCGGGCCGCTGACGTACTACGGCGACACCAACATCGGAAGCCGGCCCTCGCGCCGCGGCCGCTCATCCGAGCTCACGCTCTCCGATCTGCGCGCCATTCCGTTCGTAGGTACGTGGCATCAGATGAAGCAGAATGTGCCCGGGTACTATGGGTTCGGGAGGGCGCTCGAGGAGGCCGCTGCGGGTGTCGGCGTAGAGCGCTTGCAGCAACTTCACGCCGAGTCGGCGCTTTTCAGGGCGCTCGTCGAGAACAGCATGATGGCGCTCTCGAAAGCCTACTTTCCGCTTACCGCGTGGGCGGCCGGTCATGACACGTTCGGATCCATGTGGCAGGATATCCACGAGGAGTATGAGCGTACGTGTCGCTGGTTGCGCGAGGTCAGTGGCCAGGATGAGCTCATGGCATCGCGCCCGGTGGGTCGCCGCTCTGTGGCGCTGCGCGAGCGCATGGTGCTGCCGCTGCTGACCATACAGCAGGCGGCACTCGATGCCGTGCGCCGGGGTGAGGAGGAGGCGCGGGCACTCGTCGTGCGCACCATGTACGGTATAATCAACGCCGGCCGGAATTCAGCCTGAGCGGGGCGCGGTGTTGCCGTCCGGACCCGCGCCGCGTTCCAATTCGTGCAGGTGCGCTTCTATGATTTTGTGCGATGCGAGCGACTCAAGCACCAACATGGCTGCGGCCACAAGCAGCAGCAGAATACCGGCGAATGTCAGTCCGACGAGCAGCGTGTCGCCCGTTGTAGCACGTAGGCTGGCATCGGTACCTGACGCCATGCCTCCGGCCAGACCACCCAGCGCAAACAGTGCCACCGACAAATACATGAGGACGAGCGCGTTGCGGAAGAGGCGCGACCGCATGCGAAAAGACGCCACAAGACTCCGCGCCTCATCCGATGCATGGTGCATGAGGTGATGCAGCTCCTCATGGAGGCGGGAGTACCTGGACGAGGTAGACATGATGAGCAGTCCGCAGCCCGGCAGCAGAAGCAGCGGACTCAGCCAGAGTGTGTCATTTGGGGTCATGGATTTTTTTCCCAGTATACGTGTATGGCTATACAAGAGCACCTGTACGTTTCGGGACGCCGGCATGACGAAAGGGCCGGAATGCAAAAAAAAAGCGGGCGCCTGCTCGCGCAGGCGCCCGCTGGAAAGGTGGCGGTCCCGTGACGATGGCTTTGGTGCAGCCAGACGGGAGCCAAAGGCCGGGACCGCGTGCCCATCAGGGGGTGAGCCGATACCCGTTCTGAGGACGCAGGCAACATAGCATGGTGATGTTGCCGCAATATTATGCCGTATTTTTCATCATCCGTATGTGGACATGATGTGGAAAACGTGGAAAACCAGCACGTAATGTGCACATAATCTCCACGTAACATTCGGGAAAAATGATAAGATCATAAATAACAAGACCTTGACTCAATACTGTTTTTCAGAATTGCTTACAAAGTCTGTAAGTGGCGATTTACAAGCAGAAACGGGTGGTGTGTAAAAGGTGTGGATAAGTGGAAATGGCTGATAAAGGGCACTGCGCGCATCCAATCGGAAATTATCCCGGACGCAGCCAGGGAGCAGCACGGGATTCCGATTTATGGAAAAACCCACCCCGGTCCGCGGCTGACTGCGTTCGTAGCCGAAGGTGGCGTGTGCTATCCCTACTCAGGGAATACGATGTGTGGCGTGACGACCCGCGGTGGCGCAGCTCCGGGCCGTGTCAGGTAAGTACCTTTGTGTACTTGTCAATGTCTTCCAGAACCGTTCCCGTGCCACGAACAACCGCCGTCAGCGGGTCTTCCGCGACGTAGACAGGTAGGTCCACACGGCCGCGGATCATGGCATCCAGGCCCTTGAGCATGGCACCGCCGCCGGTCAGCATGATCCCGCGCTCCAGAACATCGGCTCCCAGCTCGGGCGGCGTCCTCTCCAGACAGCGGATAACGGCAGCCGCAATCTGGCCAACCGGCTCGCGGAGCGCCTCGCGCACGTCCTCTGACGATATGGTGCGCACTTTTGGAATGCCACTCACCAGGTCCCGCCCTTTCACGCTGAGTTCCAGTTCCGGATCGAGTTCAATGGCGCTGCCAACTTCCTTCTTGATGCGCTCGGCCGTCCGCTGCCCGATGAGCAGGTTGTGGTTTCGCTTGAAATACTGCACAATGGCGTTGTCGAGCTCGTCGCCACCAACGCGGATCGATTCATCGATCACGATGCCGGCGAGCGCGATGACGGCAATTTCGGTCGTCCCGCCTCCGATGTCGACGATCATGTTGCCGACCGGCTCGCCAACATTGAGTCCAATGCCAATCGCAGCCGCCATCGGCTCGTCAATCAGATAGACAAGCCGCGCTCCGGCGTGTTCGGCCGAGTCGCGCACGGCCCGTTTTTCCACTTCCGTGATACCACTCGGCACGCAGATGACCATGCGACGGATGGCCGACATCCAGTTGGTCTGTACTTTCCGAATGAGTTGCCGGATGAGTTGCTCGGCAACTTCAAAATCGGCGATCACGCCGTCCTTCAGCGGCCGGACCGTTTCAATTTCCCGGTGGGTGCGTTCATGCATCTGCTGCGCTTCATGACCGACAGCAATGACCTTGCGCGTGGAGCGATTGAGCGCCACAATGGACGGCTCGTTCAATACAATACCGCGGCCTTTGATGTAGATGAGCGTGTTGGCCGTGCCCAGGTCAATGGCAACGTCGGTTGAAAAATTGAACAGTCCCATGCAGGTGAGAAGACGAAAAAAGCGGCTGGAAAAAACGGATCGGAAGTGCCCGTATTATACGTCTCACGCGTGAACAATGCGCTGTGTGAGCAGCCGCTCGACGGCGGCAAGCTCGGACCGGTACTGGACGTCGGTGTCGAGGCGGGCCTGAACGGCCTTACAGGCATGGATGACCGTCGAGTGGTCCCGGCCCCCGAACTGCTTCCCGATGGCCTCCAGTGACAGCTGCGTAAGGGCCTTGCAGAAGTGCATGGCCGTCTGGCGAGCATCCACAATGTGACGCTTTCGGCTTTTTCCAGCCATGATGGCCGGGTCCAGACTGTAGTACTCGGCGACGATATCCCGGATTTCCCGGGCGGAAATCGTCTTGCGAACCCGCGCCTGGATCAGGTCGGCGAGTGCGTCCTGTACGAACGGGAGCGTGAGTTCCTGGCTGGTCATACGGTTCAGCGCGTACAACCGGTTGAAAGCGCCCTCGAGCAGGCGGATGTTGTCACGCACGTTGTAGGCTATGTAATCCACGATATCGTGCGACAACTCGAGCCCCGACCGCTTGCAGTGGCTTTGAAGAATAGCGGTCCGGGTTTCCAGGTCGGGCGGTTGGACGTCGGCCGAAAGTCCCCAGCGGAACCGCGACAGGAGGCGCTCCTCAATGCCGTCGATCTCAGCCGGTGACCGGTCGGCGCACAGCACAATCTGTTTGCCGCGCTGGTGCAGATCGTTGAAGAGATGAAAAAACTGTTCCTGCGTTTTCTCTTTTCCGCCGAAGAACTGGATGTCATCCACAATCAGGACGTCGATTTCCCGGAACGTCGTCGTGAACTCACCGAGCGTATTATTCTGGATGGCCTGGACGAAGCAGTTCGTAAACGCTTCAGAGGTCATATAGAGTACACTTGTCCGCGGGCCCGAGCCCACGATGGCATTACCAATGGCATGTGCCAGATGGGTCTTCCCCAGCCCCACACGGCCATAGATCAGGAACGGATTGAAACTCGTCACTCCCGGCTGCTCTGACACCGCCACTCCGGCACTCCGCGCCAAGCGGTTGCAGTCCGCCTCGATGAATGAATCGAACGTGTAGTTCGGATTCAGCGTCCGGGGAGCGGCATTGGGCATGGTCTCGGGACGCACCCTGAGCGGAGCCGCTGGTCCCTTCGTACCGGGCGAAAAGTTGGACGAGGGCCTGCCGTTGGAAGCGGGCC
>PCUY01000046.1 GCA_002787815.1 Bacteroidetes bacterium CG12_big_fil_rev_8_21_14_0_65_60_17 | reverse complement strand
TGGTTGTGGCAAAGGCATCACCGCCTGAACCCTGGAGCGACGAATTTGCTTCGAGTGCCGTCCTGACGTCCGACACGAAGTTGACTTTGGCGTCTATGATGGCGTCAACACTCGATGATGAATTCACGCGGGCGCCGAATGCAGCTCGTGCATTACCAATGGCAGCTGCCACAAGTGTCGAAACGTCTATACCCAGATTCAATCCACTGCTGACCTCAGTCGCCACTTTGCTGGCAAAGCCGGTCCAGGCCGCATTCAACTGCGCTTCGGACTGTGCCGAGAGGATGGACGCGCGGAGTGACGCTGCGGCATTGGCCACTGTACTGGCCCTTGCTGACGCAGAGGAATGGTCCTGGAAGGCGGCCAATACAGCGCTGCCGGTGGCTTCAGCTTCGAGTAGATATGCCCGCTGACGCAAGGCGAACCGGGCCTGGGTAGAAAGGCCACTGGACAGCGCTTCGAGTGTTATCCGGGCCACCTGACGTGCATGTGCACTGGCTTCTGCGTCTACTCCGGCTTCGGCATGGGCACTCGCCATGGACGTTTCAAACGAAGCAAGTGCGCTCGCGCGAGCCTGTTCCGATGCCGTGGCGTGCAGGCTGCTCTGCAGCGCGCCGAATGCACGGGCTTTCTCGGCGACGATCAAACCGATGGTGGCCGATGATTCGTTGGCCTGTTCACGCATCCAGCGTGTTTCGGCTTCGATGGCAGCGCGAATGGCGGCGCCGACCTGTGCATCGGTCGTGACATTCGAATTCAGGTCCGCTGCCGTGCGACTGTCCACGAACAGCGCGACGTCGGCCGCTGTCACGGGCTCGTTGTCACTGTCCTGTTGCTTGGCTGCCACATACACGTCGGCCTCGGCGGTTGTCTCGGCATTGATATTCATGGCCGCTATTGTCGAAGCCGATCCCTCGGCCACGGCCAGCGTCTTGCCTTCAAAACCGGGCTTGGAAGCCACAACGATCATGACGTTGGTATCCGCATTTGTTTCCAGGGTGTACCGACCGTTTTCATCGGTCGTCGTCTCTCCTTCTGACGGGCTGACGGCACCGCTGTCGTCGACTTCGCGTGCGGAAACATTGGCGTTTTCGACATCACCCTGTTTGGCGACGGCATTGTCGGTGGTTACCCGGCCTGTGATGGTGGTGGTTGTCGATGACGAGTCGCTTGAGTTCGGGTCGCTGTCACAGCCCAACAACATCAGGCCAGCCAGTAGAACGGGGGTGAATTGTATTATACGCATGGATACATGTGGGATAGTTGAACAAGTTGTCCCCATGTTATCGCACAACAGGCCCGTGGCTCTATAGGCGTAGTCGGATACGGTTGTCGGAGTTTGCCATTTTCACTGTAGGAAATATCCTGCTCCGGTCCGAACAGGTTGTGCTGCATGGCATACTTGACCAACTCGGCGTTGGAATCCAGATACAGTTTTTCCAGGATGCGGGAGCGGTACATACTGACGGTTTTTACGCTCACATTCATCACAACGCCGATGTGGGTCAGGGAGTGCCCGTCCACAATCCCGCGCATGACCTCGAATTCCCGATCGGAAAGGGCGGCGTGCAGCGGGTTGTCGCCGAAATCTTCAAGTACGTCCTGCAATTTTTCGGCCAATGCGGGGGATATGTAACGCCGACCGTTGTCCACGCGGACCACGGCGTCGTACACATATTCGATGAACGACCGACCCACCAGTTCCAACGGTTTCCTGCCGAGACCATGCGTTCGATTCGGACAGCCGGCTCCATCCGGAACCGATCGCCAAGCGCCCGGGCCGCCATCAGACCCAGTTGCGCCGGCTGCACGGCCTGGGAGACCGGGGCAATTTCAATGCATCCCATTCGGTACAGCTCAGCACGAACACGGTGCGAAGGGATGTAATCGTCGCCGTGGATCCAAGCCACGGATCAGTGCGCCAGATTGGAAGCAAGGAACGCGCGTGCACCCTCGCCACCATCGTCCTCGGCGAACAGGACGAGGGGGTCGCCGGCGAGATCCGGAATGGCTTTCGGCTCGGCCAGTTCCACCCGTTGGAACGCATCCTGGAGCAGCCCGACGGTGTCCATGTCCGGGGTCCCGCTGGACACCCAGATCGCCGAAAGGGATTTCATTTCATCCGGAGTGCGCATCGCATATATTTGTAGTTCCCACTACCCAACTGCCATGATCGGAACTACGGTCGCCCAATATCAGATCCTCGAACAACTCGGTTCGGGGGGTATGGGCGTGGTCTACAAGGCCACGGACACGAAGCTGCACCGAACGGTCGCGCTCAAGTTCCTGCCGACATCGTTCAGCACGGACGAGAAAGCAAAGGTACGGTTCATGCAGGAAGCCCGCGCTGCATCGAGCCTGGACGATCCGCATATCTGCACGATCCACGATATAGCCGAGACGGACGATGGCAAGCTCTTCATCGTCATGTCGTTCTATGACGGGAAAACGCTCAAGTATCTTCTGGAAGAGCGGCCGCCGTCGATGGAAGAGGCCTGTGGCCTGGTTCGGCAGGTGGCCAAGGGACTGACGGCGGCCCATGAGGCAGGCATTGTCCACAGGGACATCAAGCCCGCGAATATCATGGTTACCGGGAAAGGACTCGTCAAGGTCCTGGACTTCGGCGTCGCCAAGCTCGGAGGGATATCCGACCTGACCCAGGCCGGGTCCACGATCGGCACGGCTTCCTACATGAGTCCGGAGCAGGCGCGCGGCGAAGAGGTCGATGCCCGCTCCGATATATGGGCGCTCGGGATCATACTTTACGAACTGCTCGCCGGTCGCCGGCCGTTCGCGGGCGGCTATGAGGCGGCAATGGTGTACTCGATCATCAACGAAACGCCCGATCCATTGCCAGACCCGGTCCCCGAGGAGCTTGCGGCGCTTGTGATGAAGTGCCTGGAGAAGTCTCCGGATGACAGGTACGCATCGGCCCGTGATTTGGCCCGGGCGCTCACGCCGTTTGCCGACCCGACTCTCGTCCAGACGGTGGAGCGCGCGGCCGCTGGCCAGGGGCAAGCCGGGAAGAATGGAGCGGCGAGCGACGCATCCATCCTCCAGAATGCGGTCATGAAGTTCAGTCTGTTCGCATTTGCTGGCCTTGCGGCAGTGTATGTAGCCATGCTGGCGTTCGGGCTGCCGGACTGGGTGTTTCCGCTCGGCGTGGGGCTCATGCTGATTGGCCTTCCCATTGTGCTCTACGCGGTCAGAGTGGAAAAGAAGCGTGCGCATCTGAATTCCGGTGAACGGGCCCGTTTGCAGGGCCTGCAGTCATGGCTCACCACGAAACGGGCCTTCCAGGGCGGCGTGGTTGCGCTTGCTGTGCTTGGCGTGGTTGCGGGAGGGTTTCTGGGGCTGCGTGCGGCTGGAATCGGGCCGTTCGCAACGCTCATGACAGCGGGAACACTCTCGGCGCAGGATGCCCTGATCGTAGCCGCGTTTGACAATGCGACGGGCGAGCCGACGCTCGGAAACACCGTCACGGAAGCGCTGCGGATTGACCTGTCCCAGTCTACGGCGTTTCGACTGGTGGACCGGTCAACGATCCAGGCGGCGCTGCAGCGCATGCAGTTGCGTGCCGATACGGTGCTCAGTCCGGCTGTTGCGCGCCAGGTCGCCGAACGGGAGGGGGTGAAGGCGGTAATCGAGGGAGACATAAACCAGGCTGGAGCGGGCTACATCATCAATACGCGGATCGTGTCGGTGGAGGATGGGAGTCAGCTCGTGGCGTTCCGCGAAAGCGTCCGTTCGGACGCCGATGTGCTCGATGCCATTGATCGTACATCGGCCAAGCTGCGCGAACAGATCGGGGAGTCCGTGAAATCCATCCGGAGCAGTCAGCCCCTGGCGCAGGTTACGACGCGCAACATCGAAGCGCTCCGGCTTTACACGGAGGCTGAACAAATTGCAGACCTGGGTCGATACGGTGCGGCGCGTGACATGATGCAGCGCGTGGTGCGCATGGACCCCGAGTTCGCCATGGCGTACCGGAAGCTGGCGGTGCTGAACCAGAATGCCGGCGGCGTGCGTGATTCGACGCGCGCCTGGATTTCGCGCGGCCACGCACTTCGTGACCGGTTGCCGGTCCGCGAGCGGCTGTTGACGGAGGCGTACTACTACTCCGAAGTTGAGCTTGACGAGAAGAAGGAAGCCGCAGCCTACGAGGAGGTGCTGCGCCGCTATCCGTTCGACGAGGCGTCACTCAACAACCTGGCCATCATATACAACCAGGATGGCCGTTTTGCGGAGGCCGAGGAACTCCTGCGGCGGGCGCTCACGGTAAGGGATGGGTCTGTTTTTCGCCTGAACCTGCTCCGCTCGCTGGCCGGCCAGAGGCGCTATGACGAATACCGGGCCGAGGTTGAAGCCTTCGACAGGGCGTTTCCGGGGCAGTCGCAGACCGCAGAACGTCGTGCCCAGGTTGCATTCATGGACGGAGACCTGGAAGGGGCGGCTGCGTGGATAGACTCCATGCGAACACGGGCACGGTTCGAACGCGATCATTGGGCCCACGCGCTTCGGAGCAGTGACCTGGCGCTGGCCGAGGGCAGGATGCGCGATGCTCGCCGGCATGGCGAGATCTCGAAAGATTATCTTCGCAGGACGTGGCCCGGCGGTATGGATGCGGACATGCAGGCCCTCTTCGAATTGCAACGCCGGGTGGACCGGCTCGAGGAGGAGGCGCGGCTGACAGCCGATACGCGGGCGCTTCATGCCGCCGTCGATTCCCTTATTGAGCTGGATGCGCGCGTAGTGCACAGCCGGGATTCGTGGGCACTCGCGATGGCGGCAGGCGCGGCCCTGGCTTCGACCGGGCGCCATGCCGATGCGGTTCCCGTGTTGGAACGACTCGAGCGGCGGGCAGATGAACTCGACCAGGACCTGTTTCCATTTCTTCGCTTCATGGCGGCGTACAGCCGGGGCATGACCGGAGACGTTGAGATGGAGCGTGCCATCGAGACTCTTTTGGAATTGGAAGGAGAATTTGGATGCAACCGGTGCACTGGTCTGGAGCTTGCCGATCTTGAACTGAAGCGAGGCAATACCGAGGCTGCGGAACGATACCTGGCCGGGTACACTCTTGAGCCGGATCCCGGGCGCCTGTTTTTTGATGAGGGAAGGGTGGCGCTGGCGCTTTTCCGGCTTGGCGCGGTTCGGGAAGAGCTCGGTCGGGTGGATGAAGCCATCGAGGCCTACGAAGCCATGGCAGAGCGCTGGCAGCGTGCTGACCCCGTACTGCAACCACAGGTGGCCGAAGCCCGCCGGCGGGTACAGACGCTTCTTGACAGGAAGGCCCGTGAAGGCAGTTGAGCGAGGAGGATATGGGTGACATGTGGTCGCAGATGAAGCAGGTCGTGCTCAATGCGCTGCCTGATGTTGTCGCCGGGCTGATCGTCCTTGGCGTCGTGCTGCTCCTGGGTCGACTCGTTGCTCGGGCCATGGCGCTCTGGGTGGAGCGCCACGCGCCCGGCGCCCGGCGCCGTCCCTCGCACATTCCAGTGCGTCTCGTCAGGGGAGCATTTGCGGTGCTGGCCGTCGTTCTGGCACTTCAGACGGCGGGTATGACCCGTCTGGCAACGAGCCTGCTTGCAACAGGGGGCCTGCTCGCCATCGTGCTCGGATTTGCCTTCAAGGAGATCGGCGAGAATCTGTTGGCCGGGCTACTGCTTTCCATAAGTCGGTCATTCGACGTGGGAGACCTGATTGAGAGCGATGGGTACCGGGGCATTGTCCGGAGCATCAAGTTCCGCGAGGTACACATCCGTTCTGCGGACGGGAAAGATGTGTTCATTCCGAGCGCAGCCATTTTCAGGAATGCGCTTCAGAATTACACGCTGGACGGACTCCGCCAGGGGAGTTTTCTGGTCGGCATTGACTACGGGGACGACCCGGAAGAGGCGCGGCGCATAGTGGAACTGGCCATCTCACAGTGTGAGGGTGTCCTTCGCGATCCGGCGCCGCGCGCCGTAGTGCATGAACTGGGGGGCAACTGGGTGGAGCTGCGCGGTACGTTCTGGATCGATACATTCGGGGGCGGTGCGCCGCTGCCCGTGGTGCGGGGCCGGGTGCTGACGGCCGTGCGCGAGCGTCTGGCGGCAGGCGGTTTCACGTTCAGCTCAAACGTATCGAGCGCACACACGGTAGACATAACCAAACATTGATATCGACATGAACGGACGCATTCTCTTGATTGCCCTACTCATTTTCCTGGCCGGTTGCGGAGGAACGGATCCTGGCGCCGACCTGGTCTTGCGAGGTGGAAAAGTAGCCACCGTGAATCCGGACATGCCGTATGCCGAGGCGGTAGCCGTCCGGGCGGACACGATCATGGCTGTGGGTTCGGCGGCTGACATGGAGGCGCTCATCGGGCCTGCTACCACGGTTATTGAACTGGACGGTGCGCTCGTGACGCCGGGTCTCATTGAGGGACACGGACACTACATGTCGCTCGGCCGCGCCAAAATGATACTGGACCTGACCGAAGCCCGGACGTGGGACGAGATCGTGGCCATGGTCGAAGCGGCCGCGGCCGAGGCGGAACCCGGTGAATGGATCCAGGGGCGCGGGTGGCATCAGGAGAAGTGGGACGAGGTCCCCGATGGTGCTGTGGAGGGCAATCCGGTGCATCGGTCGCTGAGCGCCGTATCTCCCGAAAATCCGGTGTACCTGGGACACGCCAGTGGGCATGCGGCGTTCGTGAACGCAGAGGCCATGCGCCGTGCGGGTATCAGCGTGGAGACGCCGAATCCGGACGGGGGCGAGATCATAAAGGACATGCGGGGCGAGCCGACGGGGCTGCTGCGGGAGACGGCGCAGGGCCTGGTTGGGCGTGCGCTCGCGGAAGCCGAGGCGGAAATGACGGCAGAGGAGCGGGAGGAGCAGAACCGTACCATGGCGCAACTCGCGGCCGAGGAAGCGCTCCGGCACGGCATAACCTCGTTCCACGACGCGGGATCGGGCTTCGGCACCATCGACTTCCTGAAGCAGCTGAATGAGGAAGGTGCGCTGCCGGTCAGGCTGTACGTCATGATTCGTGCGGGAAATGACGCACTCCGGGAGCGGGCGGCCGACTATCGCATGGAGACGCCCTACCTGACCGTGCGATCCATCAAGCGGACCATTGACGGAGCGCTCGGAGCGCATGGGGCGTGGCTTCTGGAGCCGTATGAGGACCTTCCGCAGTCGAGTGGCCTGAACACGTCGCCGATGGATGAGCTCGAGGCGCTCACGGATATTGCGGCGGATATCGGGTTTCAACTCAACGTGCACTCGATCGGGGACCGGGCCAACCGGGAATCGCTTGACATATTCGAGAAGGCGTTTGCCGAGCACGGGCTGGAAGATCACCGCTGGCGCATTGAGCACGCCCAGCATCTGCATCCGGACGACATTCCGCGGTTTGCAGCGCTTGGCGTGATTGCGTCCATGCAGGGCATCCATGCCACATCCGATGCGCCGTGGGTGTTGCGGCGCCTCGGTGAGGAACGCGCCCAGACGGGTGCCTACATGTGGCAAAGCCTCTGGAAGTCGGGTGCCGTTGTGACAAACGGCACGGACGTACCGGTCGAGCCGATAGATCCCATTTCGAGCTATTACGCGACAGTCAGTCGCCGTCTCGACGACGGATCGGTCTTCTACGCGGACGAGCGGTTGACGCGCGAGCAAGCACTCCAGTCCTACACGCTCAACAATGCCTATGCCGCGTTCGAGGAGGATAGCAAGGGATCGATCGAGGTCGGCAAGCTGGCGGATCTGACGGTGCTTTCGCAGGATATCCTGACGGTACCGGAAGAGGACATCCGGAATACCCGTGTATTGTATACCATTGTCGGAGGAGAGGTACGGTTCGATGCGATGCAGGACAACTGATTCAAACCGCTGTGCCCGTGGACGGCTCTCGGGGACTTGCGCTTTCGCCGCTTGTGGCCTCTTGCTTGCCTTCGGGCTGTTCTGGCCGGGCGCTGGTGCACTGGCACAGGCCGGGCCTGATTTCGACACGCTCTACCGCGTGGAACTCGTACGAGCGGCGCCGGGGGCGTATGCGGATGTCATGGCCCTCTACGAAACGCATTTCGATGCCCTGGAGGCGGCCGGGGAAGCGCGTCCACTCTGGATGCGCCACAGTCAGGGCGATCAGTGGGATTTTCTGGTTCTGCATACCATGGGTTCGTGGACAGACTGGTATGAGCCGGAGCGCGTAGCGGCCCGGCGCGTCGCCGAACAGACGTTCCGGCTGCGACACCATGAAATCGTCTCATGGACGGAAGACACCTTCATGTGGGGGCCATCCGAGGACGTGCTCTTTCAGCGAGCGGAAGGCGCCGGGTTGTTTCATGTGGAGATGTTTGAGGCATTGGCGGGTCGGTTCGACGAGCTGGTCGAGCAGCGTCAGATGGAGAATGCGTACTATGCCGGAATGGATCATCCCGGTAATCTTGTTTTTGTTCGTGACTCCGGGGGCGCCTGGGATGTGATGACCCTCGGGTTTTACCGGGATCTACCCCATTTTGCGGAGAGTGCCACGTGGCCGTTCGACAGGGACGATGCGGCTGCGCGGGCCGCCGGTTTCGACGGAGTCATGGCCATTGCGCCTTATCTGCGATCGCTCCTGCTCACGCACCGCGATACGCTGGCACGG
>PCUY01000014.1:7228-9058 GCA_002787815.1 Bacteroidetes bacterium CG12_big_fil_rev_8_21_14_0_65_60_17 | reverse complement strand
GGACAAAAGCGCTCATATTGAGCTACAGGGGCGGATTTCGCACGGAATCGCGCCACTTGACCCCCAAGCGCATGACCAGCCCGCGAAACCACCGCCCGAGAGGCCACCGCCCGAGAGGCCACCGCCCGCGAAACCCATTACGTCTGGCAATACACAGGTTTCGGTTTTGGTCCTTTTTCGTCATCCGACGGGCGGCGCGCAAATCTGGAACGCCGGGGCGGAGGTCCCCCAGGCTGGTAGGCTTCGGCTTTTTCCAGTTCCCTTGCGCGGATTCGAATTTCGCCCTGCAGCATCCCCAGAACCGCTTCCTCGAACGCCGGATGCATCGACGCCCTATCGTCCCATGAAACAAACCATCGAGACCACTTCTTCATGTCCGGGAGGGCCTCGATCATTGCACGATCCAGCACCTCCCTTGCCGCACTGGACAATTCATACGTTGTGGCTCGCCCCCGGCCTCGGCGAGTCAGAATACCCAGATCCACCAACTCCTTGAGCCAGCGTTGCAACGTTCTGGCTGGTATGTAGTGGCTTTCCTGGGAAATTGTCCACCTGGACGCCTCTTCATGTATGGAGTATCTGATGGTTGTCAGGGGTTCGGGCAACCTCCGTGACATGAAATACCTGACGAGATAATAGTAACGGTATTTGCGGGGTACATGATACATGTCCGTTTGACACCGCCCGCGGCCGGACGTAACCCCGCACCGCTACCACCCGTCCGGCTTCCGGATCTGGGGCGACGAGGCTGGCGACGACGAGGCTGGCGCCGCGTCCGCCACATGCACCACGTCAGGAAACTGCGCCGCAGCAAGGTGTTTGTGGCGGATGGGGCGCACGAAGCGGGCATGCCGCTCCAGCTCATCGGCCGCATGGAGATGCGGACACAGCACGCCGACCTCAAGCTCAAGTTCATGCCGCACAATGGATAGCGGCTCGGACAGATCCGAATCATTGGACACCAGAACCGCCGCATCGAACCGGCCCAGATGCGCATCGTGGACCATGTGCACGGCCAGGTTTACATCGGTCAGCTTCTCCTCCGTCTTGAGGACCTCGGCCGTCGTCGGGCCGCCCGGCTCGGGCTCGGCCAGCGGCAACCGCGTCGTGTGCGTGCGGAAGCGGCCGTACTGGATGGCCACCTTCGGCAGCGTCCGAAGCGCACTCAGGTAGGTTTTCTGTCTGTCCACCTTGTATTCCTGACCCGGCCGCGCCTCAAGGATGGCCGAATAATAGCGGATGCAGCGCACATCGTATTCGGGCAGCATCTGCTCGGCGAGCGCCTGTACATCGAGCCACTTGAAGGGCGTTTTGCTCAATGCGCCGTAGAACAGGTTCCAGGCATCAACATACACGTAGGCAATCACCGAATAACAGCGCCGTTTTCGCCGGTCGATGTGATGGGGTGCAGGCTGCCGTCGCGGTCTTCGGCCATGAGCACCATGCCCTGCGACTCAAGGCCCATCATCATGCGGGGGGCAAGGTTGGCGACGACGGCGACGCGGCGCCCCACCATTTCTTCAGGCGTGTAATGTTTGGCCACGCCGGCCAGGATCTGTCGCTTCTCAAACCCCAGGTCAATCACCATGCGGAGCAGCTTGTTCGACTTCGGGACGGGCTCGGCCTCGAGGACCGTTCCCATGCGGAAATCGAGCTTCATGAAGTCGTCGAACGTGGCTTCGTCGGCGACGGGCGGGTGCGGGGCGGCATCGGACCCGGCGGCAGCAGAGGCGGCATCGGACCCGGCGGCAGCAGAGGCGGCATCGGACCCGGCGGCAGCGCCGGAACCGGCGCCGGAATCGGCGGTGCGGTGGAGTTTGTCGGTCTGGG
>PCUY01000014.1:0-7204 GCA_002787815.1 Bacteroidetes bacterium CG12_big_fil_rev_8_21_14_0_65_60_17 | reverse complement strand
TGGTGAACAGGATTTCAGGTTCGCCGAGGGGCGCGCCCGGGGCGAGGAGCGGGGCCGCCGCATCTCCCCAGGATATGCCCCCCGGAAGCTGCAGCATGGTACGCAGTCTGGCCGCGGAAAACGGCAGCACGGGCTCCATCAGCACCGCGAGCGATGCGCAGATCTGGAGCGATACGTGGATGGTGTTCGCGCAGGCATCCATGTCGGTGCGGCGCGTATGCCACGGCTCCGTGTCGTTGAAGTATTTGTTGCCGAGACGAGCGAGCGCCATGGTCTGGAATACGGCCTCGCGCATTTTATACGTGTCGTAGGCCGTGCCAATGCGGTCCGGGAAGTCGGCTATGGCCGAGAGCGTGGCCCGGTCGACATCCGATGCGTTCGTGAGCGGCGGGACGCGGCCCTCGAAGTAGCGTGTGGCAAAAGTCATGGTGCGGTTCACGAAGTTGCCGAGCACATCGGCCAGCTCCGAATTGACACGCGTCTGGAACTCCGTCCAGTTGAAGTCGGCATCCTTCGTTTCGGGGAGCGTCGTGGCGAGCGCGTAACGGAGCAGATCGGGCTCGAATTCCTCCAGATACTCGTGCAGCCAGACCGCCCAGCCGCGCGAGGTGGAGAGTTTTTCGCCCTCGATGTTCAGGAACTCGTTCGCCGGCACATTGTCGGGCAGCACGTAGTCGCCGTGCGCCATGAGCATGGCCGGAAACATGAGGCAGTGGAAGACGATGTTGTCTTTTCCGATGAAGTGGACGAGCCGCGTGGACGGGTCCTGCCAGTAGTCGCGCCACGCATCGGGCGTGCCGCGGCTGGCAGCCCACTCGCGGGTGGCCGAAATGTAGCCGATCGGCGCATCGAACCAGACATAGATGACCTTGCCGTCGGCCTCAACACCCTCTTCGCGGGCCACGTCCTCGGGAACGGATACGCCCCAGGGCACATCGCGCGTAATGGCGCGCTCGCGCAGGCCGTCGTTCAGCCAGGAACGGATTTGCCCGAGCACGTTCGGCTTCCACTCGGGGTGCGAATCGATCCACTGGGTGAGCCGGTCCTGGAAATCGGCGAGCGGAAGGTACCAATGGCGCGTTTCGCGCAGCTCGGGCGTGGCATTTGACAGCGTGGAGCGGGGATTCACAAGTTCGAGCGGGCTGAGCGCCGTGCCGCATTTCTCGCACTGGTCCCCGTATGCGTTTTCGTGGCCGCATTTGGGGCAGGTGCCAATGACGAACCGGTCGGCCAGGAAAATGCCCGCCTCCGGATCGAAGAGCTGCTTTTCGGTTTTTGTGGTGAAGACGCCTTTGCGAGCGAGCTTGCGGAAAAAATCCTGACTCGTTTCGCGGTGCGTCGCGCTCGTCGTGCGCCCGTAGTGGTCGAAACTCATGCCGAAGCCGCGAAACGCTTCTTCAATCTGCGGGTGGATGCGGTCCACGAGCTCCTGCGGCGAAATGCCTTCCTTGCGGGCGCGTACCATGATGGCCACGCCCATTTCATCGCTGCCGCAGATGAAGGCCACGTCCCGGCCCGCAAGGCGCTGGTAGCGGCAGAAAAGGTCAGCCGGCAAATACGCGCCGGCCAGATGACCCAAATGCAGCGGCCCGTTGGCGTACGGAAGCGCAGCGGTGACAAGAATGCGTTCGGACATGGACGCGGCGTGGTTTTTGGGGCGGCATATTTAGACAGACACACAATAAACGACAAATCCGCGACTCGCGGCACCGCCGGCGCGTGGAATCCGGATCAATTCTGAAGATGCTTCCGTTGGAGCGGCCATGTTACTCATCATCCCAGCTATTGACCTCCGGGGCGGTGCCTGCGTGCGCCTCTACCAGGGATCCTACGAGAAAGAAAAAGTCTATTTCGAGGATCCGGTCAAGATGGCCAGGCTCTGGCGCATCCAGAACGCCAAGGTCCTCCACGTGGTCGATCTCGATGCGGCGCGTGGCGACGGAAAGGCCAACAACCGCGCCGTCATTACCGACATCTGCGCGGCGCTCGACATTCCGGTCCAGACGGGCGGCGGAATCCGTACGCTCGAGGACGTGGAGCATGCGTTCGCGGCCGGCGTCTACCGTGTCATTCTCGGGACAGCGGCCGTGCGCGAGCCAAAGCTCGTCGGCGAAGCCATTCAGCGATGGGGATCGAGCCGGATCGTGGTCGGAATTGATGCCAAAAACGGCGAGGTCCGCGTCGACGGATGGCTCGAGGGCAGCGGCGTGGATGCCATAGATTTTGCGCTCGAGATGGAAGCGCTCGGCTGCTGCCGCATTGTATATACGGATATTTCGCGCGATGGCACGCTTGAGGGACCCAATCTGGATGCGTACCGGGAAATGGGGTCGCGCCTGAAACGCACCCGGATTACGGCATCGGGCGGCGTCGGGGATTTCAAGGACCTGATGGCAATTGCATCGCTCACGCCGCACGGCGTGGACTCGGTCATTGTGGGGCGCGCGCTCTACGAAAACCGCTTCCCCTGCCAGCAATTCTGGTCTTGGAACGACAAGGATGTCGTGGATCTCGAGAAGTACTCAACGGCCCGGACGCGCGGCCCGGCCCCGGAAAGCCCGGGCGATGCGGCCCCTGGAGGCGAAGACGATGGGTGCTGACGCGTTCCGGCTGCCGCCGGATATCCACTACCTGAACTGCGCCTACATGTCGCCGACACCCCGCGTGGTAGAAGAAGCGGGCATGCAGGCCATCATCGCCTCGCGAAACCCGACGCAGCTCGACGGACGGGACTTTTTTGCGCCCGCAGACCGCATAAGAGCGCTCTTTGCAGCGCTCGTCGGATCGGATCGGCCCGGGCAGGTGTCGCTCGCGGCGGCCGCATCGTACGCCATTGCCACGGCGGCGCGCAATATTCCCGTCGGACGGGGTGACCGGATGGTCGTGCTCGATGAGCAGTTTCCGAGCAATATGTACACCTGGCGGCGCCTGGCCGCCGACAGCGGGGCGGAGTTGGCCGTGGTGCGGCGCGGCGGGACCGGCGGTGCAGGAGCAGGCGGGACCGGCGGTGCAGGAGCAGGCGGCAGTGCAGCAGGCGGCAATGCTCCCGCGTCCTGGACGGCCGCCGTGATCGATGCCATGACGCCGGAGACGCGCCTCGTGTCCGTGCCGCATGTACACTGGACCGACGGAAGCCTCCTTGATCTGATCGCCATTGGTCAGCGTGCGCGGGACTGCGGAGCCTGGTTCGTGGTCGATGCCACGCAGTCGCTCGGCGCCCTTCCGTTCGATGTCCGCACCGCACAGCCGGACATGGTCGTGGCGGCCGGCTACAAATGGCTGCTCGGCCCGTACTCGACGGCACTGGCCTGGTGGAGCGAGCGCATGCTCGGCGGCGTGCCGCTCGAGGAGAACTGGATCAACCGGCGGGGGAGCGAAAACTTCGCCGCTCTCGTGGACTACGAGGAGGCCTACGCCGACGGGGCCATCCGCTATGACGTCGGTGAGCGCTCGAACTTCCTGCTCCTGCCCATGCTCGAGGCCGCCCTTCGCCTCGTCTCCGACTGGACGCCCGCATCCATCCAGTCTTACTGCGAAACGCTTGTCGGCGAGCCGCTGGCCCATCTGGCCGAACACGGATTCCGGGTAGATGCAGCGGCCGAGCGCGCCAGTCACCTCTTCGGCATTCGTTTGCCGGCGGGGCTCGAGCCCGAGCGCGCCCGACAGGCGCTTTCGGACGCCGACGTGTATGTATCGGTCCGCGGAACCGCCATCCGCGTCGCCCCACACCTCTACAACACGCCCCGGGACCTGGATGCCCTGGTGGACGTTCTTGTGGGTCTCACTCCCTGACTCCCGGCGCATCCATGATTTTTCGGTTTTTGATTGTGCTGTTGTGGGCGGCGCTGTGGGCGGCGCCGGACAGTGCTGCGCAGCAGTTGAAACAGGACATCCGCGCCCGCTACGGCGAGAGCACCACGTTCACGGCGCACTTCAACCAGCACGTCACCTCCGCCTTCCTTGATTCGGACGAACGGTATTCCGGCCGCCTCTGGCTGCGCGGTCCGGCCTATCGGGTCGAAACGGGCGGGCAGACCATTGTGTCGGACGGAGAGCACGTCTGGATCCACAATATCGCGGAAAAACAGGTGCTGCTCTCGCTGGCCGAGGACAACAGCGACGACTTCTCGCTGGTGTCGTTCCTTTCCGAGTTCGATACCGCCTACGAATCGGCCGAGCGCCCCGACACCACAATCCAGAACCAGCGCCTGCGCACGCTGGAGCTTACGCCCACCGATCCGTTTGCCACGTTCCAGACCGTCACCATGTGGGCGCGCCCCCGGGACGCCGCCGTCGTGCGGCTCCGGGTCGTAGACCAGAGCGACGTGGTCATGCACTTCACGCTCTCGGACCTGGACTTTCCGGACGAACTGCCAGATGCCACATTCCAGTTCGACATCCCGGACGGCGTCGAACTGGTCGACCTGCGATGACGGCGGGCCGGTCGGCACGCGCTGCGCTGCGCACCTGGCTCATTCGCCTGGGAAGCTTTGTGCTGGCCGGTCTGCTTCTGTGGCTGGCGCTCCGCGGCGCCGACTGGGAGGCCGTATGGGACGCGCTCCGCTCGGCCAACTATTTCTGGGTCCCGCCCGTTGTCATCGTCACAATCGGTGCGCACTGGCTGCGCGCCGTGAGGTGGTGCATCATGATGGATGCGCTGCCAGAAGCGCGCCAACCCACGCGGCGAAGCGTGGCCTTCGCATCTCTCCTTGTGGGATACATGGCCAATTACGCGGGTCCCCGCCTGGGTGAGCTGATTCGGGCGGGCAATGTCGCGCGCTACGAACGGCTTTCGTTTTCGTCCCTCATGGGAACGGTCGTGGCCGAGCGCGTGCTCGATGTCTTGACGCTTGCGGCCGGCCTGGCCACGCTTCCGCTCATCTATGGACCGGAGCTCGGCGCCGTCGTGTCGCGCCTGGTGGGCGCCTTCAGCGGCGTAGAGACCGCATCGTGGTGGCTCGTTGCGGCGGGCGGCCTGGTGGCTGCGCTCGCGGGCCTTTGGATCCTGTTCCGAGAGCCGGGAGACGGAACGTCGCGGCTCGGGGCCATACTCGATACGTTCCGCGATGGACTGCTGGCCGTGACGCGTACCGGCAGGAGCGAGGCGCTGGTGGGGCTGACGGTGGCCATCTGGCTGTGCTACGCCTTCATGGCGTGGGTGCCGTTTGCCATGCTCGGATATACAACATTGTTCGGCATATCGCCGCTGGAGGCGTGGGCGCTCATGATCATCGGATCGTTCGGCGTCGTGCTTCCCGCGCCGGGAGGAATTGGGACGTATCATGTGATTACGGTTGAAGCGCTCGCCCTGCTGCACGCCATGCCGGGATCGGAGGCCGCGACCTACGCCCTGCTGACACACACCGGGCAGATGGTCATTTACGTTCTTGCTGGATTTGCGGCGCTCATCTGGATAGGGCCGCGCCTTGCGCACAAGCCCGTCGATACCGAAGTTTCCACCGTGTAGCCGTGCTCCTGGCGACCGGGAGCCACGGCGCAGCCACCCTTTATTTTTCTGTAGATGCGCCACTCCCGCCATACCTTTTTCTCCCGCGCCCGTCTGTTGGGCGCCGTGTCGCTTGCGGGCCTGCTCATGTTGCCGTCGGGCGCCCGGGCGCAGGAGGCTGCCGACGTGCAGCGGGCGGTCGCGAACGTGCTGGAAGCGCCACTCCAGGCCGATCTGCTACCCGGTCTCGACATCAAGTATGTCCGGGCGGCGATTGTGCTGCTTCCCGCGCAGCGCGCCCTTCGGGGATCGGTCACGTACACGGTTTCAAAGCGCGCGGGGGCTGCATCCGGCAGCAGCGCCGACAGCCTGGTGCTGCGCGCGGGCGCCGTGCATGTGGCCTCCGTCGCGGTGCGCATGATGTCGCGGGACGGCGCGGCCAGGGAGTCTGCGGCGCCCGTTGGCTGGACACACCGATCCGATACGCTCCGGATAGCGCTACCCGCCAACGAGGGTGGCACCTTTTTCGTCCAGGTAGACTACGAAACCTCCCGTGTCGGGTACGATCTTCGTGATCGCGGCGGGTGGAAGGCCGTCTGGACGCCGTCCCGCCCCGACGCCGCGCACTGGATTCCGCACCCGCTGGCCTGGTCCGACCCGTTTGCGGCCGACCTCCGGATAAAAACGCCGCCCGGCTGGCAGGTCGCGTTCCCGCGCGGCCGCGTCACGCGCCTTCCGGGCCCGGATCACAGTGTCCACGTTTGGCAACCACCGGGCGAGTATCTGGCGCACGGGCTCGGCTTCCTGGCCATGGACGTGGACGGTGTGCTCAAGGAGGTGGACGCGGCGTCGGAAGCGGGCGCGGCGTCGGACGCAGACTCGCTCGCAGAAGAGATGCGGATGTTCCTGCTGCCCGAGGGGCACCCGTCCCACTTCTGGCCCGGATTGGTGCTCCGCTCCGATGACATGCCACTGGAAACCGAGCCTCTCATGGGCCGATTCCAGCACCTGACCGAGCGGGAGCGCCTGTGGGCGGCACCGCTCGCCACGGCTACCTACTGGACCGATTCCTGGCTGCACGAGGCGGCCGTGTCGTGGCGCGCACTCGAGGCGCTTGGCGAGGCGGAAGGCGCGGCGGCCGTGCAGCGCGTACTCGAGGTGGCCCGACTGCGGTATCTGGCAGAACCCTACCGGCGTCCCCTGGTCTGGGACCGGTGGCAACACCCGTTCGACCTCGAGGATGCCCATGCCCGCTGGAAGGGCCTCTGGGTACTGCACATGCTTTCGGCGCACACATCGGCCCATGCCGTCGGCACCGCCCTCGATGCCTTGCGCGAGGCGGCGCTCACCGCACCTGTCGATACCGAGGACTTCCGGCTGGCGCTCGAAGCCGCGTGGCCGGATGGCGACATTTCGGATTTTTTCGACACCTGGATCTACAGCGCCGGACATCCGCAGCTCTCCGTGATCCACTCCCACGTGGCGGCAAGCGAGAAGCTTACCGTGATCGTGGAACAGCAGCAGGACGGGGGGTTCGTGCCGCCCTCCTTTTCGCTCGAGGGGCAGCTGGTGGTCTCATCCATCGCCGGCGCGGAGGTGCGGCCCTTCCAGAGCGGGCAGCGCACCACCCGCCTTGAAATCGACATGCCCCTCCGCCCGCGCTATGTACATTTCCGTAGCCGCCGGCCCCTGCTCATGGAGTACGTTCCGCCACCCGATGAGGTCGATGTGACGGCCTGGATCCGGGATGCCGAGAGC
>PCUY01000058.1 GCA_002787815.1 Bacteroidetes bacterium CG12_big_fil_rev_8_21_14_0_65_60_17 | reverse complement strand
GGGGTGGGACGTCGTCCCTCCCGGAAAAAACGATTGGCCGCATGCGAGGTGCACCGTGAAAGAACAGAACGATATCAACTACACCAGGGAAGCATTCTATCTTCCGACGAACCTGACGTTTCTTCTGGGCGCCATGGCCATGGCTTTCGGCGTCAGCTTCCTGGACGTGTCGTGGCTCATGGATGTGGTCCTCATGGTGTCATTTGGTCTGGAACTCGTGTATCTCGGCACCATGCCCAAGAACGAACGATTCAGGCGCGTCATCCGGTCACGGAAAGCAGCCGTGCACGCGCGACCCCCCAGCCAGAAAGAACTCTTCAAGCAACTCAGTCCTGTCAACCAGCGGCGGTATGCCCACATCCGGAAGCAGGAAACGGACATCCGCCAGAATTACAGGAAATTGAGTTACGCGTCCCAGGGTATGCTCGACAGTCACCTGTCCAAGATCAGGGGCCTGCTCGATTCGTACCTGAACCTGCTCTTCCAGAAAGAACGTTACGAATCTACCCGCAGCAATACCACGGGCCAGGAGGTCGAGGCCACCATCAAGGCACTCACCGAGGACATGAAGGACGATTCACCCCGCGTTCGCGCCATCAAGGAGCGGCGGCTCCGGATTCTCAAACAGCGATTGGAGCGCTCCGAAAAAGGAGCCGAGAACCTTGAAATAATAGAAGCACAGCTCGAGACGATTGAAGATGTCATCAAGTACATCGACGAGCAGTCGCTTACGCTTCGAAACCCGGAGGAAATTTCCTTCCAGCTCGATACGTTGCTGTCCGAGGTTGAGGAAACACAGGCGTCCGTGATTGAGATGGAAGAGGTATTCAGCAACCCGATGGATCTGCTGTCCGAGGTCGACACATTCGACGATCCGACCGCAGAATCCGATGATCCAGACAATGAGTCCACTGCGGACGGATTCATCAAGGTGAAAACATGACGTTTCAGACACTGGATGTGGCTGTCGATGATGGTATGGCGACGGTCACCATTGATCAGCCCGATACACTCAACGCGCTCAGTCGCCAGGTCATGAATGATCTCGATGCGTGGTTCGCGTGGGCCGCAGCGGCTCCCGTCGTAGAGGGCGTCCTGCTCACCGGTGCAGGCCCGAAGAGCTTTGTAGCCGGTGCGGATATCAAACAATTCAAGGACATGGGACCCGAGGAGGGGAAGGCTTTCGCCGAGCGGGGCCAGGCCGTTTTTTCCCGGATTGAACGGTTTCCCAAACCCGTCATAGCTGTCGTCAACGGGTTTGCGCTCGGAGGTGGATCGGAGTTGGCCCTTGCATGTCACATGCGTGTAGCGTCGAAAAACGCCCGATTCGGGCAGCCGGAGGTCAACCTGGGTATCATTCCCGGGTACGGTGGTACGCAACGTTTACCCCGTATAGTGGGAAAAGGACTGGCCACCGAACTGGTTCTTACCGGTGAAATGATTTCCGCCGACAGGGCCTATGAGATAGGGCTCGTCAATCATGTTTTTGAACCCGAAGACCTGATGGAGGGCGCTCGGAAACTGCTGCGTGGTATCCTGACGAAGGCGCCTCGCGCCCTGACCCTTACGCTGGAAGCCCTCGCCGCAAGTGACCTGCCTGTTGAACGAGGTCTGCAATACGAAGCTGCACTTTTCGGCCAGGCCTGTGCGACGGAAGACTTCGAGGAGGGCGTTGATGCTTTTCTCGGACGTCGACAACCCGAGTTCAAGGGCCGCTGATCTACCGAACCCACCATGGAACTTGTCCTGATTGCGTTGACCCTGCTGCTGAGCGCATTCTTTTCCGGGTCTGAAATTGCCTTCGTTGCCGCCAACAGACTGCGTGTGGAAGTCTCGGCGCGCCAAGGCGGCAAAGTCGGGTTGGTGGTATCACGGTTCCTCGATGACCCGGCCACGCTTCTGACCACGACCCTGGTTGGCAACAATCTGGCGCTGGTGGCCTACTCCACTCTGGTGGCCTTTTATCTGGAGCCTCCCCTCCAGGCGTTCTTCTCCGGAATGATTGGGGCTGGCCCCGTTGCCACGATCGTTCTTGTGCTGTCTGCGCAGACGCTCGTAGCGTCCCTGGTCGTGCTGCTCTTCGGGGAAATCATTCCCAAGTCGGTCATGCGTGAGTTCGCCAACCGGGCCGTGTTCGTTCTGGCCATGCCACTGCGCATGAGTTACTGGCTTTTGCTGCCCATGATTCTTCTCTCGCGTTGGTCGGCAGCGTTGTTGATGAAGGTATTCCGGACGGAAACAACAACGCTGTCCCAGTTCATGCGGCGCGACTTTGAACTGATGATCGAGGAGAGCAAAAAGTCGGGAGAGCTGGACCTTGACGAGGAAGAAAGCACATTGCTTTCGAATGTGTTTGCCCTTGGATCGGTTCGTGTCAAGGAGTCGATGGTACCCCGCACCGACATCGTGGCGGTGCAGGACACCACTTCCATCCCGGATCTGCAACAGACGTTTGTCCGGTCGGGACATTCAAAACTGCCCGTATACCGTGACAATATTGACAATATCGTGGGTGTCGTTTTCGCCTACGACCTGTTCGACAAGCCGGCGAGTGTGACAGACATCCTCCGTCCGGCTACGTTCGTTCCGGAAACCAAATTGTCCAAGGATCTGCTCAGGGATTTCCTGGCAGCCGGGACATCCATTGCCATCGTGATTGATGAGTATGGTGGGACGGCTGGCCTCGTGACTACGGAAGACGTACTGGAGGAGTTGTTCGGGGACATTCAGGACGAATTCGACCAGGAAGACCATCTTCTGCGTACGGTGGACGAGAATACCGTTGTGGCGAGTGGCCGCGTGGATATCGATGAACTGCGTGAGCGCACAGGCTTCTCCCTGCCGGATGACGGGGAATACGAAACCGTTGCGGGTTTCATACTGGCCCGGCTTGGAACAATACCCGCGCAACGCGATGAATTTGAGCTGGCCGGATTCCGGTTTGTGGTACTGTCGGCCTCATCCAATCGGGTGGACCTGGTTCGGATTATTCGTCTGTCGGAGGAGGAAATGCATGCTTGAGTTGTGCGGCAATGACACGAACGTGTGTCTGCAATCGGTCCAACACAGGTAGCTCGGCCAGACGCTTTTCAGGGCTTTCAGGCATTCGGGGTGGAGAAATCCGGCCCATCCACATAAGCAGGACGTTTTCCAGCGAACTCCGGGCAGGGATAAGGCCGCCCTGGAGGTGCGCCGTGTAGAAAGCGGCTTTTTTTTCCAGGCGTCGGCCAATCTCCACTCCCTCCCGGACCAGGTTGCTCTTCCGCGCTTCCACCATGCTGGCTCCGACCAGCCAGTCCCTGTACAGAAACGGCGCTGCCAGCATCGATGCTGCGAGCGCCTCTTCCCGGGGGGCAACGACTTCGCAGACGCGTGCCGACAGGACGGCGACCAGTGTCAGTGTTTCTTCTGCTACGAGCTCACCTCCGGCATCGGGCATCAGGGAGAGGGCACTGGCCGCCACCTCCTGTGTGGTCGACAGAATGCCCATACCAGTAAAGACAGCCGCCTGGGGTAGTGCAGACACCGCTATTCCTTGGTCGATGGGGACTCTTCACCGCCGATTGACCGACGCATGGAGGTATCGGCTTCAATGTTCTTCATCGTGTAATAGTCCATTACCCCCAGACGTCCGGAGCGGAATGCTTCCGCCATGGCGCGTGGAACCTCTGCTTCAGCCTCCACGACGCGCGCCCGTTGTTCTTCCACAGCGGCCCGCATTTCCTGTTCGTGAGCAACAGCGGCTGCACGCCGCTCCTCGGCCTTGGCCCGGGCCACCTTCAGATCGGCCTCGGCCTGGTCGGTCTGTAACTTTGCCCCGATGTTGTCGCCGACATCCACGTCGGCGATATCAATGGAAAGAATGTCGAAGGCCGTCCCGGAATCCAGGCCCTTGGCGAGTACCACTTTGGATATGGAGTCCGGATTCTCGAGTACAGCTTTGTGGGATTCTGCCGATCCGATGGTCGACACGATGCCTTCACCTACACGGGCAACGATGGTTTCCTCTCCGGCTCCGCCGACCAGGCGCTCGATATTGGCTCGAACCGTGACACGGGCAATGGCCTTGACCTGGATGCCATCCTTGGCAACGGCACTGACGGCGGGCGTCTCGATGACCTTTGGGTTCACGGAGACCTGCACGGCTTCGAACACATCGCGTCCAGCGAGGTCGATGGCCGTAGCCCGCTCGAACGTCAGGTCAATGCTGGCTTTGTCGGCCGAAATAAGTGCGTTGACCACGCTCTGTACGTGTCCGCCGGCCAGGTAGTGCGCTTCCAGCTGCGGTGGATCGAGATAAATACCCGCCTTGTGCGCTGTAATGAGAGGCTTCACGATGTGGGCTGGAGGGACTTTCCGCAGGCGCATCCCGACCAGATCCCGCATGAGTTTCAATTTGACCCCCGAGAAGTAGGCCGTGACCCACAACCCGAGAGGTACGAAATACAGAAACGTGATGAGGCCCAGTAGGACGAGCCCGATCACCAACAGGCTGCCGGCTGTGAACAATGATTCCATGGTGTTATAGATCTGTTTTTTTGCGGTAATCACCGCTTTGCCCGCCAGTCTTGGCGAGCAGGTGGATGTTGTCGATCACGAGATCTTTCGTGATGGCTTTGCACATGTCATAGATGGTCAGGCACGCGATTGACACACCGGTCAATGCCTCCATTTCAACGCCGGTCGTACCGGTGGATTTCGCAAACGCGCGTACCTCGAGTGCCATGTTCTCGTGGTCGAGCGAAATGTCGACCTCAACACGTTGCAGTCGAACCGGGTGACAGAGCGGGATGAGGCGGCTCGTCTCCTTTGATCCCATGATGCCCGCCACCTGGGCTACCGAAATGACGTCTCCTTTCGCAAGCGTCTGGTCCCTGACACGGGAAAAAGCCTCTTCTCCAAGAAGCACACGGCCCGTAGCAATCGCTGTCCGGGACGTTTCCCTCTTGTCGGATACGTCGACCATCAGCACGCCCCCGTCGGGCCGGATATGTGTAAAATCAGTCATGCGGGTGTCAACGAATGCCCGGAGCGTCGGTTCAACCGCCAATCCGGATCATGGGCCTGTTTTCCTGAGTGGCGAGCGTGGACATCCCGTCGTGGGCCTTTTTCTTTCCCGATATGGCCTTGTCAATGAGCGCCGTCAGTTCTTCGTCCGTGGCCCCGTCCCGCATGGCATCCCGTAGGCTCACTTCCCCTCGACCGAAGAGGCACACCTTCAGGTTGCCGTCGGCCATGAGGCGAATACGGTTGCATCCCCCGCAGAATTGTTCGCTCATCGACGTAATGAATCCGATGCGACCCCTGAAGCCGGGGATCTGCCAGGTTTTAGCCGTTTCATGCGGGCCATCATCAAGACGGTACATGTCCGGAAACACAGACTGGAGTGTGTCGAGCATGGTTGCGTAGGGAACGAAAGCATCATGATTCCAGCCATTGCCACCAAATGGCATGTATTCGATGAAACGGACTTCCATGTCACGGTCCTCCACAAAATGCGCGAAATCAATGAGTTCACCGTCATTCACATCGCGCATTACCACGCAGTTCAATTTGACCGTGTCGAACCCGGACGCAAGCGCGAGGTCGATATTCCGGATCACGGTTTCCAACCCTGTTCGGCGGGTAATGGACAGGAAACGCTCCTCGCGAAGCGTATCCAGGGATATGTTCAGCTTCGCAAGTCCGGCCGATTGCAGGAGGTCGAGATGCCGGTGAAGCAGCAGGCCATTGGTCGTAATGGCCAGCGTCTCAACACCGGGCAAACGGGCAAGTGCTGCGGCAAGCGCAGGCGCGTCTTTCCGGACCAGTGGCTCCCCTCCCGTGAGCCGGATCCGGGTCACACCCAGACCGGCGAAAAGGCCTGCCAGGCGAAGGATTTCCTCGAACGTGAGTAGATGATGACGCTTCAGAAGGTCCACGCCGTCGGCTGGCATACAGTACGTGCACCGCAGGTTGCATCGCTCAGTGAGGGCAATACGGAGGTACGTATGCCGCCTACCGAACGTATCGGTCAGAGGTTCGACGCTATGCCCGGTCCAGGAGGTCATGGCGTCAGACTACCGTGAACAGTGCGTCCGGCCAGAAAGGTGGCTTCGACTCGGGTGTCGAGAATGGCCGGTGGGGCTACGGTCATGATGTCCTGGTCCAGTACCACGAAATCAGCCCACTTGCCCGGTTCGAGGGAGCCGGTGATGTTGTCCTGGAAACCTGACCAGGCGGCCCCCAGTGTGAAGGCGTGCAGAATTTCCTCGCGATCAAGCCGCTCGTCCGGATACCATCCGCCTTCGGGCCACAATTGATCATCCTGACGGGTGAGTGCGGCATGGAAACCGAGCATGGGGTTGACCTGCTCGACCGGAAAGTCTGATCCAAAGGCAAGGCGTGCTCCCGAGTCGAGCAGCGATCGCCACGCATAGGCTCCTTTGATGCGGTGGGGTCCCAACCGGTCTTCCGCCCAGTACATGTCACTCGTGGCGTGCGTGGGTTGCATGGATGCAATGATTCCAAGTGTGGCGAACCGTTCTATGTCGTCGAGGGCCAGAACCTGGGCATGTTCGTTGCGATGACGCTCATCCGGAGAAATGCCCGCGGCTTCATAGGTATCGAGCAACAGGCGGTTGGCCGAATCACCAATGGCATGGGTGTTCATCTGGTATCCGCACTCGAGAGCGCGCTCCACGAGATCCGCGTAGTCGGCCGGAGCCGTTCTCATGAGACCATGATTTCCGGGGTCATCGGAGTACTCCTGCATGAGTGCGGCGCCCCGGCTTCCGAGAGCACCATCAAGGTAGATCTTGACCGAGCGTATGCTGAGGAGATCATCTTCGCGGGCGTAGTGATCGTTGCAGTAGCGGTCGAATGCCGGCCCCGGCTCGACCATGGCATTGACGCGAAGCGTAAGAAGACCCTGGTCGGCAAAACGGATGAACCGGTTGATATCCGATGTGTCGACGCCGGCTTCATGAACGCCTGTCAATCCGTACCGGGCAGCCTCCTCAAGGGCACGTTCAAGCCCCCGATCCAGGGCTTCGCCGTTGAACGGTGGAACGGCAACTCCAACAAGGTGCTCGGCATCGTCAATGAACACGCCGCTGGCCGAGCCGTCCTCGAGCCGAAAAAGCTGGCCGCCCGGTGGTGCTTCCGCGCTTCGGAGCAGGTCGTCAGAGGCTGCCCGTATGGCTACGGTATTGGCCCACATGGCGTGCCCGTCAATGCGTTCGAGCCACACGGGTCTGTCCGGAAAGGCGACGTCAAGATCGTGGCGCGTCGGGAAGGCAGGCGTTGGCCAATCGTTCTGATCCCAGCCCCGTCCGCGAAGCCATTCACCAGGCGAAAGGTTTTTTTCATGCTCCTTCAGGCGCATAATGATCTCCTCAATGCTGCCTGTGCCCACAAGGTCGGCGCTGAGTCGCATCTGAGCCAAGTTGCGAAGATGCGCGTGTGCATCGATCAGGCCCGGGATGACGGTCTTGCCCCCGGCTGACAGAACCGGGAGGTCTGCGTGAGTCTCCAGGAGCAGTTCGGCAGTACCCACAGCTTCAATACGTCCCTCTACCACGGCCATCGCCGAGGCATCGGGTTGATTGGGATTCCCCGTATGGATATAGGCATCGGTGAGCAGGAAGGAGGGGTATTCATCACGGGTATCCGCCAACTCCGAGCCCGCCGGTCCGGTCTGGCAGGCGGAAAACAGCAACAGGAACGGCACAATAGTGGCAGTCAGTGATTTCATGGTTGCGACGTGGTGCAATGTTTTATTCATTCTGTTACGGCGTGGCACGCTTTTCGACGTGCAGTGTTACCGGTCCGTCATTTATAAGATGCACCTGCATCATGGCGCCGAAGCGGCCGGTAGCGACAGGTTTTCCAATGAGGGTTGAAAGCGTTTCGCAAAAGGAATTGTACAGGGGCTCGGCGTGCTCTGGTGCAGCCGCCTGCACAAACGAAGGACGGTTTCCCTTGCTGGTGTCGCCATACAAGGTGAACTGTGAGACGACCAATACCTCCAAACCGGCATCGTGCACGGAAAGGTTCATGCGCCCTTCCGCATCCGGGAAAATACGCAGTTTGGCGCACCTGCGGGCCACCCAGTCGCGTTCCTTCCCCGTGTCTTCCACGTGCACGCCGAGAAGGATGGCCAGCCCGGGGCCAATGCGACCGGTGGTTTCACCGTCAACGACGACATGGGCCCGGGCGACGCGTTGAACAAGTGCAATCATGTGATTTGGGAGCGTAGTTCCGGATTGGTCTCGAGGGCGGACAGGAGCGCCTGCAGCGCACGACCGCGGTGGCTGATGGCGTTTTTGACCGGGGCATCCATCTGGGCGAACGTCTTTTCGTGTCCGTCGGGCCGAAACAGGGCGTCGTAGCCGAACCCGAGGTTGCCCTGTTCACGAATGGTGATCTGCCCGTCACAGACGCCTTCATGGAACGTGGTTCCATCCGGTGTCGCCAGCGCGATGACCGTACGGAAGCGGGCCCGCCGATCCGGGATCTCCTGCAATGCGCTCAGCAATTTCTTCCTGTTGTCGGCAGGCGTACACTCCGGGCCAGCCCATCGTGCTGACCAGACGCCGGGAGCACCGTCCAGTGCGTGCACCTCGAGACCGGTATCGTCGGCAAGAGTCGGATATCCTGTGAATTCCATGATGATCTCCGCCTTCTTTGCCGCATTCCCATCCAACGTGTCACAGTTCTCATCCACGTCCGGAGCTCCTGGAAACGCATCCAGGGAGCGAATAATGCACCCGGTAGGGGCCAGAAGTGCCTCGAACTCGCGCAACTTGCCTGGATTGCGCGTAGATAGGACGAGTGTTATATTACTGATCTGTGCATTTTTCAAAACGAATAGAAAAGAGAGCTTATTGTGCCTGTAGGTATCAAGGTAAGGGATAACGAGTCCATTGACCGCGCACTGCGCCGCTTCAAGCGCGCCGTGAACAGAAGCCGTGTCCTGCGGATTTACCGCGGCAACATGGCCTTCACCAAGCCGAGTGAAGAGCGACGTCTGGCTCGTGAAAAAGCATCCCGCAACGCGCGTCGCCGCTCCCGGTATTAGGGCCTGTTAACACTACGTCAGAACCCGCTGTAGCGGACGAAAATGGCGTTTATCAAGGCGTGAGGAGCGAAGTATGGCAGCGTCATTTGGCGAAG
>PCUY01000029.1:2043-11340 GCA_002787815.1 Bacteroidetes bacterium CG12_big_fil_rev_8_21_14_0_65_60_17 | reverse complement strand
CATTCCTACCCAGCATGTCTACGATTTCCAGCTGACCAGGAGCTGAAACGTCTACGGTCAATTCATGGTATGCAGGGTTCGGGTATGCAGCAGTAAGCCCGCACGGAGCACTTTCCTTGCCCGGGTGCGCATGGTCGATAGACGTCGCCGTGAACGACATTTCGTAGGGGCCGAGGTCGACCGTTCGGTTGGGCGCCGAGCCCTCCTGCATTACGAAGCGTGGGTTTCCCGCAAGGTCGAGCGGGACCGGTTCGCTGGTATCTCCATCCATGTCCACGTCGAAAAAATCGGGAGGTACTATAGCGTTTGCACCGGCGTCAACAGCCGGAGAGCCAGGCAGTAGACGGTAGTTTTCATCGAAGAGTGGATCTACGCCCTGCTGGATACCAGCGCCGAGCGCGGTGAACTCCGGCAGCTCGCCATTCAGGATGGAGTACTCTGACATAAAGGTTTTCACGCCTGCGTCAGGCGGACGAACATTTCCCATGACCACACTGTCGTCGTCAAGAATGCTGTTTTGAAAAACTACCGTGGACGTTCTGTCGACACGCATCCCATCTCCCCTTCCAGGATCAGCAACGTTATTGGCGATCGTCGAATTGACTACCTGTAATCTGGAACTGCGTTGAATCAAGACGGCACCTCCAAATGTGGGCACGTCAGAACTACCATTTTGTGTAATGAGTGATCCGTAAATCAGAGCTGAGCTACCGTTGTCCATGAAGATAGCAGCACTGGCAACGGATCCTCTTTGGACATGACTAATGCCTCTGTTATCAGTTACTTGCAATGAATTCATGGTGACAAAACGCTCCCTGGAAGAAATACAAATGGACCAACCGTCGAGAGCACGGTTCTTCTCAAATTTTGAATGTGTTATCATCGCGTTTGCGAACGATATGCTTACAGCACCTCCGCATCCATCACCTCCATTGTTATTTATAAATTCGGTATTCGACACAATCAGTAACAGGTCATGACTTAGATAATCACCGGCTACGGCCAAGCCACCACCCGTTCCGAATCCTGATATACATTGATGCAAATCCAATGTACCAGCACCATTTGTATTAAACATGGAGTCATGGACTGTCGCGAGTCCGGAAGAGAAGACCCCACCGCCACAACTCATTGCATAATTAGAAGTAAATGTAGCATTATAAATTCGAGACACGGCCCTCCGCGTTATATACAAGCCACCTCCATACTCCCCGATTATGTCTTCATGAAAATCGGTAAGCTTCAATTGATCCTCTCCTGCATGCCCCGCCTGAATCGTAAACCCATCCATGACAACCTCAAATGACTGTTCATCGGCACGAGCAAGCACTACCACATGCGCCGAATTATCATCCCTGAGCGGATTCGTCGGGTCGAACACGTCCCCATCATTTCCGAGCAGATCTCCTGAAAGAATGGTCTCGTTGGCTTCGATGTCGCGCTCCTCAAGTGACGTTTCCGTTCCGGCAAATCCACCGTAAAGCGTCAGGTCATGCGAAATCAGAAACGTTGCCACTCTGTCGCCTGCCGTCTGGTTCAGCCCTTCGTCAGGGCGGTAGGTGCCTGCGGCGACCCAGAGGACGTTGCCGGGACTTGACGCCGCAATGGCGTCCTGGAGCGTCGTAAATACGTGCTCCCACGACGTGCCGTCATTCTGGCCTGTAGCCGCCCTATTCACGAAGATCGTCTGCTGGCGAGCCGTGGCGTCACCGGCCGGGGCGATAGCCACGAATGCGGCAACCACGAGCGTCGCGGTCAGCAGGTGTTGTGACTTGTTGGGCTTTTGCTTTGCGCTCGTTCTCATGGCTCAATTCCTCGTGACGGTCGTGCGGTAGTACGATCGCGAACCGCCATCTGCGTCCACCTCTATTTCTATGAGGTACAGGCCGGGCGCGAGGCCCGAGAGGGACAACCGCGCCGTATGGCTTCCAGCGCCGAGAGCCCTGCGGGGCTGCCGGAGTACTTCGCGTCCAAGTACGTCGACGGCGCGGATGACAACCTGCGAGGTGGCTTCCAGCTCGAACCGCATTTCGGCTGCGCCCCGCGCCGGATTGGGCCAAATGGCGAGCTTCGTGTCCCTCGGCACGGCCGCTTTACCTTCTGTCCGGTCAGCCCCTTTCTTCAGCGCGGCGTGCTGAAGCTCAGCATCGATCATCGCCAGCGTCATCCCCTTCTCCTCCTGTGCCCAGTAGGTCAGCTCTTCGCGCAGGAACGCGACCTCAGCCGCCGCATCCCGGCGCGACTTCGGAACGTTCGTCACACCGTGGAGGACGGCGAGGAGCCGGAAGTCAACCGCAAAATCGGGCGAGGTGATGTCGGCGCCGCGCTCAGCAAAAAACCTGACGGCTTCGTCGTGCGATTCCGCGCGCAGAGCCTCACGGAGCGTGAACACAGTAGCGAGCTCCTTCGTGCGCGTCGTGGCCGCCGCATAACGGCCCGACGACGTGCGCACAGACTCGAGTACGCGGTCCAGTTCCGCCTTGTAGGCCGCTCCTCCGGCACCCGGCTGCACCACAAGCGAATAAAACGCCGCCAGATGAGCCTCCTCCAGGCTCGCCTCAAACGCCATAAGTGCCGCCCTAATCTCATCGCCCGTCCCGTCTCTGCGATCTGCAGGGGTTGCCGTGAACTCACCGCCTCCTTTTGAAAGACCGCTGCAGGACATGAAGGGATCACGATCCACCGAGCCATTGAAAAGCGAAGCCGCAGGAGCCGAGGTCGTATTCCAGCAATTGTACTCCGCCGTGACAGCGGCAAAGGACGTATTGTTCACGTAGAACTCGCCAGCAGCGGGCGTCGACGTATCAAATATCGTGTTCTTTCCGCCCGTCGAGCCACCGGTAGACGTCCCCAGGTAGGCCTTGCCGGTCGACGACACGGTGATTTCATGAAACGCGTTGTTCTTGATGGTATTGAATGCACTCGTGCGCATATCCAGGCTGCTGACCGAATGCACAGCGATCCCGCTACGCACACCGGACATCAGGGAATTGGACGCTACCAGGTTATCCGTGAACGAATCCGACGTCGCGCTCGAAAGCCATACGCCATCCTGTCCGTTTTGCCGAACCGTGACATCGGACATGGTGAAATTGGTGTGGAAGGCGACAACTCCTACCGTCTGATGGCCCTCAATGACCGAATTCGTAAGGTCAAAGCCGCTCATTGTGGTCCCGCCACCCGGGAGCGACTTGAAATAGGAGCTCACGCCGCGCAAGCCACCGGTGGACATGATGTTGTCGAACGTGTTGCCCGTTGAGCGGACCTCCATGGTTTTATCGGCACCATCAAGTTCCACATACTGCAGCGTATTTCCGTCCGCCGTCAGATCGATATAGTCCCACCTCTTGCCAGACGTGAGCTGCTCGAAGCGAATGGGCTCCGGCGCCGTGCCCAACAGCGTTATTGGACTTGAAGCCGTCAGCCGAGAATGCTCGCCCATGCGAAAAACTGTGCCCGGATCTGCATTGAACGCGTGGGCCGTACCCCCGCCAATATTCAGGCCTTCAGTGATCGGCACGTCAATTCCCTCAGGAAACGTCACGTCGATGTTGTTGAAGTCCCAGACTCGGTCTGCAGGCTGGACAAGGTCCTTTGATGTGAAAAATAATGACTGAGTGGATATTTGGGGAGAAAAATAATACGCAATTTGCTTGGGATCACACGTTGTAGCTGACACAGCGTTACAGATGGTTTGTACATTATACGGTATAATCCAATTTAAATCCTCAAATATACCTGTAATTTCAATTAGACCTGGTCCGACTCCTGTAAATGAAAATTTCAAGTCCTCCGCACCAACAACAACTATTAAATCGTGCAGATTTGCTCCCTCATCGTTGGGGCAAAAGAAACCATGTGTAGAAATGTCAACTGTGCTTGGATTACAATCCATCCACAGCCACGACTGCACGGTGCCAGGAACGTCTAAACCACTCACCTCTACTTCATACAGTTTATTCTCCTGCGCAAGAAAATCTTCTTGCCCGATGTCTCCGGATGCGTTTACGAGCACCTCTCCCTGCGAAACAATAGTAGTATCAAATAGTAATCTGAATGGCGTTACTTCTGCATCCAGTATTCGAATATGCACATCACTTGCACCGTCATTTTCAATAATCAATTCAGCGCTCAAGGACTGAACTGCTTGCTGACCAAACGTTACTGAAGCATCCATACCAAACACAAGTCGCCTCCGTATTTCAGATTGTCAGTTGAAAATTGTTTGACACGAGAGATTTACGAAGCACGCATCTGATACGCAATTTTGGCATGCATTTTTATCCTGGAGGTATCTCTTGTCACCCTGAACCGCTCAAGACCAATTCAGACGGACAAGGGACGGCACGCATGGGCCGAAAGTCATGTTTTCCGGGTAAATGAACGCAGGGCGGGCATGGTCGTATCAGGACCGGTACCCACACTCCGGCCTGCGGCCTGCCTATGTCCTTCACCCGCTCCATACTGCGCGAACTGCGCGCCAAGCCTGTGTTCCTCTGGTCGCAGGCCGTAGGTTTCAAAGTGCTCGTGGCGCTCGTCCCGGTGGTTCTTCTGGCCACGGGCATCCTGGGCCAGGTGCTTCGACGGGACCGGCCTCTGGGCCTCGTGCAGTCCACACTCCGCGATGTGCTGCCTGAGTACCAGTCTGCAGAGATCCTCGAACTCATAGGCCAACTCCAGGGCGTTTCGGGTCGTCTGACGTTGTTTGGCGCACTGGGCCTCGCCGTTACGGCGGTGACCCTGTTCACGACACTGCGGACCATCCTGGCCGGCATTTTCCAGGAATCCTGGCACGAAGAGCGCTCGCTGCTCGGTGGGTACGCATTCGATCTGCGCATGGCCATACAGGTGGGTATCGTGTTCACGCTCTCCGTCGTACTGACGGTCCTCGTACAGCAGATGCAGGCGGGCGTGCTCTGGGGTCTCACGGAGCTCGGACTGGGAGCCACATTCCTTGAGTCCGGGTGGCGGGTACTCCTGCAGGTGGCGGGCTACGCCGTCCCGCTCCTACTCAGTTTCGCCATGTTTGCGCAACTGTTCTACTTCACGCCGGTACCGCATCCACCGTGGCGCAGTGCGGCCGCTGGTGCGCTTGTCTCGGCCATTCTCTGGGATGCCGCCAAAATCCTGTTCTCGTTCTACGCATCCAGAATAGGGGGCTTTGACAACCAGGGCCTGACCGCACTTGGCGACACGTTTGTGCTCGTCATCATCCTCGTTTTCTGGGCCTATTTTTCGGGCCTTGTATTCTGTATTGGAGCCATCACCTGTGTCATCCACGAACGTCGACATCGAAGCGAGGTTACCGTCCATGGGTAACGGGTGGATGCGACGCGCTCGGGCGTGGCCAGCGGGAGTGCTCATGGGTCTTCTTCTGGCAGTCCTTGTGCCCCCTCAGGCTTCGGCGCAGGACGCCCTGGTGCTGACCAACCGCGACACGCAGGTGACGGGCATTTCCTTCCGTTTTCCGCAGACGCGCACGTTTGAGGATGAGCGCCTGCTCTCGCAGATGGTGACCCGGGCACCCGGTTTCTCGGACCGCCTGCGAAGCGCGCTCCCACTTCTGTCAGGGGGTGTTTTTCCGTTCGATCCGGTGGAACTGCAGCGGGACATGGCCCGGCTGCGACGGTTCTACGCACGGAACGGTTTTCCGGAGGTACGCGTCGACTACCCGGCCTCCCAGTTCAACGCCAATAAAAACGAAATCCGGGTCATCGTGACCATTCACGAGGGACTCCCGACGGCGCTGGGCGAACTGGACATCCGGTTTACCGACCCGCTTTCGGAGTCGCTCGCCGCGACGTGGGAGAAGGAGCGACAGCGGCTGGATGTGTTTGCCGGTGAGCGTCTTACGGACTTTGAGCGCCTGACGATTGAAAATACCATACTCTCGCTGCTTCAGGATCGCGGACATGCGTTTGCAGCCGTCGAAACGGACGTACGGCGACGCGCAGACGAGCACCTTGTCGACCTTTACGTGACGGTCACGCCCGGACCCCTGGCGCGCATTGAATCCATTGACGTCGAGGGTAACATCAGCGTATCCGACCAAGTCGTTCTGCGAGAGTTACCCTTCCAGGTGGGCGACATCTACTCGCGTCGGCGGCTCATCGAGGGTCAGCAGCAGCTCTTTGGCCTCAACCTGTTCCGGCTGGCGCTGGCCGACATGCCAGAGCAGGAACCCGATTCGAGCGTCGTGGTGCGGTACCGACTGCGAGAGGCGAACATCCGGTTCCTGGCGCTCCAGGGGGGATTCTCGCGCGAGACCGGACTCTCGCTCGACGGGGAAATCAGGCACCGGAATTTCCTGGGCGGCGCACGCGAACTGACGCTGGCGACCGACACGCGGACGGGGCTTTTCGCATCGCCCGCATCGGGCAGAAAACCGGTTCGATCCGTGAGCACGAACCTGTCGCTGAGGCAACCCTACCTGGGGTCGACGCATCTATCCGGAAGCCTGGCCCCGTTCTACAGCTGGCTCGATGAGCCCAACCAGGATACCCGGTTCTTCGAGTTCGGCCTTCGTACGGCGCTTGTCTGGGAGCTCCTGCCCTTCCGCAACCTGTCGGCGCAGCACACGTTCAGCCGCGCCGTTCCGCTGGAGGGCCAGGGTTTCGGCAACCGGATCGATGTCTTCAACCGGAGCGTGTTCTCGGCCGGCGTGGCGCTTGGCAATCTGGATAACTATCTGACACCGGCCCGTGGCTGGATTGTCCGTCCGTCGGCCAGTACCGGCGGATTCCTGGGCGGCGCGGTAGAGTTCCTCAAGGGGCAGGTCGACGCCCTCTTCTTCCTCCCGCTGTCCAGGCGGCTGGATCTGCTTGGCAGCGTAACGTTGGGGCGGCTCTCGCCGCGCGGAACATCGCGCAATCAGACCGATGCCCAGAATGAATTCCGCTTCGACGCTATCCGGTTCTATGCAGGAGGATCGAACGATGTGCGGGGATGGGGGCTGAACGCCCTTGGACCGCAGGTGGCCGTGGCGGACACGGTTTTTGTGGATGCGGACGGGCGCGCCGTGGCTGAAAATGCGCGCTTCGAAGCCATCGGCGGTCTTGTGAAAACGTCGTTCCGCTCGGAACTCCGCTCCCGCATTCCCGGGCTTGGGAGCGCGTGGAGGGCGGCCGTATTCCTTGACGGCGGGGCCATTCCAACGGATGTGGAGCAGACGTCCGTCGGCGCTACTCGCTTCTCGGACGAACAGATTGCTCTTTTTCGGGACCGTCTGACGCCCCGTGGCTCGGATTTCAGGTTCGGGTCGGGCGCGGGAATCCGCTATCGGACGCCCGTCGGGATGCTGCGCCTGGATCTGGCCTGGAAGCTGAATCCGAGCGCCACGGACCTGCGCGATCCGGAAGATATCGTGCTCTGGGAAGCGGGGCTGGTTGAATCATTGCCGGGCGGACGACAGATCCGGCGCCTCAACCTGCACCTCAGCATTGACCGGTCCTTCTGACATGACATGGAAAAAAGTCATAGCGTGGTCGGTAGGAAGCATTCTCGGCGTTGTCGTGCTGGTTCTGGCGCTCCTGCACGTGCCGAGCGTTCTGCGCCCCGTGCTGCTCGGCGCGCTGCGCATGACGCTCACAGATAAAATGGAGATGTCGATCTCGGCTTCGCGCGTTGCCGGGTCGCCCTTCTCGGGGCTCAGCGTGTCGGAACTCCGCCTGGCGACCGCGGGCGATTCCACGTGGATGAACGTCAAGCGGCTCGACGTCGATTATGCGTTCTGGCCCCTGCTGCGTGGCCGCGTCAACGTTGCCCGCTTCGAGATGGAGGGTACGTCATTCGCGCTCGCCCGGCGTACGGACGGGCGGTTCATCCTGCCGGTGTGGGAGAGAAATCCGGACAACGAACTGCCCGGTGTGCGGGTGGATATCATCCGACTGTCGGACATGGCCGGAAGCATTTCAGAATTCGCGGGAGATACGACGGCGGCGGCCAGCCGATCAGCGGTGGCCGGCGGGCCGGAAGCAGTCGGCGCGGCGGCCGATACGCTCTGGGTGCTGCGCAGCGCCGGGCTCGAGGTCACGGATCTGGCTCTTGGACCCGCTGCGGCGGATGGCCTCTTCTCGGTCCGCGTCGATACGCTTCACGCGGCGTTTGATTATGCGTCGACTGATGGTGCGGCGCCTGACAGTGCGGCGGCGCAGGGCGGGCGGCTGGCGGCGCGCGGCGCGTGGGCCGGGCTGGACCCTGTACCGGTCAGCACGCTCGCGCTCTCGTTCGAGGCGCCCCACAGCCGGTTGGCGCTCTCGGCCGAAGGCGCGCCGCGCGCCGCCTCCCCGACCGGACTTGAAGCGCTCGAGGCATCGGCCAGCGGATATGTCGGACTCGATGATCTGGCCCCGTTCATTGCCGGTGTCCGATCGGGGACCCAGGTCCAGGTGGACCTGGCCGCCCGCGCCGACTCGCTTGAAGCCCATATCGACGCGCTGTTTACGACCTCCGCCGGAGGATCGGTCACGCTGAAACTGCAGGCCGTGCCCGAAATGAATACCCAGCGCACGGCTTTTTCGGCCCGGGCCGATGTCTCAAACCTCTCGCCATCCGAGATCCTTACGACGTTTCCCGAGGGTGAAACGCGGCTCGGCCTGTCGGCCAGCGCCGACGGGTGGTTCCACCGCGCGGACACGCTGGCCTACGCCGCGGATGTGTCTATCGATCTCGAAGACGGCATACTGGCTGGCTGGGCGCTGGGCGCCGGGCGTGCTGACATCACGGCCGGGCACGATGCCACATCGTGGACGGCGCGCGTCTCGTCACGCGGCGCTGCCCTTTCATCGCGCGGCCGGTTGGGCAGGGATGGCGCGCTTCGTGCAGATATGGACGTTTCCGGCATCACGCACAGCACATTCGGTTCGCCGGGCAGCCCACCGGACAGCACCGCGCTGCCCTTCCGGATGAACTTCGGTGTCACCGCCCGCGGCCGCCTGGATTCCCTTGCACTCGGCGTGCGCCTTTCCGATTCGAGCGTCGGTGACTGCCCGCTTTCGCTCACGCGCGGCCGCGGGCGTTTCCAAGCTGGCCGGTCCCGCATGGCACTGGACGTTCGAGCGTGCGATGCTCCGCTTCTCGCGGCTGTCCTCAGCGAGGGCGGCAATGACGCAGCGACGGACTGGTCCGTGACGGCCGACCTCTTCCCTGCCCCGCTCCATCGCATGCTGCTGCTCGACGACAGCACATCGGCATCGGGCACGTTATCGGCCCGCCTTAAGCAATCCCGCCCGGTGGCCTCCTCCGACGCAGCGGCCATCACCGCTCACCTGCGACTTTCGGATATCGTGGCGGGTGGCG
>PCUY01000029.1:0-2023 GCA_002787815.1 Bacteroidetes bacterium CG12_big_fil_rev_8_21_14_0_65_60_17 | reverse complement strand
CGCATCGACAGCGTCGATGCGCGCGCCACAGGAACCACCGGGCGCGTGGGCTTTTCCGCCACACTTTTCCAGACCAGCCAGGATTCCCTCCAACGTGCCCAAAAGACCAGCCATCCGGCTCTGCGTGTAGGCGGACGCTGGACGGCCGCATCTCCCCGAAACGCGGCCAGCGTGCACCTGGACGACGTTGCCGCGGACAGCCTCGACCTCGGCCGCATCGTGGATCTCGCGCCCCACACGGCGCAGCTCCAGGCGCGGGGCTCGGGAACCCTTTTTCCCCATGCCCGCCTTCAGCTGGACCTGACCGGCTCCATCCTGAATGGTGTGCACCTTGAGCACGCTGATCTCGACTATTCCGCGACAACCGACTCGACACGGGCTCTTGTGAGTGCAGGCTGGAAAGCACCGCCACGCGACGGCCAAGCCCGGGACGACGCCGCGCTTGAAGCCCGGATTGTACAGCTGTCCAGTGGCAACACAGATGGGCACATCTCGTTCTCCCACATGGATATCCGGCAGATGCTCCCGGACAGCAGCCATACCTCCGACCTGTCGGGCCGCATGAGCGTGCAACGTGACGGCGCAGGTCGGTGGACGGGTGAGTTGGAAATGGACAGTACATCCACGCTCAACGGCGTGGTGCTGGGTGGCGCCTCCGGCCAGCTTCACATGGACACCGAGCGCATGGCGGGCCGACTGGATGTGGGGCGCACAACCGGCACAGATTCCACCGCAGTGCCCGAATTCACGGCGTCGGCCAGCTTCGGCTACGCCAGCGGCCAACTCTACGCCGACGCCTCCCTCTTTTCCGTCCCCTTTGCGCGCCTGGCCGGAATCGATGCGGAAAGTGGCCTTGACGGCCGCCTCGAGACCAACCTCTACCTGGAGAATGGCGACTGGACGCAGATCGCCGTATCGACCCATTCCCTGAAAGGCTTCTTTGGTGAACTGGTGATTGACGACGGCGCCGCCGAGTTCGTGCTCACGCCAAGCAGCCTGCGCCTGGACTCCCTGCATCTCGCCGGGCCGGGGCTGCGCATCGATGGACGGGGCTTTCTGGAGCCCGGCGCGTCCGACCTGCGCGTGGACATGGAATGGCCGTCTGCGCTGCTGCGCATTCCACAGCTCAAGACCCTGGGCGTACAGATGGCCGGTGCACAGGCCAACATCCGGGTGACCGGCTCGCAGTCGGGTCGCCGGGCCGTTGGCGACCTGGAATTCCGCGGACTGCGCAATGATCAGGTATTCTTCAACCGACTGGATGGCCGCCTGCTGGCGGAGTGGGGTTCGGGTCCGGCCCTCGTCCCCTCGGTTGCCGAACTCACACTGACATCGGACGTCATCCAGGTCCTGACCGCCCAGCTCTCGGGCGCACAGAGCCGCATCTCGTGGGACGGGGAAGCCCTCCAGGCGGAAACGGACATTACCATAACCCCGACACGGACCATCGCCTTCTCCGCAGCCCTGCAGCCTGACGACGACCCGCCCGTGCTCTTTCTTGACAGCGCCAATATTCGACTCGATGAAACGCACTGGGACCTGGCCTCCCCTGCGCGTCTCACGCTCGGCGACAATCCCATGCTGTCCGGGTTCGTCATGGCGAGCGGGGATCGCCGCCTCTCGGCAATCAGCACGCGGCGTCCCGGGGAACTGGCGAGGCATGTGCTCGTGCTCGACCGCATTCCGCTTGGAGCCGGCGCCGATTTGTTCGGGTACGCGGGTCTCGACGGAGAATTGTCCGGCCAAGTCTCCCTCGCCGAGAGCAGCCTGCAGGGCACTCTCCACGGCACAGTCAGTGCCTATGGGCAGGAAATTGGACCGTTCAGTATCCTCGTAGGCATGGAAAACGGCCTGGTTACGCTGCGCAGCGAGCTCTCCCACGCCAGCGGCGGACGGCTGCAGGCCGAAGGCACGCTCCCACTTGGCGACTCCGGCGCCCAGGCCGTGGCTGCTGGTGATGCCGCGCAGACAGACATCCGCTTTACGGTCGAAGCCCGGAACTACCCCATCGGATGGACACGGG
>PCUY01000066.1 GCA_002787815.1 Bacteroidetes bacterium CG12_big_fil_rev_8_21_14_0_65_60_17 | reverse complement strand
TTCGGTCGAATAGACCGTAGCTCAGGGGGCTGCTGCTGTGGCGCGGTGTGCGGGGCATTTGGTCGATAGACCGTGGCCCCGCACACCGCGCCACAGCAGCAGCCCAAAAACCAAACCTAACCCAACGCGCTCGACAGATCCCGCACCAGATCCTCGGCATCTTCCACACCCACAGACAACCTGATCAGGCTGTCGTGCAGGCCCGCCGCAAGGCGCTCCTCGTGCGGAATGGAGGCGTGCGTCATCGTCGCCGGATGGTTCATCAGGCTTTCCACACCGCCCAGACTTTCGGCCAGCGTGAATATCCGCGTGCCGGTCATGACCTTGTTGGCCGCCTCGATGGACTCGTCTTTGAGTACGAACGACACCATGCCACCGAATCCGCACATCTGACGGGCTGCAATATCGTGCCCGGGATGGTCTTCGAAACCCGGCCAGTAGACCGTCCCCACAGCATCGTGGCCGGCCAGGAATTCAGCAACCTTTTGCGCATTGTGGCAGTGTCTTTCCATGCGCAGGTGGAGCGTTTTCGTTCCTCGAAGGGTCAGGAAGCAATCCATCGGGGCGGGAGCCGCGCCCGTACTCTTGACAATGAAACGGAGCCGATCCGCCCATTCTGAATTGTTCGTACAGACGGCGCCCCCGACAACGTCACTGTGACCACCAAGGTATTTCGTAGTCGAATGCAGCACCATGTCGGCCCCGAGTGCCAAGGGCACCTGAAGCACAGGCGTAGCAAACGTGTTGTCGACAACCGTAGCAATGCCATGCTCGCGTGCGAGGTCCGTGAGTGCACGGATGTCCACAATGCGCAGCAGTGGATTCGTCGGCGTCTCTATCCAGAGCAGCTTTGTCTCCGGCCGGATGGCTACACGGAACGTATCAATGTCCGTCATGTCCACAAAAGACGATTCAATACCGAACGGCCCGAAAACCGCCCGCATCAGCCGATAGGTCCCACCGTACAGATCATTCGAGGCCAGGACGTGGTCTCCGGGCCGCATCCACTTCATAATGGCATCGGTCGCCGCCACACCTGACGAGAAACAGATGCCATGCTCCGCACCTTCAAGCGCCGCCAGATTTCCCTCGAGTGCCGACCGTGTCGGATTCGTCACACGTGCATATTCGTGCCCACGGTGCACTCCCGGCGCATCCTGGGCATATGTCGACGTCTGATAGATGGGCGTCATGACCGCACCCGTCGTCGGGTCGGGCGCCTGTCCCCCATGTATGGCGCGCGTGCCGATGCCCAGTCCCTTCAATTCATCTGTCGTCGGCGCGCTGTGTCGCGTCATGCGGTCGTCCCCTGTCAGGTCTTGTTTATTCAGTTACCCGTATCGTCGTACCCGGCGCAGGTGGCAATGGACTGCGCCTTGTCGGTTTCATTGATCTGGACATAGGCCTGGAACAGTGCACGGCACACGGCAGCGGCATCTTCCCCGACATCCTCAAACATGGTCTTCGCCTTTTCGAGGGGGGCAACGGCCTGGCGGAACAGCTCCCGACGCTCGTCGGTGAGCGTCTCAATTTCCCGGTCACGCCGCTCGGCTTCGTCATCCGACAAATTCCTCCGCTCGGCTCGCAGGGCATCATCCAGGTCTGAAATCCGCTCGTTAACGTCCACCGCCTGGTTGATGTAAACGGCGCCCAGGTTGAAATAGGCATTGGCATAGTTCGGATCCAGCTCCACGGCCTTCTTCAACTGCGCCAGGGCCTCGTCATACTCGCCCGTCTGCGTAAGCAACGTGCCGTAGTTGTACCTGAAGAGTTCATTATCCGGATCACGCTCGACAGCAGAGCGGTACTGCTGCATGGCTTTGTCCGTCTGACCCGATACCTGGTAGGCATTGAGCAGTTCGGTCTGCAGATCCACGTTGTCCGGGTACATGCCCGTGGCCTGCTCGAGTGTCGCAATCGCGTCATCCATGCGGTCATTGGAGGCATACAGGCCTGCCAGGAAACGGAAGGTTTCGGGCTCCGTGTCCCCCTTTTCAATGGCCTTTTCGAACGGCTCAAGGGCGCCGTTCGGATCGCCGGCATTCATATAGGCATACGCCTGATTGACATACGCGGCAGACGAATCCGGCTGCAACGTCGCAGCATTACCGAAATACCCGGCGGCTACCGCAAACTCACTGTCGTCGTTGCGCCCCCGGTTGAAAGCCTGTACGGCCCGCTGGAATTCATTGGCGTACGCGATGCGGAGACTACGTACGACGGTCTCCTCAAGTGCCGGGTCGTACTGGAGCGCTTTTTTAAAAGCATCCTCCATTTCAAAGAGCATACGTGTGTGCTCGGCTGGATCGTCCACGGTAAAGGCCTGTTCCAACAGTACCTGCCCTTTGAGTTCGTAGGCCTCCGCATTCTGGGGATTCGTCTCCAGGGCCTTATCCAAGTTGTTCAGGGCGCGGTCATAATCCTTGTTCCGGAGATCAAGCTTGGCGCCCTCCACGTTGGGGTCGCTGGAACAACCGTCGGCCGCCGTCAGGAGAACGGCTGCAATGAGAAGACTGAAAAAAAATTGGGTGCGCTTCATGGTTAGGATGCTGTAGCTGTTAATTTGCCCGTCAGACAGAACATAAAAGGTACTATTCGGATTCCCTTCATACAACAGTGCATACCGAGTTCTTAGTCTGTCCTGCCTATGTCCAATCAAGTTTTCACATCACAGACGGCTCTGGTCCCGATTCTGGACGGCCTTTTCGACTATGCGGGCCTGTTTCCGCCGGCCTCACTTGAGATGGATGCTGCCGTCAGTGAGTATCTGGGCCACAGGGATGGCTCTGAACGTTACATGGTCGGCCCGTTCGTTGTACCCGCGGCACGCCTTCATGACATGCAACGCGCATTTGAAGTACTGGGCTCCGGGACCGATTTCACGCTCCTGCCCCGTCCTGTCACGGATCCCGCCCGGGACACATCGACGCTGGAGGAGGACTTCCGTGCAGCGAGGCGGTTGGAGCAGCACACCGACCTGCCCTTCCGCTGTGTCGCGGTCGAATCCCGCATTCCCGTACCCATGGTAGATGCGGCCGCGTACGCCTCCCTGGTTCGCATCGCACTGGAAAATGCCGGACTGGAGCCCGCACGAGTCTTTCTCGAGATTCCGCGGGGGGACGATTTCGAAGCCCGGCTTGGGCCCTATTTCGATGCGCTGGTTGCCGCGTCCGGCCGTCCCCTTTTCGCCGGAAAACTGCGCTGCGGTGGATCGACGCCGGCCGACTATCCGTCAAGCCGCGAAATAGCCCTGTTCATTCTGGCTGGCATCCGAGTAGATTGTCCATTCAAATTCACGGCTGGCCTGCACCATCCCTTCCGGCACTTTTCGGACAACAATGACGTGATCATGCACGGTTTCGTTAATGTCGTGGTCGCAACAACGGTGGGAGCGGCCATCAAGGGGCACGTCAGAATGAAAAACGACCCTTCCCAGGGAGACGACGTTCCCCAGGTAACCTTCGATGCACCGGCTATCCTGGAGCAGATCCTCGAGGAATACACCCCGCAGAAGTTTCGCTTCGTGGGTAATAACGTCCGCTGGGAATCGTTCATTCTGCAACCCGATGCACTGCGTCGGGTGCGGTCCGAACTGGCCCTTGGGATCGGGAGTTGCAGTATCAGGGAACCGCTCGAAGATCTTTCCCATTATTTTCCACCATTGCATACATGAAGTCTTTCATAGACGTACCCGTTGATCACGATTTTCCCATCCAGAACCTGCCATATGGTGTTTTCAGGGCTACGCCCATGGAGCCCGCCCGTGTCGGGGTGGCCATTGGCGATTTCATTCTGGATTTGACCACGCTCGAAGATGCCCAGTGGATTGCGTCCATCTCCGGGAAACGCTATTTCCGGAAGGGCAGCCTGAACGCGTTCATGGCAGCGGGACCCGAGGAATGGAGGCATGTCCGTGCCCAACTTACGGCACTCCTTTCAGAGGGTGAGCCGCGCCTTCGGGACGATGAGGCCATGCGTCGACGGGTATTCTTTGATCAGGGAGCAGTACACATGGAGTTGCCTGCTGTGGTAGGTGACTACACGGATTTCTATTCCTCGCGCGAACACGCCACGAATGTGGGTACCATGTTCCGGGGCGCCGAAAACGCCCTCATGGAAAACTGGCTGCACCTGCCTGTCGGGTATCATGGACGCTCCAGTTCACTCCTCGTTTCGGGACGCCCTGTCCGGCGACCGCACGGCCAGCTCAAGGCCGACGACGGGCCTCCCATCCATGCGGCCAGTAAGCTGCTCGATTTTGAGCTCGAAATGGGCTTTTTCGTGGGCCCGGGCAACGACCTTGGAACGTCCATATCGACCCGTGACGCCGCGGACCACATTTTTGGCATGGTCCTCGTGAATGATTGGAGCGCACGGGACATACAGAAATGGGAATACGTGCCACTCGGTCCGTTCCTGGGCAAAAGCTTCGCCACAACGCTGTCGCCCTGGGTGGTCACCTTGGAGGCGCTCGAGCCCTTCCGCGTGGAGGGGCCCGTCCAGGATCCGCCGCCGCTCGACTACCTCCGGTCCCCGGGCCCATCCGCCTTTGACATCCAACTCGAGGTCGGCATTCGCCCGCCCCGTGCCGAGTCGGTGGACATCGTGTGCCGCTCCAACATGAAATACCTGTATTGGAGCATGTACCAGCAACTCGCGCACCACACGGTCAATGGCTGCAATGCCCGACCCGGTGACCTTATGGCATCGGGGACGATTTCCGGTCCGGAGCCACAGAGTTACGGTTCCATGTTGGAGCTGTCCTGGCGGGGTACGCGGCCGCTGACGCTCTCCGACGGCACCGAGCGCCGGTTCATCCAGGACGGCGATTCTGTCGTAATGCGGGGATGGGCGCAGGGGGCCGGATATCGTGTCGGATTCGGACGTGCCGAAGGGACCGTCCTTCCTGCCGTATAGTCAGATCAGACTGACAACCTGACCGAAAACGAGGTTTGGCACGCCAATTGAATGCATGGCAAGCACCGTGTAGAAACACAGTGAACCAAACCAGAGAACTACCATGACACAACTTGTTCGCTTCTCGCCCCGCCACGACATGAATCGTCTGCAGCGCGATTTTGACCGTCTCTTCGGCACCTTCTTCCCGGGCTTTGACGAAGATGCGGATCAGAATGTATCGTGGACACCCCACCTCGATGTACTCGAAACGGAAGATGCATATGTCCTTGAGATGGACGTACCCGGCGTAAGCCGCGACGACATCCAGATCAACCTCCAGGACGGCGTCCTCACCGTATCGGGCGAACGCGCTTCGCGTGAGGTATCCGAAAACGACAATGTGGTCCGCGTCGAGCGCCATGCAGGACGCTTCTTCCGCTCCTTCCGCCTTCCCAAGAAGATCAACGAGCAGAAGATCGAAGCCCGCCATGAGAACGGCGTGCTGATGGTCACGCTTCCCAAGGTGGAAGAAAGCAAACCGCGCAAGATCAAGGTATCGTAAGCGGCAACTGAACACAGACGCGCGTGCCGTGGCCCGGGGTCGAATCCATCCGGATTGAACCGCCATGGGCCTCGGCCACGGCACGGGCAATAGCCAATCCAAGACCGGTCCCGGATTCCGGGTCCGGTCTTTTTGTACGTGCATCCTGGCCACGATAATAGCGTTCAAAAACGCGCTCCCTTTCGCCAGCGGTCAGCCCCTTGCCGTCGTCCTCCACGCAGAAGCTGACCGTCCGCCCTTCCCCCTCCTCCCGGATGCTCTCCGCATGGATGCGGACCAGGGAGCGCGCGTGGCGAAGGGCATTCGAAACCAGGTTGGAGAACATACGGTGCAGTCGCAGCCCATCGCCTTCCATCAGGAGCGCACCCAAGCCGGATTCCCTGTCCGGATCGTCCAGCACAACGCGCACGTCTGCCGGTACGAGAGGCCGCAGGTCCTCCACGACGTCGGCAAGCAGTTCGTGCAGCAGGACGGGCTCTCGTCGAAGCACCCCCGCATGTCCTTCCAGCACACTCAACTCGAACAGGTCGTCAATGAGGCGCCGGACGCGCTCGCCGCTCCGTCCGGCCCGCTCCAGGGAACACATGGCATCGTTCGCCCTCCCCTCATGCAGGAAGCGCTCGGCTTCCTCCAGGTGCGCCATGACTCCTGCCAGCGGCGTTCGGATATCGTGCCCCATATTGGCCAGGAGTTCCCGACGGAGTGCATCTGCTTCCTCGAGCCGTGAAACGCTCTGCTGCACGTCCTTCGCCATCGTATTGACCGCCCGGGCCAACTGCCCTATTTCATGCTCTCCGGGGACATCTACCCCTGCACCATAATGCCCCTGGCCTATTTCGACGACCCGCGACGAAATCCGGCGGATGGGCGCCACAATCCACCACGTGATGATTCCCCCCAACACGAGCGCCAGCACGACGGCCACCACGGCCACAACACGCACCGATGAACGCGCAGCTGCACGCGTCGCCGAGAGTTCCCGCTCAATCGATGCCGACAGGGGTTGCACGAGCAGGCCACCCACGGCAATGCCCGTTGCGTCGTAAAGAGGGGCAAATGCGAATCCTCCCGGTACATCGCCATCCGAAATATCCACGACCAGCGCATCGAACGCGTGCAGGGAGTCGAGTAGTGAAGGTCGCTCCACAGGCGCATCGAACGCATCCACCCGCCCATCGACACGCACCAGTGCAACAGGATCCGGAAAGCGTTCGGCCAGATCCGCGATGAGCGTTTCGCCGAGATCCAATTGCTCATTGAGCGGGGCCGCCCGGCGCTCCACTTCTTCGGCTACGGCATCGAGTCGCGATTCAATGGATGTTGCCGCCAGTTCCGTGGTGCGTTGCGCCGCAAATCGCGCCGTAAGACCGACGGTCAGTGCCACTACGAGCAGCTCTGCGGCTACCAGGACGGCCACAATGCGCCAGAAAACGGTATGGCGGGGGCCACTGATCACCCGGCCGCCGTGTCCGTCACCACATCGTCCGGCGGCTGGAACCGATAGCCCACCCCCCACACCGTCCGGATGTACTCCGGTTTTCCGGGGTGCTTCTCAATCTTGCTGCGCAACCTCTGGATATGGGAATCGACCGTCCTGTCATACCCTTCGTAATGAATGTCCCACACGTCGGCCAGAAGCTGCAACCGCGTGAACGGCCGGTCCGCATGGCGCGCCAGATGCAACAACAGGTCGAATTCGAGCACCGTGAGCTGGACCTCATTTCCCCGTACCTCCACGCGGCGGCGGGCCGGGTCTATGCGCAATTGACCAAAATCCAGCACGGCATCGTCCTCACCGACTTCGAGCGTGAGTTGGACGCGTCGCAACGCGGCGCGTACGCGCGCCACCAGTTCCGACAGGCTGTACGGCTTGGTGACATAGTCGTCTGCACCCACTTCGAGCCCCACCACACGGTCCATTTCGTCCGATCGTGCCGTGGTCATGATGATATACAGAAGGGGATGCGACGCACGCAGCCGGCGACACACCTCCAGGCCATCCATTCCAGGCAACATGATATCGAGCAGGACAACATCGGGCGTGCGCTCATCCACCAGGGCAAGTGCCGCCGGCCCGGATTCCGCCCGGAGGACGTGATAACCCGATTCGGAAAGCCGACGCTCCACAACAGCGGAGAGCTCGACATCGTCTTCCACAATCAGGATCGAAGCCATGGTACACGGGAGGAAAGCCACGCTGGAACAGGGACTGCCCTGAAAATACAGTATCTCCCGCCCGTTTTCCCATGCCCTCCAAATTGTCATACTTTCGTGACAACCGACCCTGTGCCACGTGAGTAACAGGGTCACACACCCGACAGCGTACAATCCCGTGCATTATTCACGTCGCATCCTGACAGGTCTGCTCGCGGCCTGCGCCCTGGGCGCGTCCGTGGAGACCGCCCCGTGTGCCGCGCAGGGTACGCCGGATATATTTACGACCTGGCAACAGGAACAGTCCAGGGCGCTTGCCACCATTGAACGCATTGAGGTGCGCACGACGTCACACCTGGAGCTTGTCTCGGGTCCTGCTACGCGGCGGGTGGAATCTGTCCATGATCTGCGCCTGGACCGCGGACGTGGTTTGAGTCGCACGCTTGTGTCCCTCGCTGTGGACGGCGAGGAGGTAGACCCGCAACGCCGTGAGCAGATTGAACGCGGGGTCGGGGGTCTTGGCGGCCCGGCCGTGTCACGGCTGTCACAGGCGCTGATGTTACCCACCATGATCCTCCAGTCGGCCCGGTTTGCGCCGCGCAGTCAAACGGAAACGACCCGCGATGGAACGTTTTTCGTCGTTCGGGGGCGCATTGAAGAAGGTCCCGATGCGCGCGGACGCCGACAGCGCCCCGGACGGGCACCCGTGCCCTTACCGGGCCCGCCTCCTCCACCGCAGCGCCAGGAGGTTACGCTGTGGTTCAATGCAGATACGGGCCATCTGGCCGTCATGGAACACCGGATTACCATGGAGCGTGGCAGAGGCGTCACCGTCCGCTCGGAGATGTCCCGGGTGGACGGTCTGGATGTCCCCGTGCGGCGAACCGTTCGGGGAGAAGTGCGCAGTCCCCGGCGCCTGCGCTCCGTCACGGTCGAGATTTTCCAGGAAGCCGATTTCCATGACTACGTCGTTGTTCGATGAATTCGCGAGCACACTCGGGGCCGCTCTCTCGGACAGCCCCCTTCCGGGCCGCGAAGCCCAGTTGCGCATGGCTCCGCTTGACCGGGCAGCCCACCTCCAGCCACCACCCGGTGGTCGCCTTCCCCGGAGCGCGGCTGTTCTGGCGCTGTTCTACCCTGACGCCGAGGAAAACCCTCGTCTGCTCTTGACAGTCCGGCCAAGTGACATGAACCAGCATGCCGGCCAGGTGGCCCTCCCCGGTGGGCGTCACGAATCCGGAGAAACGCTCCGCGAAACGGCGCTGAGGGAAACGCACGAAGAAGTGCTCATTCCGCCCGGTGACATCGACATCCTGGGCGCGCTCACGCCGCTCTACGTCATCCCGTCACGCTTCCAGGTACACCCGTTCGTGGGCATCATGCGGCGCGAGGCCGACCTTTCGGCGCGCTCCGACGAGGTGGCGGACATGTTCGGCGTGCCGGCGTGCGATCTTACGGCTCCCGAGCGCCGCAGCATGCACACGCGGCGCATAGGCCAGCTGGAGCGGTCCGTGCCCCACTTCGACTTCGAGGGCCACGTGGTCTGGGGAGCAACAGCCATGATGCTGGCAGAGCTCGCGGCGCTCTTCGAACCACAGGGCATGTTCCACCGCCCCTGACCAGGGCCTGTTAACACTACGTCTGAGCCCGCTGACGGAGGCCAATATGGTGTCCGCCAAGGCGGACGAACCGAAGTGTAGCAG
>PCUY01000031.1 GCA_002787815.1 Bacteroidetes bacterium CG12_big_fil_rev_8_21_14_0_65_60_17 | reverse complement strand
CGCGATCTTCGCATGCGCCTCTTCATTCATGAGGACGATCTGAAGGCCATGTACGATGAGAGCCCGGTGTGGCTGCGTGGCCTGATGGATGCCTGGGCAAATGGACTCAACTATTTTTTAGCCACGCACCCGGAGGTTGAGCCGCGTGTAATTGACCGGTTCGAACCGTGGATGGCATTGTCATTCAGCGAAGGCAGCATAGGGGGCGACATAGAGCGCGTCCGGGTCAGTGACGTGGAATCGTTTTATGGCGAGCGGCAGCCTGTGATGGCAGCGGTGCCGGAGGACGACGGCTATCTGGAACCAACCGGGTCGAATGGGTTTGCGATTGCACCATCGAACACGAAGAATGGTCACGCCCTGCTGCTTATCAATCCGCACACATCGTTTTATTTCCGGGCAGAACTGCATGTGAAGAGCAATGAAGGGTTGAACGCGTACGGGGCCGTGACCTGGGGTCAGTTTTTTGTGTACCAGGGCTTCAACGAGCGGGCCGGATGGATGCATACATCGAGCCGCGCCGACAACATCGACGAATATCTTCTGGATGTCGTGCAGCGCGGAGGGGATTGGTACTACCGGTTTGACGGCGAGGAGCGTCCCCTTCTGGCGCGAGATGTCTCCATTCGCGTTCTGGAGGAGGACGGCTCGTTCAGTACCCGTACGTTTACGACGTATCGAAGCCACCAGGGTCCCGTCATCCGTGAACAGGATGGCCATTGGGTCGCTTTCAAGATCATGGAAGAGCCGCTCAAGGCGCTGCAGCAGTCGTACCTGCGAACCAAGGCGCAATCCTTCGAGGACTATGTCGAAACCATGCGATTGCATACCAATTCGTCGAACAACACGGTCTATGCAGACGCCGACGGCACAATTGCCTACTTCCACTCCAACCATATTCCAATCAAGGACCCATCCTACGACTGGACGAAGCCGGTGGACGGGACCACGTCTGCCACGGACTGGAAAGGGGTGCACACGGTGGAAGAATCTATCCTGATTGTCAATCCGCCGAACGGTTGGATCCAGAACACCAACAACTGGCCGTTCTCTGCGGCGGGCGAATTCAGCCCGAAGAAGGACGATTATCCGGCCTACATGTCCCAGAATCCGGAGAATGCCCGAGGAATCAATGCGGTCAGGGTCCTGGACGGCGTGACGGACTTTACGATGGAGTCGCTCAGGGCGGCAGCGTACGACCCGACCATGACCGCATTCGAGACCCTGTTACCGCCCCTTTTTGCGGCGTGGGACGAGTTACCGGATGGCGATTCGCTCAAAGAGGGTACACGGGAGCAGATTGCCGAGCTCGGGGGGTGGAATATGGACTGGGGCGTGGACTCGGTTCCCACTTCGGTAGCCATCTTCTGGGCGACGGAATTTCTTTCCGGAAGTCAGGGTGAGCGCACTCCCCGGTCCCGGGTGGAAGCGCTCGACGTGGCGAGTCGCAAGCTTGAACAGGATTTTGGAACGTGGCGCACGCCATGGGGTGACATCAATCGTTTTCAGCGTCTGACCGGTGATATCGTACAGCCGTTTGACGATGACGAGCCCAGTATACCCGTTGGATTTGCATCTTCCCGGTGGGGATCACTCGCGGCCTACGGACAGCGCACCTTCAACAATACCCGGAAAATCTACGGGACGCGGGGCAATTCGTTCGTGGCTGTCGTGGAGTTTGGCGACCGGGTGAATGCGATCGCCATTACGGCCGGTGGCCAGAGTGGTGATCCGAACAGCCCCCATTTTATTGATCAGGCAGAGCATTATGCCCGTGGAAACCTTCGACCGGTGTACTTCCATGCTGAGGATATCCAGTCTGCAGCGGAAGAGGCCTATGCCCCCGGGAGGCGTTGATCTGCGCTGTGCTTACTCGTTCCAGGCCGTACTTCCCATGCTGCCTTTGTCGGGTTCGGTTCGTGCCGGGTCCTGTTCCATGGCCCGAAGTTCGGTCTGGTGGATGTGCTCCTCGAGTTGATCCAGACGACGAAACACGTAGCGCCCCCCGAGAATAACAGCTGCGGCCAGCAGCAGGTTCACGACAGACAACAGGAGAACGAGCAGTTCCATGTCAATAGCCTATGGCGCGACCATCGAAAGAACGGCTGTCGGCAGCGCCCCATCGGATGCCCGTTTCCGGATCAACGACGATACCCATGGCCCGGCCCTGTCGCCCCCGGTCATACACCTCGTGTCCCATCATCTCGTAGAGTCGGCGCGTGTCAGGAGAGATCCCGGGCTCGAAAGAAGTACGGTCCGGTAGCCACTGGTGGTGGATACGCGGGGCCTCTACGGCCTCGGCAATGTCCATACCATGATCCACAACATTGAGGATGACCTGGACGACGGTGTTGATGATGGTGCGGCCTCCCGGACTGCCGATGGCCATGAAAGGCCGTCCATCCTTGGCCAGGATGGTTGGCGTCATGGAGGAGAGCATGCGTTTCTCCGGGGCCACCTGGTTCGGTTTCGTGCCGATATTGCCGCGGCGATCGGTATGACCGGGTACGGGGTTGAAGTCGCCCATTTCGTTATTCAAGAGGAATCCGGCGCCTTCCACCACGATTTTATTTCCGTAGCCTTGCTCGAGCGTATAGGTCATGGATACCGTATTCCCGTCGGCGTCCACGATGGAAAAGTGCGTTGTCTGCTCGCTTTCCTGGACGTGGACGCCGTTGAATGCCGATGAATCGCTTTCCGAAGCCGCGAGCAGGTCAATCGTGGACCGAAGCCGCTTCGCATGCACCTTACTTGTGAGTTCGGCGAGCGGCAGGGACGGGTTGAAGTCCATGTCTCCGACATACTGTGCGCGGTCTGCGAATGCGCGGCGCATGGCCTCGGTGAGCAGGTGGAGGTAGGCGGCCGAATTGTGGCCCGCGCGGGCAAGGTCGAACTCCTCCAGGATATTGAGCATGGTGACGGTCGCGATTCCGCCGGAGGAGGGCGGAGGCATACCGTAGACATCGTAGCCCCGGTACGTCCCGTGTACGGGGGTGAGTTCCTGCGCCTCATAGCGGGCCAGGTCCTCTTCTGTGATCAGACCGCCGTGGCGCCGCATGAAATCGGCGACAAGACGGGCCGTTTCGCCCCTGTAGAATCCGTCATGCCCTCCGTCCCGGATGCGCTCGAGGGTACGGGCCAGGTCGGGCTGGCGAAACAGCTCGCCCGGAGCATAATTGCCTTCATCCCCTTTGGTGAACTGGGCAACGGTAGCGTCATAGACCGGATCATTTTCGGCAAGCGAGCGAAGCCAGTCACCCGTCGTACGCATATCCCACGAGTACGGAAACCCGTCCCGGGCAAGTCGGACCGCAGGTTCCACCAGATCTGCCCAGGGTAGGCTGCCGAGTCGCTTGTGAGCCAGGACGAGTCCGGCGACCGTGCCCGGAACGCCAGTCGAAAGCAGGTTCACGTGTCGGTTTGCGGCGTCGGGCATGCCATCCGGCCCGACGAACATGTCCACGGTGGCCGCCAGGGGAGCTTTCTCCCTGAAATTGAAGGCCGTCACCTCACCGTCAGCGCCGTGGTACATGAGGAATCCACCGCCGCCCACGTTACCTGCGGCCGGAAATACGACCGCGAGTGCGAAGGTTGTCGCGACCGCCGCATCTACCGCATTTCCGCCCGACTCCAGGATGTCGACACCGACCTGGCTGGCGAGATGGTGAGTCGTCACGACCATGCCGTGCTCGGCTGGAACGGGACGGCGTCCGTGTTGTGCGCTTGCGGGCAGGACCTGGACGAAGGTTACCAGGACGAGAAGGAAGGTGAATCCGGTATTTTGCATGCGACGTGGTTGCAGGTTTGGGCATCGGTTGCGGGTTCAAACTACGCTTCCCATCGACGGTCGGCAACACGAAGGCATGCCGCAGGGGTGGCACGGATCACGCGCGCTGCCCGCGCCACCCGCTCACGGTCTTCATGTAATTGGCACGCTCGAATGCCGAGGGGTCATATACATGGATCTGACTCATGCTTCCACACATCTGGGCCAGTGAATCGTACCCGTGTTCGTCGAGCCATGCCCGAAGCGCATCGTTCATTTCCTCGATCCTTCCGATCCCCCGCGCCAGCAGTTCCGATGCCATCATGGTCACCGATGCCCCCGCCATGACACCACGTACCACATCTTCGACCGTATGCACGCCGGTGGTCAGCGCCAGATCTGCCGGGATGCGTCCGTAGAGGATGGCCAGCCAGCGGATGGGCAGGCGGGCTTCCTCGGAGGTGGACAAATGTACACGTGGCACGACGTCGAGGCGTTCGATGTCGATATCCGGCTGGTAGAACCGGTTGAACAGCACAATACCCGATGCCCCACAGCGGCACAGTTCCTGCGCAAAGTGGGCCGTTGCTGTGAAAAAGGGTGATATCTTGACGGCAACGGGGATGTTGATCTCTTCCCGCACCAGCCGCACGACGGCCAGATAGCGTTCTTCCACCTGGGCCGCGGTGATCCCGGTATTGGTCGGGATGTCATACAGATTGAGCTCGAGCGCATCGGCGCCGGCTTCCTCGATTCGCCTGGCATACTGCAACCATCCTCCCGGTGTGGACCCGTTCAGGCTCGCAATGACAGGTATGTCCACCCGCGTCTTGGCCCTGCCAATGTGCTCCAGATACCGCTCCGGTATTGACTGGATGCCGGCCGGGTCGGGGAAGTAGGAGAGCGACTCGGCGTAGCTCTCCGAGCCGTGGTCCAGATAGTGACTGAGCGTGCGGCTCTCCTCCTCAATCTGCTCTTCGAACAGGGAGTACAGGACGACGGCGCCGGCTCCATGGTCTTCCATGGCCACGATGTCATCCACGTTGTCCGAGAGGGGAGATGCGGAGGGCACGAGTGGGGACGAAAGCTCGAGACCAAGATATTGCGTGTTGATCTTCATGGCATCAGCGGTTGGGTGTGGACGGTGGCAGTTTGCCGGGCTTACCAGGTTTGCCGGGCTTACCAGGTTTGCCGGGCTTACCAGGTTTGCCGGTGATCGTGCGCTCGGGGCGCGCCGCCATCTTCTCCAGGCGATGCCACCGGGCGTTGACCTGTTTCTGTGCTTCATCCACAAAGGTGGCAGCAGCGTCCGGTCGCGTGGAGAGCAGCATCCGATATCTGTTCTCCGTGTGGATATACTGCTTCAGGTCAATGGAGGGAGGCTTGCAGTCCAGTTGGAAAGGTACCTTGCCCTCGTTTTCGAGACGTGGATCGTACCGGTAGAGCGGCCAGTAGCCCGATTCCACGGCTGATTTCTGCTGGTCGAGCGCCTTCGACATGTCTATTCCGTGCGCAATGCAGGGGCTGTAGGCAATGATGAGTGACGGTCCGTTGAAAGCTTCGGCCTCCTGGATTGCTTTGATGACCTGATTGTCGTTGGCCCCCATTGCCACCTGGGCGACGTATACGTACCCATACCCGATGGCCATCATGCCAAGATCTTTCTTGGGCGTCGGCTTGCCGCCTGCTGCGAACTTGGCCACAGCACCAAGAGCCGTGGCCTTCGATGCCTGTCCGCCCGTATTCGAGTAGACTTCCGTGTCGAGTACAATCACATTTACATTACGCCCGGAGGCCAGCACGTGGTCAAGGCCTCCAAATCCGATATCGTAAGCCCAGCCGTCGCCACCAACGATCCAGACGCTGTGGCGCGCAAGCGCGCGCGAAACGGCCAGCAGGTCGCGCGCCATCGGGTCATCAATTGTCTCGAGGCGTTCTCGCAGCTCATCGATGCGGGCGCGCTGCTCCTCGCGCAGGGCATCGTTTGTCTGGTCGCTCTCCAGCAGGGAGGTGGCCAGATCGTCGCCCAACATGCCGCGCATGTGTTCGACAAGCTCGCGAGCGTACTCCTCCTGCTTGTCGAGAGACAGGCGCATACCGAGACCAAATTCGGCATTGTCCTCAAACAGGGAGTTGTTCCAGGCCGGACCGCGGCCAGCCCGGTTGTGTGCCCACGGCGTGGTCGGCAGGTTCCCACCATAGATGGATGAACAGCCTGTGGCGTTGGCCACAACCATATGGTCTCCAAATAGTTGCGTCAGCAGCTTCAAGTATGGCGTCTCGCCGCAACCAGCACATGCGCTGGGAAATTCGAAGAGAGGCTCCAGTAGTTGAACATCCTTGGCCTTGACGAATGGCAGTCGCATGGCACCATCCCCAGTTGCTCCCACGGTGCGCTTGAAGGGCTCCAGTGATCTGAAGAACTCCCAGTCAGCCGAGGATTTCCCGGCGTTTGGAGCCATGTTGAGGGCCTTCCGACTCGAATTGGACTTGTCCCGGGCCGGACACACACCTACGCACAGCTGGCACCCGGTGCAATCCATTGTGGATATCTCCAGCGTGTAGCGGGAGTCTTCCATTCCCCGCCAGCTCGCCGGCAGGGATTTGTACCCGTCGGGAGCGTTGGCGAGTGCTTCCTCGGGCACCACATTGGCGCGGATCACGCTGTGTGGGCAGACCATGACACATTTTCCACACTGGATGCAGAGATCCGGCTCCCACTCCGGGACTTCCAAGGCGATATTGCGCTTCTCGAATCGAGTCGTTCCGGATGGCCATGTACCGTCATCCGGGAAGGCACTTACAGGAAGGTCGTCACCGCGGCCAGCGATCATTTCTGCCGTGACACGGCGCACGAATTCGGGCGCATCCGCCGGGACAGGCGGACGCACGGTCCGATCCGAATAGACTTCTCCGGGCACAACAAGTTCATGCACGTTGTCGAGCGCGGAATCTACAGCAGCCAGATTTTGCCGGACGACGGGCTCACCGCGTTTGCCATAGGTGGACCGGATGAAGTCCTGTACGTAGGAAATGGCCTCGTCTGTCGGTAGGATGTCCGACAGCATGAAGAAGGCCGTCTGCATGATGGTATTGATGCGTACGCCGAGGCGCAGTTCGCGGGCGAGGGCGTAGGCATCGATCACGAAAACACGGAGCTGGTGGTCCAGAATCTGCCTCTGAACCTGGGGTGGGAGGTGCTGCCAAGTGGCGTCTGGTGCATGGGGGCTGTTCAGGAGCAATGTGGCGCCCGGGGCTGCGAGAGCCAGGGTATCTACGCTCTCCAGGAAATTGAACTGGTGAACGGCGACGAAGTCCGCCTCCTTGATGAGGTAGGCGGACCGGATGGGTTCGGGACCGAAGCGAAGGTGCGAAATGGTCCGCGCACCGGCTTTCTTCGAGTCGTACACGAAATACCCCTGTGCGTGGAAATCCGTGTGCTCACCAATGATTTTGATAGTGTTCTTGTTGGCTCCCACGGTTCCATCGGAACCGAGACCCCAGAACACGGCCCGTCGCGTTTCCGGGTGTTCGGTGGTGAATGACGTGTCGACCGGTAGCGACCGGTGCGATACGTCGTCGTTGATTCCGACAGTGAAACTGCGGCGCGGGTTGTCTGTGCCGAGTTCGTTCAGTACGGAGCGTACCATGGCCGGGGTGAACTCCTTCGAAGAAAGGCCATACCGGCCCCCGATGACCGTTGGCATGGCCACTCGCTCGTTGCTCGCCGACGGCTGCATAGCCCGCTCGGCAAGTGCCGTCACGACGTCCTGGTAGAGGGGTTCTCCTGCACTACCCGGCTCTTTGGTGCGATCGAGTACAGCGATGGAGCGAACCGACGAGGGGAGGGCGCCCAGGAAAAGATCGATCGCGAACGGACGGAAGAGGCGCACATTCAGGACGCCGACGCGCTCCCCACCGGTTTGAAGGTGTGCTACCGCCTCGCGGGCCGTATCGACCCCGCTTCCCATTAGGACGATCACGCGCTCCGCCTCCGGATGTCCAGTGTACTCGAATGGTCTGTACGTGCGACCTGTCAGCGCACCGAGTTGCTCCATGGCCGATATGACGGTATGCGGACATGCTTCGTAGCGCGGGTTGACACTCTCGCGGGTCTGGAAAAACACATCCGGGTTCTGGGCCGTCCCCCGGATGACGGGTCGTTCGGGATTCATTCCCCGCTCACGGTGGGCCCGGACGGGACCTTCGGGCATCATATCCCGGATGACGCTGTCGGGAATGACCTCGATCTTCTTGAGTTCATGCGAGGTCCGGAAACCATCAAAAACGTGCAGGAATGGAATGCGCGAAGCGAGGCTCGCGGAATGGGAGATGAGTGCCATGTCCATGGCTTCCTGGACACTCGATGCGAACAGCATGCCCCAGCCAGTGGCCCGAGCCGCCATCACATCCGAGTGGTCGCCGAAGATGGACAGGGCCTGGGATGCGATGCTGCGGGCAGCGATATGGAATACGGCACCGGTCAGCTCTCCCGAAATCTTGTACATGTTCGGTATCATGAGCAGAAGTCCCTGGCTCGCCGTGAACGTGGTCGTGAGCGAACCTGCCTGCAGCGCGCCGTGTACCGCACCGGCTGCGCCACCCTCGGCCTGCATTTCCACGATCCGCGGCGTTGTTCCCCACACGTTCTTCAGGTTCCGGGAACTCCACAGGTCGGCCAGCTCTCCCATGGGAGATGCAGGCGTGATGGGGTAGATGGCAATAACTTCACTTGTCCGGTAGGCTACGTGCGCTGCGGCCTCGTTACCGTCCATGACTGTGGTGCGCGCTGACATGTGGGTACCTCCGGTTTGCATCGTGTCTCCAGGAAAGGGCACATGCAAATTGAGCGCAGGACCGGGATGGGAATGCAGTCTGTCGGAGCTGTCTGCCCGCGAGGAGAGGCCGCGTTCCGATGCGGGGAAATCCCCGTCGCCGTTCAGGTGTCGAGCACGGGCGTTACGCGTTGGAGCGCATCGTCGATGTCGGACGTGGTGACGTCCAGATGGGTTGTTGCCCGTATGGTTCTCGGTCCAAAGGGGACAATGGCTACGCCGTGCTGACGACACTGATCGACGATATCGATGGCATCACCGCCTTCGACGTCGAACATGACGATGTTGGTCTGCACGGCGTCCATGCGCACACGGACACGATTCATGCGCGAGAGGCCTGTTGCCAGTCGTGTGGCGTTGGCATGGTCGTCTGCGAGGCGTGCCACATGGTGATCGAGGGCATAGAGCCCGGCGGCGGCAAGAATACCCACCTGCCGCATGCCTCCGCCGAACATTTTGCGATACCTGTGGGCCTTTTGTATGAGGTCTTTCGAACCGACGAGCACACTTCCCGCAGGGGTTCCAAGGCCTTTTGAAAGGCACACGCTGACGGTATCGAAGAGCGAAGCATACTCCCTGAGAGCCACGCCGGAGGCCACCGATGCGTTCCAGAGACGGGCGCCGTCCAGGTGACATGTGAGGCCGTGTTCGCGCGCCGCCTGGACGGCGCCCGTCATGATATCGAGCGGCCAGATGGTACCACCCGCCTTGTTGTGGGTATTCTCGAGCGAGAGCACGCGCGAGCGGGGCTCCCAGTAATACCCCTTGCGGACCGCCTGTGTGATCTGGTCGGCCGAAATGATTCCGCCGGCACCCCGGAGCGTCCGAACGTTGGCGCCGGAGAGGGCGCCAATTGCACCTGTCTCGTAATTCACGATGTGGCAGTCCTCTTCACAGATGATTTCATCACCCGGCTCGGTGTGGACCTTGAGTGCAATCTGGTTGCACATGGTGCCGGACGGGACAAACAGCCCGGCATCATGGCCAAGCAGGTCTGCAATGCGCTCCTGGAGGGTCAAAACGGTGGGATCTTCTCCGAATACGTCGTCTCCAACACGCGCCTCGGCCATGGCGCTGCGCATGCCATCTGTTGGCTTGGTGACCGTGTCCGAACGGAGGTCAATCATTGGCGCGTGATGTCAATGATTTCAAAGGTGACCATGCCCGCCGGTACCTTGATGTCGGCCGTATCGCCTACGGATTTCCCCAGCAGACCCGAGCCGATGGGACTCTTTATGGATATTTTGCCACCGGCAAGGTCGGCTTCTTCAGGTGCGACGAGTGTGAAGGTCTGTTCCGTGTTGTTGGCCTTGTTGCGGACCGTGACCCGGGAGAGGATGTAAGCCTTGGAGCTGTCAATCTGGCTTTCATCCACGATGCGCGCGGATGCGATCGTGGCTTCCAGTTTGGCTATCTTCGACTCCAGGTGTCCCTGCTCCTCTTTCGCAGCGTCGTATTCCGCATTTTCCGACAGGTCACCCTGCGCCCGGGCTTCAGCGATGGCTTCGGCAATGCGCGCACGTTCCCTGGTACGCAGGAACTGCAGTTCGTCCTTCAACTTCTGTAGACCTTCTTTGGTCAGGTAGGTGATCTTGGGCGTTTCCATACGCGTTGCGGCTGAGTATCGTGTCGGGTGGCTCCAGAATGAAAAAACGCTGCCGCGTGGAGCGGCAGCGTCGTAACCGGGACTTCAACGCGTTACTGAAATGGCTGTTTCCGTCTGCGGGCCTGAACGCGTTGGTCAGCGTTCCGTGAGGTCGGGAACAGCCGGGCCAGCTTGTGCACGTCGGGACAACAAGCCAGGAATGTCGTCGGCCGAGACAATACGCCGGGCCGTTTTCATGTGTTGCGACCAGTATCCACGGTCCAGCGGGGATATCATGACACCGCGGCTCGACGAGGCGTGAAGGAACTGTTGGCCGTCAAGTACGATACCCGCATGACGACTCTTTCCACGAGGCTCGAAAAATACGAGATCACCAGGCCGTGTGCGTTTCAGACTGACGCGTGTTCCTGCCCGAATCTGTTCGGATGTGGTCCTGGGAAGCGAAACGTTCAGCGCGTCAGCGTAGACGCGTTGGATGAGTCCGCTGCAGTCCACGCCCCGATGGGACGCACCGCCGAAAAGATAGGGCGTGTCGAGCCACCGCTCGGCATATTGACGCAGCAGAGCGTCCATTGCCTGCCATGTCGAATCGGATGCTTCATCCGAACGCCCGGTCTCGTGTGCAATGACGGACGCACCGGGTCGGGGAGACTGCAGTGCGGCGCATCCCGAGAAGAACAACAGGTAGCTGATGGCAATGACACGATACATGGTCGGAGTTTCGGCGGAGGCAGGCACGCCTTAAGCCGGGGGTTGGATCAAATTCCGGTCTGCTTCCGTTTCCGTGTACCCATCAACAATCAACGTCACGCGCCCATGCCATATCCCGAACCTCTTGTTGCTCCCATGCGGGCCGAATTGACCCGTGTCGGTGTTGAAGAACTCATGACGCCGGAAGCGGTCGATGCCGCCTTCGAAAAGGCGGCAACGGGTACGATGGTCCTGATCGTCAACAGCGTGTGTGGTTGCGCGGCCGCCAACGCCCGCCCGGCTGTTTCGCTGGCACGACAGGCCCCTGTTCAGCCGGATGCGTACACAACGGTATTCGCCGGGCAGGACCTGGACGCCACAGCGCGAGCCAGGGAGTACATGCCAGGCATTCCTCCCTCGTCGCCCTTCATTGCACTGTTCAAGGATTCCGAGCCCGTGTTCATTCTGGAACGGCGCAATATCGAGGGGCGTTCGGCATCGGCCATTGCCATGGATCTGGTCGGTGCATACAAGGCGCACTGCGGTTCTCACGGCGTTTCGTCTGAGCAGGAGATTCCCAAGTCGGAGGATGCGGACGACCTACCCTCCACGTTCCGGTCCATACTGTGACAATCGGGGCGTGCTCTACTTCACTTTTAAGGATACGAACGGGCTGGCCGATACAAGACCAAGAATCCATCTTGCCCTACACGTATCGTGAACACTTCGCCAACATTCCGACCCCTCGCCGATCTGCAGGAGCCGGAGCCCTATCGTGAGCCCACGCTCCAGGAATTGATGGAGCTTGGCAAAGACTTCGGTCTGATCCGCAGTGTGGAGCGTCTTGGTGACGGACGGCTTCGTATCCAGGCCAAGGAGGAAGCCTTCACCACAAACCTGCACGAGGCACAGTTGCTGGTTCGCGGACTGCTGATAGGCTACTTTGCCTACCATACGCGGGATGATCTCTCCTTGGCAAACTGGGAGAACTGAACGCAGACGCATCGCGTAGGAGACGGGCCAACAATTGTATCAGTCCGAACTCCTTTTCTCCATGCGTGATGTATTCATTGTAGATGCGGTCCGTACGCCCATCGGCACCTTCGGTGGTTCCCTTTCAGGCATTTCTCCGGTCGACCTGGCGGCCCACGTCATGAAGGCGTCCGTGGAGCGGAGTGGCGTAGACGCCGGTGCGCTCGACCTGTATATTTTCGGCAACGTACTCCGGGGTGGCCACGGACAACTCATTCCCAGACAGGCTGCCCTCAAGGCAGGTATTCCGGACCACATAGACGGTTTTGCCGTTGATATGGTGTGCTCTTCCGGTATGCTGGCGCTCATGCAGGGTGCGTCCATGATCAAGGCAGATGATGCCGATCTGGTACTGACAGGAGGTGCGGAGTCCATGTCCGGCACCGGCTTCTATCTGTCATCGCGTGCCCGTTGGGGCTACAAGTTTCTGATGGGTAATCCAGAAGGACTGACCGATCTGGTTCTTCATGACGGCCTGACGGATCCCATGTCCGGTGAGGCCATGGGCAGTCAGACCGAGCGGATTGCCGCAGAGAAGGGAATCACGAGGGAGGCGCTCGACCGTGTGGCCCTTGCATCGCACAAACGGGCGCACGAGGCGTGGGAATCGGGAGCGTACGATGCCGAAACGGCCCCCATCGAGTACAAGGTGCGCCGCGGCACGGAAACCCTGGCGCGCGACGAAGGCATTCGGGCCAATACGACAACAGAATCGCTTGCGCGTCTGCGGCCGGCATTTGCCGAGGAAGGTGTGCTGACGGCGGGCAGTGCCAGCCAGATATCCGATGGTGCTTCGGCCATCATGTTGGCCAGTGAGCGTGCCGTCAAGGAACACGGCCTTACGCCGCTGGCGCGCATCATGGGGTCGGGTATTTCCGCAGGTGCATCGTGGCGCTTCACGGAAGCGCCGATACCTGCGGTCAGGAAGGCACTGGATAAAATGGGCATGTCGATCCAGGATTTCGATCTGCACGAAAACAACGAGGCCTTTGCCATCAACAGCATTCTGTACAGCTCCATGTTGGAAGTCGACATGGAGCGGATCAACGTACATGGAGGTGCGGTGGCGCTGGGCCACCCCATCGGCTGCAGCGGCTCGCGTATTGTGACGACGCTCACGCACGCCCTGCACCGCCACGAAAAGGGAAAAGGCATGGCTGCAATTTGCCACGGTACCGGCGGCGGCACAGCCGTTGCCCTGGAGCGGGTCTGATGTCGGTAGTGTATGTAGCCCTGGGTGGAGCCATGGGCGCGGTGATGCGTTTCGCCGTATCGAACGTAGTACTGCGAACAATGGGAGCCGCGTTCCCGTGGGGGACGCTCGCGGTAAACATGCTGGGCTCGTTCATCGCGGGATTGCTGTGGTCCATCCTGGGACAGACCGTCGGGCAGCAACGCCTGAACGCTTTGTTCGTGATTGGCATGATGGGTGCATTTACCACGTTCTCGACATTCAGCCTGGAGAGTTTCCGGCTGTATGAGGAGGCTGGTTTGCCGCCTGCGCTTCTGAATGTCGCCGCCAACAATATTGGAGCGCTGCTGGCTGTGATCGGTGGTATATATCTGGGACGCACACTACTGACGCCATGACCCCGGATGTGTGCGAGGTGCTGAGTGCGTGCGCGCGCGAGTGGGTCGATGTGGATCATCCGGTGCGCGTGGCCGCCGTAGAGGCAACACTCGATCTGGATACTCACCGGTTTACCGAAGAAGCCGTGGCATTCGCGATAAATCGTTCCATGGATACACTCCGGGATGTGGATGTGCTCCGGAGCTGGTGCCGACAGCTCAAGGGGCTGGGCAACGGGCGCAGACTTGCCGTACTGAATCCGGGGCATATTCCGCTTGTCGAGTTGCAGGATCTTGTGGCGGCCGTTCTTGCTGGATTCACCTGGCGGGGAACGGTATCGAGTCGTTCACCCTGGTTGTTGCCATCATTTCTGGATGAGCTGCTGCACACCTTCGGTGGAAGTTCGTGTATGGATGCGGCCGTCGCATCTGTCGAAGATGTGCTGCAGGAGGCAGATCTTCTGATCGCCTCCGGTTCGGACGAGACGATGGACATCATCTCCGGGAAGGCCGCTGACGCCGGTATCCCACGGGAGCGTTGCTGGCTCAGGGGCCATCGTTTCTCCGTGGCCGTACTGGACGGTGCGGAGAGCTCGGATGAGCTGGTGGCGGCCTCCGAAGACATGTTGTTGCATGAAGGACTGGGATGCCGGAGTGCGGCTATCGTGTTCGTCCCTGAGGACCAGTCGCCAGATGCCCTTCTTGAGGCACTCGCTGTTTTTCGCGGCACGTTTCCGGTGCACCCGAAAACATCCGGTGCGCTCGTCATGCAGAAAGGATTTCTGGCGGCATTGGACCAGCCTCACGCTTGGGGAGATGGGCCCTCGTTTCTGCTCTCATGTGGCGAGGCGGAAGAACAGGGGCCAGGGCACATCCGCTGGGTGCCATATGGTCATCCGGAAGAGGTGTCATCCTGGATTTCGGGTCATCGTGAACGGCTGCAGTCGGTATACGTGCGGGAAGAGCGACTGGATACCTGGTCCGAGCGCTGTGGTATGCAGGTTGAGCAGCTGGGCAGCGCACAGCGACCGCCCCTCTCCTGGTGCCCGGACGGAATGTCTCACAAGGAGTTCTTTCAAGAACACTTTTGATGACGCGGACGTTTACCCCTCATGGAAACTCCAAAAAGTGAACATAGACCACAAGGTCGTACGGGTACCCCGGAAGCAGATCCTGAAGGGGTGGCGCAGCAGAGCCGACAATTTTTCAGTGATATACGTGAGTGGGTGGAGCTGCGTGTGGAGCTCTTCCAGGTGGACCTGGAGGAACGTATCCAGGACGTGGTCAACCGTATGGCCCAGGCAGCGATTGTTATTCTGCTGATCGGGCTGGCGCTGCTCTTTCTGGCCATGGCGGCGGCATTTGCGCTGGGGGAATGGACAGGCAGTACGGCTCTGGGATTTCTGATCGTTGCTGTGATCGGGTTTCTTGTGGCCGTAGTGGTCAAGTCCTCGCGGCCCCGTGTGGCACCCAGACTGTTCCGTGAGGGGGATGAGTCCGGCGCTGCGCGCACCGACAAAAAGCTTCCGGAGCATGGTCATGCCGAGTAAATCAAGTCTCAACACACCGTCGGCAGCGCCTCGTACGGGGCGCACGTCGCGCCGGGAAGAACTCGAAGAGGAGCTGGCAGTGCGGCAACGACGTATCTCCGATCGCATCAATGCCGTACAGTCGTATGTACCGACGGGTTCAGGAGTACTGGGTAGCGCCTTCCGCCGACTCAGGGGACGACGGCTCTTGCCCGTCGTGGCAGCGGTGAGTGTATTTCTGGCCGTGCGGGGACTGCGCTCGCGGCGTTGGACGCCCTACGAGGAGGGACTTGATCATGTATCCGAACGCCTGACACAGCGCATTGCGGAGCAGATCAAGGTCGGCGAAGATCCGTCTGATGCTGTAAGAGCGGCGCTTGAGGAGCATCCGCCCATTTTGGAGCTGCGACAGTCACGTGGCCTGATTGGGCTTGTCGTACACCATTTTTCGCATTCGCTGTCATCTGCCTTCTCCAGGGAACTTGTGCACCAAGCTGTTGCCTGGTTGGAGCGAAAGCGCCAGGACCGGTGAAGTCTCTGCCATCCACAGATCTCCGGGAATCATTTCTTTGGTTTCCGTGTCGAATGCCCTCTTCTTTTTGAACCCCACTGCATCATGCGAATTGTTCTGTTCGGTCCTCCCGGTGTCGGCAAAGGCAGCCAGGCCAGTATGCTGGTTGAAAAACGGGGGGTAGCCCATATCTCGACGGGCATTCTGCTTCGAAGGGCCATCCGGGAGGAGACGGAACTCGGCCTCAAGGCGAAGGAATACGTGGAATCCGGCCACCTCGTCCCCGGAGCACTCGTCCGTGAGCTGGCCAACGGGGCCCTTCGGGAAGCGGGTTTTGATCAATTCGTACTGGATGGTTATCCGCGCACGATTGATCAGGCCAACTGGTTGATGTCGGATCTGGAGGAGAATGATTCATCGCTAACGGCCGTCATCAGTCTGGTTGTGTCGGACCATGTGATTGTAGATCGTCTCTCCAAGCGCCGTATAAATATCCGCACCGGAGAGAACTACCACCTGGATTACAAGCCGGTTCCGGCCGGTGTCCCCGAGGAGGACGTCGTTCAGCGCAAGGATGACCGACCGGATGCCATTCTGCACAGATTGGGTGTATACAGGAAGGAGACCTATCCGGTGGTGGCATTTTTCCGGGAACGCGGCCTGCTTCACGAGATCAGTGGAGAGGGGAGCTTCACGGACGTCTGTGATCGTATTCTACAGGTAGTCGACACGGGTGACTGATGTGTCGGGTGCTGTAGTCGAGTTCATATCCACATCCCGGAGGCGGGTAGACCAGCTGTTGGCCGATCTGGAACATCGGCAGGACCCGGTCGGGCTGTATGGCCCCGTTCGTCATATTCTGCAGTCACCCGGGAAAAGGATCCGATCTCTTCTGACGCTTTCTTCGGCAGCGCTGTACGATGCGCCGGAAAGGGATGCCGCTTCGATAGCACTTGCCATGGAAGTTTTCCATTCGTTCACCTTGGTTCACGATGATATCATGGATGGGGCCGAAGAGCGTCGGGGTCGTGCGGCCGTACATGTGAAGTGGGACGATCCGACCGCTATTCTGTGTGGGGACTACCTCATGGGGCTGTCCATGGAACTGGTATCGGATGTTGAATCGCCCCGGCGACGTGAGCTTACCCGTCGCTTCCTTGCCACGGTAAGAACCCTGTGTGAGGGCCAGATCCGGGACATGCAGTTCGAACGCGAAATGGACGTGCCTCTCCGTGACTACATGCAAATGATTGGTCAGAAAACAGCTGCGCTGCTGCAGACATCCTGTGTGCTCGGTGCGCTGCTGGGAAATGCCCCCGCGGATGATATCGAACGTCTGGAAGCCTACGGGGAACACCTGGGTCTTGCTTTCCAGATCCAGGACGATCTGCTGGATGTGACGGCCAGTCAACCCACGTGGGGAAAGCCGGTGGGAGGCGACCTGGTTACAGGCAAGCGGACCTGGCTCCTGTTGCGCGCTCTCGAGGTTACGTCAGGGCCTGAGCGTTCCTGGTTCCAGCGCATTCTTTCAAACGGGCTGCATCCGGACGAGGTACCCGAGGCGCGGCAACGTCTTTCTGCGACAGGAATTCTGGATGCGGCGCAGAAAGCGGTTATATTCCACTCGGAAGCAGCCCGGTCACATCTGGAACATCTGCCAAAGAGGTTGGAGCGTGATGTGCTTCATCAACTGACCGTACAACTCGAAAGGCGCGTCCACTGACAGATATGATTGAGAGAGAAGTAACCGTAACCAACCGGGCAGGTCTGCATACGCGACCCGCCTCCATGATTGTGCGTACAGCCGCACAGTACAAATCCGACTTTTTCATCCACAAGGATGGATATGAAATCAACGGGAAAAGCATTATTGGCGTAATGACCCTGGCCGCCGAGCAGGGTGCCACGCTGACACTGCAACTGGATGGTCCGGACGAGGAAGAGGCATTCAATTCTCTTTCTGCGCTTTTTGAAGATGGATTCGGTGAGGTGAAATAGTGGCCTCCTACGCAGGATCGGGTGTCGCTCCAGGCATTGTCAAAGGGCCGGCGTATCTCTACGCGAAAGTGTCTTTCAGCGTTGAGAAAAAGACCATCCAGGATCGCGATGTGAAGGTGGAGCTGGAGAAATTTGAACGAGCCGTGCAGCGCTCGGAGAGGGATCTCAAGAAGATCATAGCCCTGACCCGGGACAAGGTCGGCTCGGAAAGCGCCGTCATTTTTGAGGCGCAATTGCTCATGTTGCGGGACGATGCCCTCTATGATACCGTTGTCGAAGCCATATCATCCAATCATGTCGTGGCAGAGTATGCCGTCAGCTCGGTGATGTCCAAGCACCGGCAGATGATGGAAGGCAGCGACAGCGAGTACCTCCGGGAGCGGGCCAACGACCTGCTTGATGTACAGGAACGTCTTGTTCGCCATCTTCGACGGGGGCACATCCTCTCCGACATTCCAACGCAGACTGTTGTAATAGCGGAAAACCTGACGGCGGCCGACATCATTCTCTTCTCCAGAAAGGGAATTCTCGGGTGTGCCACGGATTTTGGCGGTGCGACGTCACATGTGTCGATCATGGCCCGTTCACTTGGTGTGCCGGCCGTCGTGGGTATGCATGACATCACCGAGCACGTGGAGACCGGGCAGACGGTTATCGTGGACGGTGCGAAAGGCGAGGTCATCGTAGCCCCTACGGAGGCCGAGGAGCAGGCCTATGCCGCTAAACGGACGCGCTTCGAGCGGCTACTGGTGGAAGACCGCGCCCTTGTGCCCTTGCCGTCCCAGACGTTGGACGGTCACCAGATCAATCTCGAGGCCAACATCGAACTGCGGGAGGAACTGCCCCTGCTGTCAGAATATGGCGCCGACGGAATCGGCCTGTTCCGTACGGAAATGTTGCTTCTGATGGAGAGTCGCCTGCTTGTCTCCGAGGAAGAACAATATGAGTTGTACCGGGATGTGGTCAAGGCCGCGGCGCCCGGTTACACGACATTCCGGATGCTTGATCTGGGGGGCGATAAAATGTTGCCCATGGGGCACAGGGAGCAGAATCCGTTTCTCGGGTGGCGGGGGATCCGGGTCCTGCTCGACAAACCGGACATCCTTGTGCCGCAATTGCGCGCCATTCTGCGTGCGGCCAGGCATGGTCCAACTCGTCTGCTGCTGCCCATGGTGACAAGTCGGGACGAGATCAGGGTGTTTCGGCAGCAGTTGGTTAAGGTACATGCCGAACTGGAGGCCGAAGGTATACCCTGTACGTCCGACATACCTCTCGGCATCATGATCGAAGTACCGGCTGCAGCGCTGCAGGCCGACTCACTGGCCCGGGAAGTCGACTTCTTTTCCATTGGCACAAACGATCTCACGCAATATGTGTTGGCGGTGGATCGTGGAAATGATCTTGTGGCTGGACTTTTCGATGAGTTGCACCCGGCCGTGCTCAGGCTCATACGTCATACGGTCCGGGCTGCGCATCGACAGGACATACCGGTCGGTCTGTGCGGAGAACTGGCGACAAATCTGCAGGCCGTACCTGTTCTCGTGGGTCTCGGTGTGACCTCCCTGTCCGCATCTCCCGTATACCTGCCGTCCATGAAGCGGATTATCCGCTCGATGAATATGGAAGAGGGAGAGGAGGTGGCCGAGCGCGCCCTTCGCTCGGAAGATGTTCGGGATACGCATGCGTTCCTTGCGGCGTGGCTCAGCGAACACGGTTGCGGGTTGGACTATTGAGTCCTGAACGGTTCGGTCGGGCTCAGAACCGGTTAACCGGTCAATTGGCACACGTGAGGGAATCCGAGGGCACGTGACGCGTTCCGGTGCGTATGTTGGGTACGTCGCGTTACATGTGGTGCCTATGTGGATGAGGAAAACGGGATTTCTCCAGTTGTGTCTGTGCACGTGTCTTGTTTGGACCGTGCCTGCATTCGGGCAGTACGACTATCACTTCGGTCGCAATAAAATCCAGTATGACGATTTCGACTGGAAAGTCATGCGGACGGAGCATTTCGATGTGTACTATTATCCCGAAATGCTGGAGCTGGCCGAGCACGGGGCTTATTTCGCTGAAGAGGCATATTCGGACCTGCAGCACAAGTTCAATTTCACGCTCAACGAACGGGTGCCCCTCATTTTTTACTCGTCGAACCTTGATTTCAAGCAGACGAACGTAACTCCCGGATTCATTCCGGACGGCGTGGGTGGTTTTTTCGAGTTCATGAAAGGGCGAGTGGTCATTCCGGCCAATGGCAACCTGCAGCGGTTTCGACGGGTGGTTCGCCATGAAATGGTTCACGTGTTCACGTTCAACAAGCTGTCCCGCGTGATGAGCGACCACAGGAGGCCGTTTACCGGATTCCTGCCGTTGTGGTTCACGGAAGGGCTTGCGGAATACTGGTCCGGAGAGCCTGATCATCAACATGAGATGATTCTCCGCGATGCGCTGTACACGAACTACCTGACGCCGCTCAAGTCCATGTTCCGTATCAATGGATCGTTTGTGATGTACAAGCAGGGCGAGGCCATTAACCGCTTCATTGCGGAAGAGTACGGAGAGGAAAAAATCCTGGATATCATTGAGAATTTCTGGAAGTCCAGGGAATTCGAGGTAGTTCTTGAGGTATCGCTGCAGGAGCCGATCGAAGACATCACATCGCGCTGGGAGTCATGGATAAAGAAACAGTACTATCCGGATCTTGAAAATGTGGATGTAGCCTCGCTCTCCACAGGAAGCATCAACGCGTCGGGATTCAGCGCCAAGCCCGCCTACCATACGTTTGAGGACGGGCGCCGGATGGTTTACTTCGTAGGGAATAAGTCTGGACTCAGCCATGTGTACGGGGTCGAGGTGGACTCCGCATTTACGCCCGTCGGAGATCCCGGAATCGTGGTCCGCGGTGGACGGGACGACGACTTCGAGTCGGTTCATCTGTTCGAGTCCAAAATTGCCGTTTCGTCGGAGGGTAAACTGGCATTCGTAACCAAGAGTGGCAGCCAGGATGTGATTCATATATGGGATCTTGTCCGTGACAAGCATGAGGCCACATACCGCTTTGACGAGTTTACAGCAGCCTATTCACCGGCGTGGTCTCCGTCCGGCAAGGCGCTGGTGTTTTCCTCGATCGAGGAAAACGGCTTTTCCGACTTGTACGTATATCATCGCGAAACGCACCGGCTGCAACGACTCACAAACGATCACTATGACGACCGGGACCCTTCGTGGAGCCCGGACGGACAGCAGATAGCATTTTCCTCTGACCGGACGAGTGCCGGCAAACACGGAGCCTATAATCTGTTCGTATACGATTTGAATGACGGCCAGATACGTTATGTGACATACGGAATGCGGATGGACATGTCACCTGCGTGGAGTCCTGATGGGCGAACGCTGGCGTTCATCTCGGCGGTAAAGGACTCGACCGGTCGGTTCGGGCCGCAGGACCTGTGGACCGTGGACATGTCGTACGGGCCCTCGGATGACCCCGTGGTGGCTGTTGACGGTACGACATTCTTCTCCGGTTCCCCGCAATGGAGAGCCATGGACAGATTGACGCACCTGGCAACGGCGGCCATGGATCCGGTCTGGGCTTCGCAGGACCGGATCATTTTCACGTCATTTGAGGGGTTGCAGTTCTCCATCAGACACCTCGACCGCGTGGATTCGCTGCGTAATGCGCCGAAAAGACGGGCTGTAGCGGATTTGTCGGACGCGGGAGGGGAGTGGACTTTCGGAAAGATCGGGGTTGGTGAAGGCGCTACAATGGGGACGTATAAAAAGAAGTACCAACTCGATTTTGCGCAGGGTTCGGTAAGCCAGAGCTCCGTGTTGGGTACAACGGGTGGTGCGATTCTGTCGTTTTCGGACATGCTGGGCGATGACTATCTGCAGTTTACGCTGTTCAATTCCGGGACGACGCAACGATCGCTTCTCCGGGATCTGTCATTCCAGGTTGCCAGGTTTGATTTCGGGAGTCGCGTGAACAAGGGGTACGGATTCTATCGGTTTGCCGGACTCCGCTACGACGTCACGGACCCCGATGCACCGACCTCATTCCCCCGGTTTGAAGAGACTATTTACGGCGGTTTCGGAGCGTTGAGCTACCCCCTGTCCAAGTTCCGGCGTCTTGAGCTGGGTACATCCTTCAACTGGTCCCGGAAGGAAATCAACTTTACACAACAGGACAGGGATGCGTGGCTGTTGTCCAACACGGTATCGCTGGTTCACGACGAGGCGCTGTACTGGATGAACGGACCGATCGGTGGGTGGCGCGCAAAGATGACAGCCGGATATACCACGGACGTCGTGTACTCAAATGTGAGCTATTTCACTCTCAGTGCTGATTTTCGAAACTACATCCGCCTGACTGACAGGGTGACCTTCGCCTCCTGGTTCATGGGACGAATCAACGAAGGAAAGGAAGCCAGACTGTTCGTGATGGGCGGATCGTGGGACATCAGAGGATTTGATTTCTTTGACGTCCGCGGGCAGAAGATCTGGTTCACCTCGCAGGAATTGCGTTTTCCATTGCTTGACGCCCCTTCCGTGGTGTTGCCCATACTGGCCCCATTGGGCGTAGCCAACCTGCGTGGAGCCGCATTTTTCGACGCGGCACACGCCTGGAACAATGATTACAATGAGGTCCGTAGTGAAATCAATGCGGGAGAGACAATTGGTTCGGCGGGTCTGGGGTTGCGACTGAACCTGTACGGCGCTTTCGTTCTGCGGTTCGACTATGGCCGGCGCTACAGGGATGGTTTCCGGGAGCAGGACAAGGTATTTCGCCAGTTCATGTTTGGGTGGGACTTCTGATGGAGCGTTGCATACGGAATTTTGTTACAGCAGCGGTTCTCGGGCTGCTGTTTGTATCGGGGTGCCAGAGCGTGTCCATCGATCGCCCACAGGCCCTGGGGCTGCATGCATGGAAGACGGATGGGGGAAGTCCACAGCGCGATCGTTTTTCCTCGTCGGAGTTGACGCCGCCACTGGAATTGGCGTGGGAGTACAACGCATCGGCGGGCTTCGGACCCGGATCTCCGCTGATACTCGGAGACCAGGTCATTGTGGGAACGCGCAAGGGAGAGGTGCATGCCATTGACTGGACTTCGGGTGAGCGGTCCGGGTACAAACCCTTCAACGAAGCCATCGAGGGCAGTCCCGTTCTGGCAGGAAACACGTTGTATGTGACATCGGCGTGGGGGCGAAAGGTTCTCATGGCCTACGACGTGACACGCTCCACTGTCAGGTGGAGCGTGCGGGGGGTTCCCATCGAGGTACCCGTTGTAGACGTCGGGGAAACCGTGGTGGCTGTCGATGTGGAATCGCACGTAAGGGCCTATAATAAACAAACGGGGACCGAGATCTGGCATTTCGACATGGAGACCAGGGGCGCCGTGAAATCTGCTCCCGTGTTACTGGACCATACGCGAATGGTGATTGCAACGGACACGGGTCACATACTGATGCTGGATGCGGCAAGGGGTGAGCCGTTGTGGCGGCTGGATCTCGATGCCCCCGTCTATTCGTCATCCGCTGTCAGTGACGGTGTCATTGTAATCCCCACAACGCGTGGACGGCTTATTGCCTTACGTGCAGAGCGTGGAACGAAATCATGGGAGTTTGCGCTCGGGCGGGAAGATGCCCGTTTCAGTGGGGTCGCAATAGGCGATGGCCGTGTCTTTGTGGGGGCCACCGACCAGCGTATAAGAGCCATTGATCTGGAAACGGGAAAGCAGATCTGGGAAACAGAACTTGACGGCGTCGTGTCTGCTCCTCCGCAGATTGCAGGTGCCCATGTGTATGTGGGCACACTCGGAAGCCAGGTGGTAGCGCTTGATCGGGCGTCAGGGGCCAAGGTGTGGTCGGCCGAACTGAAGGGACGAGTCAAATCCGCCATGGCCGTCATGGACGACGCCCTGATTGTCCTGTCCGAGCCCCGTTATGTGACGAAATTCGTTCGAACTACAGAGGTCGAAGATGAGGAGAAGTGATTTCATCAGAATCCTGGTCGCACTGACGTTTATCGTGACCGTGTCGGAGGTGAACGTTTTTGCACAGGTTCGCTACCTGACCGTCGATTCGAATATGAAAACAGCACACGTATTCGTTGACGGAGAGTGGGTGGGCCGCATTTCCGATGGTCCATTCACCGTGCCGGATTCTGCAGAAGAGCTCATGGTAAAACCGGAACACATAGATGCATGGGCTATCGAGCCCATCCGGTTCGATCTGACAACAGGTAAATCCGACGGGACGTTGCGGGCCATGTTTCCGTATCATTACCGTGTGGAGTCCATGCCACCGGGTGCCGACGTTTTTCTGGTATCGCCAATGGGTGATGAATGGCTGGGCGAAACACCCCTGTTGCACAAGTCCACCGTGGCACTCCAGGGTGAATTGATGGTGGCACAGGAAGGATACACAAGCGTTCGAATAACGCCCGGGCAGGATATCTGGAATCATGAGGTTGTCACGCTTGATATAGCCGATACACACGTGGCACGCCGAATAGGTATTGAGGAAACCGACCGCAGGCGCAGGTGGATTGATGTAACAGCCTTGTCGACGGCGGTAGTCGCAGGCGCACTTGCCATCCATTTCCGAACCAAAGCCGACAATCGGTTCGACCGGTGGCAGGAGACACAGGATCCTGACCTGAAAGATCGGATCCAACGATTTGATGTATATTCAGGAATCGCCGTAGGTACCATGCAGGCGGGCATTGGCGTTTTTGCTTTCCGTCTCGTTTTTTGACGCTCACGGTATCCGTGGAAACATTACAGCACGTTTTATGGACTTTCAGACCAAGTTGGCCGACGACCTGAAAAAGGCCATGAAAGGGCGTGACCAGGTGGCGCTGCGAACCATTCGCGCCCTTCGTGCCGCCTTGATGGAAAAGTCCATCGAGAAACGAACTGGAGAACGGGGACAGGGGGAAGCGGACGCCCCACTACCCGGCTCAACGATCCTGGCGGTTATCCAGAAGCAGGCCAAACAACGCCGGGACGCGATTTCGCAGTTTCGCGAAGCCGGTCGCGATGATCTGGTTCAGAAGGAGCAGGAAGAATTGTCCGTTCTGGAGAGGTATTTGCCCGAACAGCTGTCGGATGATGCCATCCGGGAGGAACTGGCCCCCATACTTGAGACGACAGGGGCTAAGGGCATGTCCGATATGGGCAACGTGATGAAGTTGGCCATGTCCCGGTTTGCCGGGCGGGCCAATGGTGCCGATGTGCAGCGCATTGTCCGGGAATCTCTTTCAGGAATGGGCTGATCAGCCGATAATGTTCACATGGCAACTCTAGATATCATCATACTCATCGTGCTTTCCGTTGGTCTTTTCCGCGGATACAGGTCTGGTGCTGTACGCCAGATTGCCAATCTGATGGGGCTCGCAGCGGCTTTCATTTCGGCCTCCCTGCTGATGGGGCCCGTCAGCGGTGTATTTGTTGACAAGCTGGGTATTTCCCCAGACTTTTCGGTTTTTCTTGCGTTCATCGGCGTCTTTCTTGTTGTTCGGGTCGTAGTAAGGGGCTTCGGAGCCTCTCTTGACGAGTCCCTTTCCCGCGCGCCCCTGAGCGGACTGAACAGGGTTGTAGGCGGCGCAACCGGTGTGCTCAAGTCGGCCGTCGTATTGAGTCTGCTGTTTCTCATGCTCGGTTTTGCAGAGTTGCCCTCCCAGCCGGCACGTGTGGAATCGGATCTGTACAGACCCGTGTCCGGCATTGTCCCCAAGGCCTGGGAAATGATCGGACGTGAATCGGACGCTTTCGATGATTTCCGAAAACAGGTCGAACAACGGATTGGAGCCGTACGCAAGGGAAAGCCGACGTAACGTTCACGTCACCGCATGATTTGGAGACGAACGCCGAAGAGCATATCGTGATGCGTTACGCTGCTGCGTTCTGCGCCGTAGAATTGTGCATATACTGACACATTGGCGGACGCAGCAGGTTGCCATGATAATTCAGGCTGGGCCATGAAGGTCCGGAGGTGATCACTCTGGCTGTGAACCGCGTATTCCGCACGTACATTCACGCGTAGACGGGAGGCGAACACAACTGTCGATCGGCCGGCCAGCCCGCCCTCAAGCAGGGTCTCGGATTGATCGTTGTCCGGAAGTGCCGGGTAAAGGCTCCTGCCGAGCTTCCTGGTGGCCAGTCCGGAAAAAACATGTATGGCTGTGCGCACTGTTCCGGAATGTCCTTTCGCTGTATAACCCGGACCGAAGCCCACACGAAGCCATGTGGCATTGAGGTCCATTGTGCCTGCACGATCGTAGTCGACCAGGGTAAAAAGAACCGACTTGATGCCTCGTTGCATGTCCAGTTCCATGCCAGCCACTCGAAACCTGCCCATTGTGTCGCCGTCATCGGATTGGATACCTCCCTCAAGAATCAATACATGCGCACTGCTTCCAGGTGCAGTTTGCGGAAGCAGTGAGTGCAACGGTACGGATCTGCGAAGTCCTATCCGGGCACCCTGGATGTTGTCGTCCAGGACGGACCAGGCGTCGGACGTCCACGAGATCGGGGCTGGATGGGGCAGTTGGCGCGCGATGGCGTCCCGGGTAAATCCGTCAGAGCACGCAAGGAGCACTCCGATTGTGACAGAAAGCAGTCCGAGACGGGATAATTTGGAATAAAGCATGGTCCGTCAATGCACGCGAGGCGCCAGGGTTCTGGGTTGCATCCGTGATCGTCTCATCACGGCAAGTCCTCCGACAATGAGACCTCCCCCGATGATCTGGCCCGGGAGCACCGGATCTCCAAGTAACCACCAGGCAGAGAAAAGCGCTACAAATGGCACAAGATTGCCGAACGCCGCCGTGTGGGAGGCTCCGATGGTTCGGACACCTCGATTCCACAGGACAATGGCAAAGCCGGTGGGCAATGCACCGGAGGCCAGGATAAGCAGTACGTGGATCCAGGTCACCTGTGACCAGTCCATCTGCCCCAGGAATGGAATGGCGGCCGCAACGAGCAGGGGAAGCGCTGGCAGAATGGCACATACGGTCAATGCCGTCGGACTCATCACAGAGATGAGCGGCCGGGCCATGGCGGTGTAGAAGCCCCACATCATGGCGGCCGCCAACATGATGATATTGCCCAGCATGGTACTCCAGCTGAGCACGATTTCGGCACGACCGAAAACAACCACTCCGACCGTTCCGGACATGCTGACAAACAGGCCAATCCAGCCCCATCCGCCGAGTGTTTCGAGACGAAGCATCTTGGCCAGCACTCCGGTCCAGAGCGGTGCACTTGCCATGATGAGCGCTGCACTACCGGCGGACGTCATGGACAGTCCGAATACGAATCCGACCTGGTAGATGAACCATCCGACAATTCCAATGCGGACAATTTCCCACGTATGTGTGGCAAAGGGTGCCATCATGGTCTGTATACTACGACCGCTTCGAACCCAGTATACCCAGGCGAGCACAAACAGAGCGGTGGAGACACGGAGTGCATTGAGGACGACAGGATCGAACACCTCAAGCACCCATTTCATCAGCGGAAAATTTACGCCCCACATCAGGACGACAGAAAGCAACTCCATTTCGCTGCGCCATCGCTTCATCATGTCTCCCATCAAGCTGATCGAATTCCGGTCGTGGCAAGCTACTTCAAAAATCGTACATTACGGCATGGCAGACAGAGGAATAACGAAGCTGTATTACACGATCAGTGAGGTGTCCCGCCTTATTGGTGAGGAGGCACATGTCCTGAGGTATTGGGAAACGGAGTTTCAGGTACTGAAGCCCCGGAAAAACCGTGCCGGGAAGCGTGTCTATACGCGTGATGACATTGATACAGTATTTCGGATCCGACATCTGTTACGGGAAGAAAAGTTTACGATCGAAGGGGCCCGTCAGGCACTGACCCGTCGCGAGGACGAAGGGGGAGAGGACATGAAAGACGCGACAAAGGACCTCCTGATGGTACGATCCTTTCTGACCCGCCTGCTGGACCGGATATGACCATCATCCGGTCGTGGCTGCGCCGGGAACCGATTGATCAGGGATAGATATCAGCAACCAGACCTCGGGACGTAGCGCAGCCCGGTAGCGCACTTGCATGGGGTGCAAGGGGTCGTGGGTTCAAATCCCGCCGTCCCGACGAGGAAGTGAAGAGACAGGCCAACGGTCTGTCTCTTCGCATTTGTGGGAGTTGCTACGGATAGCACCGGCCAAATTTCGCAGGCGGACGGAAAGGTCGTTATCGCCAGTCTGAAACGATCAAAAAAAGAAAATAGTCGGAAACATAGTGCCGTTCCGCGGATAGCACAGCTGTATAGCGTCCACAATGCCGTAAAGAACGATATGAAGTTGGTGTCAACACGTCAGGCTGCAACATTGCTTGGTGTGCACGAGTCGTCCATCAAGCGCTGGTGCAACTCCGAAGAGTTGCCCTGCTCCCATACAGCCGGTGGGCATCGGCGAATTGATCTGACCGACGTTCTCACGTTTGCCCGTAAACAGCACCTCGAGTGTTCACTTCTGCCCTTCGGCGCAGACGCCCTGATGGTCTGGAACGGTGCGAATGAGCTTCGACTCGGGCGCCAGGCAGAGGTGCTTGCCATCAAAATGAGAGACTGGCTTCTGCATGCGGAGAGTCAGAAGCTCTCGGGACTGATGTTGCTGTGTCGCTCCCTGGATATTCCTTATGCACGACTTTTCGACCGGTTGATTGCGCGTGTCATGGAAGACATTGGTGAAGAATGGTCTCGTGGATCGTTCGACATCGGTGACGAACATCGCATATCGGAGTCTCTGATGGACGTTCTCTACAGCCTGATGTCCAGCATGCCCCAGACTCCACCACAACAGAATGGCCGGCCCGTGCGCAGAGCCATAGTGGGTTGTGGCCCACAGGAGGACCACGCAACCGGTGCCATGATGGTGCGCATTCTGCTCATGGACCGGGGATGGAAAGTGATATACCTGGGCAGAAATGTACCGGAGGAGGACATTGTATTGTACCAGCGTCGTCATCGTGCCGAACTCGTGGCCGTATCGATGTCCAGTCATCAGACGACGGCTGCGCTGCGCGAGTTCGTTCGTAACGTGACGAGCCTGAGACGGGATGACGTTCCTTTTGACCTGGCCATCGGGGGCTCGGCAGTGAATCTGGTTACAGACCAGGTACCGTCGCGACCGTCTCCTGTTGTCGTGCGGACGTTCGAGGACTCGGAATCGTTTGTGGATTGGCTGGACGTTCGTCATGAACAGTAGACGCTTTCTCCACGACGTGGAGCCCCGGGCCGATGCCTGGCCCACATCGGGCCTCATTGTCCTGGTGATCTTCACTCTCATGGCGCTTGGTGGATACTGGTTTTTTGGGCTCCATCCCGAAAACCTGGCTCGGTTTCCATCCTCGGCGGCATTCTATTCCGTGTCCTACAGTTTCTTCGCGCAGTCCCAGGTCTGGCTATCGGGCATCGTTTTGGCATTTTTTCTTGTCCGGTCAACAGAGTGGAGGTGGATTGCCGGATTTGCTCTCGTATATGTGCTGAGTCTGTCCAGTGAGTTGGTAGGAACGAATACGGGATTTCCCTTCGGGGAATACCGCTACACAAGCCTGTTGGGTACAAAGTGGTTCGGGCACGTCCCCATTGTCATACCACTGAGCTGGTACACGATGGTTTTGCCCGCGCATATCATTACGGGCAGATTGACAAAGTGGCAGCTGTCGCGACCCGTACATTGGCTCCTGACTGGTATCCTGCTTACGATATGGGACCTGGCTCTGGATCCAGCCATGAGCCATCTCGTGGTGTATTGGCAGTGGGGTGTCGAGGGCGCATATTATGGCATGCCCTGGGTAAATCTTGCCGGATGGCTATTCACGGGCATTATACTTTCGATGGCCCTGGATGGGACGGGGGTCAGAAGATGGGAGTCCAACCTGTCGTCACGTTGGGTATTTCTCTACTACATCACGCTGTTCGCTCTCCCATTCGGAATGCTGATCGCAGCTGGCGCATGGGCTGCAGCGCTGCTGTCTGCAGGCATCCTGGTTGCGGCCATCATGGCGTACGGCAAACTGGGCCAGCGCATGAAAAATGTGCCCACCAGGATTTCGTCCGGTAATGATGAAGCATTGTCCCAGACGCCGAAATCCGACAGTCCTACCGAGGAGAGCGCATATCTGAATGCTGTCATCCGATCCGCAAGCGCCGATGCGTGGGCTTTTTTCCGACATCATTCCAGGTCATTCTCGTTTTCATCCAGGTTGTTCAGCCGACGGTATCGGCGGCTGGTTACGTCACTCTATGTTTTCTGCAGGATCACCGACGATCTTGCCGACGAAAGTGACATTCCGACACAGCAGCGGATGGTCTTGCTGGAAGACTGGCGTTGTACAGTCCGGGAGGCCTATGACCACGAAACGTCGAAACTTCCATGGCTCAACGAACTGGCTGCAGAACTCAAAGCCTCCGGCATGTCGCTGAGCGTCATGGAAAGTCTGATCGATGGTGTATGTGGTGACACGGGCCGCGTCCGTATACAGACCGAAAAGGAACTGAAAGACTATTCCTATTCGGTTGCGTCCACCGTGGGCATCATGATGTGTCACCTGTTTGGCCAGACCGACACCTGGACGCTGTCGAGAGCCGCTGCGCTCGGGCGTGCCATGCAAATCACGAACATACTTCGGGACGTGAAACAGGATCTGGTCATGGACCGCGTGTACGTACCTTCGGATGTACTTGCGAGGGAAGGGCTTCTGCCGCGTGACCTGATGGTACTACTGAGCACTGACGCAGGTGGGGACGAGCTGGACAACCTGATGAAACCGTATCGAAACGCACTCAAGTCAGTCGTGCACCTCGCGGAAGAAGAATACAGCCGGGCCTGGGAGGCCATTCCATCACTTCCCTCATCGTTCGGTCCGCCGGTTGCCGTCGCCGCAGAGGTCTATAGAGGTATTCTGCGCAAACTACAGCTCCGTAACTACAACAATCTGGACACGCGGATCGTGACAACACCCACCGAAAAACTGTGGTATGCCATGCGTGGCCTGTGCAGATACGGATTCGGTCGCGTTCGGTATTTCTACGCACTACGCACAACGACGCCGGATCCCGTCCGCTACCGGCAGCAAGGATCATGACCCGGTACTGGAAATCGCACCGGGCGCGCCTGCTCGACGTTATTATCCGCCTGGAACTGCGGCGTCGTCTGGCGGGCATGCATACGAGGGGATGTTTCACGGGAAATCGGGGCGTCGTGAATCTCATCGTGGCCAATCATACGGGTAGATACGACGGGTTTGCCATATGGCGCGCATGGTTCGCCGGTCAGAAGGGTGGCAGGTTGTATACGCTGATGTTGCAGGCACAACTTGACCGATACCGCATATTCAACGGGGCCGGGGCGATCGGTTTCGTCCCGGATCGGCCACAGACGCTCTTCCGCATAGCACGCTTCGTTTCAACAGATCTCGTCGCTGGCGATGCCATTCTGATGTTTCCACAGGGGCGTATCATGCCTGGCGATGCCCTGCCGCTCCGGTTCGGGCAACTGCCCCGCCTGGCGACATGGAGCCCGTATCGTGTGCAGCTGACGGCCGTCGGACTGGCAACAGAAATGCTGCATGGTACAAAGCCCTCCCTGTTCATGGATATTGACGAGCCGGTAATGCTCTCCCCGGACGATGACATCGTTGGTCTGGCAGAGCAGCGGGTTGCCGGGCGCGTCAAGGCCATCAGGCATCTGCTGCACACGCACGGAGAGCAGGCCATTACCCAATTCAGCATGACATAGCATGAATATTGCCATCATAGGTTCAGGTTTTGGTGGTCTTGCCTTGGCGGTCCGTCTGCAGGCTGCCGGTCACGAGGTGACCATATTTGAAAAACGGCCGCGTATGGGTGGTCGCGCCTACCAACTGAAAAAGGACGGGTATACGTTCGATATGGGACCGAGCCTCGTCACCGCTCCGTCCATTATCCGGCGGATTTTCGATGCCGCAGGACGACGTCTTGAGGATTATGTGGAGCTCGTGCCACTCGACCCTTTCTACCGGATTTTCTTCCACGATGGAACGCATATCGACTACGTGGGAGACGGGGATCGGATGAAAGCTCAGATGGCCGGATTTGACGCTGCCGATGCCGCTCAATACGACCACTTCATGGAGGCATCGAAGCCCATTTACGAGGCTGTCATCAAGGAGGGCCTGGGGAGCAAGCCATTCGACGCCCCTGGCATCATGGCCCGGTTCGTACCGCGGGCGCTGCGCCTGGGGGCTCTTCTACCAGTGGCGTGGTTTGCGCGGCGGTTTTTCAGAGACTTCCGACACCGTTTCATGTTCAGCTTTCATCCGCTGTTCATAGGTGGACATCCCTTCCGGGCACCGGCTATTTACGCCATGATACCGTACCTGGAGAAGGAAGAGGGCGTATGGTTTGCCAAAGGAGGCATGTATGCGCTCGTAGAGGCATTTGGACGCGTATTCACGGAGTTGGGCGGTACCATCAGAACCGGAGAGGAGGTCGTCAGGATTGGTGTCGAGGATGGCCGTGTAACGGGACTTGAGACTACGTCGGGGTGGCAGGATGCGGATGCCGTCGTGTCGAATGCGGATGTGGCGACGACATATCGGCACCTGATCGAACCTGAGCATCGAAAGAAATGGACGGACAGAAAAATTGACCGCAGTTCATACACGATGAGCTGCTTCCTGCTTTATCTGGGGACAAGAAAGAGGTACCCCCGCCTCGCTCACCACACGTTGATTCTTGCGGAGCGCTACAAAGGACTCATTGATGACATTTTTCGTCACGAGACGCTCCCGGATGATTTCAGCATGTATCTGCATGTACCGACGGCGACCGATCCGTCCATGGCGCCCGATGGATGTGAAAGCATGTACGTTTTGGTCCCGGTGCCGAACCTTCGGGCGGATATCGACTGGTCGGAGGAAGCACCCGGATATCGGGACAAGATCCTTGACTTCCTTGAGAAATGGGGAATGGATGGTCTGCGTGACAATCTGGACGTCTGTGAGATGTTTACACCCGAGGATTTCAGGACGGAGCTCAATGCTTTCGCCGGAAACGCGTTCTCACTCGAACCCCGTATCTCGCAGACAGCATTTTTCCGACCACATAACCGGTCTGAAGACGTGGAGGGTCTGTATATCGTGGGTGCAGGCACGCACCCGGGGGCCGGCGTACCGGGTGTAATGCTGTCGGCCGAAGCGACCTTTTCAAGCATTCAGGAGGACTGCAATGGACAATAACCAGGTAATTCTTGTTGATGAGCGAAACCAGGAGGCAGGAACGGCCAGCAAAGACGACGTGCACGCCAGAGGGCTGTTGCACAGGGCCTTCTCTGTCTTCCTGTTCGATTCGTCGGGGAGGCAACTCATCCAGCGTCGCGCCTCGAACAAGTATCACACGGGGGGATTGTGGTCCAATGCGTGCTGCTCGCATCCACATCCCGGGGAGTCCGTTGATCTCGCCGTCAAGCGCCGGGTCCGGGAAGAGTTGGGGCTGGAATGCGACGTCAACTACCTGTTCGACATGAAATACCGCTCCGAGCTACAGGGCGGATTGATAGAACATGAATACGACCAGGTATATGCCGGTACGTTTTCCGGCCCGTTGCGCCCGGATCCAAGCGAGATAGCGGCGACCCGGTTGGTGGACTTTCCATCAGTGCAGAGCGAGTTGACGTCGCAACCTGGCGCTTTCACACCCTGGTTCAGGCTGTTGGCGCGTGAAGTGGAGCGTGCCATGCGCGAACCTGTCGAAGGTCGCTGGACCCAGACCGTCGTGGAACCGGATGGAACCGTGGCCACGTTCTACTTTCCGACTGTCAGTGGGACATCGGTCTGATGGATGCGACGCTCTGGGCAACGACATCTGCAGCCGTCCTCCTGGTAACCATGTTGCTGAATGCCGTTGTGAACGTGTCGTGGCTCCAGATATCGTCCCGCGTTTCCTCAAACGCGGATCTGAACGCAGGTCCGGCGAGCGGGCCCTGGCCGGACGTCGACGTATTCATTCCTGCCCGGAACGAAGAAGCCAACCTCAAACGACTGCTCGAATCCCTCTTCGGTCAGGAATACGCAGGGAAATTCCGTGTGCACGTACACGATGATGCGTCGGAAGACCGGACGTGGGATGTGCTCGCGGCGTGTGCCGATGTAAGGCTGCGGAAAGAGCGGGGAGAGGGTCCCCCTGCGGGTTGGATGGGCAAGGTATACGCGCTGTATCGATTGACGCGAGGTGCCGAGGGCGCATGCTACCTGTTTCTTGATGCCGACACGGAGTTGGTGGACCGGTATGCACTTCATCGCCTTGTGTCGAAGTTCCGTCACTCGGGCGCCGTCTTAGGCACCGGTGTCACACGTCTGAGGGGTGGAGGGTTGCTGCTGGGGTCACATATCGGAGGAGTCATTCTGTCAGCCATCCCGTGGTGGCTCGGAAAGTCCCTGCCGACCTCAAGCATGGCGGGGGTGAATGGCCAGTGTTGGCTCATGGACGGCGCAGCCTACAGACGAACAGAACCACACCTGCATGTGAAAGGGGAGGTACTCGAGGACATCCACATTGGCCGATATCTGTTCCGGTCCGGCTACACACCTGTGATGCTCAACGCCCAGACGGAAGTGCTCGTACACATGTACGACGACCTTCACGATGCCTGGCTCGGATACCGTAAAAACGCCTACGCTATTTCAGGCGGTACACCGTTTCGGGCCATCGCCGTCTTTGCGATATATGTGTGGCTGGTTGTCGTTGCACCCGTGCTGGCTCCAGGCCTTGCTGTTGTTCTGGTGGGTACCCGTTTTGTTACGGATCGATTTCTTGGACTACCGTGGTGGGTCACCCTGATGGCCCCGGTCTCGTACGTGCTGGGAGGCTTGATACAGGTCAGCTCCGCGCAGGCCCATTTCACGGGCACGGCACAGTGGAAAGGCAGACAGGTCGCAGCGTCAGCCATGAAACCGTGACACCCTAGAAGGGGTGGGGTGGTGCGTTGACAGAGTGCATCAGCGACGCTGTAGGCTCTATGGCGCTTTCCGGGTTGAGCGCATACAACCAGAAACGCTCCGTGCCAGGCGCGGGTCCAGCCATGAAAAGCTGCATGGTGCCCTGGGACTTGTGTTCTGCAATCAACCAGTTGGCAATGATGCCGTAGTGAAGGCGATTGTCCGTTCCAAAGGGCGTCGAGCGGTCGAATGCCCACGGTCCGACATCCTTGCGTACCGCCGTAATCGGATAGCCTTCAAGCTCCTGGAAGCCGGCTACGACATCATCCATCCCACCCGTCGGAAAACTACCCAGAATAATGGGACGATTTGACGGATCCATTCTGTTGACTGCCTCAAGCGCCAGGATTGTTGCCGCCTTGTGATGGGCATGAAAGGGCTTGATAGGTAAATGCGTGAACACAAAGTCGTAGTTGTGACCCGCGAGGATCTCATCCAGGCGGGATGCAACATGAGAGGCATCCCAGACGTGCTGCAATACGGAGTCAGCGTTTTCGGTCTTGCCCTCGTCAGGTTGATCTATATAGAAGTAGTTGGAAATACCCACAATGCGACCTCCTGCCTCAAGCTCTTTCTTTCTGATGGCGGGTAACTCCTGGCGGGCAATGTCCTGGTTGGTCAATGCTTTTCCGTACAGGGGCTCGGCAAGTGTGGAAAAACGATACCCGCCGGCACCGTCGGTGACCAGAGCCAGATGGACATCTCCGTCAAGAGCGTGCGTTATCCGATACATTGTGGCAGCGAACATGGCTTCGTCATCCGGATGGGCTGTTACTACGAGTACGGCGGGTCCGGCGTGGTCATTCAAAGACGAAACTGACGTCGAAGAGGGAGTTCGGTCCGACGTTGGTGTATTCTGGCATGCAGCCAGTATCCCCATGATCAGTAACAATGTTACGCAGGTCCGGGTCATGATAGTGATTTGCCGTTTGGAAGATGATCGGACCTTCAACGTCGCGCACGGCTGCTTGTTTTTGAACTGGAAGCTTGTTGCTGCAACGCGTACTTTCCGTTGCCCACGCAAACACACCCTCACGCTTCAATGAGCGACGCACGTATCACGGCTGGCCGCAGGCTCGCAGCTGATTTGAATTCCGTTCGGAAGGAGCGTGGTGTGTCTGTCAAAGACATCATGGATGCGACGCGTCTGGCAGAAAATGTGGTCGAGGAACTGGAAAAGACGGGGTTGTTTTCGAATCCCATGTTCAACAGGGTGTATCTGCGATCCATATTCCGCTCCTATGCCGGAGTCGTCGGTCTGGATGAAGAGAATGTGCTGGCTGCGCTTGAAGAGGCGCTCGATGGCAGGTATGCGGGAAGCCTCCGGCAGGATGATGCGGGTGAGGCGCCCCTCGACGACAGTGCCTCGCCAGCGGAGGAAGCGGCTCCCGAAACAGGGGAAGTCGATACGCAGGAGACTGCGCCCGCGACCGCGCCTGTACCTCCCGTTTCCGCCATACCCGATGAGGCACAATCGTCCGGACGGGTCGTTCTTTTGCCCAACATGCGGGGAATGTGGGCAGCGGGTATTGCTGCGCTGGTTCTGTTGGCCCTCATTGTTGTGGCGTTGACGTGGGTACTGACACGGGATGACGCAGTCGAGACGGGTAACGAGACCGGGGCGACAGTGCCCAGTACAGAGAGTCTGGAACAGGCGGCACCAGTCGATCGACCTGGGATCATGCTTCCGGATACACTGCAGATTGGTGTCAAGGCTGTAACCGAACCACTCGATCCGATACGTATTACGCTCGATCTAGAACAGGAATTCCTGGTCGTTACTGCTACGGACACGGTCGTGCTCCCCGTGCAGCCTTCCGTCCGTTTTCCGCTCTGGGTGGAAATGGACTCGACGGTTGCGTTCCGGTTTCTGGAAACGGCCCGGTTCGAAAGAGAGGTTGAGAACGCTCTCTTTACGGTGGAGGGATACGAATTGCCGGCTGACTGGACAGACGAAGCGGGTATATACACCGTAAATCGCGATTCCGTGCTCGCTCTGATTCGCAGAACATCGGACGCGCCTTGATCATGTTATTTCCGTGACACTGATTGACAGGACGCGCGCCCTTCAGAAGCGCCTTGCATCGGAAAACCCGGCCGACCTTGACCCTGACAATGCCCGCGTGCTGCTGGACGAACTCTCAGAGGTACTTCTGGAGCATGACGAGAGGTATTACGGGCTGGATGATCCCGTCATAAGTGACGGCGAGTATGACGCCCTGATGGCCGCCCTTGTGCATATTGAAAACCTGCATCCGGACATGGTCGATCCGAATTCTCCCACGAAGCGGGTCGGTTCGGAACCCCTGTCATCTTTTCGCAAAGTGGACCATCCGGAACCGCTGCTTTCCCTGTCGAATGGATTTTCCGGGGAAGATATCAGGGCATGGTACGAGAGGAATGTGCGAAGTTTGGGATCATCGGACAATTCCCATGAGGGTGGAGCCCTGCCGAAACTGGTCGTCGAACCTAAAATTGACGGCGTGGCCCTGGCTCTTACGTATGAAAATGGTGATCTGGTACGCGCTGCCACGAGGGGCAATGGTCGTACGGGAGAGGATGTCACTGAAAACGTGCGCACCATACGGTGTGTACCGCTTTCCCTTTCCGGGAGCGACTTTCCAGGACGATTGGAAGTCCGGGGTGAGGTGTATTTCTCCCGATCGGCCTTCGAACGCTTGAATGCACGGCTGGAGCGCGATGGATCGAAGCTGTTTGCCAACGCCAGAAACGCTGCGGCGGGTTCGCTGCGCCAGTTGGACTCCAGGGTTACGGCCCGGAGGCCACTTTCATTTTATTCCTATGCGACGGGTCCCGCTTCCGACACGCTGTCGGCGTCACACTTTGTTCGTTTGCAGCACCTCCAGAAGTGGGGCCTGCCCGTGAGTCCTGACAATCGCCTGGTCAACAGCATCGACGAGGCCATATCCATTGCACTGGCATGGGCCGATCGGCGGGACGATATGGAGTATGAGATAGACGGGGTGGTGATAAAATTCGACGATACTTCCGTGCAGAACCGACTTGGAAGTGTCTCGAATGCACCCAGGTGGGCTATTGCGTACAAATTCCCAGCCCAGGAGGTGACGACCACGTTGCGCGACATCGTCGTCAATGTGGGACGGACGGGGCAGATTACGCCGGAAGCCATCCTCGAGCCGGTGCAGATAGGAGGCGTGCGTGTCTCCCAGGCCACGCTGCACAACGCAGACTACGTACGCTCGCGCGATATCCGAATTGGAGATACGGTTGTGGTCAAGCGGGCAGGGGACGTAATACCGCAGGTACTCGGGCCTGTCCCGTCAGCACGCAGCGGATCCGAGCAGATATGGGTTTTTCCGACCAGGTGCCCGGTGTGTGGAGCACCCCTGGAGCGCTTGGAGGGAGAGGCCGATACGTACTGTGTCTCAGCCGATTGCCCGGAGCAATTTGTGCGTCTTCTGGAGCATTTCGCCTCGCGGAACGCCATGGATATAGAGGGCCTTGGCTCGAGATTGGCGTTACAGCTGGCCGGGGGAAGGTTGGTCCGACGTCTTGACGATCTGTACCGGTTACAGTTGCAGGACCTGATGGATCTGGATGGTTTCGGCAGGAAAAAAGCACAGAATCTACTGGACGGGATAGTCCAGTCCCGAGACCGACCCCTGTCCAGACTGCTTTTCGCCCTGGGCATACGACATGTCGGGAAAACAACCTCCGAGTCCTTGGTTACTCAATTCGACTCAATCGACTCCATTGCCAGCGCCTCGATTGAAGTACTGCAGCGTGTGGATGGTGTCGGATCGGTCGTAGCTCAGAGTGTTCACGACTGGTTCGAGGTGGAAGAGAACAAACGTCTTGTTGCCGCACTCGCGTCACTGGGTGTCAACACCGTTCGAATGGACGAAGAGGCACATATCCAACGAAGCACCGGACCCCTGGCTGGAAAAACCGTGGTCATTACGGGCACTTTCGAGTATATGACACGAGGTGAGGTTGAGAAGCTTATTGCGGCGCATGGAGGGAAAACAACGTCCAGTGTAAGCCGGAATACGGATTATCTTGTTTCCGGTACCTCTCCGGGGAGCAAGCTGGCCAAGGCCACTGAGCTCGGCATTCCGGTGTTGTCCGAAAGCGATCTGAAAAACATGATTTCCTGAACGTGCTCCATGCTTTCATCCATCGACCTGGCCATCATCGTTCTGTACCTTGTGGGCGTGGTCATATTCGGTATCAGGATTGCGGGAAAACAACACTCGACGAGTGACTACTTCATGGGCAGCAGAGAGCTGCCGTGGTGGGCCATATGCTTCTCCATCGTTGCGACCGAAACGAGTACACTGACCATAATCGGAATCCCGGCCGTTGCCTACGCCGGTACTTGGACCTTCCTTCAACTGACGATCGGATACCTGTTGGGTCGTTCGCTGGTCGGGTGGATTCTCCTGCCCAAATATTATTCCGGTGAGGTTGGCACCGCATATCGATTCCTCGGCGAGCGCTTTGGTCACCGGCTTCAGAGTACCGCTTCTGCCACGTTTCTTGTGACACGGTTGCTGGCCGACGGCGTGCGGCTCTTCGCCACGGCCATTCCCGTAAAGATGATCTTCACTTCGCTCGGATTTGACTTCGGTTACCCTGTGATCATTCTGGGTATTGGTGTCCTGACGGCCCTTTATACATATTTTGGTGGATTGAAGGCGGTAGTCTGGATGGATGTGGTACAGATGGGTCTCTACGTATTCGGTGCGGCTGTGACGATGGTAATCATTGGCAGCAGCCTTGATCTCCGGGCAGCAACGGCCATGCTTGGTGAAGCAGGCAAGCTCAACGTATTCGACATGACCACGAACGGAGGGAGGATACTCTCCGAACCGTACGTGTTTGTCACCTCAGTTATCGGCGGGGCGGTTTTCAGCATGGCATCGCATGGAACCGACCAACTGATCGTGCAACGGCTGCTCGCCTGTGGTTCATTGAACGATGCGCGCAAAGCGTTGCTGGGTAGTGCTCTGGTGGTGATGATTCAGTTCATCGCCTTTCTGGGGGTCGGGTCATTGCTGTGGGCATATTACGGAGGGGCCTCTCCGGAGGCCATGGGGCTCACGAGGGCCGATGAGATATTTCCCCGCTTCATCATCGAGGGACTGCCGGTTGGGCTTACGGGGATCCTCATTGCCGGTATTCTGGCTGCAGCCATGAGCACCTTGTCTTCAAGTCTGAATGCACTGGCCTCATCCTCCGTGTTGGATTTGTTCGGAAAACGTCTTTCAGTCCTCTCCGATGCAGAGCGCCTGCGGATTTCCCGGAGGCTTACATTGGTATGGGCACTGGTTTTTGTTGGTTTTGCCACGTTGTTCGAGGATCAGCAGAACCCGGTCGTTGAACTGGGATTGTCGATTGCCAGCTTCACATACGGTGCCCTGCTCGGGGGCTTTGCACTGGGCCTGTGGAACAGCCGCGCCAACGAGACAGATGCCATTGCCGCTTTTGTTGTTTCCGTTTTGACCATGGTCGTACTGATATTCGGAATACCTGGCATATGGATGGCTCCTTCCGTTGCGTGGCCGTGGTATACCGCAATTGGTACATTGGTAGCGGTTGCAACAGGATCATCCTTGGCGCTGCGCCATTCCTGATTGTTCGCGTACCCACTGCGCTTTACTGAAACATCATGTCATTGCTGGATAAGCTGCCTTTTTTCAGACCCCGTGTCCGTCCCGTTGGCTCAAACCTTGAGCGGGGAACGGACAATCAATCGGCGGTCAAGTTGCGACGGGAGCGCTGGTTCAGGTGGAGCATGGTTGCTGTTGTGGTAGCCAGTGCCATTGCCGTGTTCCCCCGGGTCCAGGTCTATCAGTATACCGTCGAAGTGGATGACATATGGCGCCAGGAAAATCTGCACGCACCGTTTCGATACGCCATCAGAAAATCTCCCGATGAACTTCGGCGGGAAAGGGAGCGCGTGCGCCGGGAAACGCCTCCCATCTTCCGGGAAGTCACAGATGCGTCCGGGAAGCTGCGTGAGAAGAGAGAAGCCCTGACTGAAGCGCTTCGGGGGCTGGCACCCGTGCACCGGAGACGTAAGGAAATTCCTGGTGCGGCGAGCGATTCCATACGGCGCAGGGACTCCCTGGCGTGGCGAGCCAGTGTGGATTCGCTTCGTCTCGGACTAAGAAGCTCTGAGTGGGATGTTCTGCTCTCCGATGGGCAGACAGAGCGTATGATCAGGGACATGAGCCGGATCATAGCCGAACTACAGAAGACAGGTATACTCAGTGTAGCCAAAGACTCCATTCTGTCCGAGAACGTGACCGTCAGGACGGATCTTACGCGCAGGCAGAGGGATGTGGAAGTGCGGTTGGTCTGGGGGCGTGACGAGGCCCTGCGTGAAGTCCAGTCCCGTGTTCAGTCATTGTACGTCGCCGATCCGGTCATGCAGTCCACGGCCATGTCACTATATGCGTTCCTGATGGAACCCAACCTGGTTTATGACAGACGTGCCTCGGAAACACGATGGCAGGAACAGGAGAACCTGATTGTGCCAAGCGCAGACATCGTACGGCAGAATGAAGTCATCGTGCGGCGTGGAGATCTCGTGACGGAGGAAATCCACCGGAAGCTGACGTCGCTGGAAGCGGAGCGTATGGAACGTTCGGGAACCAGTATCCAGTGGCAACGCCTGCTCGGCCAGATCATGGTTGTCGTGGGGACGTTCCTGATTTTCTACCTGTATCTGTATCTGCTGAGGCGTCCCATTTTCATGGACGCCAAGCTCATGTTACTCATCAACCTCCTGCTGATGAGTGTTATCCTGCTCTTTGGTGTGGCTTTGCGTCTGGCGCTGGTGGACATGTATCTGGTCCCCGTAGCTGTGGTCTCCATCCTGTTGACGGTAATGTTCGATTCCCGGGCCGCCCTGTTTGCAACATTGACCCTGGCTCTCCTGGGAGGGCTGCTGCTGGGATTCGACTTCGGGTTCACATTTGCCACAATTTTTGCAGGAACGCTCGGGATATTCAGTGTGCGTGACATCCGGAACCGAAGCCAGTTCTTCCTGAGTGCTGGACTGGTTTTCATCGGGTATCTGACCGTGCTTACAGCGGGCCTGCTTCTGGCGGGTACATCGATTGAGCGGTTTTCGGACGAGGTCGTATTCGTTCTGATCAATTCTGTTCTGTTGTTGCTCGCCTATCCGTTGCTGTGGGTCTTTGAAAGGACGTTCGATATTACGACGGACTTGACGTTGCTCGAACTTTCCGACACCAACCGCCCAATTCTCAAAAAGCTGAGCATGCGTGCGCCCGGTACGTTCAATCATGTCCTGCAGGTTGCCAATCTGGCAGAGGCTGCGGCTGCGGCCGTGGGGGCGAACGCGTTATTGACACGTGTCGGAGCGCTGTATCACGATATCGGCAAAATCGTCAAGCCGGAATATTTTGTGGAGAACCAGCGCCCGGACAGCAATCCGCATGATGCGCTGAAGCCTCGCATGAGTGCACTCATCATTGCATCGCACGTCAAGGAAGGACTGGATCTTGGCCGGGACGAAAACCTTCCGAAGGAAGTGCTGCAATTTATTCCGATGCATCATGGGACAACGAGGATTGAGTACTTCTATAGGAGAGCACTCGATTTGACCCAGTCGAAAGATGCCGATGTCTCCGAGTCGGACTTCCGGTATCCGGGTCCCGTTCCCAATTCAAAGGAAACAGGTATCCTGATGCTGGCCGATTCCGTGGAGGCAGCCAGCAGATCGCTGGAGAACCCGAACCACAAACGTCTTGAGAGTCTGATCGATGGCCTGGTCGAAGCACGAAGGGAAGACGGACAATTGGACGACACCGACCTGACCTTCAAGGATCTCAAAGTGATCAAGGAAACCCTCCTCAACGCCCTGCTTGGAATCTATCACGTCCGGGTCAAATATCCAGGCGAGGATTCATCTGAAAAGATTACGGATGCGCTCGACGGATGAGGGCGTAAGCTGGATGCCCAACTCAAACACGGCACGGATGGCGCCGGGATCCAGCCGGCGTACCGTCCTGGATACACCGCGGGTGTATACTACAAGGTCCGATGCTGCTGCTATCGTGTCGATGTGGATGTCCTGTCCGCTCACGGAACTCGCAAGAATCTGGCCCTTGAATCCAGTCAAATGCCGAAGTTGGAGCGAAATAGGTCCAATGGCGTCCGGATATTTCGTCATGAGACCGAGCGTCTCACGGTCCATCAGGGATGAGACCGCCAGGAGTGCATCTTCCGAATACGTATGCTGAAAACCGGTGACTTCCGCTTGCGTATTGCGTGATTTCATGACGCCCAGCGATGAAATGGGTACCATTATCACATCCGCTTCCACGCGGGCATCGATGGCGTCCAGGTCCATGATTCTGACAGCATTGCTGCTCGTGAGCGATGCAACGTCGCTGGCGACTTCCGCCAACTCGCGGTAGGCAGCACCAATGACAACCACGTGACCGCGCTGTTCCAGGTCCAGCAGCGATCGCTGCTCCTCCATGAGATAGGCGATCTCGGAATCGTTCAACCCCAGGCTTGTCATTCGTTGCAATGCACTCGATACGATGCGGGCACCTACCTCCATGCGTTCCGATTTACCGAGAGAGGTCGAGCCGACCACAATGAATCCTTTCCCTGGTTCTGCCCGGAGTATTCCTTCGTCGACAAGTAGACCATATGCCTTGCGGACCGTATGAAAGGAGATTTCCAGGTCACGGGCAAGGGCGCGTGTAGCAGGCATCGACTCGCCGGGGGCGTACGCACCCGTAGCTATCTCGTATCGGACAGATTCGACGAGCTGCCGATAGACAGGTACTTCATCGTTCGTATCTACCCGGATCATGGAAGACTGACAGGAAGCAGGTCCCAGTCTCTATCTTCGAGCCGAAACTCCTCGTGACCTATCTGTAACGTAATTCGACCGCCTTCGCGCCTGGCGTCAAGAAGTCGGGACCAATGCAGCTCTTTTTCAGGTGCGGCGGCGTCGTAGAGTGAGCGAACGGCAATGCGATCATCATCCACGTGTATCTCGACAATGATGTCCCTGGTCCTGATCCAGGTCCAGGCCGATGCAACGAGCAGTGCCAATGGGAATCCCGTATAAATGGCAGCAAGCACCTCTTGCCCTTCGAGCATGGCGACAAGCGTGACCACCATGACCGGCAACATGCACACCCCCAGTGGGCGCACCAGCTCCGATGCGAACACAATGGGACGGGGACGCCCACCGGGGTGTCTGCGGGAAAGGTATGATTTCAATCGGGTCTCGTTCGAAGTGTCATCCGGGCGTGGTCGCGAAGGCGCGTGGAAGTGGCACGTCGGCTACCGTCTTCAGTCCAGGCTGCGCCTGGGCCACCAGAGGTATACCGTTGACAAGGGCGGCCACGGTCGCGGTATCGCCAAAAATACCCCCTTTGATCTCGAGGTCTATCGGAGGATCGCCCTCCACACGAACGGCATCGCGGGGGTTGGGTGCACCGACATACATCTTGAGATCGAGCGTAAGAACCTCTTCATCCCGTACAAAACCATGTGCATGGTGGTGGATACCGGCGACCTGGCCTTTCATGACGCTCAGGTAATCCGTCTCGTGGTGCGTATCGGAAATGACCGGCTCCAGTAGCTCCTCCATTGAATCGAGCTCCCACCCGAGTCCTGCGGCGATCATGTACAAAGACTCGACGAGGCCGATATGGCCAAATTGGCCTGTGGCTTTCTTTTCCTCGAATTCCTGGGGCGTGATGCCTGCCCCGACCTTGCGCTGCAGGGGCAGCCGACGTAGCCCGGCGTTGACTTCCCGGTGGACAACAACGCTGGTGACATCGTTGCACACGCCGGTTGCCATGAGTGCGAGTGCATCCATGGCATAGCCTGGATTTACCCCGGCACCCAGAATGGTTACCCCGTTTTCCGTGGCAACGCGTTCGAGCTCAGCCGAAATGGCCGGATGCCGGTGATACGGAAAGGAGAGCTCTTCCGTGGAAGAGATAACGTGTGCGCCATGGCGTGCGCATTGGACGAGTTGGTCGTACATCGAGCCCAGAAAAGAGGATGTCGTGTGCACGACGACGTCTGGTCTGGTCTCGGAGAGTACGGCATCGGCATTGTTCGAGACAATAACGCCTGTGTTTTGCGGATAGTCTATGAGCTCGGCGACGTCCTTGCCGACTTTTTCCGGATCAATGTCAATGGCACCGACGAGCTCAATGCCGAGCGGTTTGTTCAGTATGGTTCTGAGGCACGACTGGCCAATGGGGCCAAGCCCATACTGAACGACGCGATAGGGTTGATTCATGTGATTGGATTCTCGGTTGGATCGGGCTGGTGGAACGGGTATGCAAAGTGAGTGGGCGGAGAGAAATTCTCCTTGATGGAGCGCGCAGACACCCAGCGTAGCAGGTTCATGTAGGAACCTGCCTTGTCATTCGTACCTGAACCACGGGCGCCGCCAAAGGGCTGTTGCCCGACAACAGCTCCCGTTGGTTTATCATTGATGTAAAAGTTGCCGGCGTTGTCGGAGAGGGCAGCCGTGGTCTCGGCAATGACGCGCCGGTCACGGGCAAAAATGGCGCCTGTCAGTGCGTACGGACTGGTGGTGTCAATGACGCGGATCATGTCACTGAACTTCTGGTCCTCGTAGACATGGATCGTTACCACGGGACCGAAAATCTCCTCGCACATGGTCTTGTATCCGGGGTCTTTGGCAAGGATGACCGTTGGATCAATGAACCAGCCCTCTTTGTCCGAATACGTGCCTCCGGCAATTATTTCTGCATCGGACGAGGACCGGGCGTGTTCTATGTATCCAGTAATCTTGTCGAATGCCTTCTGGTCTATGACGGCATTCATGAAGTTCGTGAAGTCTTCCACGGGACCTACCGTGATCTCGGAGAGTTGCGCAGTAAGACTTTCACGGACGTCATTCCACTGGGACTTCGGAATATACACGCGCGAGGCTGCAGAACACTTCTGCCCCTGGTATTCGAATGCCCCTCGTACAATGGCCGTCGCAACGGTTGTCGGATCCGAATCCGGGTGCATGAGAATGAAATCCTTCCCACCGGTCTCACCGACGATGCGTGGATAGGACCGATAGGTTTCGATGTTTGATCCCATGGTTCGCCACATGTGCTGGAACGTGGCGGTGGATCCCGTGAAATGGATACCGGCAAACTCCGGGTGCGCGAATACCGGATCACCCACTGTAGGACCATCGCCAGGCAACATGTTGACCACACCAGGCGGCAGGCCGGCTGCCTCGAACAATTTGTAGAGGTGGTACGCGCTCAGGATGGACGTGGACGATGGCTTCCACAGCACTGTATTGCCCATGAGTGCCGGCGCCACGAACAGGTTGGCTGCAATGGATGTGAAGTTGAATGGGGCAACGGCGAACACAAAACCCTCCAGGGGACGGTACTGGGACCGGTTCCAGATACCCACATCGGAAATGGGCTGATCGGAGTAGATCTGCTCGGCAAAATGTACGTTGAACCGGCAAAAATCAATCAGTTCACAGGCCGCATCTATCTCCGATTGCATGGTATTCTTGCTCTGACCCAGCATCGTGGCGGCGTTGATGGTATCCCGCCATGGACCGGCAAGAAGCTCGGCGGCTTTCAGGAAAACGGCGGCCCGGTCCGTCCAATGCAGCTCTGCCCACTCCTTTCGCGCATCCCGTGCCGCGGCAACGGCTTTCTCCACCTCATCGAGCCCTGTCTTGTGCATATGGCCCAGATCCAACGCATGATCGTGCGGTGCGACGACACGAAAGGTCCTGCCCGTCCTGATTTCCTGTCCACCTATGATGGCAGGGATATCGAACGTTTCCTGCCTCATGTCGGCGAGCCGCTTTCGCAGGGACGCGCGTTCCGGCGTACCCGGAGCGAAGGACGTGACCGGTTCATTGACGGGATACGGTACAGAGGGAATCTGATTGTTCATGGCCATTGGATATTGCATGGATACGCTCGAGACTGCAATGTAACACGTACAGAAAGCGTCTTACAGGCTTTCATTCAAACTTCCAACGGCAGAGCATTGGTCCTTCGAGCCCGGTGCCAAGGGACGGAATATTTTTCCTCGAGCGGGCAAGATTTCCGGCACCAGTCATTGCGAATGTGGCCGGAAACGGTGGTTAAAGAGCCATTTTCGATACGGCACAGGACTTGCACGCGCGTTCATTCGACAAACCGAATACAACACGCGCTGACATGAACCAGCAACCACAGATGGACGAAGCCCGCGCAGCTGTCAAGCAGCAGCTCCTACGCACCCTCATGCAACAGGCTGTGGAGGAACTGGCTGCCGACAGTCAGCAGCAGATAGACAGGCAGATCAGCGAGATTTCGCTCGACCTTGGGCCTGCCCGCGAAAGGGTCCGCGCACTTGTGCAGGCCAAAAAAGGTGCTGTTCACGCTGAAACCGAAGAGCGCGTTCGCGACATGGTCCGGTCCGAATGTGAAGCATCCTGGGCAGGTATTGACATGGAAGCCATCGTTGCGGACAGTCTGGAGGCCACAGCGCCTGAATTCGCACTGGGAGAGGAGGTGATATCTCTTGTCAGGACGCGAATCGAGGAACAGTCTCGTGCCCAGATGGAGGTCTTCATCCGGGAAAACGTACAAGCTTCCCTTGAGGGGTTGGATATTTCGTCTGCGGTAAAAACGGCCATCTCGTCGCGCGTGTCCGAACTGTCAGCGCATATGCTGGACGCGGGCAGCGAAAGCCGTGATGAGGTTCTCGCCGAGTCCTTGTCGTCCGTGATTTCCCGTTCGGATGTCGTCGACAGCATTGCTTCGGATGTTCGTACGGCGCTGGTTCAACGCATTGCAGACCGGACTGTTGATGGCCTGGGAGATGCGGACCGGCTCTCGAAGGAAGCCCGCGCACTGGTCACATTCGACCAGGATGATATCATTGCCGCCACGACCATTCTGCGCACGCGCATCATTCAGGATATCGCCAGGAGGACGGCGCGCTCACTGGGCAACCGGGACGAACTGGCTACCGATGCCGAGCTTTGGATATCCGCATCCGATCCTGAGCTGGAGCCGGCAGTAGCGGCGGCGAAAGAGAGTCTGACTCAGCACATTGAATCGGAATTGCGCAACGTATTGCGTGTACCCGACACGCTTGGTAAAGCAGCGGCCGAGCGCGTTGTCGACGAGAGCGGTGAGAGTCTGGCAAGTGCCGTATCAGCAACACGCGAACGACTCATTGAAATCGTATCAGGGTTGGCAGAAGAGCAACTGGTCGACACGGATGCGATCGCTGCTCGGGCGGCCGACTCCATCCCGACGGATGCACACGATGTCCAGCGCATTCTGAAAGCAACCATGTCACTGATCGTGGCAGAGGTCATAGCCGAAGCAGAAGGCCGTCTCCTGCATGTGGAGAAGCTGTCGTCCGAGGCCAGAACACGCATGGCCGAGTCACTGCCCGGTGTGGAGCAGGCCGCGGACATGCTTGAGAGAATGCTCGTTGAAGAGGTCAGCACGCAGGCACATGAGCGCCTGTCGAAGAGTGACGAGGTGGCCCGTTCTGCGCGCGACATCCTGGACGCGGCGCCGGAAATGGATGCGGCGCGTACCGCCCTTCTGTCCATGCTCTTCAATGAGATCGCCCGCCATGCTGAAGAGGATCTATCCGACACAGATCGCGCAACGCGCGAGGCATGGGAGCGCATTGACCTCGAGTCACAGACAATCTTTGACGTGACAGAGGCATTGCAGGACAACGTATTGAGAGAAGTTGCCGAGAGAGTTCTTCGCGCGGTCTCGGACGTGAAGACGTCAGTTACCGAAGCCATGGTGCATGTTCCTGGCGATGCCCCTGAAATTGGTCAGGTAGCCAGTTCCCTCCGGGAACGGATTCTGGCGACGGTCATCGCCGACACGCTGCGTTCGTTGGGTCAATCTGCTGAAAAGAGCGCAACGGGCGACGACATGTCACTGCTAAGAAATGCCATGACGGCCGTTCTTGATACCGGTTCGGCGTCCATGTCGTGGACAACACTATCAGACATGGATGAGGACCACGAGAACGAGAGCTGCGAAAACGCGGATGAGGGGGCGGAAAAGCCCTGGTCTGTTTCGGAGCTGTTGACGGCGGGTGACGGTGCCCACACTGAAGCACCCGGCATGCCAGATGCGGCCGTGCCAGAAACGGAGGACGCCAAGCGCACGCTCCTGTACGTATACGGCATATTGGATATCGACGCGTTGGACACCGATGCCATTGAAAGCATTGAGGGACTGGCTCCCGGAACCAGACTGGAATTCCATACCTGGGAGGACCTGTGCGCTGTGATGTCACGTGTTCCGGTGTCCACGTATGGTGACGACGCCCTCCGTCACGCCATGACTGACGCTGCCTGGACGAAGCAGCAGGTGGCGAAGCACGCCAATATCCTGAGTGCACTTCCCGGTGTCGATTCACTCGTGCCCCTGCCGTTTGGTGAAGTCTTTGAGCGTGCTGTCGATCTGGATGACTTTCTTGCCGAAAGGCACGAAGCGTTCCGGGATGCGCTCTCGAGACTGTCCAACAGGAAGGAATTCAGTCTGCGAATGCAGGTGGATATGCACGCACTCCGGGAACACTTCATGGCATCCGATGCCCGGATAGATGCCTCACTCAATGACATGACACACGGAGTAGCGGGTTTCATCAGGGAAGAACTTAAGCTGACTGCCGATGCACCGGACGAGTCCCAGTTGGTGACAATCATTCAGAATATTGTCGGAAACACGCACTCTCGCCTTCTCGGTGTAGCGTCGGAAGGACTCCTGAAAAACGTGCCGGCCAATTCCGATGCCACGCGACGCGTCGTGTTGAATGCGAGCTACCTGGTTTCCGAGGCGAGGGAAGCGGAGTTCAAGGCAGCGGTTTCTGCCATCGCCGCCGAATACGATGACTTGGGAGTGGAAATGCAGTTGAGTGGGCCATGGATGGCCTACCACTTCACGCATATCCCGTCGTCCAACGCGCACGCCATGTGACAGGCTCTCGTCTGGCTATGTGCGGTAGCAAGGATCCGAATGCCCGTTGCGTCGTCAACAGCACATGGCAAAACAATCGTTGCAGACTTTTCTGGCATGGAGATACCTCCGGGGAGCTGAAGGTCGCTCCGAAGGGCGTCGATTCCTTCGTCTTGTCATCAGGATCGCTATAGGCGGAGTCGCTGTAGGCGTTGCCACACTTATTCTGTCTCTCGCCATCGTCCGCGGATTCAGCCAGGAGATAACCCGGAAAATTGTTGGTTTCGGTGCACAGATCCAGATCGAAAGCCTGCGCGATGCGCCGCTTTCCGATGCCGAAACCTATGTCCGAATTGCACAGGCACAACCCGGCGTGGTCAGTACAGCCCATGTCGTCCAGGAGTTCGTGCTGCTTCGAACGGGCGACAAGCGGGTAGAGGGTGCTGCCATCTGGGGGACGGAGCGCCTGCCGCCCTATGTTGTGCTGACCATGGAGACGGAGTCGTCAAATCTGTCTCGTGACGACGTATTCATGGGCGCATCCCTGGCACGGAAACTGCAATTGGTGCCGGGAGATACGGTGACTCTTTTTTCTGTCCCTCCAGACGGTATGCGTGGAATGCCGCGCGTCGCGCAATTCACCATCGCCGGCGTGTATGAGTCTTCCCTGGCTGATTTTGATGAGCTTTATCTTTTCACGGAGATCGGGCGCGCCCGGCAGCTTGTAGGGTATGAGGAGGACCAGGCTACCCGGATAGATGTCCGCGTGAAGGAAGGAGAGGACTATGAGCGCATCGCATCCCTGCTCGATGAAGAATTGCCGTTTCCAGCGATGGCCCGGCCCATCAGTGAAGTATATCGCAGTCTGTTCGCCTGGGTTCGCCTTCAGCAGAGCATTATTCCCCTTGTCATTTCCATCATCGTACTCGTTGCCGCGGTGAACGTGATTGGGACGCTACTCATGGTGATTCTGGAAAAACGCGCTGATATCGGCGTGCTCATGGGAATGGGCGCACGGGGCAGTGACATGACGGCAACATTCACCAGGGTGGGTCTTGGAATAGGTCTGACAGGATCCATCCTGGGTGCAGTGATTGCCATGGTGTTTGCTCTCATTCAGATCCAATATAGCATCATTCCCCTGCCGCCGGAGGCTTACTACATGAAAGAGGCGCCGATTGCGCTTTCGCTACTTGACTTCGCCCTTGTGCCACTGGTAACATGTGTGCTCTGTACCGGGGCTGCTTTTGTGCCGGCCCGATACGCATCCAGAATAGATCCCATCCGCGCCATTCATTTACAGCATTGAACCATGAAGAAAGGAGACAAGGCCCCTGATTTTCTGCTTTACTCGGACAAAACCGAACCATTTCAGCTTTCCCTCCAGGAAAAGCCCGTCGTGCTCCTGTTTTTCCCCGGTGCATTCACAAGTGTGTGTACTACAGAGTTGAACACGGTCAGCAATGAGCTGGAAGCCTACGGAAGTGCCATTGTACGTGGTATTTCCACCGATTCGCCTTTTGCTCTCAAAGCTTTTTCCGACGCGAACGGCTTCCGGTTCGATCTGCTCAGCGACCATGATGCTGACGTGGCGGCAGCCTACGGTTGTAAATATGACCGTGACTTTACTTCCATGAAGTTGGATCGGATCTCCAAGCGGGCTGCATTCGTCATTGACCGGGACGGGACCGTTGCCCATGTCGAAGTCCTGGAAAATGCGGGAGGAATGCCTGATCTGGATGCCGTGAAAGAAGTCGTCAAAGCACTCTGAAAAGGCACCGGGCGCATGCGTGTCACCATCCGATATTTTTCCCATCTTCGATCCACGCTCGGCTGTGAATCAGAGTCTGTGGAAGTAGCCGACGGAGCAATCGTACGGGACGTGGTGGACAACGTCGCCGCCCGTCACGCAGCTGTTGCCAACGTGAGGTCATCCCTGCGCTACGCCGTGGGAACCTCATTTGTGGATGCTGCGCATGAGCTGTCTGACTTGGACGAATTGGCCCTTCTGACCCCGGTGAGTGGTGGATGAGTACGCCTGCGAGGGACCCGGTCACATTCGATGTCCGCATTGGCGATGCCATACCGACCATGGATGAAGCCATGGCGTTCCTGTCCCAGGCAGAAGGAGGGGGAAACGTTCTCTTTGCGGGGACAACCCGGCGCATTACCGGAGACAGGGAAACCGTTTCCCTGTTTTATGAGGCACATGTTCCCCTTGCGGAGGCAGAGTGTGAACGCCTGCTTGCCGAGGCCGCCAGGCAGTGGCCCGTATTGCGGGCATTCATCTGGCATCGTCTCGGAAATGTACCCGTGTCGGAAACCAGCGTACTCATAGGAGTAGCCACGGCGCACCGCGAAGAGGCATTCGATGCCTGCTATTGGCTTATCGATACGCTCAAGAGACGCGTGCCCATTTGGAAGAGGGAACGCTTTCGCGATGGCGCGACTTCGTGGGTGCCCGGATCCTGGTAGGCAGAGGGCCTCACTGCTGTCGGGAGGCGCGGTCAAGATCGCCAACACCGGCCAGGGCACGCTGCATCCTGGCAATAGGTTCGTGTGTGGTATCCGGGACAAAGCGCGTCCCTGTAAGGCGATCGAATAATTCCATGTACCGGGCAGCGACGTCTATTCTGAACTCGTCTGAGAGGTCAGGCAACCGTTCGCCATCACGCCCCTGGAAACCGTGTTCCATCAGCCATTCGCGCACGAACTCCTTGGACAGTTGTCGTTGCGGCGCATTCTGTGACAGCGATTCTTCGTATGTATCGCTGTAAAAGTAGCGGGACGAATCGGGAGTATGTATTTCGTCGATGACACGGTATGTGCCATCGTGGTACCGCCCGAATTCGTACTTCGTATCGACCAGGATCAGGCCGCGTTCGTTGGCTACTTCACTGCCACGTTCAAAGAGCGTCAGGGCCATGGACTCAAGGTGGTCAAAGTCAGCTCCGGACAGGATACCCTGTGCAACCACGTCTTCCCGGGTTGTGTCTTCATCATGGCCGGCCAGGGCTTTGGTGGCTGGCGTCAGAATCGGTTCGGGGAGACGGCTGTTCTGGGAGAGGCCATCGGGAAGCACTTTGCCGCAGAGTGTGCGATGCCCATCCCGATACAGACGCCATGCGTGTCCGGCCAGGTATCCGCGCACCACGAATTCGACCGGAACAGCGTGACATCGATCTGCAACAGTAATGTTCGGATCGGGCACTGAAATCACATGATTCGGACAGACATCGGATGTCTGCTCGAAGAACCATGCCGCCAACTGATTGAGCACCTGACCCTTGAAGGGAATACCCTGACGTAACACATGATCAAACGCGCTGATCCGATCGGTCGTTACAAGGATGAGGACGTCTCCCGTGCGATAGGTGTCACGCACCTTGCCTTTGAATCTCATTCCCAGGTGCTGGAAGTGTGTTTCCTGCACGGTGTGATCGAGTTGGGCGCGGATTACTCCCCGTGTTGTCATAATGGTCTGTCCGAGGAATGCCGGATCTGTAATTCGGGTGTCATTGTTCGTCGAATGGGCGCGGACGTTTCCGACCCTTCGATGCGCGCAAGCAATCGTCGCGTGGCTTCGAGCGCGGTTTGCTGCATGTACTGGCTCACGGAGGTGAGACCGATGAACCGACTCGTCTTGATGTCGTCGTACCCGACAACGGCCATATCATCGGGTGCTCTTCGTCCCGAATCTGCAAGTGCGGACAGGGCACCTATGGCCTGCACGTCGCTACTCGCAAAAACAGCCGTGACCTGCGGAAAGCGCTCCATGATCTGCGTCATGGCGTCGTAGCCATCCTCCTCACTGAATCCACCGTGCTTCTCAATACGTCCGGCCAGAATGCGGTCGTCATCTACAGGAATGCGGGCCCGCGTCAGGGCCATCCTGTAGCCTTCGGCCCGCGCTTCCTGCAATGTGCTCCGCGCAGCAGAACGGATCATGGCAATGTGCCGATGACCCTGATCAATCAGATGGTCCACAGCGGCAGATGCCCCTGTCGTATCATCCCATGCATAACTGTCCACTCCCTCGCACAGATCTCCGATTACTGCCGTGGGAGCATGAAGGGACTGCAGGGTAGTCCGCACCTGGGGGCTGATCTGCATGCCACCTATGAGCATGCCCTGGACGGCACCACGTTTCAGGAAATCCAGGAGTGCGCGGTCGTGGTTCGATGACCCCAGGTCACAAATGAGCAGGTCGAGGGCATGCTCGCGAATGCACGTCCGGATTCCCTTGAGCAGTTCGTTCTGGAAAGGAGCCGTGAACGACGGCAGCGCAACGGCAAGCGTATTGTATTCCTGTTGCGCCAGTGAGCGCGCGGTCCGGTCCGGCCGGTACTGCAGCTCGGCAATGGCACGTTCGACCCGGTTTCGCGTGGCAGGAGATACTTCCGGAGACTGGTTGAGTACGCGCGATACGGTGGATATGGCCACATGCGCGTGGTTGGCCACATCATATATCGTAATACGGGTTTTTTCCTTGGCCATCGAACGCAGCCGGTTATTTGGTGACGCCGTGGAACGTGTTCGCCGGGGCAAAGGTTCGAACGGTGTTAACAGCCGAAAAACGACATGGTAGAGTACGCGATACCTGTAGATGGAATGACGTGCGCAGCGTGCGCGCTCCGTATTGAGCGCAAGCTCGGCAAGGCAGCCGGGGTCGACCATGTCGCCGTAAACTATGCCACCGAAAGAGCACAGGTCACCACATCGGGAGCGTCCATCCGCGATATCGTGGATATCATAGAGAAGACCGGTTATTCGGTCAGGGTGGCCGAGGCGGAGGCGGTGTTTGCCGAGCCGCAGGCGGCTGCCGAGGCCACCCGCGCACTCTCTGAAACCAACGGGATTCTCTCAGTACGGCAATTGGACAGGGACGGCCAGGCCATAGTCCATGTCCGCTATGTGGCATCGGTCCTGTCGGGGCGGTCGCTACAGGACATACTGAGCGCTTTCAGAGGCGCCAAAGCCACACATGAAACGGAAGAGACCGACGAGACGCACCAGCAACAACGCGTTCAACGTCTGAAAAGACGCGTTTTTTTTGCTGCGCTGCTGACTGCGCCGCTGGCTGTCATAGCCATGTCTCACGGCACTTGGCACATTCCCATGGAGGGCTGGATACAGTTCATGCTCGCCACACCCGTTGTGATCTGGGCCGGAAAACCCTTCTTCACGTCTGCCTGGACGGCAGCCCGTCACGGGGCGACAGACATGAATACCCTGGTTGCGCTTGGAACGGGTGCTGCGTGGGGGTACAGTACGGCTGCGCTACTCGTTCCGGGTTTCTTTCCGGGAGATGCGGCCGCCGAGTATTACTTCGAGGCGGCTGCCGTTATCGTGACGTTGATACTGGCCGGGCGTTTGTTGGAGGAAAGGGCCAAGTCGCGGACAGGGATTGCCGTCCGCAAGCTCATGGATCTGCAGCCCGATACCGCATATCGGCTGACAGAAGAAGGCGAGGAAGTGGTTCCCGTGGAAGAGGTGGTTCTCGGTGACCGCGTGCGGATACGCCCGGGTGAACGCGTTCCAGTAGATGGACGTATACTCGAGGGCTCGACGAGCATCAACGAGAGCATGCTGACCGGTGAACCGCTGCCTGTGGAAAAGCAGCAAGGTGATCGCGTGGTGGCGGGTACCGTGAACGATACGGGATCGGTCGTCGTGGAGGTGGTCCGGACCGGGCCGGATACGATGCTCAATCAGATCGTTGATCTGGTTCACCGGGCACAGGGTTCGAAGGCGCCCATCCAGAAAATGGCAGATCGAATTGCCGCGGTTTTCGTTCCGGTGGTGCTGCTCGTCGCGATCGTTACGGCTGTTGTCTGGTTTGTGACGGGTCCGGATCCGGCACTCAACCATGCCCTTCTGCGGGCCGTATCGGTCCTCATCATCGCGTGTCCCTGTGCTCTCGGATTGGCTACTCCGACCGCCGTGGTTGTGGCTACCGGGCGCGCTGCATCCACTGGAATACTCATTCGCGAGGCCGCTGCCATTGAGAGGGCTGGCCGCCTTGCGGTGGTTGCCGTGGACAAAACGGGCACGGTCACCCACGGCAGACCGGTTGTGGGTACTGTTCGTGGCGACAGGCGCGAGGTGCTGCTGATGGCGGCAGCGGTCGAGGTGCACTCGGAGCATCCGCTGGCGAAGGCGGTGGTGGCTGCAGCCCGCCACGAAGCGTTGTCCGTACCGCGTTCCACGGATTTCCGGACGGTGACCGGTCGGGGTGTGGAAGCCGGCGTTGACGGCATACGCGTACGGGTCGGGTCGCTTTCCTTCCTCAGGGAAGCTGACGTGGATGTGTCAGCAGCTACGGAAGACGTTTCCGTCGGGCTTGTCCATGTTTCCCGCGGTGAAAAGTACCTGGGCAGTATTTCTTTTGAGGACCGGATCCGTGCCGATGCCAAGGACGCGGTTTCGCAGTTACGGAACATGGGAGTGGACGTGGTCATGCTGACCGGAGACAGGGATGCCACGGCTCAGCTCGTTGCCCGAGAGGCGGGCATAGAACACGTCAAAGCAGACCTTCTGCCGCATGACAAAGTGGAGGCCGTACACGCATTGCGGGAAAAATACGGCCTCGTGGGCATGGTCGGAGATGGTATCAACGATGCGCCCGCGCTGGCCGCTGCTGATGTGGGTATGGCGGTCCGCAGTGGAACGGATATTGCCATGGAGTCAAGCGACGTGACGCTCATGAATGACGACCTCACGTTGGTTCCCCGGGTCATCCGGGATTCCCGCCAGACAATGCACATCATCCGTCAGAATCTGTTTTTCGCCTTCATCTACAACGTCATCTGTATTCCTGTGGCGGCTGGCGTCTTGTTCCCATTCACAGGGTGGTTGCTCAGTCCCATGATTGCATCGGCTGCCATGGCACTTTCCAGTGTCTCTGTCGTATCGAACAGTCTCAGACTGAAACGAAATGGGGGCTCGCAATGAAGCACACGTTGACAATTGAAGGAATGAGTTGCGGTCACTGCGTGCGCGCGGTGGAAGAAGCGTTGGGCGCTCTACATGGCGTCCGGGTAGCCTCTGTCGAAATGGGCCGAGCCGTCGTCGAGACCGACGCCAATGACGTAACGGCGGCCGCATTGCGGAATGCCGTGGAAGAAGAAGGTTATACGGTCACGTCTGCGGAGACAGGGCACTGAGCATGTCCTCTACCCGCGTAAACTTGACGCGGGGGCGCCCCTGGACACGTCCATTCTCTGTTTCGAGGGCATCCAGGCGCTTCCAGTCGGCGAACGTGACATAGCAGATGCCGCGTTCCTGCAGGGTTTCGGCCATGTCGAGACCTGTAGGTGAAAAGACAAGGCCGCTGGCCAGATCCTCCAACATGCAATTGACCGTTTCAATGGCATCCGGCTTGTTGGTCCCAATGATGCCGGTTGGTCCGCGCTTGATCCAGCCGCCAACGTACACTCCCGTCACAGCCGTGCCATCCTCGCGGGTAACACGGCCCAGCTGGTTCGGCACCGTCCCCCAGTCTTCCCGGAATGGTATTTCCGGTAGCGCGACACCATGGTAGCCGACCGATCGGAAGACGAGGCCGCATGCCAGTCTTTCCGTTATTCCGGTAGCGACCGCCGAAAGGCGTGTGCCGCGCCCGGGTTCCAGACGGTTCCGCATCAGTGTCATGCTTCCTGCGCCTCCGTCAGGTGCAGCATGTATGGCAATGGGGGACAACAGGAAACGAATAATGCACTGTCGCGACGCATCCGGGTTCGTGCCTCCGATGTAACTGCGCATGACCTCGAGTTTCTTGGTCGTCATCCGATCGGGATCAGATTCCAGTTGCGCCAGCGTGTGTCTGTCGAGCTCCATGTCGGCGGCCATTACGGACACCCCGGCATCCTGCATCTGTCCCAACTCCTTGATTTCGGGTAACGTGAAGGCGGCCTGGGCAGGACCCCGTCGTCCGATCATGACGATTTCCCGTACGCGGCTTTCCGCCAATCTGTCGAGAGCATAGTCGGCGATATCCGTCTGCTTCAGTTCATCCACGGTCCGGGACAGAATCCGTGCGACGTCCACGGCAACATTACCGACCCCGATGACGGCGACGCGTTCCTGTGACAGATCGAAGTCAAGGTCGCGGAAATCGGGGTGCCCATTGTACCATGCAACAAACTCCGTGGCGGAATGACTGCGGGGAAGGCGCTCTCCTTCAATCCCGAGTGATCGGTCGACCTGGGCACCGGTGGAGAAATAGACCTGATGATAATGTTTTTCAAGGTCATCGAGTGTGATATCGCGACCATAGTCCACGTTTCCAAAAAACCGGAAGCCCTCGCGATCGGCTGTTTTCTCGAAGACCCGCGTGACATTCTTGATCTTTTCGTGGTCCGGAGCCACACCGGCACGTACCAGCCCGTACGGTGTTGGCAGACGGTCGAACATATCCACGGTGACTGTTGGCTCATCCTGCTTGAGGAAATGCTCGGCGGCGTAAAACCCGGCAGGACCTGCTCCAATGACGGCGATCTTCCATGCAGATGCGTTGTTGGCCATGACCATTCAGTTTAATGAACGTATTTCCAATGTAGGGCCTGCACACGTTGTGTGGCAACGACCGGGAAACAGCCTACGAGCGGGAGTGTTTGTGGAATCGTCATTCGACAGACCACACGGGCGCCAGGTGCAGCAGCAGCATCGTCATTTGCCAACCATGTACACGAGGGCCGGGAGCATGCTCGTGCTGCTGCTGTTGTGTGGTTTCCAGGTTTCCCGCGCCCAACAGGCACCGATAAGCACTGATACGTTGCATGTTGTTGGTCCAGGCCCATTCCAGTTGCGTCCCTTTGTGGTGGAGGAGTCCCTGCGTTTGGAAATCGCGAATCCCGCACGGAACATTCCGCCGTCATCCTACACGCTCAATGCCCCGGCCGGGCTGCTCACGCTGAGGAACGTGTCCGTGGACTCGGTCATGACCCTGGTGGCAGCCTATGCCTACATACCGCTCGACCGCCCGGATGGTGTTCGGGCATGGCCGTATGCCGGAACAGAACAGACCACGTCTTCACGTCCCCTTGAGCAGACCAGGGTGCCTGATCTTCGCAGGTCCGGATCGGTATCGCGTGGCGTTGTGGCCGGGTCGGGACGGGATGCCTCGATCGAGTCAGCGCTGCGATTTGAAATGGAGGGTGAGCTGACGCCGGGTGTCAGGATTATGGCATCCCTGACCGACGAGGATACACCGGTTCTGCCACAGGGTACCACGCGGCGCCTGGATCAATTCGACCGCGTTTTTATCCGACTGTCCACAGATCGGGGAGAACTCCAGCTGGGAGACGTGGACATTCTGCATCGCAGTGGCCGGTATGGCCGTGTAAGGCGGAGTCTGCAGGGAGCACTCGTGGAGGCAACGGCGTCACCGGGCACCATCGGTGCGCGAAGTCCCTGGACAGCGCGCGTGGCTGGTGCCACGTCACGGGGGATTTTCCGGTCGCAGCAAATACAGGCTCTCGATGGTGTGCAGGGACCATATCGACTGGAGGGCAACACAGGGGAGCGGTTCATCCTGGTGCTTCCCGGTTCGGAGCGCGTGTTTCTGGATGGAGAGTTGATGACGCGTGGCGCGCAGGAAGATTATACGATCGATTATACGACAGCTGAAATATCGTTTACATCACGCCATATCATTGGAAGAGAACGTCGTATACGCGTTGAGTTCGAGTTTACCACGAACCAGTTCACCCGGACGTTCCTGTTCGGCAGCGGTCAGGCCCGTACCCGGATTGCCGATTTGGACGTTACGGCCATCCGGGAGGCTGACGGGAATGCCTTCACGGAAGAGTTGGCTTTTTCTTCGGAAGATTCGGCCGCGGTTATCATGGCGGGCGACACGACGCCATTCAGAAGCGGTGCGCGGGAAGTGGTGTACGATCCGGAGGCGCTGTTCACGCAGTATTTCAGGGAGACACGTCCAGAGGCCAACGGGGACTCCCTCACCATTTTTGTTCCTGTTTCCCGGGAGCCCATGCCGGGCGAGCGGGTATTCCGTGTCACGTTTACGCGGTTTGGGCCGGGCGAGGGAAGCTACATCAGGACGGGTTCCTCCAGTGCAAACGGAATCGTATTCACCTTTGTCGGCGAAGGAGCGGGGGAGTATAAGCCGGTTGTGCCGCTCTCGGCCCCACGGAGTCAGGAGCTCGTGAGCCTGCGTCTGGTCAGCCGGAATCTTCCATGGGCCCAACTGTCCGTGGAATGGGCCGGATCGCGGTTGGACAGGAACCGCCTGTCTGGTCTGGACGCCGATGACGATCGTGGCGGGGCATGGGCTTCAAGGCTGGCCACAAACCGGTGGAGGACAGACGCATGGATTCCGATCTGGTTGGAGGCAGAGGGGCAGGTGGAACGTCGCTCAGCCTATTTTACCTCGTTCGATCGCACTCGTGACGTGGAGTTTGAGAGAACATGGAATATTCCCCGTTCCGCGGAAAATTCTGTACTGGAGAATGCGATATCGGGCGAGGATGAGACAATAGGCCGTGGACGAATTACAATGGGCCTGGCGGACAGCACACGCTTTGAGGTTGCTGTTGACCGGATTGATCTTGGCGATGCATTCGATGGCCACCAACAACGCCTGTCCATCCAGTCGTATGAAGCCGGACTGCCCTCGCTCAGCGCACATGCGTCGTGGACGCGAACCCGGGATCGTATGTCGCAGCAGACCGGGTTGCAGAAGGGACTCTGGCGTCGTCAAGGAGCCCGGATTTCCGCTCCGGATGATGTGTCATTTCGCCCCTGGGTCCGTTGGCAGTCCGAGCAGATGAGCGTAGAGGAGGGCGAGCGATCAATGATGTCCCTAGAGCCTGATTTCAGGCTGTACGCCACCGGTATCGAAGCTGGTCGCGGAGATTGGACGGGTTTCGCCAGCCTGGAAACACGTGAGGAGACCCGGTTTCAGCCGGACGCCTTGTCGTCGAGTGTGGATATCCTGACCTCGCAATTGGGTGCGCGCTTGTCCCAATCCAATCTGGATATGGATCTGACATTTGGCTGGCGCCAGACGCGGCAGGACGGAGATACGCGCAACGATGCCCTGCTTGTGACTGCAAACAGCCAGTGGCAACCAACCCGCCGGGCGCGTATGGCCTTGCTTTACGATGCCCGGTCGGAGCGATCGGCCACACTGCAGGAAATCTTCATCAGGGCGGGACCGGAGAGGGGCCAGTTCGTGTGGGTGGATGCGAACGGCGATGGCGTCATCCAGCTGGATGAATTCATTCCTGAGACCAATCCCACCGAAGGAGACTATGTTCGCACGCTGCTTCCGTCCGATTCGCTGGAAGCTGTAACAAGTGTCATGGGGCGAATCCGTCTGGATATCCGACCGGACCGGAGACGGAGACTTCAGGGTCTCGGCTCCACAACGGTAATGGAAGTCCAGGAGACGAGTCGGACAGCCCGGCGAAGCGACGTCTACCTGCTGCAGCTGGGGACCTTCCGATCGGCCAACCAAACCGTACGTGGCCGACTTCGCCTGGCACAGTCCGTATCGCTTCTCCCGTGGATACGAAGTGTGGATATGGATGCGACCGCCCAGACCGTACGAAGTCTGAGTTCACTTGCATCCGGTAGTGAGGCTTCACGTTCGGACCTGGTGGACATCGAAACGGTATGGCGGATGACATCGATGTGGACATGGGGACTCGATCTGGCCAGGGAATTGGAGACGTCGCAGAGTGCACAGTTTTCAAGCAGGAGTTTCGATGTCGTGAGCTGGCGGCTTCGTCCCTCGGCCCGGCTTTCCATTTCGCGGCGCTGGACAATCGCGACCGATCCGACGGTGTCATTCAAGACAGAGCAGCGCTCCCGAACGGACGCTGTCGTATGGATACTTCCGGTGGAGTCCGTATGGGCCATGGAAAGCCGTATCCGCCTGAGAACACGATTGGAACACGCGCGGGTCACATTCAATTCGGGATCCAGCTCAACAGCCGGTTCGGGGCTTGTTGGCTTTCAACTCACCGACGGACGTGGTCAAGGGGCATCCTGGTTGTGGCGCACAGGATTACAGGCCGAGCTTTCAGAAAGTCTGTCAGCCCGTCTGACCTATGACGGCCGGGCTCCGGCCAATGGCCGCACCATCCACACGGGCAGATTCCAGTTGACGGCCCTGTTCTGACCAGGCCCTGACAGACCCCGGCGGTAGCTGTCAGACGGGGTCGGCCCATTCGTCGTAGGGTTCGCGGCGTATATCAATACCGGCAGCACTGAGTTTCTGCTCAAGTCGCTCGTATCCACGATCAAGATGATAAACCCTCAGGACGTGCGTTTCTCCCCGCGCTACCATGCCCGCGAGGACGAGTGAGACACTGGCTCTGAGATCCGTACTCATCACGGCTGTCCCCTCGATGGGATTGCCACCCTCGACGGCGACCTCATTTCCGACTACCACGGCATTGATCCCCATGCGCCTCAGCTCCGGGATGTGTTTGAATCGGTCATGGTAAATGGTTTCAAGCACTTTGGCATTGCCATCGGCGCACGCAAGGAGGATGGTCCATTGTGCCTGCAGATCGGTCGGAAACCCCGGATAGACATCCGTGGAAATGCTGACCGGCGTCAGCACACCGGGGGGAATGACTTCCAGCGTGGTGCCGTCGACATGAATCTCACATCCTGTCTGTTCAAAAGCCTGCATGAATACACGGCCCAGATGCTCCGGGCGTGCATGCGTCAATGTGACGGGTTTTCCGGCCTCCCCTGCGATGGCAGCCGCGATCATGAACGTACCCAACTCAATCCTGTCCGGGGGGTTGTCGAACGTTACGCCAGACAGGGATTCAACCCCGGAAATGGTCAGCGTACGCGTGCCTGTACCGTCAATTTGAGCACCCATCTCAGTGAGCATGCGGCAGAACTCCACCACATCAGGCTCTGTCGCTGCACCATGCAGGCGCGACCGCCCCATTGCGGTAACGGCTCCGAGCAGGAAATTTATGGTGGCGCCCACCGAGGAGGGGCGAAGCGTGAAGTCGCCACCGGGCAACCGTCCACCATCGCGTGCACGGGCAACGACGTATCCTTTGTCCAGGGATATAGCGGCTCCCAGGGCCTTCATGCCTTCGATGTGCAGATCTACCGGACGTGGTCCCCAGGCGCATCCTCCAGGAAGAGAGACGCGAGCCTGCCCACAACGACCGAGCAGGGCACCGAGCATGTAAAATGAAGCACGCATGCGCTTTACAAGGCCATATGGTGCTTCGGTGCGGGTCAGTTCTGACGCATCGATCTGCAGACTGTTGGCGGCGGCATTGAATGTGACCTGGGCACCCGTGACTTCCATCACACGACTGAACGTACGGATGTCCTTCAGATCCGGAATATGTCGCAACTGGACCGGTTCTGCCGTCAACAGAGCCGCAGACATGAGTGCCAGAGCCGTATTCTTCGATCCACTGACGGGTAGCGTTCCCTGAAGGGGGTGTCCTCCCCGGATAACGAGTTTGTCCATGGCGTGCCGGTGCGGATTGAGCGTGGTGTTTTCGGAGACATCAAGATACTGCAGATCCGGATCTGCAGCGCCATCGATGCGTTCGGCAACCAAGCAGGGTGAACCGACGTCCATCCAAGTTCTGTAATCAATCACCGAGCCGTGAACGTATATCTGGATCATGCCGCGTCAACTCCCATCAGAAGGGAAGTGTTGGAGTATATGATGCCGTGGCTGACAGATGACTATGGTAATGCGTCCTCGGTGCATGCTCGGGGGCGACGAGCCCGGAATGCCGTCGAACAGGCACGGGAAACCGTCGCAGCTCTCCTCTCGGTGGAGCCAGACAACGTGGTGTTCACCTCCGGGGGTACCGAGGCAAACAACCAGGTAATCCTGTCACATGTGTCGGCACGCGCCGACGCCGGACTCATACTCTCGCGCGTCGAACACGATGCCGTGCTCGCGCCTGTGTTGGCGGCGGAGCGTAGAGGTCATCCGGTGACGTGGCTGTCACCGGACGCACATGGTGGTGTCGCGCCACCCGCGGCGTGTGCGCCTGGTCACATGGTGTCGCTCATGGCCGTGAACAACGAGACGGGCGTGCGAAACCAGGACCCGGGATCCGGGGACGGCCTGTACCATTCCGATGCCGTACAGGCCGCTGCGTGGTATGACCTTGGAGGGCTGGTTTCCCGGTGTGCATATGTGACACTCTCGGCCCACAAACTGGGTGGGCCCAAAGGGGTCGGTGCGGTCGTCACGGGACCCGGAGCGGAACTTCATCCGCTCCTTCGTGGTGGCGGCCAGGAAAGGGACCGGAGGTCGGGCACGGAGAATGTAGCCGCCATTGCCGGATTTGCGCGGGCTTTTGCACTTGTGTCCGAGGAGCGCGATGAGATATCGGCGCGCGTGCGGTCCCTGCGTGAGCACCTGTGGGAGGGGCTCGCAGACGCTCTGGGAGACAGGATTCATCGTACGACCCCGAGTGCGCCACGAAAGAGCGCGCCACACATTCTTCATACTGTTTTCCTGGATGCGGACGGGTGTGGCCTGGATGGAGAAATGCTTATTCTGGGGCTCGACATGGAAGGCGTCCAGGTCTCCGCTGGCGCCGCGTGCAGCAGTGGATCCATGAAACCAAGTCACGTCCTGATGGCGATCGGTATGCAGCCTGATATTGCCCGTGGGGCTGTTCGCTTCTCCCTCGGACGGGATACAACCATCCAGGATATTGAGCATACCCTTTCGGCGGTCTCACGCGTAGCCAGGAGGATGGCGTGAGAATTACCGTGATGGGAAAGGGATCCGTTCCCGGCCAGGTGAAAACGCGGCTGGAGCCGCATCTTGGACCGAAGAAATGTGCGTTGTTGAACAGCGCAATGATGCACGACACCTTGACGAGGCTGCAGAGCCTCAAAAAAGAAGCGGAGATCGTGCTGTCCGTGTCGGGCGTGCCTTCGAGGGACGATATGCCGGCAGGAACGGTCCTGGAGAGGCAGCAGGGATCCGATCTGGGAGCGCGGATGATGCGGGAAATCGCCAGGGGATTCGCAGCGGGACACGGCGCTGTTATCCTCATTGGTACGGATCACCCCACGTTGCCGCTTCCCTTTGTCGAGGAGGCCATGCATGCGCTCTCGACCCCGGAATCCCTGGTATTGGGTCCCAGTGTCGACGGCGGCTACTATCTGATTGGAATGAGCGCGTTCTATCCGGAACTGTTCCGTAACATGACCTGGTCCACTGATTCGGTGTTTGCCGAAACCACAGCCCGGGCTGCTCAACTTGAAACGGATCTGACTATTCTGCCACTGTGGTATGATGTGGACACAGCAGAGGATCTGGATCGCTTACTTGAGGAACTCCGTGAAGGCGACATGGATTGTCCCCGGCTGCTGGCAGTACTGTTCTGAATCTGTATATTTTCAACTCCGACAACGAATATCACGTTATACATGCAGCCAGAGTCGCGTATCCGGGAAATCGGCGAGTTCAAAACGCTCGAACAGTTCATTATTGAGCGTCAGCTGGAAGTCAGTGAGTCCACGGGTTCGTTTTCCCGGTTGCTGCGGGATATCAGCGTGGCCGCAAAGCTGGTGAATTGGCATATGCGTCGCGCGGGTATTGTCGATGTTTTCGGGCAGACGGGTGAAATCAATGTGCAGGGGGAGGTCCAGCAGATCATGGATGCATTGGCACACAAGGAGTTTGTGCGCGCACTCAAGAGAGGTGGGGAATGTTGCCTGATCGGGTCGGAAGAACACTCCGAGGCCATTCCCATGCGAACTTCCATCGATACGGGACGCTACATTGTGCTTCTTGATCCTCTCGATGGATCGTCGAACATAGAAGTAAACGTCTCGGTTGGCACAATTTTCAGCATCTACCAGATGCCTGATGATGTGTCCGAGCCCACGCTTGAGTCGGCCTTGCAGCCGGGGACCCGCCAGGTTGCGGCCGGGTACGTCGTGTACGGTTCATCGACCATGCTGGTCTACACGACAGGGCACGGTGTCAATGGGTTCACCCTCGATCCGGCCATCGGGGAATTCCTGCTGACACATCCCGAGATCAAGACGCCCCGAACGGGAAGAATGTATTCCGTGAACGAGGGCAACTACAATTCATTCGAGCAGGGCCTCAAGGAACACATCAAGTGGATGCAGCATGAGGATGGCGGTACGGGCCGCCCGCTGGGTACGAGGTATATCGGCTCGTTCGTTGCCGATTTTCATCGGAATCTGCTCAAGGGTGGACTGTACATCTATCCTGCGACGCACAAGAATCCGGAGGGAAAGCTTCGACTCATGTACGAGGCCAATCCATTGGCCATGATTGTCGAAGAGGCCGGGGGCGCGGCGTCCACCGGTACAGGTCGCGTACTGGAGGTGGTTCCAAAGAAATTGCACCAGCGGGTACCTGTCTATATCGGTTGTGTGGATATGGTAAGGACGGCCGAGGCCTTTCTCAGTGGTGAACTGCGATTTCCATGAGGAGGGACGTAGTCACCGTTTCGGCCCCGGCATCCCTGTCCAATCTGGGTCCGGGGTTCGATTGTCTCGGTGTTGCAATATCAAATTTCGGAGACCGGATCCGGGCGCGTCGTCAACCCGGTCCGGAAGTGACATGGGAGTGGCACCGGAGCTCGGTCTGGAGCGCGCCGGTACGCTCGGAGGACAACACGGCCGTGGTTGCGGCGCGCTCCATGCTGCGACGCCTGGACATCGCGACCGGTGTGCACCTGGAAATCAGCAAGCAGGGCCGTGCCGGGTCCGGCCTGGGCAGTTCGGCCGCCAGTGCCGTCGCCGCGGCACTGGCCGTGGCGGCACTTGAAGGACGGGAACTCGAGAAGGATGTCATCAGAGAGGCCGCGCTGGATGGGGAGCAGGCCGCGTCGGCCGCAAGACACGGGGACAACGTTCTTCCCTCTCTCTACGGGGGCTTCGTTCTGGCACAGTCCGACCGACTCGAATTCAGTCGTCGGATAGATTGTCCGACCCGCCTGCACCTGGCCATCATACTACCTGATGTTGATGTGCTCACGCGCGAGGCGAGAGGTCTGCTTCCCCGGGAAATCCCACTGGATGCCGCCGTTCGGCATGCCTCACTGCTTGGTATGCTGGTAAACGCCATATGCTGCGGAAACGCTTCTGATATTGGCCACCTTGTCATGTGCGATGAGATCGTCGAGCCGAAGCGAGCTGTACTGGTGACGGCATACCAAGACATACGAAGTTCGGCAGTCCATGCGGGAGCGCATGGTGTTGCCCTCTCGGGATCCGGACCAGCGATGTTTGCTGTTTGTCCCACATCCGAGTCCGCCTCGGAGGTTACGCGGGCCATGCAGCACGCCTGTGCGCATCGTGGGATGGAAAGTATCGCAAGGACGTCTTCCGTGGACACCAGTGGTGCCCGAATAGATACCGAGACCGGACAGGGAGGGGACTGGCCATGGTGAGATTTCTGTCCACCCGGGGAAGATCCGAGCCGGTTGGCCTTGGCACAGCGGTGCTGCAAGGGCTGGCACCGGATGGTGGCCTCTATATACCGGAGTCCATTCCCGTATTGCCGCAGGACGTGCGTCAACCGCACGGCAGAGTGCCGTCATTCCCGGAGTTGGCTGTCCAGGTTCTTTCCAGGTGGACGGACGACTGGCTGACACCGGCACAATTTGAACAACTGGCTGAGCGCGTCTTCACGTTCGAGGCTCCTCTCGTGGCGCCCGCTGGCGAGACGGACATGCACATCCTCGAGCTGTTCCACGGTCCAACACTCTCTTTCAAGGATTTTGGTGCCCGACTTCTGGGTGGTTTTCTGGGGCACCTGCAGCAAAAATCCGATCAGGAAACTGTTGTGCTCGTTGCTACGTCGGGCGATACCGGGAGCGCTGTGGCAGACGGATGCAGCGGGATCGAAGGGGTCAAGGTTGTTCTGCTGTATCCCAAACGTGGTGTGAGCCCCACACAGGAGTCCCAATTGACCGTGCGTCGACCGGGTGTCCTCCCGGTGCGCGTTGACGGAAGTTTTGATGACTGTCAGCGCATGGTAAAAGGCGCATTCATGGGCCCATTGCCCGCCCGTATCCGGCTGACTACGGCAAATTCCATCAATATCGCGCGACTGATGGCCCAAATGATCTACTATATCCATGCGGGACTACGCCTTATGGGTAAAGGCGTGGATGGTCGTGCGCCCGTTTTCTGCGTTCCTTCCGGCAATCTTGGCAACCTGACAGCCGGTATCCTGGCCTACAGGGCTGGTATGCCAGCCCGGGGGTTCATTGCGGCACACAATGCGAATGATTTCTTTCCGTCCTGGCTCCAGGACGAGTCGGCGCGCTTTGCTCCATCGGTGAAAACGCTGTCGAATGCCATGGATGTGGGTGCGCCAAGCAACTTCGAGCGGCTCACATATTTCTTCAGTCACGATGAGCTTGCGTCGCTCGTTCGGGGTGAACGTGTGACTGACGAACAAACCCGCGGGCAGATGAGGATCACGTGGCAAAAAAACAGATACATGGCCGACCCCCATACGGCCGTTGCGTTACATGCCGCAAAGCGTGCTGACGAACAGGATGGCCCTGTGGTTGTGTTGTCCACGGCCCATCCCGCGAAATTTCCTGAAACCGTCAGAGATGCCATTGGGCTGGAACCCGACGTTCCCGAGCAACTTGCCGCGATGGCCAACCAACCGCATTATGCCATGCCGATGGATGTCGATCCCTCCGGGCTGCTCGAGCTCATCAGGGCCTAACAGGATCTACTTCCTGAAGGGCAGCTCCAGGACATTTTCGTTTCCTTTCCTGTCGCGCACACGAACGATCAGGATGTGCTCACCCGGAGGCGTTCTATCATCGAGACGGTGTTCGAACAGGCTGTTCTTGGCGTCGTGGTTGAAGAGGCGCCATTCACCGTCAATCTCGGCACGGAAGGAGTCTATCCCGCTCAGGTTGTCACGCACCCGTAAACGAAGTACACGGGCTGACGTCGTGCGGGAATAACCGAGAGGGGTAATGGATGGAGCGGTGGTATCGGCCACAATCGCGAAGGTACCGAACGTACGCACCTGCGTCGTCACGTTACCACCCGAATATCCGCCTCCGGCAGACGACGTGCGTCCACGCTCGTCAAGCAGGCCGACCAGGACCTTGTCATGCAAAGACGGAGGGACAGCATCTGCCGCGAGGCGTATGGTCATGGCCGTGTGCAAGGGCGTGTTGGCATCATGCACACGGTGGCGGGCGGAAAACATTTGTCCCTCAAGCGGAGGCCGTTTTTCATATGTGAACGGAACGTCGTCGTAGAGGGCCCGGGCGGGAATCCTGAGCGACATGTCCTGTGTCGCGTAGGTAAAAGTTCTGTCCCAGTGCATGATTTCTGTCGACGCGCCGGAATCGCTTATCGGAGCACTGCTCACCGCGTAGCTGGTACCATGGACAGCGAACCCCAACTGGGCGGTGTGTCCGTAGGCATCCTCCACGGTATACTGCATATTGAATACGGCATTTGAGTCGTCCACGGCGAGGATACCCCTGCCCGACGCATTGTAAATATTCAGATCATTTCCGGGCAACACGTAGCTCCGTTGCACCCAGCGGCCGCTTCGCCGCCGCTCGGCATAGTCAACGTGTGCATTCAGGAATCGTGTAGTAGCAAATGAAAACCGTTCCATCACCGACGAAAAAAGCAAGTTGCCGTTGCGTTGCAATGAGATACGATACGTCCCCAAGCGATTGCTGGCCCCCTCGTGATAATCGTGGGCCTGGATTCCGAAACCGATCCGGCCGCGTGCTTCAATCCGGGATACACGAACGGGTGAGTATGATCCATCGGCATCCCTGCGGACGTCCACGAATGCGGACCCTCCTCCGTGGACCGTGCGCCAACCACCTGTCTGGCTGTCACGGAGTCGGATGGTCGATTGGGAATCGAGCGCGTACACCTTGAAGCGGAATATGCGCGGAGGGACAGTGTCTTGAACGTCTATACCAAAAAGAAGGGGATTGAGCGGTTCTGCTGTGCTGGCGTCACGTATTTCAAAGTGGAGATGCGGACCTCCAGAGCTGCCGGAGTTACCTGACAGCGCGATCACGTCTTTCCGGAAAACCGGAAATTGATTTTTACCAGGAAAAACCTGTAATTCGAATGATTCCCGTTCGTATTGCGTTTTCTCGACGTAGCCTGCAATGGGATCGGCGAACGCGTCCAGGTGCGCGTACACTGTCTGGTGTCCATCAGGGTGGTTGATATACAGGGCATTGCCGTATCCGCCGGCGTTGACGTTGATCCGCGAGACCCAGCCGTCGGCAGCCGCAAGGACAGGGAGGCCCGTTCGCCCCTGGGTTTTGATATCCAGCCCGGCGTGGAAGTGATTGGAACGCATTTCGCCGTATCCACCCGAAAGAATGAGTGGAATGTTGAGCGGCGAAGTGAAATAATTGTCCGGGTACGGATCCCCGTGCATGCTGCCCAATAGAAGGACCGCACAAATGGCCAGGAAACAGGATGCTTTACTCATGACAATGTGATGGTATCAGATCCCCAACATAACAACCTGTTCCTGATATTTCTGGGCTTGATTGCTGTTTTCCTGCTGGGCGTGACGCTGTTGCAGTTGAAAGTCGTGCTCATGCCACTGGTTCTGGCCATTCTGCTTTCGGTGATATTCAAGCCAGGGATTCTTTGGCTGCGGGGTAAGCGGGTTCCCATGGCGGTAGCGCTGTTTCTGGTACTGATTGTATCGTCAGCGGTTCTTTTTTTGGTGGGATGGGTGCTTTTTTCATCAACGCAGTCGTTCATCGAGGAGCTTCCCAAGTATGGGGCCAAGGCGGTCGTTATTGTAAGAGATGTGGAGACCTTCCTTCTGGATTCGGCAACGCGTTTCAACGTGGATGTGGCCGAAGTAGACTGGTCGGACGCCTTCGATTGGTCCAGCGTTTCTACGGCGGTGACGAGCGGTGTCGGGTCATTCATCAGCTTCGTCAGCACGACGTTTCTTGTATTGCTCTTCATGCTGTTCATCCTGGCCGGCAGTGGAGAACTGGCGGAAAAAATCAGGGTGGCATTTCCGGAGTCACAGGCCGACAAGATTGCCAATCTGGTATCCAATGTGGATGAACAGGTGCGGAAGTATCTGGTTGCAAAGACACTAATCAGCCTGGGTACCGGAACGCTCACGTGGTTCGTCCTGTACGTCCTGGGAGTGGATTTCCCGCTTGTCTGGGGATTTCTGGCCTTTCTGCTCAACTACATACCAAACATTGGCAGCACGATTGCTGTCCTGTTTCCGTTCGCGGTAAGCCTGCTTCAATTCGATACGCTGGTCATCCCGCTCGTGGTCATTCTGGGCCTGGGGGCGCTTCAACTCACGATGGGAAATGTAATAGAGCCGAGGATAATGGGTTTCAGCCTGAATCTTAGTCCACTGCTCATCCTGGTGTCATTGATCACATGGGGATGGCTGTGGGGACTGTGGGGTATGATCCTTGCTGTACCCACGACGGCGACGCTGAAGATCGTATTCGAGAATATCGGTCCACTGCGCCCCATGTCGGTTCTCATGAGCAGTGTCGTCAAACCGAATGCTCCATAAGGCGCTCAATGATATCCACGGATGTGACACTTTCGGCCTCGGCCGTGAAATTGGAGACAATACGGTGCCTGAGAACGGATATTGCCAGGGCATTCACGTCACTTATGGAAGGCGTAAGCCTGCCGTCCAGCGCGGCCATTGTTTTGGCCCCCATGATCAGATACTGCGACGCCCTCGGTCCGGCACCGTAACTCAGGTACTGATTCACGAAATCCGGCGCGGCATCGGTTCCCGGACGCGTCCGGCCCACGAGCCGAACCGCATATTCAATGACGTTGTCGGCCACGGGTATTTCCCGAATGAACTGCTGATAGGTCAGGATATCCCGGGCAGTCATGACACATTTGACATCGCTCCGGTGGGCTGATGTCGTCTGGCGCACGACCTCGACTTCCTGGTCGAACGTCGGGTAATCGAGCCACAGGTTCAGCATGAAGCGGTCAAGCTGGGCCTCTGGCAGGGGATAGGTGCCCTCCTGCTCAATGGGATTCTGTGTTGCCAGCACGAAGAATGGTTCCGGGAGGGCATACGTCTGGCCGGCAGCCGTCACGTGATGCTCCTGCATGGCTTCGAGAAGTGCGGCCTGCGTCTTGGGAGGGGTACGGTTGATCTCATCGGCCAGCACCACGTTCGCAAAGACGGGTCCTTTCACGAATTTGAATTCACGACCGCCGGTCGTGCGGTCCTGCTCTATGATTTCCGTTCCCGTGATATCCGACGGCATCAGGTCGGGAGTGAACTGGATTCGATTGAAGTCAAGCTCCACGGCCTCGGAAATTGTGTGGATGAGGAGTGTCTTCGCCAGACCGGGTACACCGATCAGGAGAACGTGCCCCCGACACAGGATCGATACTATGATCCGATGAATGACATCGTCCTGGCCTACAATGACCTTGGCTATTTCTGACCGGAGGGACTTGTAACCGGCATGGAGATGGTCAATGGTCTCGGGCGATGTCTTGATTTCCATATGTCAATTGGTTGAAGTATTGGCTGCAGTGGTATTCCGGAGAGCCCGACCGCGTAATTCAATGTAGACCGTTTCCTTGAGCTGCTTCATCCACTCCCTCATGATCCGATCCTGTTTGTCCTGCAGGGCACGCCGTTCAATGAGCGCGTAATCGGTCTCGAGAGAGACCGTGTGCTCTGGTATCCGTTCTTCCAGCCGAACAATGTGATACGCCCGGCGCCCGTCCTGAAGCGTTACTTCACGCGGCTCGGATATGTCACCCTCCTCAAGGCCGGCAAGTGTCGCCTGCCACATCGGTCCCAGCGCTTCTACGAACAGTATTTTTTCTCCCGTATTGGGGTCAATGACCGCGCCGGCACGTGATCGGGAGGCTTCTTCATCGGAAAATTCCCTGGCCAATTTCTCGAACGTCGCCTTGCCGGCAAGAATGGAATCGCGCAGTGTTGAGAGCAACTCGATTGCAGGTTCGGCATCACTGTCGGATTCATCAAATTCAATCAGGATATGGTTGTAGTCAATCCGGTCTCCACGCCTGGCATTGATCCGGAGAAAATGAAGACCGAACTGCGTTTCAAAAATGGGACTGTATACACCGATTGGCGAACGGGCAGCAACGGCTGCGAATTCCGGGACCAGATCGGACAGGGCCATATCCTCGTAAAGACCACCGTTGGGCGCCGATCCCGGATCATCGGAGAACAACTCTGCCATCTCTTCCATCGTGGCACCACCGGCGAGGACCGTGTCGCGGATGGTAGACAGGATTTCCATCGCCTCCTCTCTCGCATCGTCCGTGATTTCCGGAAGCGCCACGATATGGGAGATACGAACCATGTCCGGCATGGTGGGGAGGGAGTCGGGAGGAATTTGACTGAGCCACGCTTCGACATCCGACGGAGTGGCCCGAACGTTGCGGAGTTTCTGGTTCCGCATCTGTTCCGACAGGGCCTGGTTCCGTATTTCTTCGCGGAATTCATCTTTGAGTTCGAGCACAGATTTACCGTACAGCGCCTCAAGACGCGCCTCCCCACCCATTCGCCGCGCCATCTGGGAAACCCGGCTGTCCAGCATCTGCTCCACCTGCTGATCTCCAACGACGATGTTGGTATCGCGCTTGGCATGGATGACCAGAACTTGTTCGTCAATGATCTGCTGCAGAGCCCTGTCCCAGAGGTCCTGCGTATAGGGCATTTTCTGCTGATTCATGATGCCGAGCACAAACCCGTCCACGTCCGAGGCCAGTATGATGTCCGACCCCACGACGGCAACAATCTCATCGAGCACCGTGTCGTCCTGGGCGTGCACCACCATGGGTGTGAGGACGAGGCTGACAAGAAGAATCAGCCGGCAGGATGTAATAGTCATGTAGCAAAGGGAAATGGAAGGCCAACAAACAGACAGGGCGGGCGCAACATGCGTCCGCCCGCCAGGCGTCGCAGCACAGGGGACGCGCCGACTACTCCCTGACGAACAGGTCATTGCGCGCCTCTGCTGCTGTTCGGAGTCGTTGAACCTGCCGTGCAAACAACTGTTTCCTTGACTCGATCAGGATACGCTGCTCGATCTCCGGGAGAACCATATTGAGATCCGGAACGGTACCGGCCTGGGCCCTTTCCACGACCTTCAGTGCGTGGACGAGTCCACCTTCCCTGTAGGGCGGTACCGTTGCTCCCTCCGCGGCACGATTTATGCGTTCACGCAGATCAGCATGTTGGGAGAAGACAAGTGACATCGGGAGCAAGCCGGAGGCGAAATACATGGACTGCTCCCTGAGCGCCGAATAGGTATTGACGAGATGTACAAAGGCACTGTCGGAATCGGTGCGTTCGAGTCGGCTGAGGATCTGGTCCGTCCATGACGCCGAGTCTACTGGCAGATACCAGAGTCGGACGTAGGGCTCCCTCAAAACCAGACTCGAGCTGTGTTGCTGATACCATGTTTCCAGCGCTGCCGGGTCAGGTGCTGCAATTTCTTCGGAATAGACATCCTCAAGCAGCCGTGCTATCAACAATGAGCGGCGATTGTCCTCAATCTGCTGCTGGACGAGACTGTCTGCGTGAAGTCGTCGGCGAACGGCTTCCTGATACAGCAGCTCGTTTACGATCCACTGGTCGACGATTACACGGGCCACGGCTGCACTGTCCATGCGCACCATGCGCTCAGACAAGCGTTCAGCCAGTTGACCGTGGGTCAGTGTAGCCGTTCCGACACGCGCCACCACGTGGTCGGGAACAGGCTGATCGGCGCATCCGACGGCGGAAGCGGCCCACATGCAGAGAATGGCATACGCCGCCGTTCGTGTCATCGTCGCAGGCGATCGGGCCATGTCTCCACACCGTACTGCTTCCGAAGTCGATCCATGAGCTGCGCCTCAAGGTTTGCCTGATGCAGGTTGATGAGTTCGGAACGGGCTTCCTCGTACGTCTTGTGGCGTGCAGGTTGGACTCCATTGTGGCGCAACATGATGAAGCGTCCGTTACTGCGGGAGGGTTCGGTGAATTCGCCCTCGTTCAGATCCAGGACATCATCGAAGGGTGAACCCGACCGGACAGCGATGTGCGTCGTATCGACCCGGATACGGGTACGCATGTCGTCAAACACCTCCGAGGCCGCTTCTCCGCCGCGGATCCGGTCACGCGCATGGAAGAGCACAGAATCGGAGGCTGCACTCATCGATACCACCTCGACGCGGTCCGGAAACATCAGACTGTCTTTCTGGGCATCGTAGAGCGCCCGAAGACCGGACGAGTCGGACGCGGCAGCCGACCAGACGGAGTCCTCCATGAGCCTGAACAGCAGGATACCATCCCGGAATTCTGCCATGGTACGACGAAAGTCCTCATTCCGGTCTTCCAGACGGGCTACCTCGTAGGCGAGGGCCTGTTCATCGAGGAAGTTGTTCAGTGACGCAATCACGTTGTCACGGACACTGCCCGATGCGGCTGGAAGGCGGGATGAACGGAACCAGTCCTGGAACGCTGATACAGTCCACGTGGAGTCTCCCAGCGTAGCTATGATGCTGCGCTGATCGGCTTCCTCCAGTTCCCCCTGGATCAGCGCCCGGTACAGCGAGTCGCCGGGCATGCGGTCAACCCACTCATCAACAATGGCCGTATGAATGGAGTCGCCGAGCTCTGTCCGGAGCGATCGCGCGAATGCCGTCTCGGCCTCCTGGGCGCGTGGCAGGTTGCTGATCTGTTGCTTCAGCGTTTCGTATTCGTCTTCAAGCGATCGAAGTGGCTCTTCCCGGATATAGCTCATGATGTGATACCCGAAGCGGGTCTGTGCCGGGCCGGAATAGGCGCCCGGGGCAGGCAGGGCAAACGCGGAGTCGCGCATGGCCGGTGGAAGCCCCTGATCGAACCCGAGCAGACCGATGTTGCCACCATTCGGAGCTGAATTCCTGTCGTCAGACAGGTCGGCTGCGACGCTGCTGAATGCCTCGCCGGAATCCAGTCGTTCGAGCGCAAGGTTCACGCGACGCAGCGCATCGGCAGAGTCGACCGGAGAGGGGCCGCGAGGCTGGATCATGATGTGGGCCAGTTCCCTGGCCGGAGGAAGGGGTTTCCGGTCCTCGACCTTCAGGATATGATATCCAAATCGGGTACGGAAAACAGGGGAAATACCCCCAACGGGCGTGTCGTATGCATAATCCTCAAATGGTTGAACCATGCGACCACCGCCGAAATATCCGAGGTTGCCGTCGGCACCAGGTGATCCGGGCGCACTCTTCGATGACGGGTCCTCAGAATGTTGACGGGCAAGCTGACCGAAATCAGCACCCGACAGGGCGGAATCCCTCAGGGCGGTGATCCGGGACCAGGCGCGGAGCGTGTCCTCGGCCGGGGCCTTCGCATCTACCGAAACAAGGATGTGTGATGCTTGTACGGCTTCTTTGCGTCGCTCATACAATTGACGGACAAGCGGGTCGGTGACTTCCTGACCAACGAGGTAAGGCCTGGCAAGCTGTGAGCGGTACGACTGGATTTCCTGTTCCACTTCCGGAATATCTGCATAGCCGGCACGTCGTGCTTCCAGGACTTTCAGCCTGTAGTTGACATACCGATCGAGAAATGTGGACCGGTCCTCAATGGAGTCCGCGCCCGTAGACAGGGCGCGCGCATACTGCTCCTCGAAGTCGGCCTGTGTAAGCGGCTCGCCGTTTATGACAGCTACGGGTTCGGGGGCGGAGATCCGGGATGATCCGGTTACGGATGGTCCGGATGCACGGCACCCTCCGAGAACCAGAAGAGCAAAAAGAATCAGGAATCGTGGGTGTCGCATTGACATGGTGTTCGCGATGAGATGGGCAGAACAGGGCTGGAATGGATTCACAAGGTGCGGTCCACGCAAGGCAAAGGCCAATGGTTCCCCTCAAATGGATCTCACCGGGTTGCAGTTGCCGGGCAACTTTACGATAACTTCATGGTCCAAGCATGGTAACGATACATGACGATTACCCGTCACTATGAACGAATATGATCTGATTGAAGCGTTCAAGGAAGGCGACGAATTTGCGTTCGTGTCGCTGTACAACCGGTTCAAGTCACCGGTGTTCGCTTTCTCGTACAAGATGCTGATGGACAGGGATCAGGCTGAGGACGTCATGCAGGAGACTTTCCTGCGTGTGTATGAAAACCGTGATCGTCTGATGAAAACGTCGGCGTTCAAGTCATGGGTATTCACGATTGCACGGAATCAGTGTCTGAATCATATCCGGAAAGCCGGACGCCAGGTGGCCATGAGCCAGGATGCCCTGGAAAACCTGGCATCGTCCGAGACCCCCCTCTCAAAAATGGACAAGAGTGAGCAGGTAGCTTTTGTAACGGCCTTTCTGCATGAACTGAAGCCCGAATACAGGGAGGTACTCATTCTGCGCGAGTACCAGAACCTGAACTATGAGGAAATTGCGGCCGTGACGCGTAGTTCACTCAGTTCGGTCAAGTCACGCCTGTTCAAGGCGCGACGGAAACTGTCGGAGCGCATCCAGGAAGCAGAGGCACGGCGTATTCGTCGAATTGAAGCAGGGAGGTGCGTATGACCTGTCCACTACTGCTCGAAGAAGATCTGAATCTCTACCTCGATGGAGAACTACCGGGTGAGAGGCAGAAACCTCTGTTCAACCACCTGTCCGCGTGCAGGGACTGTCAGGCTACCATGGAATCCGTGTTGGCCTTTCGCCGGATGAGCCGTCAGGAGGTACTGGTTCCTTCGCCGTCCGCCGATGAAGGGTTTTTCAAGCGACTTTGTCGACTGAAACGAGCCGGACGTACCCGTGATCGGTTGCTTGAACGTGGCCCGGTGTGGCGTGAGAAGCGCCCGGTGACCGTGCGCGCGGCATCCATGACCGTCGCCGCGGTGTTCATCATTGGTATCCTGGCTCCCGAGTTTGCCGGTTCACGTGACCCGGTGGTATCGTCTGAAATGGAAACGGTGGACCTGAATGCCCCTGTTGTTACGGGCGCTCCCGTGACCGTGCGTCAGAGTTACATCCATGTGTTCTATCCGGGCATTACGGTGGAAGCCGATTCGTTGGATGAGCGGTAATCCAGCCCGTATTCACGGCGCGATCATGCAGGCGGTGTTACTTTCGGAAATTGGTTACTATTTCTGAATATTCAATCCGACAGGCACATGAGAGTTCGCTTTGCCCCGAGTCCAACAGGATACCTGCACGTTGGCGGTCTCCGGACGGCCCTGTACAACTGGCTTCTGGCTCGTCAAAGTGGCGGAACATTCATTCTCCGGATCGAGGATACGGATCGCACCCGGTTCGTGGCGGACGCAGAAGAGGACATTGTGGACAGTCTGGAGTGGGCCGGCCTGGACGTTGATGAGGGCCCGGAAACCGGATCATACCGACAGTCCGAGAGGACCGCACTGTATGATGCTGCTCTGGCACGACTGCTCGAGGAGGGAAATGCGTACATCGCTTTCGATACACCTGAAGAAATCGAGCAGATGCGGTCGCGCCTGGCAACCGATACGAATCCGAATCCGCGCTATGACTGGTCGACCCGGTCCCACATGAAAAACAGTCTCACGCTCGGCACGGACGAAGTCGCCTTGCGCCGGGAGCGGGGCGATCCATTTGTGGTAAGGTTGCGGGTCGAACCGGGAGCCGAAGTACTGTTCACGGATATCGTCCGCGGCGACGTGCGCTTCCGCACGGACGATGTGGACGATCAGGTCCTGATGAAATCCGATGGTCTGCCGACGTACCACCTGGCCAATGTCGTGGACGATCACGACATGCGGATCTCACACGTGATCCGGGGTGAGGAGTGGCTGTCATCTGTGCCCAAGCATGTTTTGCTCTACCAGGCACTCGGTTGGGAGACGCCACGCATGGCCCATTTACCACTGATACTCAGTCCGACGGGTGGCAAGTTGTCAAAGAGGAATGCCGACAAACAGGGTATTCCCGTATTCGTCCGGGAATACAGGGAGGCGGGCTATGAGCCGAGCGCGCTGTTGAATTATCTGGCTCTTCTGGGGTGGCATCCGGAGTCGGAACAGGAGGTGTTTTCCCTTGAAGGTCTTGTGGATACGTTCTCTCTTGATCGCGTTGGGCCGTCCGGAGTACAGTTTGACATGGACAAATTGGCCTGGTTCAATGGTCAGCACATCCGCATGCGGTCTCCCGAGGAGATAGCAAAGAGTCAGATGGAGGCGTTGAAAAAGGCGTATGGCGACGTGGATGAAGAGCGGGCAGTACAGGCAGCCCGCCTCATGCATGAGCGTATGGCCATTGCCTCGGATCTGGTGGGGTTCGAATACCTTTTCAAGGCGCCCTCTGACTGGGATGAAGCAGGGGTGAGAAAGCGGTGGAAGGACGATTCAGCACGTCTGGTTCAGACCTACCGGGATGCCCTGATGGACGTGCAGGAATGGACGGCAGAGCAACTGGAAGAAACGCTGCGCCGAGTCACCGGGCAGCACGATGTCGGAGCGGGTCGCCTGATCCATCCCGTGAGACTGGCAGTCAGTGGCGTATCGCATGGCCCGGGGCTATTCGATCTGCTCGTCTACCTGGGTCGCGATGCGGTGTGTGAACGTCTGGAGCGTGCGGTCAACGCGCTGGGGTGACACAGGCCCCGGGTTTATCTGCGACCCCCGAGTTCCGTGTTCAACTGGTTATAGAACCATGCCGCTGCGCTCCAGGGGCCATCGTCGGTATCGTCATGAAGGCGATCCCGTGCCGCCTCAAGCAACGGGCGGAATGGCCCTTCTCCCTGCTGGAGAGCGTGCGAAATGAGCTGTGTCGTGCTTTCATGAAACAGCGAGGTCGCATCTGGCATGAACGGCTTCGGGGTTTGTTCAAGACAGGCAGTCACTTCCGCTGCAAGGCGTTGCAGTCCATCGCCGGTCACGGCAGATACCCCAACGACGGGAACATTCACGTCGGGTCTGAGCATGTGCATGGCGTCATGAGTATGCCGTATGGACCGGTCCTGGTCGTTCCGATGTACAGCGTCCGATTTGTTGAATGCAACGATATCGGGTACTTCCAGAATGCCTCTCTTGATGCCCTGCAACCCATCGCCGGCCCCGGCAAGCAACACAAGCAGTACGCATTGTACCATCGATGCCACGGCGACCTCACTCTGGCCGACACCAACCGTTTCGACCAGTACCCGGTCGTACCCGGCAGCGGCGCACAGGATCATGGAGCGACGTGTGTGTGCTGCGACGCCCCCCAGTGTTCCACGGGTCGGAGAGGGACGTATGAAGGCGTGCCCGGAGCGGGACAGGCGTTCCATTCTCGTTTTGTCTCCCAGTACGCTTCCGCCGGTCCGGAGCGAACTCGGGTCGACGGCGAGTACAGCCACACGATGCCCGCTTTCAATGAGGCCCATGCCCAACTCGTCGACGAGTGTGGATTTCCCCGCTCCCGGTACGCCTGTAATGGCCATACTTCGGGCGGTACCACAGTGCTTGAGGCAGGCGTCAAGCAGCGCGGCCGCATCTGTCATGTCTGACGGGTGGGTGCTTTCAACGAGCGTAAGTGCCCGGCCGAGCGATGCCCTGTGCCCATCCATGAGGCCACCGAGCAGCTCCGAAACCCTCCGTGTGTGAGCACCTGCAGTCATTTTGAATAGAGAAGATGACGAAGCAGGGCCGATGCCGACTCGGGAATGGGAGTTCCGGGACCGAATACGTCAAGAACCCCTTCTTCCTTCAGGAAAACCTTGTCCCTCTCCGGTACAATGCCTCCAACAACCACCTCAATGTCCGGGCGGCCCTCGTTTTCGAGGGCGTCCAGGAGGGCCGGTACCAGCGTCTTGTGGCCACCGGCCAGGCTCGACACGCCAACCACGTGGACATCATTTTCCACGGCCTGACGCGCCGCTTCCTCCGGCGTCTGGAAAAGAGGACCCATATCAACATCGAATCCCATGTCCGCAAACCCGGTAGCGATCACCCGGGCGCCCCGGTCGTGCCCGTCCTGCCCCAGTTTGGCGATCAGGATGCGCGGTCTCCGGCCGTGCCTGCGTTCGAATTCCTGTGCGAGGGAAATAGCATCCTGCATGGCTTGACCCGACGTGTAGGACTTGGCATACACCCCTGTGAACAGTTCGTTTCTGGCTTGGTACCGGCCGAATACACGCTCAAGGGTCATGGAGATTTCTCCGAGTGTCGCCCGCGCACGAGCGGCCTCCACGCTGATTTCAAGCAGGTTTGCATCCGGGTCTTCAGCAGCCTGCTCGAGCTGAGTCAGCTTCCGGTGCACGTCAGCGTCATCCCGGGAGGATTTGAGGGCGTCCAGTCGTTCCACCTGCATGCGTCGAACGCGGGCATTGTCCACCTCGCGTACCTCCATCGTCTCCGCCTGATCTGCCTGGAATGTATTCAGTCCTACGATGACCTCATCTCCCGAATCAATGGCTGCCTGACGCCGGGCAGCCGCCTCTTCAATACGTTGTTTTGGTAGCCCCTGTCCAATGGCCCGGGCCATTCCCCCTGCCTCCTCAATTTCTTCGAGATGGGCTCTCGCCTCGTCCATGAGTGTTTTCGTGCGCGCTTCCAGTATGTCGGCACCGCCCAGTGGATCCACGTGTGATGCCAAGTCGGTTTCGTGGAGCAGCACCAACTGCGTATTCCGCGCGATCCGCGCCGACTTATCCGTGGGAAGCGCGATGGCCTCGTCGTAGGCGTTGGTATGCAGGGACTGCGTACCGCCCAGTACTGCAGCAAGGGCCTCGAGCGTTGTTCTGGCGACATTTACCTGTGGATCCTGGGCCGTCAACGACCAACCCGATGTCTGACAATGTGTTCGAAGCATGCCGGACTTGGGATTTTTCGGCGAGAACTCGGACATGAGTTCGTGCCAGAGTACGCGGGCCGCCCGCAGTTTGGCTACTTCCTCGAGCGTGTCCATTCCTACACCGAAGAAAAAAGAAATGCGTGGAGCGAAGGAGTCTATATCGAGGCCGCGCCCCAGAGCCTGGCGGACATATTCGAGTCCGTCAGCCAACGTATAAGCGAGCTCAATATCGGGCGATGCCCCCGCTTCCTGCATGTGGTATCCACTCACGGAAATGGAATTGAAGCGGGGCATGTACCTGGATGTAAACGACATGATGTCTCCTACGATGCGCATGGACGGCGCTGGAGGATAGATATAAGTGTTGCGCACCATGAACTCCTTCAGAATGTCATTCTGAATCGTGCCGGAGAGCTTTTCCGGTGCACAGCCCTGCTCCTCGGCCGCTGTGATGTAGAACGCCATGATGGGCAGCACAGCCCCGTTCATCGTCATCGATACGGACATCCCGGACAGCGGAATCCCGTCGAATAACCGCTTCATGTCCTCCACGCTGTCAATGGCTACACCCGCTTTGCCCACGTCTCCCACCACGCGAGGATGATCGGAATCGTAGCCACGATGGGTTGGAAGGTCGAATGCTACCGATAATCCGCGCTGACCTGCCTTCAGATTCGCCCGGTAGAACGCATTCGATTCCTCGGCGGTGGAAAAACCAGCGTACTGGCGGATGGTCCACGGCCGGCCGGTATACATCGTCTTATAGGGGCCTCGCAGATAAGGGGCCGTGCCAGCTGGGGGGAGCGTTTTGTTGGACATGTATTTCGATTTCTCAGATGAACCGGTTGACGCCTACGAATACGCGTTCTTCATCCTGCTGACGTCGGGGTCCGTCAAGCCAGGCCTTGTCATTTTCCAGGCGGTGCTCTACGGGCTGATTGCTTCGCCTCGCTTCGTCGACCTCCCTGAGAATGCGACTTTTTTCGGCTTCGATCGCTTCGGCTCCGGCGAGCCCGGAGGCAACAATCATGAAACGACTTTCATGACGCAGGAGCCGCGTGACGGCCAGAGCATAGCGGGCCGCCTCAAGGTCGGAAAAACCATGCGTGTTAACGTCATGCGGTAATACACACACCTCATCAGCGCTACCCCAGACACCCGCAACCGACTGCAGCGTCGTCCTGACCAGGTTCGTCCCGTCTTCGGAAGGGGCCAGGTCACGAACGTCACCGATCGTGCATATATAGATCGGACCCAGCAGCTCGCGAAGGGCCCACAGCTTGGCCGTTTCCTCGATAATTCTGGTAGATACGGCGACCAGGAGCGATACCTTGTCCGTGCGCCCTTCGAGCCGGTCCAGGATCAACAGTATTTCAGAGACAGGACCATATCCTGCCTGTCTCCACGTCGATGCATTGACCGTAAACTCCGTGGGCAAAAAGCGTACATCATCTCCATAGAGACTTCGGACTTCATCTTTGGACTGCTCTCCATCCCAGCGGACACAGCCTTGCCAAGCCGGATTGTTCATATGAATTGAGGGTCGCGTGTCAGGTGAAGTTGGACAAGGGAATGCATGGCAATACCTGATGCAACGCTGACGTTGAGTGACTGCTTCATCCCGTACTGTTTGATTTCAAGGATTACATCGCACTCCTCGAGCAGGTTCTCCGGCACCCCGTCCACCTCATTACCGGCAATGAGCAACATGGGCAGCTGCGTTCCATCAACGTCGTGCAGGGGAAGGGCTGTGGGCGCACATTCGAGTGCTGCTATGGTGAAGCCTTTGCGTCGCCACAGGCGGAGTTCTTCCCTCACGTTTTCAGTCCGGGACCAGGGTACAGAGCGTTCTGCACCCAGTGCAGTTTTCCGTAATTTCGGATGCGCCGGATCGGGGGTGAACCCGGAAAGCAGGAGCCTTTCAATGCGCATGGCATCGGCTGTCCTGAAAATGGAACCGGTGTTGTAGGCAGAGCGCAGGTTGTGCAAAAGAACGACCAGTGGTGCGCGGGACAAATCTGTGTGCATTTTTGTCATATGCGCAAATTACGGACTCCGACTTCGTAGTTTCCCGGCGCATCCACAATCCATCAGGAATTGCATGATTGTCGCCATTGATGGCCCCTCCGGTTCCGGGAAAAGCTCGACAGCACGCGCCGTTGCGGATGCACTGGGTGGCCTTTTCGTGGATACGGGAGCCATGTACCGGGCAACCTCACTCTACCTCTCCAGGTTGGGTCTCGAGCGTGCGACCGAGGTTACCCGTGAGCACCTTCGTGCACTCGACCTGCACCTTGAAGTGACGGGGCATGAGGGATCGGATCGTGTGCGTGTGCTCCTTGGCGGGGAGGACGTAAGCGGGGAAATCCGCAAGGAATACGCGGGTCGGCTTGCTTCCGAGTTTGCCCAGTCTTCATGTGTCCGGGACGCCATGGTGGCACGGCAACGCATTGTGGCCCAAAAGGTGGCGTCGCACGGGGGGGTGGTGGTCATGGAGGGTCGTGACATCGGGACGGTTGTGTTTCCCGACGCGGATGTAAAGATATTCATGACGGCCAACGACCGCGTAAGGGCCGAGCGCCGCCGTGCGGAACTGGCGGAGAGGGGCCAGGATGTTGCACTGGGTGACATAATGGAAGACATGAAGGCGCGCGACGCACGGGACCGGAGTCGAGCCCGCGCGCCGCTGAGAAAAGCGGACGACGCTGTCGAAATCGATACCACAGGTCTCTCATTCCGGGACCAGGTCATTCGTATTGTGAAGATTGTGACAGAAAAGCGGCAACAACTGTCAGGGGGAACGAACTGATACACTGTGCGTGTATCGTTGGCTACACCGTAATTGCGGTTGGTTGACCTGCTTTCGAGACGGGATCGAGAGGGGTCATTTTGTTTCACTCTGAAAACGAGAGTCTGTGCCATCCCCATCGGCTATGCCGAGGCAGAGAGACTCACCATCATTTCAATGGCTGATAAACAGCATGACGATTCGAAGGAACAGCCTGAAGAGTCGGTAACGCCTGCTACGGAGCAGGTTGATAAATCTACACTGCAGGAAAGCGCAAAAGCGTCAGATCCTGCGTCAAAGGCTGCCCCTGCGGAAGAAGAGGCCGAGGCCGAAGCGACGTCCGAAGACAAAGAGCCAGCGGCCGAAGAAGCTTCCACGGACGCAGAACCCGCAGCCGAAGAAGCTTCCACGGAGGATGAGCAGGCAGCGGAAGAAGCGTCAGAGGTAGAAGCACCCGCAGCCGAGGCGACGTCCGAGCAAAAAGAACCGTCAGCCGAGGCGACGTCCGCCGATACGGAGCCCGCCACCGAAGAAGCGTCCGTTAAAGACGGGCCGTCCCCGGAGGAGGCCGTTGCCAGCAAGGAAGAGCCTGCGTCCGAAGATGATGCCGATCTCGTTGCAGCCGGAGAGCCCGCCATTGAAGAAGGGGAGCGCGAGGCGCAACTCACTACACCCAAAGGCATGCTTGGGTATACCGGCGAAATCACCGGTGAAGTCTACACCCTGGCCGATCTCGAGACAGCCGACGAGCCCGAAATAGGACCCGTGGATCTCGGTGATCTGCAGGCCATGATCGAGAGCACGCTCACGACCATTACCGAAAACGAGATTGTGGCTGGCCGTGTGCTGAAGGTCGGTGACAAGGATGTCGTTATTGATATCGGGTTCAAGAGCGACGGAATTGTTTCCAGAAATGAATTCGGCCCTGATCTCGAAGTGGGCGACGAGGTGGAAGTATTCCTCGAGCGCATTGAGGACTATCACGGTCAGTTGGTGCTTTCGAAGACGAAAGCGGACACGGTTCGTCGCTGGCGCCGTATCGAGGATGCCTTCGAAAATGAAGAAGTCCTTGAGGGTCAGATCGTGCGTCGTATCAAGGGCGGCATGATCGTCGAGCTGTTCGGAGAAATGGAGGCCTTCCTTCCTGGCTCCCAGATTGATGTGCGCCCGGTACGCGATTTCGATGCGTACCTGGACAAGCACATGGAATTCAAGATCGTCAAGCTCAATCCGGCCAATGAGAACATTGTGGTTTCGCACAAGGCACTCATCGAGAAGGATCTCATGGCACAGCGGGAGAAAATTCTCTCGACCATGGAGCCTGGCCAGATCCTGGAAGGCGTTGTAAAGAATATAACGGACTTCGGTGTATTCATCGATCTGGGCGGCGTCGACGGCCTCCTGCACATCACAGACCTGTCGTGGGGACGCGTAGCCCATCCGTCCGAACTCGTGAGTCTCGACGAGAAAATGAATGTGGTTGTACTCGACTACGACAAGGAGAGACAGCGTATATCTCTGGGTCTCAAGCAGTTGCAGCCGCACCCGTGGGAAGAGATCACCGAGAAATACGGTGAGGATTCGGTGGTTGAAGGGAAAGTCGTTTCCATCACGGACTACGGCGCCTTTGTTGAACTCGAGAAGGGAATTGAAGGTCTCGTCCACATCTCCGAGATGTCATGGACCGAGCACATCCGGCATCCTTCCCAGATGGTATCGCTCGGTCAGGTTGTGCAGGTGAAAATCCTGAACATCGACGGTGAGGGCAAGAAGATCTCACTGGGAATGAAGCAGCTCGAGCCCGACCCATGGGAGAACATTGCCGATCGTTACCCGCCGGGAACCGTCATGCGGGGCAAGGTTCGCAACATCACCAACTTTGGCGTCTTCGTTGAGATTGAACCCGGCATTGATGGCCTTGTCCACATCAGCGACCTGAGCTGGACAAAGCGTATTCGTCATCCTTCCGAAATGGTCAAGAAGAACCAGGAAATGGACGTCGTCGTGCTGAACATCGACACGGACGATCGGCGAATTTCCCTGGGACACAAGCAGGTTGAAACCAATCCATGGAATCAGTTTGCCCAGGTCTATGACGAAGGCGCCAAGACCAATGGTACGGTAGCCAGGATCGAAGACAAGGGACTTGTGGTTGAGCTGCCCATGGAGGTGGAAGCCTTCCTTCCGCAGACAGAGTTGCCAGCTGGAAAGACCATCGACTCGTACCGTGACGGCGAAGAACTGGAAGATCTTACTGTAATCCGGTTCGATGCCAACCAGAAGGAAATTGTTGTCAGCCTCGTTGCCACGGAACGTCAGGCCGAAGCGCTAGAGCGTCAGGCAGAACGTCGCGAGAAGACGGAAGCGCGTCGCGCAGAGGAACGCTCCGTGAAACAGTTCATCGAGAAGGAAGGGGCATCGGGCCCAACAACGCTCGGAGAACTGTCCGGACTGGCGGAACTCAAGGCCCAGATGGAGGCCAGTGAAAGCGCTGACGCAGAGAAATCCTCTTCTGAAGAAGCTGCGTCGGAGGACGATGCACCCAAGGCAAAGTCCACGACGAAGGCGTCGACGGCGAAGAAGTCGCCGTCCAAGACCAAGGCCGCGTCAAAGAAGAAGGCTGAGGAGAAGGACGGTGAAAAGGCTGATGAGGAGGAAGAGGCTTCGGATAAGGAAGCTTCATAACCAACCACGGCACTGCGTCTGAGCGCGGCCCGCAGAGCCGCTTCGGCGCCGAAGTCCGATTGAAACCGCGGGGGTAGACCACCAGGTCTACCCCCGCGTTCGTATCATGTCGAACCGACTGTGAGTGTCAATGCGGAATTCCCACGAAAACGTCCCGGACTGGACCAAACCGACTGCCAAGGAGGCGCAGCTGGACGCGATACTGCTGTCCAGGTCGGAAGGGAGACTGCACAGTCTCCTGAAAGAATTACTTCAGGACAAGGAAATCAATCTGTATCACAGCTACGCCAATGTAGTTTCGGTACGGAGACTCGGATACAACGATCATGGTCCGGTGCATGCACGCATTACAACGTACAATGCGCTCAAAATCCTCCGGCTGTTGAAGGAGGGTGGCGTCGAATCCGGTTTCGTGTCCGAAAGTGTAGGTACGCAGGAAGATGCAGCCATGGTTGTGGCCCTGGGATGTTTCCTGCATGATGTCGGTATGTCCGTGACAAGGGAGGCTCATGAGTGGCATTCCATAGTCCTTGCCGATCACATTATCAGGCGTTATCTGGACGTACACTGTCCAGGCGATTTGGCCAAGCAGGTGGCCATGCGTTCCATGATTCACGAATGCATGGTGGGGCACATGGCTCACGATCGCATTCACTCTGTGGAGGCGGGTGTTGTCCTTGTGGCCGATGGAACGGATATGTCAAAAGGTCGCTCGCGGATTCCCATGAATCTGGAGCGCGACCCGACAGTTGGTGATATGCACCGATATTCCTCCCAATCGGTCTCCCGTGTGGAAATTGCGAAGGGGACCCACAAACCCGTGGGCTTGACGATCAAGATGGACAACGCCACCGGTCTTTACCAGATTGAAGAAGTCCTTATGACCAAGGTGAAGGCATCTCCCATAATGAGCCACCTTGAAATCATGGTGGAAGTGGGAGGGGAGCCTCCAAAATGGTACCTCAGATGACCACCTGACCTGCAAGCAGTTTCTGTGCGTCGCCGAAATCTGTTTCGCCGGCCGCGACCTGACACACTGTTTCGCCCACCAGTGCGCCGAACTTGAACGAATGTCCTGAGCCACCCCTGAACTCCATGATCCGCGGCGACCCGTGAAGTTGGAATCGCCCCTTGTCCACGAGCGCATAGTAACAGGCCAGTCCTGTGAGACGCATGTCGGAAGAGAGGCCCTGCAGTCTTGTGCGCGCCAGGGTGCCGAGGCGTTTCAACTCATCGCTGGTCAGAGAGCGGATGTCATCTGGATGACCGGCTCCTGACGACCGGTGCACGCCCAGTTTCCATCCCGACTTCGCGACGCCCGGCACGAGATAGAATCCATCATCTCCTGCGAGATCAAGTACCATTGGATGCCGACACGTTTTCCATGTGGCGGGAGGACGGAAGTAGGCTATGCTCTGGCGTGACGGAAGGACACCCGATGCCCACGCACCCCGGGCCCAGAAAGTACAATCTGCGTAGGCGAACTCGTGTCCCTCCCGGACTTTATGCCGTTCGTGCAGGTGCACACCATGTTCTCGGCATGTTCGTACCAGCGCCACGAGGATACGATGGGCAAGAAGCGCGTCCCCTGTCGGACTCCAGAGGACTTCTTCGTCGTCGTGGACCCTCACGTGTGGGACCAGTGCTTTTGCCTGTTCGGTATCGATAATGTCTACCGCAATGCCAAGACGCTGCATGGCCTTGACGCTGGCCTCGATGAAGCCTGTCGTCCTGCGGGAAATGGCCAGTGTGCCCGTCTCGATATGGTACCGGTCGCCAAGCAGTGGCCACATCCGCTCCCATGCCTCGTACGCTGTCGCTACGAGAGCAGTGTATCCATCGTCATGCCCATAGGGATATCGTATGAGCCGGTGCTCATCAAAGCTTGACGAGAGTGGATTGGGGATGCATCCCTGGTCGTACACGTGCACGTCCCAGCCCCTCTGAACCGCGTGTCTTGCGACACACAGGCCGTGGATACCTGCACCGACTACCGCCAGCTTCACGGATACAGACCCAGTTCGGCTGCGACGAGCTCTGCTGCTGCGAGGTCTTCAAGGGCATGACCCACCGACTTGAAAACGGTTATATCAGACGGCGCTCTGCCGGGCGCCTGCGGCGCCCGGCAGAGCGCGTTCAGGTCACCTTCGATGGCATCGGGCGTGAAAAAACCCTCGTCGATGGCCTGCAGAATGTCTCCTGCCTCCGACAGGGCACCCGCCCGCGCATCTACAAAAACCCGGGCCCTCCCGAGAACGGCGCCATCGGTTTCCCGCATGTCCGGTCTGAATGCTCCCACCAGATCGATGTGTGTGCCAGCGCGGACCTGGGCATCCCTGATGAGGGGTTCGGTCGACAGGGTTGCGCAGGAAATCACGTCCGCTTCGGACACCGCATGGGTCAGTGACCCGGCGACCTCGAATGAGACGGGGCGCGATGTCGCCCGCGCGCCATAGAGGAAATCATGGCGGTTGGAAAGGGACGATACGAGACGTCTGGCCCGTTCCGGCGTTCTGTTCCATACCATGACCCGTTCCACGGGCCGGGCCCACAGGTGGGCTTCGATAAGGGGTCCTGCAAGGGCACCGGCTCCCACCATGAGTAGCGTGCGGCTGTCCGGACGCGAGAGCAGCCGGGAAGCCAGCGCGGAGGTTGCAGCTGTTCGGCGCACGGTGAGTGCACGTCCGTCGAGTACGCATACCCGTTGGCCGCTGTCTTCACGGAGCAGTATGTACGTCGCGTGCACGGCCGGCATGCCACGTGCATTGTTTCCAGGGTGGATCGTCGCGACTTTCAGTCCCAGCAGGCCGTGACGCCTCCACGCGGGCATGACCAACAGGGTCCCTGAGGACGTAGCCGTATGCATGCGCCCCGGTACGACGATGTCGTCTGCAAACGCCGAATGCAGGGCAGGTACAAGCTCATCCCATGGCAGTGCACGTGCTACGGCCTCATCCGGGATGATCCCACCGTCCATCAGTCTTCCACGTTGTCGATCTGGGCCTTCTGCAGGCGACCGCTGTAGTCCACGTAGACGGTCTTGGTCTCCGTGTAGAACTCAAAGACCTCCCAGCCTCCTTCCCGGTGACCGTTACCGGTGCCTTTGACACCGCCGAACGGCATATGCGCTTCGGCTCCGATGGTTGGACCATTGATATACGTGATGCCCGCTTCGATGTCGTGCATGGCCCGGAAAGCCGTCGACACATCCCGCGTGTATATGGCCGAAGAGAGTCCGTATTCGATGTTGTTGGCCACGTCAATGGCCTCCTCATAGGAGGAGATTTTCAGTACGGACAGTACTGGGCCGAAAATTTCTTCCGTGGCAACCCGCATTTCCGGCGTGACGTCTGTCAGAATGGTTGGCTGGATGAACCAGCCATCATCCAGGTCCGCGCCCGTTGCCCGCTTGCCTCCCGTGTAGATGGTAGCTCCTTCATCGCTGCCGATTTCCAGGTAATGCAGGATTTTCTCAGCCCCCTTCCGGTTGATGACGGGGCCCATCTCGACGCCATCCTCGTTTCCGTAACCCAACTTCAGTGACTCGGCGCGTTGCTTGAGGCGGGAGACGAGTTCGTCGTGCACATCCTCATGGACAATCAGGCGTGAAGTAGCCGTACAGCGCTGGCCCGTGGTTCCAAAGGCACCCCAGACGAGGCCTTCCAGTACGAGGTCCAGGTCGGCATCGGCCATGACGATGGCAGGATTCTTGCCGCCCATCTCCAGTGAAAAGCGCTTGTGCATGCGCCCACATGCTTCTCCTATCTTCGATCCGGTGGCTGTAGATCCGGTGAACGAGACGGCATTCACATCCGGGTGTTCCACGAGCGCACTCCCCGCACCCGCTCCACCCTGCACCAGGTTCAGGACGCCATCGGGGAGCCCTGCATCCACCATGATGCTGGTCAGGAGGGCACCGGAATTGGGAGCATCCTCGCTGGGTTTGAATACGACGGTGTTTCCGGCAGCCAGCGCGGGAAACATTTTCCAGGTCGGGACGGCGACGGGAAAGTTCCAGGCCGTTATGACACCAACAACGCCGATGGGCCGTCGGATGCTCATATTGAACTTGTCCGGCAATTCACTCGGTACGGTGTGGCCGAAGAGGCGTCGCGTCTCTGTTGCCGCGTAGTAGGCGGTGTCGATGGCTTCCTGGACATCACCCTTGGTCTCGAAAAAGGGCTTGCCCATTTCACGCGTCATCTGGAAGGCGAGCGCACTCTTGTTCTCGGTCAACAGATCTCCTATCCGACGAAGGATGTCACCGCGGGCGGGCGCGGGCATTCTGCTCCATGATTTGAATGCGGTGCGCGCAGCACGAACAGCATCGTCCACATCCTCAACGCCCGATTCGGGGAAAGAACCGATCACATCGGAGTTGCGGGCGGGGTTGATGTTTTTGAACGTGGCGCCGGAAGCGCTGTCCTGCCATGCGCCGCCGATGAGATTCTGGGTAATGACGTCCTTCATGTCGAGACCGGATTGATTGTCTGTAAAAACGCAAATTAGTTGCCGCAACCGATCGCATCAATCAAAGATCAGGGGAAGACACAAGTCAGTAAGGAACGTATATTGGATGTTCTGCACCACCTTGATCGTGTTTCTATCATATGGACTTCTCCAAACGCCTTTCTGATCGCGTAAATGCGGTGCCACCGAGTGGTATCAGACGTTTCTTTGACATTGCAGCGACCATGAAGGACGTCATTACGCTGGGCATCGGGGAGCCTGACTTCGTATCGCCGGAACCGGTTCTCGAAGCGGCGCGCACGTCCATGGAACGGGGACTGACGGGATACACATCGAATGCAGGTATTGTGCAACTCCGCGAGGCCGTATCGGAGGAGTTGTCCACGCGTTACGGCGTTACCTATGATCCCGGCACGGAAATACTGACGACCGTGGGCGTATCCGAGGCCGTCCAACTGGCCATGCTGGCGCTGCTCAATCCGGGAGACGAAATCCTCATTCCGGAGCCCTGTTTCGTGGCATACGGACCAACTGCCATTTTTGCAGGAGCCAAGGTCGTCTACGTTCCCACGTCCGTGGAGCACGATTTCCAGGTAACAGCCGCTGATATAGAATCCAGGATCACACCACGGACGAAAATGCTGTTCCTGGCGTATCCGAGCAATCCAACCGGAGCCGTGCTGCGGAGGGAGTTTCTGGAAGAAATTGCTGACGTCGTTGAACGTCACGACCTGATTGTGCTCTCGGACGAGATATACGACCGTCTCATCTACGGCAGCGCCCATGAGCGTGGTCACACCTGCCTGCCCACCATCGGTTCACTTCGAGAGCGAACCGTACTGCTTGGCGGTTTCTCCAAAGCCTATGCCATGACGGGATGGCGGGTAGGGTATGTGTGTGCACCGAAAGCGGTCTACAGCGCGATGTACAAACTCCACCAGTATATCATCATGTCGGCGCCGACGGCAAGCCAGTGGGGCGCCTTGGCTGCGATCAAGGAGTGCCAGGCGGATGTAGAGCGGATGCGTCAGGAGTATGATCGCAGGCGGCGATACATCGTGGACGGATTCCGGGCCGCTGGGCTCCCGACGTTCGAGCCGGAGGGTGCCTTCTATTGTTTCCCTGACATCCGGTCCACGGGTCTCGACTCGGAGTCGTTTGCGCAATACCTGCTGGAGGAGGAAAATGTGGCCGTTGTCCCGGGTGATGCATTTGGCCCAAGCGGCGCAGGCTATGTCAGGTGCTCCTATGCCAACTCCATGGAAAATATCCAGGAAGCCGTGCGACGCATTTCAGCTTTTGCCAACCGCAGACAGGAATCGGTAGGCGGGGCCGTGGATGCATGATACGTATGTTGCCGGCTGCGATCGTGATTGCGCTCGCGGCACATGTATTTCTGGGGTGGATGTGGAGCCCAATTGGAGCTGTTTTGGCAGGATTTCTGGTCGAAAAGAAGTGGCTTGTGGCAGGCTCTGCCAGCCTGATGGCCGCATGGGGAGTACTCATGGTCTGGTCGTGGACCCGGGCTCCGCATGAAACGCAGGAAATGTGGCGCGTGGTTGCCGATCTCCTCGGAAACCTTCCACCCATTGCGACCGTCGTAGCGACGCTTGCCGTTGCTTGCCTTTTGGGAATGGCTGGTGGGTGGCTTGGCGCTGGGCTGTACCGTGTCCGGATGCAGGGGCGCGATTGAACCACGATTGATTCACTTTGCGGTACAACTACAACACGGAGAAGAGATAAATGGATATTCAGAACGTGCGTAACCTGTTAGAGCGTGTGGACACGCTCGGGAGGTATCTTTGACATTGATTCTCATAGAGAACGTCGCGATGAACTGTCGCAGAAGCGGCTCGATCCCTCTTTCTGGGATGACACGCGCACAGCCAAGCAGGTAGAGAAGGAAATTTCCGTCCACAATGACTGGATCGATTCCTGGAACGGGGTTCTCGAGCGCAAGGAAAACATAGAGACCCTGCTTGAACTGGTTGACGAGGAGGGAGAATCGCTCGATGCCGAGTTGGAAGCCGAGATGCGACCCCTGGAGAAGGAACTCTCCGCACTCGAACTTCGCCAGATGCTCAATGGCCCGGACGATGACCGGAATGCGCTGATCAACATACATCCTGGAGCCGGCGGTACGGAAAGCCAGGATTGGGCCGACATGCTGGTTACCATGTATACGCGTTGGGGAGAAAAAAGCGGGTACAGAGTACACCTGCTGGAATATCAGGAGGGCGACGTGGCAGGAATCAAGAGTGCCACACTGCACATCGCGGGTCCCATGGCGTACGGATACCTCAAGGCGGAGACCGGTGTACACAGACTCGTCCGGATCAGTCCGTTCGATTCGAGCGGCCGGCGGCACACGTCCTTCGCATCCGTATTCGTCTACCCGGAAATCGACGATACGATCGAAATCAACCTGAAACCGGATGACATTGAATTGCAGACGTTCCGGAGCGGTGGCAAAGGAGGCCAGAATGTAAACAAGGTGGAAACGGGTGTCCGGTACATTTGGACGGGCGCGCTTTCAGACGGCAGGGAAGAGCGGGTTGTGGCCGAGTGTACCGAAGAGCGGAGTCAGTTGCAGAACAAGGAACGGGCCATGACCATGCTCAAGTCACGTGTTTATCGACTGGAGCAGGAAATACAGGAGGCGGCCAAGAACGCCGTAGAGGGAAGCAAAAAGAAAATCGAATGGGGCTCGCAGATCCGTTCCTATGTTTTCCAGCCCTACACCATGGTCAATGACCACAGAACGGAAACGAAACTGACCGATGTCGATTCGGTCATGGCCGGCGATCTTGACGAACTCATCCGGGCCTGGCTCATGCAGAATTGATCATGCGTGAAATTGTTGATTTCCTGATTCTGGGCAGTGGCGCGGCTGGTCTGTCGATTGCGCTCGAACTTGCTGAGCACGGTAGCGTGGCTATCGTTACCAAATCGCAGGCGTCGGAATCCAACACAAATTACGCCCAAGGAGGCATCGCGGCGGTCATGGATACGGCGGACTCGTTTGACAGCCATGTCCGCGACACCCTCATCGCGGGTGCCGGGCTGTGCAACGAAGACGTCGTCCGAACAATTGTGGCTGAAGGTCCAGCCCAGATTCGACGATTGCAGGACGGCGGTGCGCGGTTCACGAGCAGACACGGATCGTTGCACCTGGGTCGCGAGGGGGGGCACGCCCTGAGCAGGATCGTTCACGCGGCCGATGCCACGGGACGGGAAGTAGAAGAGTCTCTCCTGGGCTGCGTCTCTTCCCACGCCAATATCCACGTCTACGACTATCATTTTGCCGTCGAACTGATTACCCAGCATCATCTCGGCGAGAAGGTTACGCGCTCCCGGAAGGATATTGAATGCTACGGTGCCTATGTCCTGGACGAGGAAGTTGACCAGGTAATCATGTTTCTCTCCAGGGTGACAATTCTGGCTACAGGTGGAGCCGGCCAGGTATACCTGCACACGACGAACCCTGATATAGCCACGGGGGACGGCATAGCCATGGCCTACCGGGCGAAAGCCCGTGTCGCAAACATGGAGTTCGTCCAATTTCATCCTACGTCGCTGTATCATCCAGGGGCGAACCGATTCCTCATTTCCGAAGCGGTCCGCGGCGCAGGAGCTCATCTCGTGAATCTGGAAGGACACCGGTTCATGCCCGACTACGATGAACGTGCCGAACTGGCTCCCCGGGATGTGGTGGCCAGAGCCATAGACGATCAGTTGAAGCGGCACGGTCACACCCATGTCCTCCTGAGTCTGTCTCACCTGCCGCGAGCGGAAGTTCTCGAGCATTTTCCCACGATCGCCGCCACATGCAGGCAGTTCGGTCTGGACCTGGCTGGAGATGCCATACCAGTCGTGCCGGCCGCCCATTACATGTGCGGCGGGGTCCTTACGGATGTCAATGGCCAGACATCGATCAGAGGACTCTTTGCGTGCGGCGAAGTGGCGTGCACGGGTCTGCACGGTGCGAACCGCTTGGCATCGAACTCGCTTCTTGAGGCGTTGGTCGTCTCGGTTCGGGCCGCACGCGCGGCGTGCAGCCCTGACAACCAGGTGGAGTTGAATCACCAGGTGCCGGACTGGAATTCTGAAGGAACATCGCATCCGGACGAATGGGTGTTGGTTTCGCACAATCGCGATGAGTTGCGGCGCGTCATGTGGGATTACGTGGGCATTGTTCGATCCACACACCGGTTGGAACGCGCCCGGCGTCGCACCCGGGTCCTGTACGAGGAGACGGAAGAGTTTTTCCGAAAAGCAATGCTGACGCGATCTCTCTGCGAGCTCCGGAATCTGATAGCCGTAGCCTATCTCATCGTTGAGTCGGCCTTGCTGCGACAGGAGAGTCGGGGTCTGCATCATATGACGGACTACCCAGGGACCAGGGAGGCATTTCTTCACGATACCGTCATTTGAAACCGCGTTGAAGATGCTTTCATGACGGGACAGGGCCGATCCGGGCCCCGAACCGGAATTGCATGATGTACGCGTTGTGACGTATATTCCGTATTCAAAGACATTCAAATGCGGCTGAGCCGCACAGAGTGTTGATGAGTGGATTCTGGCGGCGCCCGTCCGAGCTTCGGACCGGGCGTTTTTTGCACAGGTACCCCTTGTCAACACGAACTGACTATGCCGGAAACGAGCACATACAAACACGACAACGATACGCTGACCGGCGACCGGGCCCTGGCTGCGTCTGTTGGACGACTGGTGCAGGATGTGATTGCAGGCCAGGAGATCTATGTGGTCGATATCGTGGTGCGTGGGCGGAAGGGCTCACGCGTCGTGGAGGTCTATCTTGATGGTGACCAAGGGGTAGGCGTGGCAGATCTCGCTACCATAAGTCGTGAACTGGGTTTTCTGATGGATGCGGAGGACATCATCAAGGGAGGCTACTCGCTGAATGTGTCCTCGCCGGGCGAAGAGCGGTGCCTGCTGCTGCCCAGGCAGTTCCGGCGCCACGTCGGTAAAGATGTCGAAATCACATTTGCAGACGGAACGGTGATATCGGGCCGGCTGGAAAGTGCCGATGGTGAATCGGATATCATTGTACGTACCGGTAATGCTTCGAACGTCACGCTCGCTCATGGTGACATCTCCAAAGCACGAATCAAGTTGCCCTGGTAGGGCCTACACTCATGCAAAGTTCAGATCTTGTTTCCTCATTTGCCGAGATTGCCCACGAGAAGGGAATCGAACGGGACAACCTGCAATTGATCATTGAAGATGTTTTCAAAACAATGATCCGGAAGCGGTATGGCGCTGACGATTCCTTCGAGGTGATATTCAATCCCGACCATGGAGATATGCAGATTCTGCACATCAGGGAGGTGGTAGCCGACTGGGATGTGGAGGATCCGGTTACACAGATTGAAGAAACCGAAGCACAGCTGATCGACGAAGATTTTGAAGAGGGTGATGAGGTGGCTGAGGAGATCGATGTGAAGGATTTCGGCCGAAGAGCGGTCATGACGGCGCGTCAGACGTTTGCACAGCGCATCCGTGACATCGAGAAAGACAACGTATACGACTGGTACAAAGACCTCGTTGGAGAAGTTGTTGTTGGCGAAATCTATCAGATCCGGCGTCGTGAGATGCTTGTCATCCACAACAAAGTCGAATTGATCATGCCACGTCAGGAGCAGATCCTGCGGGACCGTTATCGAAAGGGTGACATGGTTCGCGCCGTCATCAAGGAGGTCGTGAGGGACAGTGCGGGTAATCCTCAGATCATCATATCAAGGGCGGACCCACTCTTCATGGAGCGCCTGTTTGAGTTGGAAGTCCCGGAAATTGACGAAGGTATTGTCGAGATCAAGAAAATTGTTCGTGAACCGGGTGATCGAGCCAAAGTGGCGGTAATCAGTCACGATGAGCGGATCGATCCCGTGGGTGCGTGTGTCGGAATGAAGGGATCACGCATTCACGCAGTAGTTCGAGAGCTGGGCAATGAAAATATCGACGTTGTCTCGTGGACAGATGACAAGCACGATCTTATAAAGCGTGCGCTATCACCTGCTTCGCCGGTCCAGGTCATTACCAACGACGAACTGACGCCACCGCGCGCCAAGGTTGTCGTGCGCGCAGACGAGGTCAGTCAGGCGATTGGGCGTGGTGGCATCAACATTCGCCTTGCCTCTGCACTTGCCGGATACGAGATTGACGTGTATCGGGAAATTGCAGAGGAGGAGGAAGACATTGAAATAGACGAGTTCGCCGATGAAATTCCGGAAGAACTGCTCCAGAAGCTGCGCGACATCGGGTGTGACACCGCACGCGCGGTACTGGAGTTGTCGCGGGATGAACTGGTTCGTCGTTCTGGCATGGCGTCCGATCAGGCGGGAGCTATCCTGACCATAATCAAAGCAGAATTCGAGGAGGAAGAAAGTGACACCGTCTGACCCCGATTGATACGTGTTTCTCTTCCCGCTCTTCAACCCATTTCATGGCTACGACAAATAAATTCAGGAAAGTCCGACTGTTCAAGGTATCAAAGGAGCTCAATGTATCCATTGATCACATTGTTGAACAATTAGAAAGCGCCGGACATGCAGACGCACTGGCTGGCAGTGGAATCAATGCAGCCATAACCACCGAAGAGGCGTACGAGGATCTGCTCGCTTACTTTGCCGACGACAAAGAGCAGGCAGACCGCGTCAGCAAAAAGCGGGCCGCTCGTCAAGTGGATCACGAGACAGAGGTCGCAGAGGCGCCAACCGAGGCGGTGGAAGAACCGGCTGGCGAAGCTCCTGCCACAGAAGACGACGACGGTACGGAGGACGTCCCTGCTGAGGCGCCTGAAGCTATGGTGGACGAGATCCCGGAAACCACAGCACCCGAAGTTGTGGAGACAGGTGACAAGCCTGAAGCGGCCGCCCCTGTGGCCGACGAGACGGCTGCGCCTGAAGCGGACGATGATGATCCTGTAGAGGCCAGCGAGGAAGCCAGCGCCGCAGCAGAAGAGTCGGAAGCGGCAACCGAAGCCGAGAAGGAAAAGGCCGCCCAGGAGAAAGCAGAGAAGGGAAAGACCGCGATTGTAGAGGCAGAAAAGGAAAAGGCAGAAGCCGAAGCGGAAAAACAGGAAACGGAAGAAACTTCCGAATCTCCGGAGAAACCGGCGGTTGCTGAGCCATCGGATGAAGAGAAGGAAGAGGGAGACCCGGAAACGTCTGCAGAGTCTGCGACGCTCTCGGCCGACCGGTACAAGCTTGCGGGAACGAAGGTGCTGGGAACCATAGACCTCAGCTCTGTGGAAGACGACTCTGGGCGTCGCAAACGTAAGAGAAAACGTATAGCCACCACCGAGAAGACGAAACCCGCTGCCAAGTCCACGCCGTCCAAGGCGAAGAAGGATAAAGGCGGGCGCAAGGGCAAGAAAGTCGATGATGCCGAGGTGGAGCAGACCCTGCAGGAAACGCTGCGGGAACTCGAAATGGGCGCCAGCCGCGTAAGGCAGCGTCGGCGCAAACAGCGGCGTGACACACGTGCGTCCGACCGCGACCGTGAAAGTGGGCAGAAGGAGGCCGAGGACAAGATTCTGGAGGTTACCGAGTTCGTCTCAACGGGTGAGCTTGCCAATCTCATGGATGTAAGCGTGAATGACGTCATTTCGACGCTTTTTTCGGCAGGCATGATGGTCTCCATCAACCAGCGTCTCGACGCCGATACTATTACCATCGTAGCCGATGAATTTGGCTTCGAAGTGGAGTTCATTACAGATTACACGGCGGCGGATGTTGTCATTGAAGAGGATGACGAAGCCGATCTCGTACCAAGGGATCCGGTTGTGACCGTTATGGGACATGTGGATCATGGCAAGACGTCCCTGCTCGATCATATCCGTAAAGCGAACGTTGTCGCTGGTGAGGCCGGGGGTATCACGCAGCACATTGGTGCCTATCACGTGGAGCTGTCCAGCGGTAACTCCATGACGTTCCTGGATACACCGGGTCACGAAGCCTTCACGGCCATGCGAGCCCGTGGCGCGCAGGTGACCGATGTGGTTATCCTCGTGGTCGCAGCTGACGATGCGGTCATGCCGCAGACGATCGAGGCCATCAACCATGCCTCGGCCGCAGGCGTGCCCATTATTGTCGCCATCAACAAGATTGACAAACCGGCCGCCAACACGGACCGTGTCATGCAGCAATTGGCCGATCATAATGTATTGGTCGAGCAGTGGGGTGGTAAGGTGCAGTGTGAGTTGGTTTCCGCCAAGACAGGCCAGGGTATTGAGGAATTGCTCGAACGCGTGGCTATCGAGGCAGAACTGCTTGAGCTCAAAGCCAATCCCGACCGACGGGCCGTGTGTTCCGTCATCGAGTCGCGCCTGGAAAAGGGTCGAGGAAACGTGGCAACTGTTCTGGTCCAGAACGGGACGCTCAGGATTGGGGATATCTTCCTTGCCGGCGCCTTCGCTGGACGCGTTCGGGCCATGTTCGATGAGCGGGAGCGCCCTGTCAAGGAACGTGGGCCGTCCTTTCCCGCGCTTGTTGTAGGCCTCGACGGTCAGCCGGAAGTTGGCGACTCGTTCATCGTAATGAAGGAGGAGAAGGAGGCGCGAGAAATAGCGCAGCGTAGGCAGCAGATCATGCGCGAGCAGTCCCTTCGGCAGAGGAAGCATATTACCCTCGACGAAATTGGACGTCGTCTCGCACTTGGTGAATTCCGTGAATTGAACCTGATCGTGAAGGGCGATGTGGGTGGTTCGGTTGAGGCCCTCTCCGATTCATTGATGAAACTCTCGAAGGAAGAGGTTGTCGTCAATATCATTCACAAGGGAGTTGGAGCCATCAATGAGAGTGACGTCATGCTGGCATCGGCCTCCGATGCCATCATTGTCGGATTCCAGGTTCGCCCTGTACTCGGTGCTCGGCAGCTTGCGGAGAAGGAAGAGATCGACATCCGGCTCTACTCCGTGATTTATCACGCCATTGAGGAGGTCAGGGACGCTCTGGAAGGTCTGCTGTCTCCGGAAAAAAGCGAGAAGATACTGGGAGTTGCGGAGGTACGCGACATTTTCAAGGTGCCCAAGGCAGGAACCGTCGCCGGGTGTTTTGTTGTCGAGGGAAAAATACGTCGTTCCGACCGCATCCATCTCATCCGGGAGGGGGTCGTTATCTACGACGGCGCATTGTCCTCACTTCGAAGGTTCAAGGACGATGTACGCGAAGTGACCAGCGGCTATGAATGCGGTATGGCCATCGACAAATTCAACGACATCAAGGTTGGCGATCAGCTCGAAGCCTACGAAGTCGTGGAGCGTCGACGTACCCTGGATGAGTAAGAGTATCCGAACAGAACGCGTGGCAAGTCTCTTCCAGAGGGAAATTGCAAAAATCCTGTCCGAGGGGTTTGCCGATCAACTGCGACCCATGGTCACCGTGACCGGTGTCCGCGTAACCGCCGATCTGTCCATTGCGTACGTGGATGTGTCCGTGCTCGGTGAATCGACTGCCGAGAAGGAGGCCGTCCTGTCCCGCCTTCGGGACCTGACGTCGCAGATCCGTGGCAGTCTGGGCCGGGCCATTCGGCACCAGGTGAAAAGCATTCCCGAACTTCGGTTCTTTCTTGACCTGTCTCTCGAGAAGTCCGCCCGGATGGATGAGATTTTCGGGCGTATCAAGGAAGAGCGTGCCACCCGAAACCAGGAAAATGACGCCTGAGCATGTGCTTTCGTATCCGTCGCGTCCCGAATCGTGGGATGACCTGGTACTGCTGATCGACAAGGAAGAGGGCATTACGTCCTTCGATATCATTCGCCGTCTGCGCAGGATCTCGCCCATCCGGAAAATCGGGCATGCCGGTACGCTCGATCCCATGGCAACAGGGCTGGTCATCTGTTTGTCAGGGCGGGCAACGAAGCGGATGACTACGTTCATGGACATGGAAAAGGTCTACACCGGTGTCATCCGTCTCGGTGAGACAACGGCATCGCTTGACAGGGAGACACCGGTCGAGACGGTGCGGCCAACGAGCGGCGTGACAGCGATCGCGCTGGATGAGACGGCACGGCAATTCGTTGGTGACATCACGCAGACCACGCCTGCATACTCGGCCGTCAAGGTCAAAGGCGAACGACTCTATCGGAAAGCCCGGCGCGGTGAACGCGTTACCCTGCCGACCCGCGATGTCCACATATCCGAGTTTACTTTGGGCGCGTTCGACGGCCGGGACGTTTCATTCCGGGTTACGTGCTCGAAAGGCACGTACATTCGATCGCTGGCCAGCGAGTTTGGAGAGGCGCTGGGTTGTGGTGGGCATCTGAACCGACTCCGTCGGCAACAGATCGGGCCATACCACGTGGATAGTGCATGGCCGCTGTCACTTCTCATGGATTCGATGTCATGATTACATTTGCCGATGGTGGGGAGTATCCCGAGCGTGCCGTGGTGACGGTGGGAAGTTTTGATGGTGTGCATCTGGGTCACCGGTTGCTGGTGGAAAGAGCAGGCCGGGTCGCGCGCGAGCGCGGCGTGGAATCGGTGGTTTTGACGTTCAATCCCCACCCAGGGGAAGTCCTCGGGCGACCGGGGAATGTCAGGCTTACGTCGGTAAGGGAGCGAATCACACTACTCCATGCTGCAGGTGCCGACAGGGTCGCTGTCATGGCATTCGATCGACAGGCGGCCGCACTTACGCCTCATGAATTCGTTGAGGAAATCCTGGTCGGGCAACTGCGTGCGTGTGCCGTCATCATGGGTCATGATCATCGCTTCGGGAAAGAGCGCAGGGGAGACATAGCGCTCATGACGCGACTGGGAGGGCAGCTCGGATTTGATGTGTTTGAAGTGGCAGCACTTGCCGACGCCCGGGGGGCGGTGTCGTCGTCACGTATCCGCGCCGCGATCGGGGCCGGTCGGGTGGAAGATGCAGCCCGTATGCTGGGACGGGCCTTTTCATTGCGCGGCACCGTAGTGCATGGTGACGGCCGTGGTTCCACCATTGGTTTTCCGACTGCCAATCTGGACGTTGACCGGAGTGAAACCGTGCTGCCGGCACGGGGTGTCTATGCTGTCTGGGCGGAGGCTGTCGGTCTCCTGCCGGCGAAAGCCATGTTGAACATTGGTATTCGCCCCACCTTTGGAGGCAGTGAAGAGCATGCCGAGGTGCACGTTCTCGACACGAAAGTGGATTTGTATGGCTGTGAAGTTCGTGCGGAATTTGTCATCCGACTGCGGGATGAGTCCAAATTCGATGGCGCCGAAGCACTTGTCCGGCAACTAAACGAAGACAGGGTGCGTTGCAGGGCCGCACTGAGATAGATATCTTCAGTGATGCCGGGATGGTCCCGGCACTGTGAATTCCATTCCCACGCGGAATGCGTGTTCTTCTTTAGCATGGTATAATCTAAAGAGGTTCTCTCCATGATTTCAAAAAATGCAACCCGGGAGGCCGTAGAGAAATACGGTAAATCCGCCAATGATACGGGTACTCCTGAAGTCCAGATCGCCATTTTCACACAGCGTATCAACGCGCTGACCGATCATCTCAAGACCCACCGGAAAGACCACTCAACGCGCAGAGGTCTCCTTCAACTCGTCGGCAAGCGCCGTCGCCTCCTGAATTATCTGATGGATCGTGACATTGAGCGCTACCGCACCATCATCGCAGAGTTGGGTATCCGTAAATAGGTACCTGTTGTACGTGTAGTCAGAGGAAAAAACAAAAAAACATGTCTGAAGCAACCATCCGGGAAATTGAATTTGCCCCCGGAAAAGTCTTGTCCCTCGAAACCGGCCGCCTTGCAAAGCAGGCATCCGGTGCTGTTGTAGCCCGAATGGGTGATACCATGGTGCTCTGCACCGTGGTGGTCAACAAGTCGGCAAGGGAAGGGCAACCTTTCTTTCCACTCACGGTCGAGTATCGCGAGAAATTTTCAGCCGCCGGCAAATTCCCGGGTGGTTTCATCAAGCGTGAAGGACGTCCTACCGACAAAGAGGTACTGACATGCCGGCTTATTGACCGGCCTGTCCGCCCCCTCTTTCCGGACGGATTCATGAACGAAGTCCAGATCATTGCGTCGGTCATTTCGGCCGACGATGAGAATGACGCAGATATGATCGCAGCCGTAGGAAGCTCGGCAGCACTCATGCTGTCGGGCGCTCCATTTGCGGGCCCGATCGCTGAAGTGCGTGTCGGTCGTGTCGATGGTCAGTTCATTGTGAACCCGTCGCTTGCCGACCTGGAAGATTCGGATATGAACCTCGTCATTGCTGGTAAGCATGAGGCCATCGTGATGGTCGAGGGCGACATGGACGAAGCGTCTGAAGACGACATGTTGGAGGCGTTCGACGTTGGGCACGAAGCCATCAAGAAGCTGTGCGCCCTTCAGCAGGAGCTTGTAATCGCCGTCGGCGGTGTCTCGCCCATGGAATACTCCACGGTGGCCCCTGCTTCTGACCTCGTAGAAAAGGTCCGCCCTTTGGTGACCGATCGCATTGCAAAGCACATTCACGCGCCGTATGACAAGGAGTCGTTCTACGGGGGGATGGATGATATCAAGGCCTCGGCCGTCGAGGCACTCCTCGGAGAAGGAGACGACGCCGTCGAGGCTACCGAGGAAGGATGGTCGAAAAGCGACATCAAGGATGCGGTCTCCATCGTCGAAAAAGATGTCATGCGCGAAATGATTCTCGCCGAAGAGAAGCGCATTGATGGCCGCGGCCTAACCGACGTCCGCAATATCTGGTGTGACATCGGTTACCTTCCGCGTGTGCACGGGAGTGCCATTTTCACGCGCGGTGAAACACAGGTCCTTTCGAGTGTGACCCTTGGGACGGGACGGGACGTGCAGGCGGTAGACCAGGTATTCGACCAGACGGACCGCTCCTTCTATCTGCACTACAGCTTTCCGCCATTCTGTACCGGTGAAGCGAAGTTCCTGCGCGGTGCCAGTCGCCGTGAAATTGGCCACGGTTACCTCGCTGAGCGGGCACTTGCCGGCATGCTTCCCGATGAGGAGGAGTTCCCGTACACGATCCGTATCAACTCGGACGTGCTGGAATCGAATGGCTCCTCGTCCATGGCCAGTGTCTGTTCGGGTTCCATGGCCATGATGGATGCAGGCGTTCCGATGCGCAAGCCGGTCAGCGGCATTGCAATGGGACTTATCTCGGACGGGCAGCGCGTCGCCGTACTGTCTGACATCCTGGGTACGGAAGATCACCTCGGTGACATGGATTTCAAGGTCACAGGCACGCGGGATGGTGTCACGGCGTGTCAGATGGATATCAAGATTGATGGCCTTTCACGGGATGTGATGGCGAAAGCTCTCCATCAGGCAAGGGCGGGGCGCATGCATATCCTGGATATCATGGAAGCAGCCATCGCAGCTCCGCGGGAAGAGCTCTCGCGTCATGCACCGCGTTTGACGCGGATTGCCATTGACCCCAGCTTCATCGGAGCAGTCATTGGCCCGGGCGGGAAGATCATCCAGGGAATTCAGCGTGATACCAACACCACGGTTGAGATCACGGAAGAGGATGGCCTGGGGTATGTCACCATCGCCGCAGTGAATGGAGACGATGCAGAAGCAGCACTTGCTATCATAAAAGGTATTGTGACACAGCCGGAGGAAGGCGAAGAATACGAGGGCACAGTCCGCAAGGTAGAAGGATTCGGTGCCATCGTGGAAATTCTGCCGGGCAAGGAAGGTCTGCTTCACGTGTCGGAGCTGGATTGGGGCTACGTTTCCAATGTCGACGACTACGTCCAGGTAGGTGACAAGATCAAGGTCAAACTCATCGAAGTCCGCGATGACGGCAAACTGCGGTTCAGCCGAAAGCCCTTCATTGAGAAGCCGGAAGGATATGAAGAGCGGCCACCCCGGGAGAATCGAGGTGGTAGCCGCAGTCGGGACGGAGGAGGTCGGGGACGCGATGGTGGCGGCCGGGGCCGTGGCGGAGACAGGGGCGGTCGGCGCTGATTCCTGGTTCGGGTTTCAGGGCGCGCCAGCGGATCCTGACATTCTGCGAATAGCGGAGGCCTGTGCAGGTCCCCGCTATTCGTGTATATATGACAATTCTCCAGACGATGTTTGATAAGACCATTCTTGACAACGGCGTACGCGTTGTAACAGAGACCATACCTTCTGTGCGCAGCGTCAGCATAGGTGCATGGATTCACACCGGAAGTCGAGATGAACGGGCCGTGGAGAGCGGTGCCTGTCACTTCATCGAGCACATGGTGTTCAAGGGCACTACCAAGCGGCGCATGCACCATATTGCGCAGCGGATGGAAAACGTTGGAGGGTACCTCAACGCCTTCACGTCAAAGGAATACACGTGCTTCTACGCGCGTGCGCTTGATGAACATCTTCCTCGGGCCGTGGACACGGTGTGTGACCTGATCCTGACCCCGGTTTTCCCAGAACGTGAACTGGAGCGCGAAAAGGATGTCGTCATCGAGGAAATGAAGATGTACGACGACACACCGGAAGATCGCGTGTTCGATATACTCGATGAGACGCTTTTTCCCGACCACCCGATGGGTCGGCCTGTCATTGGCAGTGAAGAGACGGTACGATCGTTTTCCCGGTCGACGTTGATGGACTTCATGGCGCTGACATACACGCACGACCGGATCGTGATCGCGGCCGCGGGCAATGTGTCCCACAGCAAACTGGTACAGCACGTCGAGAAGGCTTTCAGGGACAGCAAGCGGACCCCCGCGAGACGCCACATCGGATCTGACCCGATTCCGGATGCGCCTCCCGGCTTCGTGACGGAAAAGAGACCCATCCAGCAGGCACATCTTGTCATTGGCCGCCGAGCCTACTCCGTGCATGATGAGCGGCGCATTGCCCTGTCCATCCTGAACACGCTACTGGGCGGAGGGATGTCGTCGCGACTGAATCAGAATATCAGGGAGCGATACGGCTACTGTTACAATATCTACTCCTTCATCAATATGCACTCGGATACCGGCGACTTCGGTATCTACATGGGTACCGATACCCAGCGGGTGGATCACGCCCGCGAACTCATGTTCCGGGAGCTTGACAAGCTCGTACAGCGTCGTGTATCCGGGCGTATGCTGGAGCGGGCTCGCAGCCAGGTGAAGGGAGGTATCATGTTGGGCCTGGAGAGTATGGGTAGCCGTATGATGCGCATTGGTAGACAGGAATTATATTACGGCACATATTTTTCGCTGGATGAGATCCTCTCCATGATCGATTCGGTCACGCTTGATGACGTGCTCGGCGTAGCACAGGATCTTTTCAGACCGTCCTCTTTTTCCACCGTCCGCATCCTGCCAACATCATGACTATTCTTGTCACCGGCGGAGCAGGCTTCATCGGTTCACATATCGTAGATGCACTGCTTGCTGCCGGCCATGACGTTCATATTCTGGACGATCTCTCGGGTGGATTCCGACACAATGTCCCTCCGGGTGCGATACTCCATGAATCTGATGTGCGTGATCCTGATCTGGCCAATCTTTGGAAGGAGTACGGATATGAAGTAGTCTTTCACCTGGCAGCTCAGATGGATGTGCGTCGTTCCGTTGCCGATCCAGCATTCGACGCCGATGTGAATATCGGAGGCCTGTTGAATGTATTGGAAGCAGGTCGTTCGCGGGGTCTCCGACATGTTATCTTCTCATCGACAGGAGGGGCCATCTACGGCGAGCCGCAATATGTGCCGCAGGATGAGGAGCACCTTCTCAATCCGTTGTCCCCGTACGGCATAACGAAGTTGTGTTCAGAAAAATACCTTCACTTCTACCACCATACGTATGATATTTCGTGGACGGCACTGCGCTACGGAAACGTGTACGGACCCCGGCAGAATCCGCACGGGGAGGCGGGTGTTGTAGCGATTTTTGCCCAACGTCTTCTGGCGGGACTGCCGACTGTCGTGAATGGTGACGGCCAGCAGACGCGGGACTATGTGCATGTACGGGACGTTGTGGCCGCCAACATGGCCGCTTTGGAAAAGCGGTGTGTGGGCACGATCAACATCGGGACCGGTGTGGAAACGAATGTAAACCAGTTGTTCAGGATTGTCCGCGATACGGTGGCGCCAGGCGTTGCCGTGAAGCATGGACCGGGTAAGCCGGGAGAGCAACGTCGCTCTGTTCTCTCGTGGGCCAAAGCACAGCGCTCGTTGGACTGGAAGCCCACGATTGGCGTAGAAGACGGACTTCGGGAGACAGCAGCCTGGTTCATGCAGCAGAATACCATCAACAGACCGTGACGCAGTAGCGGAGAACGTGTACAAAGTCCAACTCCAACAATTCGAAGGTCCGCTTGACCTCCTGCTCTTCTTCATTCGAAGGGATGAATTGGACGTGCATGACATTCCGATTTCGCGTATTGCCGACGAGTTTTTGACCTATGTCCAGTTCATGGAGGAAGTCGATCTCGATGGCGTGGGTGATTTCCTGTACATGGCTGCTCTGCTCATCAGCATCAAGACGCGGATGTTGCTCCCATCCACGGAGGTGGATGACGACGGAGGACTCATCGATCCCCGCCAGGAACTGGTCGAGCGTCTCCTCGAGTACATCCGATTCAAGGAAGCTTCCGACCATCTCACAGCGAGGTATGAGGACCGCCTGCGGCAGTTCACGCGTGGCGAAGCGGCTGCCGCCCTTGCGCCCTCCGTGGAACCGGAAGCGGAATTGGTAGAAGCGACGGTATTCGATCTGGTATCTGCGCTCCGACGTGTATTGACCACCGCTCCCGACGTGGTGGACCATGCTGTGGAGACGGAAGCGTATACCATCGAGGAGCAGGAAGAATTCCTGGAGTCGGCTCTTACCCGAAACGGGCGCACGTCGTTCATATCCATCATGAAAGGGCGCAGCAAACCGTTCATTATTACGACATTCCTGGCTGTACTTGAAATGGCCAGGCGTGGCGATCTCGATATATTTGTCGAGGAGCGCCGGGACGACTTTTTCATGACCCTCCTGTCGAGTGACGAGATGGACGAGGTTCACCATGAGTAATAGCGATCAAACCCGTCAGGACCAACTGGCCAAAGCGGTTGAGGCTATCGTATTTGCAGCTGACGAACCGGTGACTGCCGCACACATTGCCCGCGCTTTTGCCGACGTTACGGGCCACGGTGCACCGGCCCCGGAAGAGGTTGATGAAGCGGTACGCGCCATCAATGAGGTCTACGACAGTACCGGTCGATCCTTCCGGGTAGAGCGGTGGGCAGGAGGCTACCGGTTTGCGACGCTGGCAGAGGTAGCGCCGTTCATGGAAGCCGTTCATGCCACCGATCGTCAGCGTCGCCTCACCCGAACGCTCATGGAGGCACTGGCCATCCTGGCCTACAGACAACCGACTTCTCGTACGGATCTGGAATATGTACGTGGAGTGGACTGCGATTACGCACTGCGCAAACTTCTGGAATATGGGCTCATCGACGTGGTTGGGCGGGCCGACTCCGTAGGGCGGCCACTGCTCTACGGCACAACCGACAAATTCCTCGAATTGTTTGGCCTGGCCAGTCTGGACGACCTTCCGAATCTGCGCGAAGTGGAATCCATTCTGGACGACCCCGCCTTCCACCGGGAAAAAGCCCGTATCATGATGACGTCCGGGCTTTCCCTTGCGAATGAATCAAACGAACATGGCTCGCAAACACAGGACGAAGCGTCCGACTGACAGAAACGTCCCGAAACCGGCTGCACGCACCATTGCCTCCGACAAGGAAGAGGTCAGACTGAACCGGTTCATGGCCCGTTCAGGGGTCTGTTCGCGCCGCGAAGCAGATAAACTGATTGCCCGCGGCGAAGTAGCCGTAAACGGCAAAAAAGTTACCGAATTGGGTAGCAAAGTCACGCCGAAAGACACGATCGAAGTGCACGGCCGCAAGATCGTCCCACTTCACCTGGCCTGGTACATTCTCAATAAGCCCTCGAATGTCATCACCACCACGAAAGATGAGCGTGGACGAAAATGTGTGATGGATCTGTTTGATCTGCCGGAAAAAGAAAAGGATGGACTCTTTCCCGTTGGTCGGCTGGACCGTGACACGACGGGCGTTTTGCTGGTCACCAACGACGGCGATCTGGCGCACCGCCTCATGCACCCGTCCTATGAGATCGACAAAATGTACCTCGTTCGTACAGACACCGACCTCAAAGATGAGGATCTGGCTGCCCTCCTGGGCGGAGTCACCCTCGATGATGGCCCGGCGGCTGCGGGCCGGGCGGCGTTCCCCGATCCCTCCGTACGGAACGTGGTGGGTATTTCCATTCACGAGGGGCGCAACCGTCAGGTGCGTCGCATGTTCGAGGCACTTGGACACGACGTGGTTTCTCTCGAACGCATCAAGTACGCAGGACTGACGGCCAAAGGCATTCGTCGGGGAAAATGGCGGCGGCTCTCCCGCGATGAGGTGTCTGCACTGTATCGAAAAGTGAAATTATAATAACATGAACAACAAGGAACTGCATGTATCCCACCACAAATTCCGTGGTGAAGGCCTGACCTACGACGACGTACTGCTCGTACCGGCGCACAGTACCATCATGCCGCGTGACGTTGACACCTCCTCGCGCCTTACCCGCACAATCCGTCTCAATATCCCCATTCTGTCGGCGGCAATGGATACGGTTACCGAATCGGAGTTGGCCATTGCCCTGGCCCGGGAGGGAGGAGCGGGTGTTCTGCACAAGAACATGTCCATCGAACAGCAGGCGGCTGAAGTGCGCCGCGTTAAGCGTTCCGAGAGTGGGATGATCATGGATCCCATTACGCTCGGCCCGCGCCATACGGTCGCAGATGCACGGGCCATGATGGCGCGCTACTCCATCGGTGGCATTCCGGTTGTTGGCAAGGACCGCGTGCTGGCTGGAATCGTAACCAACCGTGATCTTCGCTTCCAGGTGGATGGAAGTGCACATCTCGAAGACATCATGACGAAAACGCCTCTTGTAACGGCACCAAAGGGTACGACCCTGGAGGCCGCAGAGGCGCTCCTGCAGGCCAGCAAAATCGAAAAGCTGCCTGTGGTGGATGACGAAGGGCGACTGACGGGCCTCATTACATTCAAGGACATCCAGAAGAAGCGTCAATTCCCGAATGCCTGCAAGGACGAGCACGGCCGACTGCGTGTCGGTGCGGCCGTGGGTGTTACCTCTGATATCGAAGAGCGCCTCAGTGCACTCGTCGAGGCTGGTGTTGATTTCGTTACTGTAGATACGGCGCATGGACACAGCCAGGGCGTCCTGAAAGCCGTGGAACGCGTCAAGACATACCGCTCGGGCCTGGCTGTCGTGGCGGGCAACGTAGCGACGCGGGAAGCCACGCGTGATCTGATTTCGGTTGGTGCGGACTGTGTCAAAATCGGAATCGGCCCGGGCTCCATCTGCACGACACGCATCGTGGCGGGGGTGGGAGTACCCCAACTGAGTGCCGTTCTGGAATGCGCAGAAGTCGCCATGGAACACGATATTCCGGTCATTGCCGATGGCGGCATCAAGCAGACGGGAGATATACCCAAGGCGCTCGCTTCGGGCGCTGCCAGCGTCATGATTGGTGGTCTTTTTGCACGTGTTGAGGAAAGTCCGGGCGAGACCATCCTGTATGAGGGTCGCAAATACAAAAGCTATCGTGGGATGGGGTCGCTCAGTGCCATGCAGGCAGGCAGCAAAGACCGCTATTTCCAGGACGTGGAAGACGAACTGGGAAAACTCGTTCCCGAAGGCATCGAAGGTCGTGTGCCCTATGGTGGATCCTTGCACGAAGTCGTGTACCAGATGCTTGGTGGACTGCGGGCGGCCATGGGATACACGGGGTGCCAGACGGTGAAAGAGCTCCATGAGCGTGCACAGTTTGTGCGTATCAGTGCTTCGGGCTTCATAGAGAGCCATCCCCACAATATTGCCATCACGAAGGAGGCGCCGAACTACAGTACCAAAACCTGAATCCGGCACGAAAGAAGCCATGCCTGAAACCACGTACCGGGATCGACAGAGACGTCTTGTTGCCGATGTTCTCAAAGCAGGTTGTGACGCCATACTTGCAAGCAACCCGAGCACGGTTCGGTGGCTTTGTGGTTTTGCCGGCTCGAACGGTGCCCTGTTGGTTGCACCGGCAGGATCCTGGTTCTTCACGGATGGACGCTACGCCCAGGAAGCTGCCAGAATGGTTTCCGCGGGGACGGTAACCGAATGCAGTGTCGTCTCTGGATCGCTCCCGGCCGCCTTGTGCAGTGACGGCGTGTTTGTGCAGACCGCGGGCAATATGGCGCAAACGGATGGGGGCGCCCTGCGCATGGCTTTCGAAGCAGATCATGTGACCGTATCGAGCCACAATGACCTGCGGACGGCCATGTCGGGAAGCGATATTCGGGTCGCGCTTCACCCGCTCGTGGAGGCTGCTGCTCCGCTGCGGGCTGTCAAGGACGATAACGAAATTGACGCCATGACGCGCGCACTCCGTCTTTCGGAGTCGGTTTTCGGGGATGTCCTGTCGCTGGTGAAGGAGGGGGTCAGCGAACGCGACCTGGCGGCCGAGATCGATTACCGTCAACGGGTTGCGGGCGCGAGTCGGTCTTCATTCGAATCCATTGTGGCCTTCGGCCCCAACTCGGCCCGGCCGCATGCGCGGCCGGGCCTCGACCGACTCGCGCCCGCAACCCCGATCCTGTTTGATTTCGGGTGTGAATTCGACGGATACTGTAGTGACATGACACGGATGGTGCATCTGGGCCGCCCGTCGTCCGAATTCCTTCGTATCTGGTCCCTCGTCGATGCCGCGCGCAGAGCAGCGGTGGAATCGGCTGTTTCCGGTATGTCCACGCACGCTCTTGACAGCACGGCAAGGAGCGTGATACAGGCGGAAGGCTACGGGAACCACTTCGTTCACTCACTGGGACACGGCCTGGGCATGGATGTACACGAATGGCCGGGCGTATCTGCCAGAACCGACCACAGGCTGCAGAAGAATACCGTCGTAACCGTCGAGCCCGGCATTTATCTTGAGGGACAATTCGGCATCCGCCTTGAAGATACCATTGTCATTACCGATGGAGACGCCAGGCGGTTGAATCGTCTTTCTACGGAACCGGTTATCCTGTAATGCAACAGCGTCTCAGGATCCTCGTCGTCTCGTACTACTTTCCGCCTCTGGGCCTGAGTGGTGTGCAGCGTACGGCCAAGCTGGTCAAATACTTGCCGGACAATGGGATAGATGTTTCGGTGCTGACGGTCAATCCAGGAGCCTATTTCGCCTTCGATGAGACTCTGTCCGACGAACTCGATCGTCCCGGAATAACCGTCCATCGTACCGGATCTGTCGACCCGACTCAGATTCCAGGCATGCGGAGACGGACGGTTGGACTTCCTGCAGAAGGGCGCCGCGGGCCGATGGCACGACTTTCCCAGTGGATTTTTCAGCCTGACAACAAGATCGGTTGGTATCCGTTTGCCGTTCGGATGGGGCGACGCCTGCTTCAAAGGGAGCGTCACGACCTGGTTTTTGTGTCAGCGCCACCCTATACGGGCGTTCTCGTCGCGAGGCAGCTGGCCAGGCGTTTCCGACTGCCGCTTGTCCTGGATTTCCGAGACGACTGGGTGGGTAATCCGAGACACACATATCCAACCCGCTGGCACAGGTGCGTGGCCGCTCGAATGGAGTCCAAAGCAGTGCAGGATGCACATGAAATCCATGTCATAAACCGCGTCATACGGGATGCGTTGTGTGAGCGCAATGGTTTGGATGGAGAAGGTGTTCATATTGTACCACAAGGGTTTGACCCGGAAGACTTTACCAACCTCGAGTCGGCGGATATCTTTGAATCCACAACATGCACTTTTCTGTACACAGGCGTCTTTTACGATGCACAGAAACCCGATGTATTCCTGCGAGCGTTCGCAGCAGCCGCGGCGGTTGACGACCGCTTCAGAGAGAAGGCCCGGGCTCACTTCATGGGACTGGTGCCGGATCATTTGCATGATCTCGTCCGCGAGTTGGATCTGGAGAGGTTGGTGGTTCATCACGGGTATGTCTCACATACCGGGACCGTTCGGGCGCAGCATGCGGCTGACGTTCTCTGGCTCACCATCGGGGTGCGCCCGGGGAGTGAGGGTATATCCACGGGGAAATTGTACGAATACATGGGTTCCGGGCGACCGATTCTGGGATTGGTACCCGAAGGCGTTGCACGCGACGATATCATGGCTCACGGTGCGGGATTCGTGGCGCATCCTGATCGCATCCCGGAAGTAAGCGAGCGGCTACTGGAGCTTTTCGATATGTGGGAACGGGGAACTCTCCCCATTGCTGAAGCGAACGGACTCGAAATGTTCGACAGGCGCCTGGGAGCGCGCCGCATTGCGGATCGTTTTCGTACTTTGGTGCGACGATCAACCAGAACCCCCGTTTCGTGGCCAGACTAGAAATGACCATCCAAAGCTCGTTCGATGACCTTGAACGGGTCGTTGATGAAGCTGAAGCCTTTTTTTCCAGCCACACGGAAAATGATGACCTGGTATACAAAGCCGTCCTTCTGGCATCAGAGGCCGTCACGAATGCCATTGAGCACGGTAACGAGTCTATTCTTGAAAAGAAGGTGGAGATTGTGTTCGAGGAGCGGGCCGATGCCTTCATCATTGAAGTGGAGGACGAGGGCGAAGGTTTTCTCCGGAGCGCGGTCGGAGATCCGCTTGCAGAAGACAATCTGCTGGAAGACGGGGGGCGTGGACTGTTTTTGATAGAGCGGATGGCCGATGACGTGCGCTACGAGCGCGGTGGCCGCCGAACCGTAATCCGTTTTGATCGAAGCTGAAGAGCACGGTCGGGGTGCTGCCTCCCGGGCGTGGACCCTGGTCTTGGCGGGATTGATGGCTGCAGGTGGGCTGGTCATGATCCAAGCTGCCCGGCAGCCGCAGACATTTCCGGTTTTTGTGGCGGCGGCACTTGTTCTTGGCCTGTTGCAGATCGCCGCATGGCGGCAGAATGGTTTCTCGGTCGGCATGGTCCTCGGCCTTGCCGTGATTTGGAGAATCGTGGCTTTCCCCGTGCCCCCGGTGCTGTCAAATGACATGTATCGATACGTCTGGGATGGCTGGGTCGTGTTGGACGGCATGAATCCATATGCATTCCGGCCATCTGATGCCATCTTTTCCGAATGGCACGGACAACCCTTGGCGGCACTGCTCAACTCAGCCGATTTCTACTCGGTGTATCCACCGGTATCCCAGGTGTTTTTTGCTGCGGGGGCCTTTCTCGGCAGGGAAATACCCGGTTTGGGTGCCATCCCGGGTCCATCAGGGGAGTGGTGGCCTTCATGGATGGGTATCAAGATGCTCTTTTCCATCGCCGAGGTGGCTGGTGTTGTAATGCTCTCGCGCATGCTGCAACCCCGCACATTGATGCTTGTAGCGCTGAGCCCTGTTCTGCTCATTGCAGGGTCCCTTCAGGGCCATACGGACATCCTTTTGCTGCCGCTGCTGGCAGCCGGAGTTATCAGCTGGGCAAAGGGCAGGTGGGGGACGGCAATTGTCTGGATCACACTTGCGGCATGGGTCAAACTCCTCCCATTGGTTCTCCTGCCATTTCTGGTTCTGGGGGCATCGCCGAAATGGCGCGACCGCCTGCGCCTGGGGGCACTGGCGGCGGGAGTAAGTGTTCTGGTCTGGATACCATTCGCTGCCACGTATGTCCCGGAACACATTGCCAGCTCCCTGGAGCTCTACGTGGCGTGGTTCGAATTCAATGCCGGGCCGTATTATCTGGTGAAGGAGTGGTATGAATTCAGAACGGGTGCAGACTGGTCGAAGCAGATCGGACCGGCATTCCGCAGAATCCACCTCGTCATACTGTTTGTTTTCGGGGGAATGGCGCTTCTGATGACGAGCCGACTCCGTTTCATGACAGATGCTGTGGCTTCCCGCTTCGGAGCCGGAACTCCGGATGAAGACCGCGCACGCTGGTGGGCATGGAAGGTCGGGTACGCCGCATGGGTGCTTCACCTGGTTTTTTCGACCACGGTTCATCCTTGGTATCTGGTTGGGGTGCTTCTACTTGGGGTGATGCTCTTCGAGAAGCGTATTCCTTGGCACTGGTGGGTGTTGGCCACGCTTTCCGTAGGCACATATCTGCTCTATTCTCACGGTCCTGAACCATATTGGTGGTTTGTACGCTTGGCGTGGGGTGCATGGGGCCTGACATGGATTGCCATGCGCAGCCCTGGTTGGCTCCAGGGCATACTTGCCTGGCGCGCCGCCGCAAAGTATTCCCTCATGCGGCCCTGGGTAGGAGAGCGTGAGGATGTACTGGATCTCGGGGGCGGGGAGGGATACCTGGCCTGGCGACTGCGGCAGGCAAACGATCGGCGTAAAACAATAGTTGCCGAGGTTCGGGACGCTGTGGTACTTCCTGTCGAACACTTGCACTACGATGGATTCGTATTACCCATCAATGACAATACCTTCAATGTAGTAGTGCTTGGTTTCGTATTGCATCATGCTGAAGATCAGGAGCAGGTGCTGCGAGAGGCGCTTCGCGTGGCGAGGCAACGGGTCATTGTGCTTGAATCGACGTATGGGACCGGATTCGAGCGCATACTGCTGCGGCGGCTCGATCTGCTGGCCAATCGGATACGGTCAGCATCTTTCACGCGGAGCAGCATGCAACACCAGAAAGAACACCTGCATCATCGAACCAATGCGGAGTGGATTACAATGGCCAGTCGAACTGGAGGACACGTTATAGCGTGTCGTCCCGTCCGTCGTCCTTTTCATCGTCAGTTCCTCTTCGTTGTGACCCCAGAATGACGGACGCTACGTCTACCGGCGTCAGACTGCTTACATCCAGCCACGTCACGCTGTGCATACCCCTGTACCATGTCAGTTGGCGCTTGGCATAACGTCGCGAGTTCCGCTTGATGAGATGAACCCCATGCTCTATGGAGTATTCGTTTCGCAGGACCGGGAAAAGTTCTCGGTATCCAATGGTCCGAAAAGCGGCATCGTGCTCCGAGAAACCAGCTTCATGAAAACGCTGAACCTCTTGCAGAAGACCATACTCCATCATGCTGTCAACCCTCTTGTTGATGGCCTCATAGAGGTCTGACCGGGGACGCGAGAGCACGAACACCTGGTAGGCGTAGCGGGGAGGTCTGTGATCTGACTGAAACGAAGACAATGACCGTCCTGTAGCCTCATACACTTCGAGTCCACGGATAATACGTTGCGTCTTCGTTGGGTCAAGCGTGGCCGCGTAGATTGGATCTACTTCAACCAGTGTATCATAGAGCGCTGGCGCGCCCTCAGTTTCCAGTCTGTGATTGAGGTTCTTACGTATTACAGCCGGCACAACGGGTAGTCTGCCAATACCTTCGACCAGCGCCTTGAGGTATAATGTCGAACCGCCTGCCACGATGGGAACGTGTCCGCGGTCCAAGATGGCCGCCAGTCGAATCTCGGCTTCCGCCTGGAATGCTCCCGCCGAAAATGTCTGTGTGACTTCGCGTTCGTCAACAAAGTGGTGCGGGACCGCCTGGCGCTCAGCGGCCGACGGTTTCGCCGTTCCGATATCCATGCCGCGGTAAATCTGGCGGCTGTCGCACGAAACGATTTCCGCAGGTTGCAGCATGTGTGCGAGTTCGACCGCCGTACTGCTCTTTCCGACAGCAGTCGGGCCAGCTATGACGCGAATGGGCTGCATCAGAAGTGTGCGATGGTTTTTCAACGCAATTTCAGATGTCGAGGTAGTTGCTCGAAGAATCGTCCGGCCGGGCGTGGCTGTACTTGCTCGTCGTGGTGAGCGATTTGTGGCCGAGCGTTTCCTTGACCAGATGCGTTGGTGCACCGTGGTCAAGCGCATGGGACGCATGGGCATGTCGGAGCCAATGGGGCGAGACATCTTTATCAATGCCCGCTTCGCGTGCAGCCGCCTTCACAATGCGCCACATCTGTTGTCGACTCAGGGATGAGCCCCGTGGCGAACGGAAAACCGGCTGCGACGGTTGACCAAAGCCTGCCTGAAGCTCCTCCGCATGCCAGGCCTGCAGATCTCTCCATACCGATTCAGCGAGCAGGACATTACGGGCTTTCTCACCCTTGCCGATTACCGTTATCTGGCCACTGATGTGGTCCGACGTGGTTCGCGCGGACACATGTTTCCATTGGAGGGATACGAGCTCCGATACCCGTGCGCCCGAGGCATAGAATAATCGTACGAGGAGCCGATTCCGCGTGGGCAGATCGAGCGAAAGAATGCGGAAAAGTTCTTCTTCGGAGAGTATGCGCTGTGCCAGCAGATCCGGAATCCGGGGCAATGATACGGCGGCTCCTACGTTGAAGTCCGTGTATCCAATGCGATGTGCAAAGCTCAGAAGACTTTTAACAGCAGCAAGCTTGCGCGCACGCGTGGACACGGCCAGGCCATCCCGTCCCAGACGTTCATCCCATACCCAAAGATGCTCAAGCTTTACATGTTGAAGGTCGATTCCGGCGTGAGCGAAGAATGCAGATACGTCCCGAACGTAGGCATCGCGTGAGTTTTCACTTTTTCCGCGCAGCCAAAGTTGTACGACATGATCGTCCGTGCGGGCTGACGAAAGGCCGGGCGTCTGGTCGGCGCGCGACACGAGATCTCTTTTTTCATGTTCTCTGATGCCCATGATGCAACATAAGGTTATTTATGTTATGCATCAAGTGATCGCGCAGTCTCCGGCTCATACATGGCAGGGATCGACGGCCCTGAAGCGGCGTTCCAACCTGTATGAGACTCTTTCTGTTGTTTGTTGTTGTACCGGCCGTAGAACTTGCGCTGCTGATAGAGATCGGTGGCCTGATCGGTACGGCGAATACATTCGCAATCATCGTGGCTACCGGACTCGTGGGGTCTTATCTGGCCCGTAGTCAGGGTCTTGCCGTGTGGCGACGCTTCCAGGAGCGCCTCGCAAGTGGTGACATGCCGGGCAACGAACTGGTCGATGGACTGATCGTACTTGTCTCCGGTGCACTCCTGCTTACACCCGGTGTTCTTACCGATGCGATCGGTCTGCTGGGACTGGCGCCTCCATCGCGACACCTGCTGCGCAATGTCATTGTCCATAGACTCAAGGACCGGATCCATGACAGAACTTTCTGAGACGCTCGCCCTCTGCGAGTCCATGATGGATCACGCCGATGCCCTCGCACCCGAGGTGTCATCGTGGTCTGTCGGACAACACCTGGAGCACATCCTGATCGTAGCCAGCGGCTTTGCTGTTGCACTTGCCTCGGGCCGGCGTCCTGCTCCGGAGAGACGGACATCTGACGCTGCAGAACGCGAACAGCGGTACAGTAAACAGAGCGTACTCGTGCATGGCCGTATTCCCCGTGGAACCATCAAGGTACCTCCGGCCGGCGAGCCTTCGGGTGCGCTCGATTCAAATGCCCTGCGTCGACTCCTCGCAAAAACAGAATCCCGGTTGGAGCGCTCGAGGCAGGTGCCTGAAACAACACTGGCATACCATCCACTCATGGGCGAGTTGACGCGGAACGAGGTGTTCAGATTCCTGGAAGTCCATACGCGCCATCATCTTGTGATCATAGACGAGATCCTGGCTGAGCACGCACGGTGAACGGCCGACTGACGGGGACCGGTCTACTCGAGCGGCGATACGCGAACGTCTACTCGCCACGCACGCGATAGCGTCTCCAGAATATCTTTTTCTGCCTGGCGCAGATCTCCGTCTGCCTCCGCCACAGCCAGCAAGTCATCGAGCACAACGAGGCGCTGCGCTCTCGGAAGCATATGACCGACGGAATCAATGGCGGCTTCCATATCAAACGACTCCGCCCCACCGGAATAATACATCAACGCAGCACGGACCACGTCGCGCACTTCCGTATTGGTCATGTCGGGAGCCCAACTCGAAATCCTGTCCACGATGACCGCGATTTCCTCATCGGCCACACTTCCATCGGCGCCGTGAGCCATTACGATGAACAGGAACGCAATGTCATGCAGGACGGTCCATTCTGGACGAGCCTCAATCTCAACGAGGGTTTCCTCAAGAAGCCGATCCTTTGTAGCCCTGATATCCCAGATAGATGCCACAATGGACAGGATGTTCTGCTCTGAATTAAGCAGGATACCGTCAGCTTCGGCAATACGCATGGCGTCTTCCAGCGCTTCGCGGCGTTTGTCAATCGTCAGGGCCTTTTCAAGGGAGCGCACAGACCGCACAACCTCTTCTTCCGCGTCGGACTGGAGGTATGCAGCAATGGATTCCAACACGATCTCATGCACCTCGGCACGTGATGCTTCCGGGCGCCACCGCGCAATGATGTCGGCGATGGCATCGACCTCGTCATGGGACAGTTTGGAGTCAGTCGAATACGCCAACGCCAGAAAAACCAGCGTCAGATCGTGTGCGTGCGACCAGGAGTCATAGTTCGGGGCGTTCATGTGTCATACGTGTTCGTGTCAACTTGCAAGTTACGACAAAGACGCAGCCGGCACGCAGGACGCAAGCGTTTCTGTCAATTCGCGCTCAATTTCAAGCCAACCCTCATTCTCGTACCATTCGGATGTGGCATTAACGACAGCTGGTCCGTCGGCACCCTCCTCCTGCAGTTGCGTTCGGAGCGCGACCAGCTTCCCGACCTTGGGTCCCCACGTACACAAATCATTCCGATCGGCATCCCGTATGATAAGTTTGGGTACAGAGCGACCTCCATTCGTGAGAAAACGATCCATCAGATCAAGGTTCTCATCCCGGATGTAGATTTCCAGCGATATGTCACGTCGGATATCCGGAATTGTGTCGACAACGGGAAATGAATACGCCGAATCAATGCACCAATCCTCCGTCAGGTACAGCAGACGGGCACCTTCAGGCAGGTTGTTTACCGCTTCCCGGAAAGCAGGGGACGGTTCGTACCGTCTCGATACCCCCTCTTGGCGCTCCCAATTGTATTTCGAGTAGAAGTAATACTTGCGCTCGGTAGCTGACATTCCGGTACGTGAGCGCGCAAGACCGTCTTTCCAGCGTTTTCGGTATTCGGTGCTTGTGAGTGGCGTTGCCATGAAACGGTTCAAATTGTGTGTTGAGTACTTCGGGTGATGGCTATGGATGGATACCATCTGCGGCTTGGTGCACCGGACCTGCTTATTTGTTACAACAACTTTCAATGTAGGTAGTGTGCGCCTCCACGTATTGCTGCCTGTACAGCGCTGCGATGTCGCGGGCGCCCATGAAATGCGTGGAAAACCCAGGGCGCACTGGATCAATGCATAGCGCTGCTGCATGACGGAAGTGCTCAATCAGATCCAGTGGATCCTCATCCCCGACTGCAATACGGATGGTTGTGGCGGAAATATTGGCGCTCTCCAGCGCTTCCGGATCGAGTTCGCTGTGGGACGTGAAGGCCGGGCAGAGTATCGTCGTATTGCACTGGCCAAGGGACACCTGGTGGTGAAAGGCCGGAGAAAGGCTGTCAAAGAAGCTTATAAAAGTTTCCCTCGGCAGCCCGGCCTGTTCAAAGTCAATCGTGAAGAGGGGCGCTGGAAGTCCGAATCTCAACTCACGCTTTGCGAGCTCATGGTTGGGATTGTCCCTGAGCACGTTCGAGTGCACGGTGATGTCCGGGTGCGCATCCATGAACATCGCCATGAGCCTTGTGCTGACTGTTTTACGGAGCATGCGAAGATCGAGCGTCCGCATGCCCGAGATGACTTCAAACGCCTTGTCCGAGTCAAGAAAGGCCCCCTTGATGTAATAGGCGTCCCAGAAAAGGGTGTCGCTCCAATTGACTCCATCGAAGGTTTCTCCCTTGGGAATGAACATGCGTTTGTTCTCGGCGATCACAACGCCCGCAGTGGCATTTCCGGAACCCGTCAGATCCTTTGTATAGGAGTGGACGAGGTAGTCCGGACGCTCAGCGGAGTCATCCCGCTGGAGAGGTTTCGACAGGAACGGCGTGGAAATCGTGGCATCGTGGATTACCGTCCAGCCACGCTTATGCGCCAAGCGGGAAATCCCGGACACATCCAGGACATATCCGTGTGGATTGCAGGGCGATTCGAGGTATACGACCACCCTTCCTCCCCGCTCCAGGCGGTCAGAAAACTCCGCTTCGATGCGCTCGGCGTGACGGACGAACTCCTCTCGGTCGTATCCATCGAACCAGGACAGACCGACATTCATTTTCCGTGGATTGGCATAGTAATCCGAAAGCAGCTGATGCGTGCCGCCATAGACATTGCGGCTGGCAATGATGATGTCCTCATGGCCGAGAACGTGACCGAGGAGCGTATCGATGGCCGCCATTCCGGAGTTGAAGTTCCAGGCCAGGTACTGGTCGGCGTACGGACCGGCCTCGAGGTCGACGATGTAGTTGGCGAGCGAAATCGACGTCGGATTCAGGAGCCGGGAATAGATTTCATGCAGGTGCTCCTTGCCGTGGAAGGCATCATCAACCCATTCGGTGCAGGCGTAAATGTAGGTCGCCGTGCGCACAATGACGGGCGTCGCGGAAAAAAGCGCCGTGACGTTATCGAAAATGGGATACGGACCCTTCGCCTGCTGGGATGCGTCGGAAAAACCGAGGCTCTGGTAACTTTTCCGGAATGGATTCTGGGCCGTGTCGAGGATTTTCGCGATCTGGAACGAGAGAAATTTCTTGGCCGAAAAACAGGCAATCCGGTCTTTTTCGTCGAGCGATTCCATGACCTCGGCGGTCACGCGCCAGAGCCGTGCCACATCGGCGTGGGCGGCATAGAGGTGTTTGACGGCGCCAAGAAGAGCCTCTCCCACCGGGCTTTCGGGCTCAAGGCCGAAGTGGTGCAGCTGCTCGCGGGCAAGATCTTCGATGGAATGCGCGTTCGTACTGGAGCGCCGCGGGGACAGCATGCGAATGGCTTCCTGGTCTGTCATCATAGTAGTGGCGTGTAAAATTTGATTTTACTACATAAACATCGTATATAATTCGCCATGTAGTATCATAAACCGTATTATATACACCTCAATTCACGCATGAAACGGATTGATCGAACAGACGAGCGTATTCTGGGTCTGTTGCAGAAGAATGCACGGACGACCAACCGGGATGTGGCCGAATTGACGGGCGTTGCGCCGTCGACCTCACTTGAACGGACGCGGCGCCTCGAGGAAATCGGAGTTATCCGGGGTTATCACGCCGACGTGGATCCCTCACACATGGGTGTCAACATCCTCGCGCTTATTGCCGTCCGTCTGACGAAGCACAAGCCGGGTGGCGTCCGGGACTTTCTCACCCATGCCGACTGTCTGCAGGAGGTACGTGAGGTGTACCACGTAGCCGGTGCAGACGACTTCCTGCTGCACGTGGCCGTGCGGGACTCGGAGCACCTGCGACGATTCGTGCTTGAGTCCGTGACCGCACGTCCCGAAGTCGATCACGTGGAAACGAATCTTATATTTTCCCACCGGCGCCGATACGCGCTGACGTCGTTGTGGGACAACAATATGTAGGTCCGCGGGGACTCGAACCCCGAACCCGCTGATTAAGAGTCAGCTGCTCTGCCAGTTGAGCTACGGACCTGGCTTGGCGCACATCTACTCGCTCGGGGCGATCGGGTTTCCGTCGATGCCGATGGCACAGCAGGCCAATTCCTGCCTATACGTCCAGGTCGTCCACCTCCTCTGCGCGGTTCATGATGAAGTGGAACCGCGCCGCCGGGTCCTTCCCCATCAGATCCGAGATGGTCTGTTCGGTTACCATGCGCTCGGCAGCGGGGATGGTGACCTGCAGTAGACGCCGGGAGTCCGGATGCAGTGTGGTTTCATTGAGGGTCGCCGGCATCATCTCGCCGAGGCCCTTGAAACGTTGCAACTCGATTTTCGACTTGGGATTGGACCGTTTGATTTTGGCCACGATCCGCTCGCGGTCCAGCTCATCAAGTGCCCACCACGTCTTCTTTGCGGCATCGATCCGGAAAAGTGGAGGTTGCGCTATGTAGATAAAACCACCATCGATGAGCGGACGCATGTACCGGTACAGAAACGTGAGGAGCAGTGTCGAGATATGGTGGCCATCCGAATCGGCATCCATGAGCAGGATGATTTTGTGATAGCGCAGTTTCGAGAGATCCAGATTGTCGCCTATTCCGCAACCGAGGGCCTGCACCACATTGGACAATTCCTTGTTCTCGGTGACTTTCTTGAGCGTAGCCTGCTCCGCGTTGAGTACCTTGCCCCTGAGTGGCAGGACGGCCTGCGTCTGCCGATCGCGTCCCTGTTTCGCAGATCCTCCTGCGGAGTCGCCCTCCACAATGAACAGTTCGCTTTCGGCCGGGTCGGTCGACGAGCAATCGGTCAGCTTGCCCGGCAGGTTGAGCCGATGCGACACACTCGATTTGCGGCGTACGCTGGATGCCGCAGCCCGACTCGCCTGGCGGGCCTTGGCGGCCTGCACAATACGCGTGGCAATGGCGTCCCCCGTCGTCGGATGCTGCGTCAAAAACTGCTCGAGATCGAGCCGGACTGCGCCTGTGACAAGGGATTTGACCTCAGGATTGTTGAGCTTCTCCTTGGTCTGACCCTGGAACTGGGGATCGACCATGAACAGGTTTATGATGCCAACCACACCTTCCCTGATGTCATCGGCCGTGATATCGAGCTTGCGGGGCAGCAGATCGTGCGTATCCATGTAGGCCCGTACCGCCGAACGGATGGCATCCCGGAATCCCTGCTCGTGCGTTCCTCCGTCTTTTGTTGATATGCCGTTCACGAACGAGCGGACCATTTCCCGTGGGGCTTCCGTCCACTGAAGTGCTACCTCGATGCGCGCTCTACCCACCATCTCCTTCTGCCGTACAACAAATGGGTCCGCGTGGACAGGACGGGAGCCGGACACTTCGAGGAGGTGCTGCTGAAATTCTTCAATGCCACCTTCGTGATGGTATTCGTAGCGCGCGCCCGTGACCTCATTTCGAAACGCGATCCGCAATGCTCCATTGAGGTACGTTTTTGTCTCCAGGTTGTCCACAATCCAGTCCGGGTCAAACTCAAGACTTTCAAATATCTCGGGATCGGGTCGAAAGAAGATTGTTGTGCCACTGCCGCGGCTTGCCGTACCAGTTTTCCGCAACTTCGTTACGGGCTTTCCCTGCTTGTAGCGCTGTTCCCATATGCCGCCATCCCTTTTGATGGTCACGACCAGCTCCTCGGAGAGCGCGTTGACCACACTCGCTCCCACGCCGTGCAGCCCACCGGATGTGATATAGTTCGATGAGTCGAATTTGCCACCGGCGTGGAGCGTCGTCAGGATGAGTTCGACCGTGGGTATTTTTTTGGTGGGATGATTGTCGACCGGTATTCCCCTGCCGTTGTCGGAAACGGTCATGGACCGGCCATCCCGATGAAGCACGACCTCGATCTGCGACGCGTATCCGTTCGTGGCTTCGTCGACCGCGTTGTCGACGATTTCCCACAACAGATGATGCAGACCAGGTTTCCCCGTCCCGCCGATGTACATACCGGGCCGCTTCCGGACAGGATCGAGCCCCTCCAGGACCTGAATGTTTTCTCCCGTATAACCTGCGCTCATGACAGCTGGATTTCAACCGGTTCGTAGATGACGTTGGCAAGCGTGCCCCGCTTGATAATGAGCCTGCCTTTGTTGCCGCGATTTGACACGTCGAACTTTGTTGTGCGTACCGTTTCTGTACGACCACGCGATGTTTCAACGACAAGACCTTGCCGGGCAGCGTGGGACAGCGTGGCTCCGGCGACGGTATCTTTTGCACCCAGGCGCATGGCACGTACGCCTTTGGCCGCATTTTTCATCACGGGTACCTGGGAAACCGGAAATATCAGGCAGAAACCTTCTTTCGATGCGATGCATACGTTTTCCCGGCCCCCGGCGGGCTCGGCACGAAGAAGCGTCGCCTTCTTCTGCAGCCGGATGAAGAGCCGGCCAGCGACCGTGGAAGGATCGGAAAAATTGGAGAGTGGAAGACGAAGGATGTGACCATCCGACGTGATACCGCAAATTGTCAATCCCGCCTCCGCCTCCGAGCCGTCATCTTCGAACAATCCGGGGGACGGTTGCGCGGACGTATCCGGATCGGGAAGTGACCGTTCGTCCGTGCAAACGACGCCAGCAATGTACTCTCCATCCGAAAAATCAAACATTTTCTGGACCGGATGACCGTGGCCCGTAGTGCTCGGCAGCGATTCAACACGGGCCGTATAGGCCTTGCCGTAATTGGAAATGAACACCACGGCTTCCCTGGTCGACGAGGGAAACACCCAGGCTACCTTGTCCCCTTCCCGTACGCGGATACTTTCCAGATCCGTATAGGACCGCTGCCGCTTGACCCAACCGTCTTCCGTTACGATGACGACCACATCCTCTTCGACAATGTAGTCTTCGGCGGAATAGGCAACGTCAACATCCGGTCCGGCGATGGGCGTGCGACGGGGATCGGCAAATTTGCCGCGGAGATCCTTCAGCTCTGCCGTAATCATGCGCCAGCGGGCTGGCTCGTCGGCAAGCAGAAGCCGAAGTTCGGCTGCCGCAGCTTCCTTTTCCTCGAGCTCCGTGCGGATGGCATCGATCTCGAGTCTCGAAAGCTTGTACAGTTTCGTTTCCAGGATCGCTTCCGTCTGCACATCGTCGAGTGCGAACCTGTGCATGAGGCGTTGGGCCGCGTCAGCCTTGTTGCTTGATGAGCGGATTATCCGGATGGCCTCATCCAATGCGTCGAATATCTTCTCGAATCCGCGAAGGATGTGGATCCGTTTCTCGAGCTGCGCGAGCTCGAATTCGAGGCGTTTGATGGTGACCTCCATACGGAAGTCAAGGAAGTGCCTGAGGATCGTTTTCAGGTTGACCCGGGAAGGAGCACAGACATCGGGCTTCTCCGTCGGGAGCAGACACGTCATATTGACATGGAAGCGTGTCTGCAGCGCGGTGTGCTTCAGCAAATACGCCATGGCGACGTCCGCGTCCGCACCACGCTTGATCTCCAGAACAATCCGGACGTCGTCCGTGGATTCATCCCTCACATCCGTAAGCTGAGGTACCTTTCCTTTGATGATATGCTCTGCTATCTGCTCAATGAGCGCACTCTTCGTAAGGCCATACGGAATACTGGTGATGATGACACGCGACTTTCCTTCCTGCTCGTACTCTCCTCGCAGTTCAACCGTACCATCGCCACTTTCGTAAATGGCCTGGAGCGTCTGAGGTGTATTCAGAATCCGGCCGCCGGTAGGAAAATCGGGGCCCGAGATGTAATCGCGGACCAGCGTCTCTATCGTAGCATCCGGTCGTGATATGAGGTGGACCAACGCATCTATCAGTTCACCGAGATTATGCGGGGGAATGTTGGTGGCCATGCCAACGGCAATGCCCGATGCTCCGTTGAGCAGCATGTTTGGAACGCGTGTCGGGAGTACCACGGGCTCGAACAGCGTACCATCGAACGTGGGCCGGTAGGCGACAGTCTCCTTCCTGAGCTCCTCGAGCATCTCCATGGCCAAGGGCTGAAGTCGGGCTTCCGTGTAGCGCATGGCGGCCGGCGAATCACCGTCCAGCGACCCGAAGTTGCCATGTCCGTCGACAAGTGGTGCACGGAGAACGAACGGTTGTGCCAGACGAACCATGGCGTCATAAATGGCCGAATCACCGTGCGGGTGATATTTGCCCATGACCTCCCCCACTACCGTCGCACTTTTGCGGAAACGTGCGTCCGGGTACAGGTGGAGGTTGGTGAACATCGCATACAGAATGCGACGTTGGACCGGTTTGAGGCCGTCCCGGATGTCGGGAAGTGCGCGGCTGGTAATAACGGACAACGCGTAGTTCAGATACCTGGAACGCGTTGTTTCGTGTAGTGGAATGACATCTACGACAGGCATGCGCAGAAAACAATAACGGAAGTGACCAAAGAATACAAGTTACGGATTATTCCGCCATGTGCAGCGTGAAATATTCTCCGCTCTCCTGGCGATGCTGGGTCAGGACACCTGCACGTGTCATGGTCACAAGCACATCTCCTGCTTCATGTCGTGGTAAATTGGCCACCTGGGCCCACCCCTCCGCCGTCACATGTCCATACTGCTCCAGATACCGGAAGAGCATCATCTCCCGTTCACCGAGTTCAAAGAACACACCCTCCTCGTGCCCTTCTGTTCGAAGCAGTTCTACCGTTTCGGGGCTGGCCTCCATGCTCCGGTCCTCCACTCGGACATAGGCAGGTCCCGACGCGCTGGAACTCGATGCGGCCATGAAGTGGGGCTTGTATTTGGATGCGGGGACAGTGATCACAATGACTTCGCGACTGCGACTCACCGGAACGCGGTAGCTGCGCCACTTGACGACAGGTCGGCAATGCAACCCAACAGCATGACGAATGGAAAACTCCTCCTCCTCGACGTCTTTAACGCCTACGATCGATCCGTCGTCGTCAACGCCTACGAGAAGCGTTCCCCCGCCACTGTTCGCAAAGGCAATCATCTCCCTGGCCATCCGTTCAGGACGGGGTACCCGCAGTTTGAATTCAATGTGCCGTCCTTCCCCGCGAGCAGCAATGCGTTTTACTCCTGCCAGTGTCATGGCTCCTCAGCAGTAAGCCAATCTTCCTGTTTGGCGCTGCGTGTCATCAGGTCGGAAACAGCCTCCAGGGGTAGCTTCCCTTTGAAGAGGATGCAATAGACGGCTTCGGTAATGGGCATGTCCACCCCCAATTTCTGCGCCAGGTCATGTACCGATGCCGTAGTCCGGACGCCTTCCGCCACCATGGTCATTTCCGACTCCACCTGCTCGAGCGTCTTGCCGCGGCCTATTTCCTGTCCAAAATGCCTGTTCCTGCTCAGACCACTCATGCAGGTGACCACAAGATCCCCGATGCCTGCCAAACCGGCAAACGTGCGCGGATGGGCCCCGAGCGCAACCCCCAGACGCCTGATTTCAGCGATGCCCCGCGTCAGAAGGGCAGCCTTTGCGTTGTCTCCGAATCCGACGCCGTCGCTGATACCGGCCGCCACGGCCAGGATATTCTTTACACTGCCGGCAATTTCAACGCCCCGCACGTCAGGGCTGACATAGACACGAAGCGAGGGAGACATGAACACGCGCTGAATGCGTTCGGCCACGGCCATGTCATACCCCGCCGCCACCACAGCCGTCGGAACACGTCGCACAACCTCTTCGGCGTGACTCGGGCCATAGAGCACAACAATGTTATCGAGCGGCACCGCAGGCAAGGCCTCATCCAATACGCACGAGGTCGTCAGCAATGTACCGTTTTCAATGCCTTTGGCGACGGAAACGACAACATGCGTTTCCGTTGCCATATGCCCGATGCGCGCCGCGACCTGCCGAACGACCTGTGAGGGTGTCGCGAAGACCCAGATATCGGCCTGTGAGACCAGTTGCTCCAGATCACTTGAAATCAGTATGTCATTGGGCAGAACAGCGTCTGGGAGGTAGGACGGATTGCGCCGTGTCACGCTCATTTCCGCCGCCATCTCCTCGCGGCGTGCCCACAGCGTGACATCGTGTCCGGAATCCGACAGTGAAATGGCAAGTGCCGTACCAAAACTCCCACTGCCTATGACGGCAATGCGTTCCGACATCAGAGCTCCCCCCGACCTTTCATGCCGCGCGCGGGGCGGAAGGTGCGAATCCGGTTTTCATTGCCATCCAGAAGACGGCGGATATTGGATGCGTGCGCCAGAAAAATACCGGTCGCCAGCGCCAGCGCAAAAAACAGAATACTGGCATCGAGCGCATCTGAATGGAGCAGGTACTTGCTGATGGCGATAGCCGAGGGAAACGTGACAGCGGCCGAAAGGGATGCCAGCGAGACATAGCGTGAAAGAAAGAGGACAAGCAGAAAAATTCCCATGGTGAGCAGCATCGTGGCCGGGGTGAGTGCCAGGAGCATTCCCGCCGTCGTGTTGACCCCCTTTCCCCCCTTGAAACCTGCCCAGATCGGGTACATGTGGCCAACAACCGCGGCCGCACCAGCCATGAGGCATACTACCGTCGCCGCATCCCAGAACCCGAATCCCGATGGAAGCACGTCCACGCGCAACGTGGCAATGACACCGGCTGCAAGGATGCCCTTACCGAGATCAACGATGGTAGCCAATGTACCTGACTTCCAGCCGAGTACACGGAAGGTGTTCGTCGCTCCGGCATTACCACTTCCGTGCTCCCGTATATCTATGCCGTGCAAAAGCTTACCCACCACGATGCTACCAGGGATGGAACCCACCAGGTAGCTCAACATCAGTATGACGGCAACAGACAGCATGAGGGCAGCAGGATTTCCGGGTCTCCTATCTCACGCTTCCAATCCGGATCGGTTCTTCACCGAGCGAGGAAAGCGCACGTTCCACGGGCAAAACATCGTCCGGCGCAACAAACAGGACCAGACCCATGCCGAGGTTCAGCGTCGAACGCATGTCGTCCTCGGGGACCTGCCCCAGATCCTGTATCAGCTGGAATACCGGGGGGCGATCCCAGGCACCGTAATCCACATCGAAAATACGTCCCTCGGGAAGTATCCGAACCGTGTTTCCGGGAATACCTCCGCCGGTGATATGCGCCATGCCGGCGATGTCAGCCGCCGACATCGCGGCCTGGATGGCGTGCAGATACGAACGGTGCACCACCAGCAGTGTCTCTCCCACACTTGCTCCGTGGAGTTCCTCCGGTCTGTCATGCACGTCAAAGTGCTGAAAAAGCACCTTCCGGGCCAGAGAGTAGCCGTTCGTATGCAATCCGGTCGACGGCAGGCCTATGGCCACATGTCCCGCCTGGATACCGCTTCCATCGACGATACGGCGCTTCTCGACCACACCGGTTATCATTCCCGCCAGGTCATACTCACCGGCCGCGTACATGTCCGGCATTTCCGCAGTTTCGCCTCCGATCAGTGCACATCTGTTCTCCACGCAGGCCGTGGAAAACCCTTTCACAACAGATACCGCGACGTCGGGCGACAGTCTTCCCGTGGAGAAATAGTCCATGAAGTAGAGCGGGCGCGCGCCACAGACGGCAATATCGTTGACGCAGTGGTTGACCAGGTCCTGCCCTACCGTGTCATGCCGGTCCATGGCGAATGCCACCTTGAGCTTTGTACCAACACCATCGACAGATGATACCATGACCGGCTCTTCCATGGAGGCCCAGTCGAATTCGAAGAACGCACCGAAGGCGCCTATGTCGGTAAGTACGCCCGGCGTGAACGTTTCCCGCACAAGCGGTTTTATCCGGCGGACCGTTTCTTCTCCGGCTGCGATATCAACGCCGGCCTCCTTGTATGTGGCCATGGTAGGGGTATGTGTTATTTGAATGCTGTTTTACTGGAAAACGTCTGCCACGCGATGTGGACTCTGGCAAGTGGACCAATCGTTACCGGGCCACCCGGGTTACCTTTTTTCAGCTGAAAGATCACCTCTATCATGGTAAACCACCACCGTCGTACGTCACGGGCCCGGGAGCGGTCCAGTTCATCGACGATTTGTGCAATCTCCGATTGTCGCTGCTGGATCAGGATCAATGTTTTCCAGGGAATGTCCTTATCGAGACGCGTTACGAGCGTGCAATGTGCCGTAATGGCACTTGTCAGCGCCTCCTGCTGCCACCGGTACCGGAATCCAGCCGCCGGTCCATGTTCGGATACTATGCGCCGTACCGCGTCATGGTCGACGTCCGATCCCCGTTGAAGGAGAGGATGGATGTGCTTCATGCATGTTGAGGACACCACCCGCTCGAGCGCGTGGTTCAGGGTATGTTCCGCCAGCATTCGTCCGATCAGGCAGGTTCTGTATGGTCTTCGTCCCACTCCCGCACCCAGGGTGCGTCGTGTCTGTTCAGGAACGCATCTACCCCCGCAAGGCATTCCGGGTCCCGGCGCGCATCGGCATTCCGTACGGCCGCAACCTCCATCTTGTCTCGGAACGCGTCCGGATCTCCCAGAAGCATGGCCTTCGTCCGGGCGATGGCACTACGACTGGTATTGCGGGAAATCTCCCCTGCCACACGCTCTACGACCTGATCAAGGTCCGCGGGGTTGGCCACCCGGGCAATAAGACCCATGCGGACGGCCTCGTCGGCACCAATCAGCCGCCCCGTCAGAAATAGATCCCGCTGATGGGTGTGTAGTACCCTTCCGTCGAGCAGCACGGATACCAGTGCCGGGACGAACCCTATCCGAACCTCCGTGAATCCGAATCTGGCCTCGCGTGCGGCAATGGCAATGTCTGCAGCGGCCACAAGACCGCATCCTCCGGCAATGGCATGTCCATGTACACGCGCAATGACAGGGAACGGTGTCGTCCGGATGGCTGTGAACAACCCGGCGAGAAGGCGTGAGTCCTGAAGGTTGTCCTCGAGCGTGGAAGACCTGAGCGCTTGCAGCGCAGAAAGATCAGCACCTGCGGAGAAAACGGGGCCACGCGCGGCCAGGATCACGGCTCGAACCCGTTCATCCACAGCCAGATCCGAAAATACATGCGTAAGTTCCTGAACGAGATCAGCGCTCAGGGCATTCCTTTTTTCAGGCCTATCCAGCGTCACGGTGACAATGCGGTTGTCGGGACTATGGTCAATAGCGGTCATGGGCCGTCAGGAGTCATGATCAAATAAAAAATTGCATCCGCGCAGGTGGGCACCGGGCTCCCGTCCCAGGATGGATACAGCGGGTCCCCGCCGAATGGCTCGATCCTGTGTTCGAATAAACGAGAGCGAATACATGTTTGCAAGGTCCGTTACTACGAGTACACCCTCTTCCCCTTCGTCGCACGGCGTATCTGGCATGTCTGGTCGGTGCACGTCGAGCCGAACCCACGGAGGCGCATGGAACCACTCGTTCACGTCCGATGTCCCCGTGGCCTTCGTGTAACACTGGGACATCAGTTCACACATTCCGTATTCCGAGTGGATCGCTGTGAGAGGCAGATCGAATCCGTCGGCAAGCGTCCTGTGCATGTCGCGCCGACTGATTGCCCGTCGATGTGTTTTCATCCCTCCGGTTTCAATGACTACAGATCCCGCAGGCAGCGGCAACCGCCCCTCTTCCACCAGATCCAGAAGCCCGAACGCGGCTCCGAACAGTACGGGAGGATGATCGGGAGATGCGACCCGGACTGCTTCCAGTATTTCGGTCCGGGCTTCTGTAAGCATGCGGGATCCGGGAGCACCGATCTCTTTGATCAGGTTTTTGAGCATCCAGACAAGAGAGGAGTCAGTTGCATAGGCCGGCACGAGCGCCAGCAGAAGATGCGATCCGCGGCCGTAGACATGCTGGAATCCCGCTCGCGTCGCCCGGGCGTAGACGTCGAGGTCACGTACGTGGTGTTCAGCCCGCCGACCCACTCCCCCTGTGCCTGAACTGCGGAAAATCATGGCTGTGTGCTCCGGAGGAAATGTGGCTATCCGGGCATGCCGGAAAACCTCGACCGGAACAAAGCGCCCGGTATCGTAGCGCGCATACACTGGATTGAATTGCTTCTGGTATGCCTCCACGACCGTTGCCGCACGCTCAAACTCGAGCGGCGTGACTATCCGGTGGAAATCTGCGCGGACATCTTCGATGGTCTCGAATGAAGCGATGGTGGACACTACCTTATGGTACGGTAGACAGGAAACGGGCCATCCGGCTGCAGTGCATCGCCGAGCAGCCCCCAGTTGGCCAGGCCATCGTCACTCCGCGGATCAAGCAGGTAATGAGCCAGTCGTCCAAGCGGCTGCCGGGACGGCACGACGATCGCCGGGCCCGAAACCGGCTCCGGCGATCGCATCCACCGACCAAATACGGTGACTTCGTTTATCTGCTGGAACGGCCGCTCGGCAACCTGCAGGGAATCGATATCGAAGACCTCGACGTCAGTGAGGGTGAGTTCGCTGCGGGCATAGATGATGCCGTGTGCATCAAGGGCATCGACGATGGCATCCGGCGCATCGGGGATAATCCACTGGGAAGGCACGCGGCTGGTCTCGGTCGGCTCGAAGGCGCCGTATTCCGGCATGACGACGGGACGCGTGACATCGCGCCGTTCCAGGACCGGTTGTCCGGTATCGGGATGGCGGGTCATGGTCACCTCTCCCAACAGTATTTCCGTGGCGGGACTGGACTCGGTAATACGGCTGCGTACAGCCAGTTGTTGACCCGTCACAGGCGTGGCATCGACCCGCGCAATGAGCTCCGCAATGCGGCCCGCTTCGGCATGGGCCAGATACAGGATGTCCTCCGTGAAATCGCGCGTCGAGAGCACACGGTTGCGAAACGAGTCGTAGGCGTAGGCCTCACTCAGAATGGCAATCCGCCCGCGCAGGCCAATATAGTTGTTGTTGAAGCGGGGCCGATGATCGAACGTACTCCAGACGTTCTCCCCTGACCGGAACGGGAGGTTTCCATAGAACCACGTAAGCCATCCGGTATCCTCTTCCATGGACCCGGTCAATCCGGGCAACCAGTCCTGGCGCAGCAGGGAATCGATGGGAGCCGGAGTATTGGGATTCAGGGGCGGCGCGTAGGTCAGATTGTAGGCGTGCCTCGTCCCGTTGGTCGTGTGCAGGTCCACCGATACATGGGGGTCGTAGCGGGTCATGAACCGCAGTACGGCGCGTGCCTCCGGCGACCGGAATTTCATGTGATCCCGGTTGAGGTCCAGTCCCTGTGCATTCGGCCGTTGCCCCATCCCACCGACGGGTCCGTTCTGCCGGGGTCTGTTGTCGAGGCGGACGCGCTCGTTTCCATCGACGTTGTACATGGGCACCACCATGATGACGAGCGAGTCAAGAAGCGTTTCGTGCTGTCCGGACGCGAACTCCCGCAGCAGCATCATGAGGGCTTCCTTGCCGCAGACCTCTCCGGCGTGGATATTCCCCTGCAGGTAGACGCGCGTTTTTCCGCTTTCCCGAACCGCGTCCGGACCGGCATCGGCGACTTTGCCGAATACGACGAGGGGAATGGCGCGGCCCTCCATGGAATACCCGAGACGCGTCAGGTGCATATGTTCGTGCTGGCGGACGATGACGTCAAGAAAGCCAATGAACTCATCGTACCGCGTCGTCTCGTCATAGTGTGTCTGTTCAGCACGCGTAAGCAGAAAGCTCAGGCCTGTCTGCCTGGATGCGGCGCTTTCCGGCAGAATGGAAACGACTGCGAAGAACAGGATGCAGAAGCGTGGCAGAAACACTCGTCGGTTCATGTTGTGTCTTGGCGTGGTGAGACCCTCAAGATATTGCCCGGGCAAGATCGCTGCCGTGTGAAGATTGGACCGTTTTTTTCCGATCATGAAACGTATATGAACGGTATTGGTTTGGCTGCCGTTGCAAAGACCATATCGAAATGGTACGTTGCCCCTGCCGAGTCGAGATAAACCTTTCGCCCATGGCCTCATCACCCCGGGATATCACTCTTACCATACAACCTGAGAGCCGATTCGACGTCATCGACGTGGCCGAGCGGGTTCGTGAAGAGGAAGAGGGTTTTTTCGGCCGGTTCGGTCGCAGTGCATTCACCTCCTACCATACCACTGCCGGTTATTTCGAGCAGAGTTTCGCAAACAGGCTCAAGAACAATCCGGAGGCTCTCGAGGCATACCTGGAGTCGTTCCAGAAGCTTTTTCCGCCCGATGCAGACTACCTCCACGACCAGATGGAGCTCCGCAATGAACTGACCGAGGAGCAGAAGGCTGTTGAACCCAGGAATGCCGATTCCCACCTCACGTTCATTGGATCGGGGCTGGAAAACACTGTCACCTACCTGAATCGGCGTCCCGACCAGTCCGTCTGGTTCGTGGACCTCGATGGCACGAATGGCGACGAGCATCGCAACCGGAAAACCACGATCATCGGCTACGACCGGGAGACGGTGACGCGGCGGCGCGCGGTGCCCATCCGCATGTCAGGTCACCCGATCGACTCGGTGAACCTGTGGGACCCGCGGCTTGGACTCCTGGAAGAGCTGCAACACGAAGCCAATCAGCTGGGAATACGAAAAGGCCGCATTGACCTTGCCCTCGCACCGGATGAGAGCCATACGGGACTGACGGTCAACGAATACGAAACGCTGCTCATGCAGCATGACCTGGTAGACGTGCTCCGGGATCCCATCCGGTTCATGGCCCAGAAGGGCCGCAACATGATCAAGGACCCGGGAGCCATCAAGGAGAAGGCCAAGGATTATATGAAGTACGACCTTGTCCACGTGGTCAACGAATTCATCGATGCCATGGGCCTGAGCGAGACCCTTGTGGAACGGATAATAGACAAGTTCTTTCAGGTTCCGGCCCACCGGTTCCTGCGCATGAAGCGCTCGGTCAGCATGATCGTATCGGACGGATCGGACGGAGCACAGAGCCATATCGTGTCCGGCACCTACCAGAGCCCCATTCTCGTCCAGTGGAAACGCCGGGATGAGCGCCGCGAACGGATCCTGGAAGCGACGTTTACGCGTTTCGATTAGGGCCTGTTCACACTACGCCAGAGCCCGCTGTAGCAGTCGAAAATGGCGTTTATCAAGGCGTGAGGAGCGAAGTAT
>PCUY01000073.1 GCA_002787815.1 Bacteroidetes bacterium CG12_big_fil_rev_8_21_14_0_65_60_17 | reverse complement strand
TGGAAGCGGGCCTGCCGTTGGACGAGGGTCTGCCGTTGGAAGCGGGCCTGCCCGGGCGCGCAGCCTGCGAGGCTCCATTTTCCTGCGAACGGGGCGCACTTTCCGGAAAAGGAAATTCCGGTTCGCCGTCGGCGCCGACAAGAACGTGTTCGGCAATCGTGTAACCCAGACGCACATTCGTTCCGACGGCGTCTGCGAGCACCTGACGCAGGTCCTTTTCATAATGCTGTCCCACCCAGTCCCGGTGGAAATCACTGGGTACTTCCAACTCCACGAGTACGACGTCCCCATCCTGCTTCGTCTGCGTCAGTGAGATGGGTTCAAGCCAGGTCTGAAATGGCCGGGCATCGACGCGTTCGCGCAACGCTTCCTTGCAGGCATGCCACAGATTTTCAGTCCGGCTCTCCATCGACTTCGGTTGGTTCAACAGGTGGTGGGTGGGAAATCGTGTCTCTATGGTAGGGCGGAAATGGGTCTTCTGGCAAGCGCATTCCACAACCTATTTCTCCACATCGTCCACCAGTTATCCACATACTGGATGTGGATAAAAAAAGAACCGCGCCAGAGGGGTCACCAGCGCGGTTCGTGGAAAAAAATATGCGATTAAACGAAATTATCGCAGGTTTTTCAGGAACCTGTATTGAACTTGCTTAAAATCTCTTCCGCGTGTTTTCCCGTTTTCGGGCGTTTGAACACGTGCACGACCGTGCCATCCACATCTATCAGAAACGTCGTCCTTTTCGTGCCCATGATGACGCGTCCGTACATGTTTTTCTGACCGTACGCACCGTAGGAATTGAGAACGCTCCGGTCCTCATCGGCAATGAGCGGGAAAGGCAGGTCGTACTTGTCCGCGAAGCGTTCGTGCGATGCCACATCGTCGTCCGAAACGCCGACCACGTGGATGTCGTGCTCGGAAAGCTGATCGAAATGATCCCTGAGGTTGCAGGCCTGCGTGGTGCATCCCGGCGTGTTGTCCCTCGGGTAAAAATAGAGCACCAGTTTCTTTCCCCGGAAGTCGTCGAGGGAAATTGTCGTGCCGTCCTGTGTAACGCCCTCGAACCAGGGAGCCGGGCTGCCGGGCTCTGGCATGGCCGGTAAATCTGCCATTGTGTGTGGTGGGTTATTTGTGTTGTTCAATGCGAAGCTGGCAGGTCCAACAGACGTCGGTGTCGCAGGGTTTCCCGTGCTTACGTGCCGTCGGCATCCACGGCCTGCATCAGAAAATGCACAAGCGGCAGTCCCTCTTCGAACCGGCTCGCGACGAACGGCAGGATGTCCGGGCGGAAGGCATCTTCATCCCGGAGGCGCCGCACGAGAATGAAATCCTTACGCCGGAGATCAACGATGTCCGGGTGCTCCGGACTGAACCCTTTCGGCGCCCGTTTGAGTGAATCGCCGGCCCACTCCAGCTCTGAAACCGCCTCTTTGACCGCGTGCCAGGTCTGAGGCGCCTCGTCAATGGCCGTGCGCACGCTGCGCAGCGCATCCCGCTCCGGGTGCCAGAGACCCATGGCGGCAAACGTGTTGCCAGGCGCCAGATGCAGGTAAAACCCGGGCGCAATACCGTCAGCGCCGCTCGCGTGACGGAAACGGAGGGCCGCCCACGTCTTGTAGGGGAGCTTGTTCTTCGAAAACCGGGTGTCCCGGTAAATCCGGTAGAGTGAACCGCCCTGCGCCTTGGGAACGGCCTGGTGCACGGGACTGACCTGCGAGAGGAGTGGTCCGAAATCTGTAATGAACTGCAGGAGCGGCTCCTTGTAAATGCGTTCGTAACGGTCTTTGTTTGCGCTGAACCACTCCCGGTTGTTGCTTGCAGCCAGTTCGCGCAGGAAGTCGTAGAGTTCCGGTGTGATATACGGGTTTGTCATACGCGGGTGTTTTCGTGGAAATGAGCCAGCACAAGGCGCGCGGCGTGCGGCCCCACGACTTCAACAAGCGCGGCCTCGGAGGCCTGACGAATGCGCTTCACGGAGCCAAACGCCTTCATGAGCGTCTGCGCGGTTTTCGGCCCGACGCCCCGGATGTCCTGAAGTTCAGTATGCAGCGTTGTCAGCGTTCGCTGTTTACGCTGGAACGTGACGGCGAAGCGGTGCGCTTCATTGCGGGCGCGCTGCAGGAGTTGCAGACTGGCGCTCGATTTCGGGATGAAGCGGGCCTCCGTATCTCCCGGAAAAAATACTTCCTCCAGGCGCTTGGCAATGCCCACAATGGGAAAGCGGCCGTAGGCCTCGACCGATTTCAACGCGTCGACCGCGCTCGAGACCTGTCCCTTGCCGCCGTCAATAACCACCAAGTCGGGCCAGGGGCCGTTTTCCTCGACGATTTTGCCGTAGCGCCGGCCCACGACCTCGCGCATGGACTGGAAATCGTCGGACCGGCCGCCGCCGACTGAGCGCACCTTGTAGGTCCGGTACTCACTCTTGCGCGGCTTGCCATCGACAAAAACCACGCACGATGCCACGACGTTCGTGCCGCCCAGGTGTGAGATGTCAAAACATTCCAGACGGCGCGGCAGGCGGGGCAGGCTGAGGTCCTGTTTGAGCGCCGTGACGGTATGTGGAATTTTTCCCTCGTTGGCTTTCTGGCGCTGCAAAAGGTACTCCTCCAGGATGAGCTCGGCGTTGCGGGCCACCATGCGGATCAGGCCCGCCTTGTCGCCCCGCTGGGGGACGTGGAGCGTGACGCGCGCACCGCGCCGCTCGCGAACGAAGGCCTCGACCAGCGCCGGGTTGTCGAGCTCGCGGTCCAGGAAGATCTCCTCCGGAAAAAATGTTGTCTCCGTATAATAGCGCTCCACCACGGTCTGGAGCAGTTCCGCGGGCGCGATGCCCTGCACCTGATGCAGGAATTTCTTCTGGCGCGCAATCACATTGCCCTCGCGCATCTGCACAATCGCCGCCCCGGCAATGCCCGATTCGTCATCGATGGCGAGCGCGAACAGGTCCCGGTCCACAAAATCGCCGCTCATCACCTTCTGCCGCTCGGTGTACTTGCCGAGCGCCTGGATCTGATCGCGCAGCCGGGCGGCCTCCTCGAATTGCATGTTACCGGCGGCCTCGTCCATGGCCGTCTTCAGGCGCGCAGTGAGCGCTTTCGTCTTTCCGTTGAGCAGCTGCTCGACCTGGCGGATGGACTCGTCATAATCCTCCTCCGACTCGAGCCCGACGCACGGGCCGTTGCACTTCTTGATATGGTACTGCAGGCAGACGTCGTACTTGCCGGCCGCAATGGGCTCGGGCGACAGATTCAGCGAGCACGTGCGCAGCCGGAACACGGAGCGAATGGTCTCCAGCATGAGACGCATGTTCTTCACGTCCGTGTACGGCCCGAAATACCGCGATCCGTCCTTTCGCACCGTCCGCGTCGGAAAAACCCGTGGAAACGGCTCGTTTTTGATACAGATGTACGGGTACGTCTTGTCGTCTCGCAGCAGGATGTTGTAGCGCGGGCGAAGGTCCTTGATCAGGTTGTTCTCGAGCAGCAGTGCCTCGGCCTCCGTATCGGTCACAATCACATCCACATCCCGGATTTTCGATACCAGGATGCGCAGCCGCCCCTCCCGGTGCCGGCTCTCGTGGAAATACGAATTCACCCGGGATCGCAGGTTTTTCGCCTTCCCCACATAGAGCACAATGCCGGCCTCGTCCCGGTGCTGGTACACACCGGGACGCGTCGGGAGGTGGGCCAGTTTGCGTGCGAGGTCTTCGTTCACGTGGCGAGGTCTTCGTTCGCGGGTAGATGCGGCGTACGGCGGCAAGCGGGAAACGACCGGGCGCGGCCTTGGTTCGCCATGGCCGTTTCCGAGGGGGGCGGCGCCCGGCCTCCGGCCACATTTCCGGGGCGCGCCACCCGGCCTCCGGACACATTTCCGGGGCCTTCAAGGTGTACACTGTAAACTGAACGGTGTTAATGGATATTGGTAGCGCTTCCATTTTTTTCATGGCCCAAAATCGTTGACATTCATGGGCTTGCGGCGGTACTATCCCAGCACACTCAGCTATCCAACAGCCATACGTCCGCACCACGATGACGCTTCTTACCGTCATATTGTCCACCTCCCTGATCGGGCTTGCTGTGCTCGTGCTGCTGGGTCTGTCCATTCTGGTATTCTGAAATATTGGTAGTCAATCTTCGCGCCTGGGGATTGGCCGCATCCCCAACCGAACGTGAAAAGAGCATACCGATCCGATACCATCAAGAAGGGATTCGAGCGCGCCCCGCACCGGAGCCTGTTGCGCGCGACGGGTACCATCCGTGCGGATGAGGATTTCGACAAGCCCTTCATCGGCATCTGCAATTCGTACATCGACCTGATTCCGGGGCACGTGCACCTGCAGGAGTTTGGACGTGGCATCAAGGAAGCCGTGCGGGCGGCGGGGGGCGTGCCATTCGAATTCAATACGATCGGTGTGGACGACGGCATTGCCATGGGTCATCTGGGCATGCGCTACTCGCTGCCCTCGCGCGAACTCATTGCCGATGCCGTCGAGACCGTGGTCGAGGCCCATTGCCTCGACGGCATGGTGTGCATTCCCAACTGCGACAAGATCGTGCCGGGCATGCTCATGGGGGCGCTCCGGACGAATGTACCCACGGTATTCATTTCGGGTGGGCCCATGGAGGCGGGGCGCCTGCCGGATGGCCGTAAAGTGGATCTGGTATCGGTTTTCGAGGGGGTCGGCGCCTTCCAGAGTGGCGAAATGAACCAGGGCCAGCTCGATGAGATTGAACGCCTGGCCTGCCCCACATGCGGATCATGTTCCGGCATGTTCACGGCCAACTCCATGAACTGCATCATGGAGGCGCTCGGACTGGCCATGCCCGGAAACGGTACGGTGCTGGCTACGAACCCGGCCCGGAAGGACCTCGCCCGGCGTGCCGCCATGCAGATCGTGGAACTTGTCGAGCGGGACATCTGCCCGCGGGACGTGGCCACGCTGGAGGCCTTCGATGACGCCTTTGCACTCGACATGGCCATGGGCGGATCGACAAACACCATCCTCCACCTGCTGGCCGCGGCCATCGAGGCGGAGATTCCCTACGACCTGGACCGGATCAACCAGATTTCGTCGCGCGTGCCGTATTTGTGCAAGGTGGCGCCCGCGACGCCGGATGTGCACATGGAGGATGTCGACGCGGCCGGTGGTATTCCCGCCATCCTGAAAGAGCTCGCTCGCGGGCGCCACATCCACACCGCGCGGACGACCGTCACGGGGCGGCCGCTTGCCGAGACGCTCGACGAAGCCGTGAACCACAACCCGGAGGTCATCCGCCCGATGGAGCGCGCCTTCCGCGAGACCGGCGGCCTGGCCGTTCTCTTCGGCAACCTGGCGCCCGAGGGTGCGGTCGTGAAAACGGGCGCCGTGGCCTCCGACATGCTGGTCTTCGAGGGCCATGCCCGCATTTTCGAGTCGCAGGACGAAGCGGTGACCGGCATTCTGTCGGACCGGGTGAAACCGGGTGATGTCGTGATTATCCGCTACGAAGGCCCGCGCGGCGGCCCCGGCATGCCGGAAATGCTGCAGCCCACGGCCGCGCTAGCCGGACTGCGGCTGGACCGCGATGTGGCCATGGTCACCGACGGACGCTTCTCGGGCGGAACGCGCGGGCTCTCGATTGGCCACGTGTCGCCCGAAGCGGCGAGCGGCGGACCGATCGGGCTCGTTGAGGAAGGCGACCTCATCCGCATAGACATTCCCGGTCGGCGCCTGGACCTCGTGGTACCTGACGCCGAACTCGCCGCGCGTCGCGAGCGGGCCGTTCCGTTTCAGCCACGCATTGAGCGCGGGTGGCTCGGGCGCTACACCCACTTCGTGACCAGTGCCTCGAGCGGCGCCGTGCTGCGCATCGACCATCAGAAAACCGGCCATCAGACCAACGGCCACACGAAAAAAACATACGACCATGCCTGATACGCTGACCCAGAACCCGCCGGCGCCGGAGAGCGCCCCCACGGACCGATGTAGTCGCGGCGTGCCCGTGAGCGGAGCCGAAATCCTGATTCGATCGCTCGAGGCCGAGGGCGTCGAGTTCGTATTCGGTTACCCGGGAGGAGCCGTCATCAAGATCTACGACGAAATGCATCGGATCGGGCCGCAGTTCGAACATGTGCTCGTCCGCCACGAACAGGGCGCGGCGCATGCGGCCGAGGGGTATGCCAAGGCGACGGGCAACGTGGGGACGGTGCTTGTGACCTCGGGTCCGGGCGCGACCAATACGGTGACGGGCATTGCCGATGCCTACATGGATTCCATTCCGATTGTGGTGTTCACGGGCCAGGTGCCCACGAAACTGATCGGAAACGATGCCTTCCAGGAATGTGATATCATCGGGGTAACGCGCAGTATTACGAAGCATTCGTTCCTCGTACGCGACGTCCGGGAGCTTGCCTCGACGGTCAAGAAGGCCTACCACATTGCCCGCACGGGCAGGCCCGGGCCGGTTGTCGTGGATCTGCCCAAGGATGTGATTGCCGATTCGGCGCCGTTCGAGTGGCCCGAGCACGTGACGCTTCGGGGGTATGACTTCGTGGGCCGCGGCGAGAAAGGGCAGGTGGCGCTCGCCGCGCGCATGATCGCCGAAGCCGAGCGGCCACTCTTCTACGTCGGGGGCGGAACGCTGATTTCAGGTGCTGGCGAGATTGTCACGCGCCTGGCCCGCATGACGCGCATTCCGGTCACTACGACGCTGCACGGACTGGGGGCGTTTCCCGAGACCGATCCGCTCTCGCTCGGCATGCTTGGCATGCACGGGACGTGGTACGCCAACCAGGCGGTACAGCACTGCGATCTGCTCATTGCCGTGGGTGCCCGCTTCGATGACCGTGTGACGGGTAAAACAGACGCCTGGGCGCCGCATGCCCGCATTATCCATATCGATATCGATCCGGCCTGCATTTCGAAAAACATTCCGGCGGACTGCCCCATCCTGGGCGATGTGAGCACCGTGCTCGAGCAACTCGAACCGCTGCTCCCGGGCGCATCGCGCGCGCCGAAGGACCTCTCCCGCTGGCACCGGCAAATCGACACCTGGAAGGCGGAGTGTCCGCTCGCATGGAAACGCGACGGCAAACTCCGGCCGCAGCACGTGGTGGAGGCGCTTCGCGACAGGACGGGCGGCCATGCCATCGTGGTATCGGACGTGGGTCAGAACCAGATGTGGGCGGCGCAGCACTTCACCTATGCCGAGCCGCGCTCGCACATCACGTCGGGCGGGCTCGGTACGATGGGCTTTTCGCTCCCGGCGGCCATGGGGGCGGCGTTCGGCGTCCGCGCCCGGGCCGAGCGGGGCCAGGCAGACGACACCCAGGCGGCCCCTGCGCTGCCGGTCATATCGATCAATGGTGACGGCGGCTTCCTGATGAACGTGCAGGAGCTGGGAGTCATAGCAGCGCACAAACTTCCGGTCAAAATTGTAGTCCTCAACAATTCCTTCCTCGGGATGGTGCGCCAGTGGCAGGAGCTCTTTCACGGGGAGCGTTACAGCCACACGGATCTCACGCCCACGAACCCGGACTTCGTGGCGCTCGCCGCGGCGTTCGGCATTCCCGGACTGCGCTGCACGTCGCCCGACGCGGTGGAAGCGACCATTTCAAAGGCCTGGGACATTACCGACGGACCCGTCCTGATGGAATTCCGCGTGGTCACCGAGGAAATGGTCTTTCCGATGGTGCCGGCCGGCGCCGCAACCGGCGACATGATTGTCCAACGCTTCAATCCCGAAAACTGCGCGTGACAGCGCTCCGACCATGTCCATGACAGCACCTGCACTCACGCCCCAGCAACTTTTTCGCAAGCAGGTTTCCGGCGAGAGCCTGCAGCAGGGCGATCCCGATACCGTGCACGCGCACACCATCGTGGTCACGCTCGAGAACTCGATCGGCGCGCTCAACCGCGTGGCCAACCTGTTTTCAGCGCGCGGCTTCAACCTCGAGAGCGTCGCCGTCGGCCCGACCACCGACCCGACGACCTCGCGCCTCACGCTCGTCACCACCGGAAACGACCGCATCATTGGCCAGGTACTCCAGCAACTGAACAATCTGGTAGATACGCTCGTGGTCGATGATGTCACCGATGGGGCCTTCGTAGAGCGCGAGCTGTGCCTGGTGAAGGTGGCGGCAAAGCCCGAGGAGCGCAATGCGCTCACGGGTGTTGCAGACATTTTCCGGGGCAACGTCGTCAACATCACGCCGGACTCGATCACGTTCGAGGTGACCGGCCCGACAACGAAAGTGAATGCCTTCATTGGCATGATGCACGAATATGACGTGCACGAAGTGGCGCGCAGTGGCCGGGTGGCCATGCGGCGGCATCTGGCTTTTGAACACAATCAATAATCCGAAGGAAGATCATGAGTATGAACATGCATTACGACGCCAATCCTGAGCTCATCCGCCGACGCCGTGTGGCGGTGATCGGGTACGGCAGCCAGGGACACGCCCACGCGCTGAATCTGCACGAGAGCGGCGTGTCGGTTACCGTGGGGCTGCGCGAGGGGTCGGCGTCGGCCGCCGAGGCGACAAGGCGGGGATTGGCCACGCAAACGGTGGCCGAGGCGGCCCGCGATGCGGATGTGATTGTGATGCTGATTCCCGATCAGCATCAGAAGCGCGTCTACGAGGCCGACATTGAACCGCACATGACGCCTGGCAAGGCGCTCGTCTTCGGACACGGCTTCAACATCCACTATGGCCAGATCATGCCGCCCGAAGGCGTTGACGTGTTCATGGTGGCCCCGAAATCGCCCGGTCACCTGGTTCGGCGGACGTATGAAGAGGGGCGCGGCGTGCCGTGCCTCGTGGCAGTCGCGCAGGATGCCAGCGGCCAGGCCATGGACATGGCACTCAGCTACGCGCAGGCCATCGGGGGTACGCGGGCCGGCGTCATCGAGACAAACTTCAAGGACGAAACGGAAACCGATCTCTTCGGAGAGCAGGCCGTGCTCTGCGGCGGCACGGAAGGGCTCATCAAGGCAGGTTTCGAGACGCTCGTCGAGGCCGGCTATCCACCGGAACTGGCCTACTTCGAAGTGCTCCACGAAATGAAACTGATCGTGGATCTCTACTACGAGGGCGGCCTCGCGGCCATGAATGAATCCGTGTCCGATACGGCCGAGTACGGTGGGTATTCGCGCGGAGCCCGGGTTATTACTGAAAACGTCAAGTCCGAGATGAAGAACATCCTGTCGGAAATCCAGTCGGGCGCCTTCGCCCGCGAGTGGATAGCCGAGTGCGAGGCCGGGTGGCCCCGCATGAACGGACTGCGCAAGGCGCACATGACGCATCCGATTGAAACGGTCGGTAGGCAACTGCGCTCCATGATGTCCTGGATCCGCTCGTCTTCGACGGCTCCGGTGGCCGAGCCCGAACCCGAAGAGGTCGAAGCCTGATGCACATTCTCCTGCTACCGGGCGATGGTGTAGGGCCGGAGGTCATCCAGGAAGCGCGGCGCGTCCTTGAGGCCGCTGCCCCCGCACTATCGTTCTCGGAAGCCGATTTCGGGGGCGCGGCGGTTGACAGGCACGGCACGCC
>PCUY01000007.1 GCA_002787815.1 Bacteroidetes bacterium CG12_big_fil_rev_8_21_14_0_65_60_17 | reverse complement strand
AGCATACGGTTTCACAGATACTTCAACGGGTGAGTTTTTCCAGACCATAGCAGTCAGCGCGTCGATGGGTAATGACGATTTCCGTACTGGCTGGAACCACAGCCCCGGGACTGACCCCATTGGTGACCCGACGAATGCATTTATTGACATAGCTGCTCCTGGAGATTCTACTGTTGCACTGACTAGAGACCAAGGGGATGGTGTGTGGACGCTTTTCAATGACGGGTCGACTGTTACGATGGCAAAAGCTGAAGGAACATCGTTTTCTGCACCCATGGTCTCGGCGACGGTGGCACTTCTCAGGTCCATGGACGGCACGCTGAGTGTCAATGATATCTATGAACTCATAACTCGGTCGGCAGACAAAACGGGTACCAATTCATATGACGCGAATGGTTGGAACCAGTTTATGGGATATGGAAGGCTTGACGCTGGCGATGCGACCTGTTTTCTAGATGGTGCATGCGTACCGGCAGCGCCTACAAGTCTTGAAATAGACAATGATGGCATGATTGGTCAGAACCCGATTCTTGTGTGGAATAGAAGCGTCAATCCCACGGTGGAATATGAAGTATACCGGGCTGAGATTGTTGCTTCGACACCGTTCTCGAAAATAGCCACGGTGACTGGCACTACCTATACGGATCTGAGCGTGACGATTTCCAACTCAACCGATGGCGATGATAAATATTCGTACAAGGTAAAAGCGGTTGGATATGGCAGCACTTCAGGTTTCTCAAATGAGGCACAATCATGGGGGGAGGAGGCGTTCAAATCTGGCTTGGCTTCTGCCCAAGATGAGTCTGTAGTGTATGCGTTTAAGTTGGAGGGCAATCATCCGAATCCATTCACGTCCGTTACCAGGCTGCGCTTTTCCATTCCGGAGTCGGGCTACGTGCAGGTGGTCGTGCGTGACGTGCTGGGCCGCCATGTATCAACTATTCTTGACAGACACCTTGAAGAGGGCTTTCATGATGTTGACTTTGATGGATCAGGTCTCGTTTCAGGCACGTATTTCTACACGGTGATGACGGACAGTAATACAGAGTCCAACATCATGGTATTGCAGAAGTGAAGACTTCCATAATGAAAAACTCCTGCATTCCCCGCGTCTTTATATTGACAATCATTATTCTGACGTTTCTGTCGGCTGAATCTTCAATTGCACAAAACTGGGATCCAGGGTTTGATGTCCCAGGAGTCTCAACCAGTGTTGGTGGTATATTTACACTGGGTAATAAGGTATTGATTCGCCAGTCCCGGTCCATGCTGGCGTACGACCTCGAGTCGGAGTCGTGGACTGACGCAGGTGCTTTTGCCGACCTGAGAGGTGTTGAGGACGTGGCGCAACTACCGGACGGGACAGTGATTATTGGTGGTTCATTCACAGAGGTCGAGGGGCAGCCAATCCAATACATCGCTGCGCTGATGGAGAGTGGATGGCAGCCGATAGGTTCCCCTTTGAACGGGCCCGTACGGCATATAGTGTTCGCAGGCGATCGCCTGTATATAGGCGGGGACTTTAATATGGCGGGTTCAAACGAAATCAACCATGTTGCAGAGTGGTCTGGAAGTGACTGGAGTCCGCTGGAGGGGGGGCTGAGCCGTGATGGGTTTACGGGTGGTGAGACCATCCTTTCTGGGGGACTTCAATTTGTGAACGATATACTGTACGCAGGCGGTAGTTTTGATATGGCTGGCAATACGGAGGTATCAAATGTGGCTTCATGGGACGGGACGGCATGGAGTGATGTTGGTGGAGGTCTTCCTGATTCGCATGTCTATAGCACTGCCGAGTGGAACGGAAAGCTGGTAGTAGGAGGTGATTTTGACGGATCAGGAATGTCACTCGGCAATCTTGCCAGCTGGGATGGGTTATCATGGAACATGGTTGGCGCTGGACTGCCTGGCCAGGTCGGATCTGTTGAACATATTGCTGTGCTGAATACGGGTGTACTCTACCTGACAACTTCCGGAAGTACATCCATGTTTGAATTGTGGAAATATGATGGCAATGAATGGATCACGCTTCCGCTAATTCACCAAAATCGGCTCCCATCCAAAATGGAGGTTGTAAGTGAGGATCGGCTGTGGGTAGGAATGTCTTTTATCATTAATCCTGATGACCCTAGGCCGGATCAATACCTGTTTGAATGGAAAGGGGATGGTGAAGGCTGGGCAACGGTTGACCGAAATGGCAGAGGACTTGACGGCCCGGTATTTACCGCTATCAATGCGCCTGACGGATCTGTTGTTGTTGGAGGAAATTTCGCATTCGCGGGACCAACTCCAGCCCGGTCCGTCGCCCGTTGGGATGGTTCGGAATGGACGGCATTCGGGTCCGGGCTTCTTGGAGATGTGAACGCCTTGGCCTTCGACAGTCAGGGTACGCTGTACGCGGGTGGGCAGTTTTTCTTTTCTGGATCTGGCTCGACGCAGGTAAATCATATTGCCCGTTGGAATGGTTCTTCGTGGGAATCCCTCGCGTCGGGCGTCAATTATATGCCAAACCTGTTTCAGACTGTCGTGCTCGATATTCTTCCAAATGGTGATGAAATCTGGTTGGTCGGTATATTTGATACAGCGGGCGGCGTCGAGACTCGGTATCACGCAAAGTGGAATATTTTGACTGAAACATGGATTCCCTCAGAGCTTGACCTTGACGAGCCCGCTGCGAGTATCAGTCGGGATGAGGATGGATCACTGCTGATGAGTGGCTGGTTTGACAGCGCGGGAGGTGTGGACGGTCTTGGTAGAATGCTCCGCCTGCGTGATGGTGTTGTTGAGAGGATTGGAAACGGAAGCAGTTCGCTGTTCGTCAGGACACTTTTCCGCTATGCAGATACACTCTATGCGGCAGGCCTGTTCGAAAATCAACCGATTGGGAAACTGGATGGTGAAACGTGGGTGCCAGCTGGCAACGGACTATCTGGCGTGAAAAGCGTTCGTGATTTTTGTGTAACGCCCAACAATAGATTGTTTGCCGTCGGACAGTTTACCGCGCAACCCTATGACGGTCAGCAATTTGAGGATACGTTTGTTGCTGTCTTGAAGGATGGGGTCTGGTCGGCGTCGTCGTCTGGACGAATCAACGGCTCGTCGGTAAACGCTTGTATGGCCCGAGGGGATGACCTCCTCCTATTTGGCGATTTCTTCTCGGCCCAGGCTCCGCCGAGTGCCGGAGGTGCAGTCGCTCCCTCTTTCAACATAGCACAGTTGATTGATGCCAGAGTTCTTCTGACAGAGCCTGACTTCAGCATTCCCTCCGCCGCTGAAGTCGTCGTATATCCCAACCCGGTCTCTGGCGTGCTGAATGTTCGTTTGCCAAGTGAAAGGCATGCAAGAGTTCAGTCTATTAGGATATATGACCTTGCTGGTCGCCTCATTCATTCTGAGGATGGACAGGATTCAGTCACTGGATCATTTCAAGTCAATGCATCGCAGATTCTGATGACCTCAGGTACATACGTGCTCGTTGTCGACTTTGACGGTAGTCGTGTAAGGCAGAAATTCGTGTACGTGCGTCAATAACGTCCCGAATAAACGTGTCTGGCGCATAACTACGTGTCCAGGTCTTCTCTTGTGTGGCTCGCCGCCGGCTCGCTGTAGACGGGCCGTTCGGGGGCGCGGTAGCCCGGGGGCGGGCGGAAACGGGAGCGCGTGGAGAGGAGGGGGGCGGATGATGGTGAGCCGCGGCCGGTTGTGGCCTGCCGCATGAAGTCTCCGACGAGGAGGAGGGCGTTGTTACCGCCCTGGCCCCAGTAGTTGGATTTGAAGCGGATGCGCTGGTCGTTGAAGCCGACCCACGCGCCGGTGACCAGATCCGGATGCATGAGCAGAAACCAGCCGTCGGCGTTGTGCTGCGTCGTGCCGGTCTTTCCCGCCAGATCGCCCCGGACGCCAAACTCCGTTCGAATGCGCGAGCCGGTACCGCGGTCTACGACGCCCCGCATCATGTCGAGGAGCGTGTAATTTGTGTGCGCGTCGAGGCCCTGCCGCGCTTCTGGAAAGAAGCGGGCCACGACCTCACCGTTCCGGTCGGTGATGTGGCTCACGACGTTCGGAGGCCGGTGCATGCCGCCTGCGGCCATGGTGGCGTAGGCGCCTGCAAGCTCCAGCAGCGTGACTTCGCTTGTGCCGAGCGCAAGCGACGGCACGGGCAGCAGGTTCGACACAATGCCCATGTCTTCGGCGAACTTTACCACGCGCCCCGGTCCGAGGCGCGACATTAAATGGGCGGCGACGGTGTTTTTCGACCACACAATACCATCTTCAAGCGAGTAGATGCGGCCGCTTGCGGCGCCGCCCGAGTTCGTGGGGGTCCAGGTCCGGCCGCGGCCGGGGGTGCGGAAGGTGCGGATGCGGTCCTGCACGAGGTAGTGCGGGGAGAACCCCGAACGAAGGGCGGCGCCGTATACAAACGGTTTGAATGTCGAACCGGGTTGGCGGTGGGCCGAGGCGACCTTGTCGAATTGATCGCGCTCGTAGCCGAGGCCCCCCACCCAGGCCTTCACGTAGCCTGTGGCCGGATCAATGGCCACAAAACCCGCTTGCAGGCGGTGGTCGTCGGATCGGACGCTGGTCCTGGACAGCCCGTTCTCTCTGTCCACAACGCGCTGCAGCCGCGCCACCTGTCGCTCAACCGCGAGTACGGCCATCTGCTGCATGTTTGTATCGAGCGTCGTGTGAATCTGAAGGGCATCGGCGTGAACATCAAATCCGTTGCGCAGCGCCCAGTCTTCGGTAAACGCCTGCACGTAGTCACGGAAGTGGGGGGCCATCGAGCTTGTAGGATCGTAGGTCGATGGTTTCAGCCCCGGGCCCGAGCGGTCGGCCTTGATAGCCGAGGCCGAATCGAGAAAACCCGCCGTGACCATGCGCCCCAGGACGACGCGCCGCCTTGTGAGTGCTGCGCGCGGCCGTTGAATGGGATTGTAGAGGGTCGTGCCCTGCAACATGCCCACGAGGAGCGATGCCTGCGTGAGCGACAAATCCACAGCCCTCGTCGAAAAATACCGCCCTGCCGCTGCTTCAATGCCGAACGTACTGTAGCCGAACGGCACGACGTTCAGGTACCATTCCAGGATATCGTCCCGTGGCACATCCCGGACAAGGCGCCGCGCCATGAGTATTTCCATGACCTTGCGCTCGGCGAGTGGCCGCTCTGAAACAGCCGGAAAGGCCACGCGCGAGAGCTGCATGGGAATGGTCGATGCCCCCTGCGTATTGCCCCACAACGTCTCCCACGCCGCACCCACGAGGCGGTGCCAGTCAACGCCCGCATGCTCGTAAAACCTGTGATCTTCCGTGGCGAGCAGCGCATGTATCACATGGGGAGATACGTCCTCCAGCGCCACCCATTCCTGCCGCGTTTCAAAAAGCCGGCCCAGTTCCGTGCCGTCTGCGGCCAGAATGACGCTGCCCGTGCGGGCGAGCGCGGCAGGTGTTGCGGGCACGGCGGGCAGCGCCTGCTCCAGCCTCCGCAGTTCAGTAGCGCCCTGCCAGAGGGCCGCGGCGCCCACGACCACTACAAGCAGGACCACGCCCCGCAGCAGGGCCCTCCACGCCGAGCCTTCGGCCGAGCCCACTGCCGAACCTCGCACCGTGCCGCCCGGATTCCCCGCGCCCGGAGAAGCCGGCTGCACCCAGACGGCCAGCGGCGCAAAACCATGCGGCGCGCCGTCGCCCCTGGACGCAGCGCGCCCCGGCGCGCCATTGCGCGCCCGACCCTGATTTCCGTACGTCGTTTCCGTCATACACTGCTCGGCCAGACTCACCCATTCAGGCCCCTGGGCAGGCCTGCCGGCGTATTTCGCCGGATGCCGAGGGGGTGGGAGTGCGGCATGTCCCTGTCTATGGGATACGCGAGGATTCAAGGAATTTGCTGTGGATGGGGCCGTTGAAACGAGTGGCACGTGGCGCACGCAAAAAGATACGGCTCCGGCAGATGCACTACCGCCGCGGCCCGTCGTATCTCGCTGCGCCGCATCTCCCCGTAGCCTTCGCCGTAGCAGAGAACCAAACGCTACGCTTCCGGTATCCGATCCGGCGACACAACCATATATATAATGCATCAGGGCACGTACCAGCCACCTACCCAGTTTTCGGTTTTTCCGCCGGTCATCAAGAACCTGCTCATTCTCAATGGGCTGGTGTTCATGGCGCAGATCGTGCCGTCGACGAATGCCATGCTCATCACGTGGTTCGGGCTCTGGCCGCTCGGCGAGCCGCCCATCATTGGCCAAGGGCAGTTCTGGCCGTGGCAGCTCGTCACGTACGGCTTTTTGCACGGCGGATTCAGCCACATCCTGTTCAATATGTTCGCCCTCTGGATGTTTGGCGTGCAGATTGAGAATACGTGGGGGAGCCAGCGCTTCGCGGTGTTCTATTTCGCGACGGTGATTGGTGCGGCCGTGCTGCAGCTCATTGTGGCTACGATGAGCCCGGGCTGGTATCCGACCGTCGGCGCGAGTGGAGGCGTCTTCGGCCTGCTCCTGGCCTTCGGGATGATGTTTCCGAACCAGCCCATCTACATCTATTTCCTGTTTCCGATCAAGGCCAAGTGGTTTGTGGTTGGATACGGATTCCTCGAACTTGTGGGCGGCGTAAGTGGTAGCAGTACGGTAGCCCATTTTGCGCACCTCGGCGGCATGTTCTTCGGCTTTCTGCTCATCCAGTACTGGCGCGGCAAGTTGCCGATAAAGCCCGCGCAACGAATGTACTGGTAACGGCACGGACGAGGAGGAGACGCGGACAGCGCACGAACACTCATGGAAGGAAGTCCACTTGCACGGTTCAGATTCTGGTTCGCGGCGCAGCCCGAAGCCATGCGGCTGCTGCTGGCCGTAAACGTGGTCGTGTACCTCGCGTGGCAGATTGTCCTTATCCATATTCCCGTGACGCGGGCGTTCGTGCTCGAACACGTGGCGCTCAATCCGGCGCTGCCGGGCATTCTGTTTGAGCCCTGGCAGCTCATCATGTACAGCTTTCTGCACCTGCAGCCGGGGCTCGGCGGATTGCTCCACGTCGGATTCAACATGCTGTGGATGGTCTGGATAGGCCGCGAGTATGAACAGCTTCGCGGACCGGCGCGCCTTTTCGGGACGTACATTCTGGGCGGCCTCGGCGGCGCCCTCCTGACCGTCCTGCTCGCCGCCGTGTTCCCGTCTTCGGGTCTATTCGGCGGCACGGTCCACGGCGCCTCGGCCGCCGTCCTGGCCATAATGATGACGGTGGCGATCGAGTATCCGAGCAAGGCGATTGCGCTCATGTTCATCGGCGTCGTCCGCCTGAAGTACGTTGTGATTGGCTTTCTGGCGCTTGACATCCTCTTTCTCGCCGGATCGAACACGTCCGTTTCGGCGCACCTGGGAGGCGTGTTGGCCGGATGGGCGGTAGCCCGCCTGGGCGGTGGCGCCACCGAGTGGGCCGGCCTGTTCTTCGGTGCCGTGCCGCGGCCGAGCCGCAGGCGAAACCCGGAATCGGCCCACGTTCCCGTGCTCGAGCGCCTGGAAGGGTGGCTGGCCCGCCGCGGAAAAAAGAAAGATGCACCGGCCCGCGTATACCGCATGCCTGACGCGGAAGACCGTGGCGCGACCGACGTTGATGCCATTCTGGACAAAATCTCCGAATTCGGGTACGATTCGCTGACGACCGAGGAAAAACGCATTCTGTTGAAGGCCAGCGAAGACGCCGAATAAATGTAACAATGAAAGTTACATTTCAAAACTTCGGAACACCAAGTCTTGTGATTCATTGCATTGTCTTATGCAGATGACACAAAGCCCCATATGTCTTATGAGTAAGACAAGATCATTGTCTCCGATGGCTCGATTGGTGGTTCGCCTGCTCGGTAAGCTCATTCGAACCGGCCGGATTGAGCGCGAGATGACAGGCACGGAGCTTTCAGAGCGTGCCGGGATTTCCCGGGATATGCTGTATCGGATTGAAAAAGGCGATCCCCGCTGCGAAATCGGTGCTGTTTTTGAAGTGGCAACGATTGTGGGTGTGCCCCTTTTCGAAGCCGACGAGCGCGCGTTGCGCCAGTGGGAACGGGTGGTCTCGGATCGGCTCGAACTGCTCCCGAAATCAGTTCGGAGCCAACCGACGGTGTCCAGCGATGATTTCTGAAAGCGATGTATATGTCTGGATCTGGTTACCGGCTACCACGCGGCCCGTCGTCGCAGGACGCCTAACAAGAACCCCGCGCGGACTGCAGTTCACGTACGGGCGCAGCTACCTGCGCCGCAAGGACGCCATACCGCTGTCTCCGAGAGAGCTCCCACTCACGGAAGGGATGCAGACGCTGCTACCGGGTCTCATCATGCCCGGATGTCTGCGCGATGCATCGCCCGACGCATGGGGACGACGCGTTGTGCTGTACCGTCTGCTTGGAAGTGGCGGGCAGGATACAGACCCGGGCACAGTGGACGAGCGGACGTTCCTGATCGAATCTGGATCCAACCGTATTGGTGCATTGGACTTCCAGAAGTCGGCCACCGAATACGTGGCGCGCTTGGGCGATACGGCCAGTCTGGATGAACTTCAGGCGGCGGCGGACCGCCTGGACAGAGGACTTGCCCTTTCAGAGGCGCTCGAATCGGCTCTGCTACACGGCTCATCCATCGGCGGCGCAAGACCCAAGGCGCTGCTTCATGATGCTGAGGTGCCCTATATAGCCAAGTTTTCGTCGACCACGGACCTGTACCCTGTTGTCAAGGCTGAGTATGCCGCCATGCGACTGGCCCGTATAGTTGGAATTCGAGCAGCCGATGTGCGCATGGTCCGGGCCGCCGGGAGGGACGTGCTCCTGGTTAAGCGATTCGACCGGGAGCCCGGCGAAGACGGCTTCCATCGGCGGCACATGCTCTCGGCGCTGACGCTGTTTGAACTCGATGAAATGATGGCGCGCTACGCCAGTTACGAACAGCTGACCCACATTGTCCGGCACACATTCGCCGATCCCCAGGCCACACTGCGCGAACTTTTCGCCCGTCTGGTTTTCAATATTCTGTGTGGCAATACGGACGATCATGCGCGTAATCACGCCGCATTCTGGGATGGGAAGGCATACCACCTGACGCCGGCGTTCGATATCTGCCCACAACTGCGGACGGGAGGCGAAGCGGTGCAGGCCATGTTCATCCACGGGGACAACCGGTTCAGCCGACTGGACGTCTGCATGGCAGCCGCCCCGTTGTTTCATATGTCACCGGGAGATGCGAAGGCCGTGATGGATCGGCAGGTGGAGACCATTCGCACCGCTTGGCCCGACATAGCCGATGAAGCCCGCCTGACCAGCACAGAGCGCGCGCAGATGTGGGGCCGTCAATTCCTGAATCCGTACGCCCTGACGGTCTCCTGATGCACGTGTACAAGCGATGCGATGGTTTTTCAATGCACTTTGAATACTACCTGCATTGAGCGATTCTTCTCGCCGGAGTCACGTTGGATGACATTTGGTTGTAATTGTTCGCCTCGGTCAGGCAAATTCTCGCCATGTGG
>PCUY01000019.1 GCA_002787815.1 Bacteroidetes bacterium CG12_big_fil_rev_8_21_14_0_65_60_17 | reverse complement strand
GAAATTGGCCTCCGTCAGCGGGTTCTGGCGTAGTGTGAACAGGCCCTAGGTACGTTGTTGCCGTCTCGCGCCCCGTGTCAGAACAGAGTTCATCCTGCGTGGTCCCGCTCATCGAGAATGGGATGTCCCTTTTGAGCATTGATCGTCAGTGCGCCATTACAACGGATACAGAAAACCATGGAGTTGAGCTGGCTGACAGCTTAAAGGTGCAGTCTGTCTACCCGAATCCGACGTCCGAATCACTTGACCTGGTTCTGGGCGGAGGAATGGATATGGCCATTGGTGGCGTTTCTGTTGTCGGTGTTCTCGGTCGTTCGCGGCGTGTTGGATACTCAGCACAATTCTCTGCGGAGCGGCTCCTCCTGAGCGTTGAACTTGAACCTCTCGCTTTAACGTCTGGTCTGTACGCCGTACGGATTGAATTCGCGGATGGACTGATCACAACGGGGCCGTTTGTGTTTCAGTCGGCGCGTTGACCGGGCCGACATTATCGAACCGTAATTTGCATTATTGTTGAAGACCCTGTATAATTGGTGTGCTGGATTCACCAATCGCGTCCACAACATCATGCATTTGTCGCATCTGTTCGCCGCCCAGCCCCTCCTTCGCTCCGCGTGGTCCGTCCGCGCCCTGACTTTTCCTCTGCTCGCTTTTCTGTCGCTCAGCGCCGCATCTCCCCGAACAGCGGCGGCCTCGGATGCCGCGATTACGCTCGAAGCGGGCGCCATGTATTTCGAGGGGGAGGAGTTCATTATCAAGGTCACGATCGACAACACGTCGACCTTCGGGGGCGGGCCGCTCACGACGACCAACATGCGCACGCAGATGACCATTCCGAGCGGCGTGAGCTTCGTGCAGGTATCGGGCGATGACCAGGTGTCGTGCACGCTGATGGGCACGATGCTCGATTGCAACTATGCCAATTTCCAGGCCGGGGAGGTGCGTATGTTCAACGTGCATCTTCGGGGAGATGCGGTCGGTACCTATGAATTTCCGGCATCGCTCTCGCATGACCTGAGCGATCCGAATCCGGGCAACAACACGGCGCAGGTCGTGGTCCAGATCAAGGAGACGCTCGAGCCGGGTCTGGCGCTCGAAAAGTCGGTGAGCGACGATGACATTACGCAGGACAACGAGACAACCTTTACGCTCGTGGTATCGAACCCCGGGACGGCCGCCATCAGCGACGTGCAGGTGCAGGACGGGTTGCCGTCCGGGTTCGAATTTGTGGATTTTGTGGCCGGAGCAGGAAATAACTGCGTGCACAGTCTCGGTGTGGTTACCTGTACGCTGCCGGGACTGGGGGCTGGGGAGAGCGCCATTTTCGAATTCCGTGTGCGCGCTGTCGACGACGGCGAGATCACGAACACCGCGCAGGCGACGAGCGCCGAGGTGCCGGGGCCGGTTACTGACTCGGCCGTGGTGACCGTCAAGAAGGTGGCGGACATTTCGGTAACCAAGGTCATGGCATCGCCCACGATTTTGGATAGCGGCGCGCAGGTTTTTACGATCACCGTGACGAACAACGGCCCGCACGACGCCGAGAACGTGGTCGTGACAGATAATCTGCCAACGGACGAGGTCAACGGCACTCCGGTGTTCAACAACGCAGTCGTCACGGGCGATTGCAGCGGCGCGCAGACGGTGACCTGCAACGCGGGCACGCTGGCGCCTGGTCAGTCGAAAACGTTTGTAGTAGGGGCAAGTGTGGATACATTGGAACTCTTCGGCGACCGACCGCTCGATCGCGCCCAGGCCGTCGAGTACACGAACACGGCCACGGCCACGTCCGATGCCGAAGATCCGGCGCTTACAAACAATACGTCGAGCGTGACAGGCGCCGTTATCAAGCTTCCCGGATCGGGGGCCAACACGCCGGGCAGCGAATCGGTATCGGATCCGGTGAATACCTTCAACGGCGAGCTGCACGACACGTTTGAGCCCGATCTGCATGTGAACGGGCCGACGCCCATCAGTTTTGTGCGCCACTATGGGGCGTTCATGGATGCGACGGGGCTCGTCGAAAGCGGCCTGGGGCCGAACTGGAGCCATTCCTGGGCGTGGCGCCTCGTGCCCGGGCCGGACGTGGGCGATGATTTCGTGCAGGTCGTAAGCCCCGAGGGGCGGCTTTTTGCCTATCGCGACACGAGCGCGACGGGCGGCGCGGGTGGCGGTACGCTCACGCAGATCACGGCGCTCGACGCGCCCATGCAGCTGCGCGCCGAGGCCGGTGGCTACCAGTTTGCTGATCCCCGCTCGGGCGTCGTGCGCACGTTCGACAGCCAGGGTCGCTTTACGCGCCTTCGCACGCGGGCCGGACAGGAAATTACGCTCTCGTGGTCGGGCAATGAATTGGTGAGCGTTGACGATGGCGTTGGCCGCACGCTCCTGTTCTCCTGGTCGCAGGGCCGGATTTCGAGCGTGTCGGACGGCGCCCGCTCGGTCACGTTTTCCTACGACTCAAACGGGTGGCTCGCGGGCGCCACCCAGGCCGACGGCACCACGATCAGCATGCAGTACGAGGCGGACCGCGCGGCGCCTCTCATGACGGCCCTCATCGGGCCCGACGGGCATGCCCGCTTCACCCAGGAATTTGACGAGCGTGGCCGCGTCACGCGGCAGACCGATGCGCTGGGAGGCGTCACGACCATCGAATACACCGAAAACAACGTGACAACCGTCACCAACCCGGCCGGCGACGTCGAAGTCTATACCTATAACCCGAACGGCACGCTCCAGAGCGTCCAGGACGCCAGGGGCACAGTGTCGTTTACCTACGACAGCACCGGGCGGCGCACCGGCGTGACCGACCGCATGGGCGCCGAGACGCGCATAGAGTACGACGCGGCGAGCGGCATGCCGACGCGCTTCGTGAACGCCGACGGCACGGCCGCTACAGCCACGTACAATGCGCGCACCGACGAAAACGGCTTTACCATATATGACGTCTCCAGCCGCACGGCGGCAGACGGCTCGCAGACCACCTACACGGTCAATGCCCAGGGAAACCGCATTGCCGAAACCGCGCCAACCGGCGAGACGCGCACCTTTTCGCACAACGAATTCGGGCAGGTCCGCACCATGACGGTGCCCGGCAAGGGAACCACAACGTTCAGCTATGACGGAAGCGGCCTGCTTTCGGCCGCGGCCGGGCCGGATGGCGCCGCCACGACCTACACGTGGGATGCCCTCGGCCGCATGACCTCCTTCACCAACCCGGCAGGCGGTACGCGCTCATTCGCCTACGACGCCATGGACCGCCTCACCGAGACCACGTTCGAAGACGGCACGACGCGCACATACACGTGGGATGCGGCGGGGCGGCTGACCTCCGTTACCAACGAGGCCGGCCGCACGGCAACGCTCGCGTATGACGACCAGGATCAGCTCACCAGGCAGACCGACTACGCCGGCAACGAAATCACCTTCACCTACGATGCGGTAGGGCGCATGACCTCCCGCACCGACCGCACGGGGCGCACCACAACGTGGACGCACGACGCGCAGGGCAACATCCTGACCGAAACCGGGCCCGATGGCGCTGTGCGCAGCTTCTCCTGGAGCGCCGAGGGCATCATGACCGGTATGACCGATGCCACGGGCGGCGCCGTCTCCATCACGTCCGACGACATGGGCCGCGTTACGGGGCTGCAGAACGCCGATGGCGCCGAGACCCGGCTGTCGCTCAATGCGCGGGGCCTTGTCACGCAGATCACCGGTCCGGACGGCGTCCAGGCGCAGCTTACGCACGATGCCGCGGGCCGCACGGCCACGTACTCGCATCCGGGTGGAAGCGCCGCCTACAGCCACAGCGTGACGGGCGAGCCCGTCCAGGTCCAGACGCCGCTCGGCGACACGTACGCCTTCACGACCGACGCCCGCGGGCGCATTACTTCCTTCACCAACCCGCTGGGACAGACACGTTCTTTCACGTTCGATGCGGCGGGGCGCGTCACGACGACCACCATGCCCGATGGCGCGCAGATAGGCTATGATTACGATCCGCGCGGTCGCCTGCTTGGCATAACCTCCGATCGCGGTTCGGCTTCGTTCACCTACGATGCCACGGGCCGCATGACATCGGCCACGAACGTCAGCCTCGAGCGCGACACCAACGGGCGCATTCTGGGAACGAACGGGCGTGCAGTCGAGCGCGACGCCGAAGGCCGGATTACCCGCATGAGGTACCCGCCGGGCTTTGTGGATTACGCCTACGATCCAGCCGGACGACTCATGACGGTGACCGACTGGGCGGGGCGCGAAACCTCCTTTACGTACGACGCAGCCGGACGCCTCGACGCCATTTCGGGGCCAAATGGCTTGACGACGCGGCACGAGTATACGAGTGGAGGGCAGCTCAAACGCCTCACACACTTTCGTGGCTCCACGGAAACCGTGGCGGGCGTGACGCTCACCCGTACGGCGGCCGGATTGCCGCTGGAAGCAGTCTACGAAGGCATGATTCAGCCGGAGTTGGAGGCCGGAAGCGTGACGCGCACACACAACGCGGCTTTCCAGGTTGAAGATTTCACCTACGACGGCCAGGGCCGCCGCACGGCCGATGACAGGCACACCTACGAGTGGCTCGGCCTCTCGCGGCTGCTGCTGATTGATGACCGCGAACTTTCCTATGACGGCCTGGGCATGCTGACGGGCGTCGCGGGCCTGACCGGCACGGCCGAGACCAAGTGGCAGTGGCAGTACGCAACCGCTGTCCCGACGGCTGTCGTCGAAATCCGGGATCTCGTGAACACAGCCTACTATGTTTACACGCCAGTCGGGGAGTTGCTGTACCGCGTAGATGCGGCGACGGGCGCTGCCACGTACTACCACTACGACGAGCAGGGCAATACGCGCCTTGCCACGAACAGTGACGGGGAGGTTGTTGCGGCCTGGGCCTACGGCCCGTTCGGCGAGCCCCTTGGCACCTGGGGCCAGACGGGTGGCCACCACTTCACCTACCGCGGCCAGGAAGGCGTCATGCACCTTGGTGACGGGCTCTACTTCATGCGCCAGCGCGTCTATGACAGCGAGTCGGCGCAGTTCCTATCGCCCGACCCGGTCCTCACGCTCGATCCGCTACACCTGAATCCCTACCAGTACGCTGCGCTCAATCCGACAGCTTTCTCCGATCCGCTCGGGCAGCGCGAACAGGCGCTGCAGCAGCTTGTGGGGCTGCTGGGTATCCTCATCACGGACCTCGAAACGCTCGCCGACGAGGCGGCCGGGGGCATCAAGACGCCGGGTCTCACCAAAATCAACGAAAAACTGGGCTCGCTCGCCTTCGGAAGCTTTACCAGCAGCACGGTCGGCGGTACGGTCCTCAAAGGAGGCTCGCTCGCCCCCAACGTGAGCGGCATCATATCGGCAGGCATTGAGACCTATCAGTCGGGTAATGTGCTACGTGGCGCCGGTGTCGGTGCGGTGGATATTGCGCTGACGGCCAACCCATATGTCGCGGCCATCGTGATTGCATCGGATTTGACAGATGCGGGCCTCTCGATCGCCGGCATTCCTGCCCCCGAACTGGGGAATATTTTCCGTAATGCGGGCCGTGCTGCGGGCGGCCTGGCGACCGACGTGTTGCTTTCGCCGATCTCGGCAGATCACAATTTCGGGGACGGGCTCGCAGCCGTTGCGGATACGTTTGACGATCAGGGCGGTGTGACGGGTCTCATCTTCGATGGCAGTGCCCAACTCATGATTTTACTCGGAAATGAGGACCTCGGTGACTATTACGATGCGAAAGATGCCGCTTTCCGGCTCGATATCGAGGCCAAGGCGCAGATTGAGGCGAACCAGCGTAGCCAGCGCCGCGCCGTGCAGAAATGGCTGCCCCAGTACAAGGGGCTGTAACCTGATGTACCGCCCACAAGCTCTACAACTGGCGCCCGCTGCGCCCAATGAAACCCGGAATCCGATCATGACACGTTTCAATTTCGCTGAACGCACCACGAACTGCGCCACCAGGCGCACCGCCGCCCTTCTTGCAGCGCTCCTCCTGGCCACGAGCCTTCCGCTCGCCGCGCAGGACTTCGGCACGCACACCATCCGCTATGCGCACGATGGCGCCGCCCGCCTCACGCAGTTCACCGTGGCAGATGCCGCCGTGACCATCCGCTACGACTGGGCCGATGGGGGCCTTCTCACAAACCGCGTGACGGGGGAAACAACGGTTGTCGATACCGAAGAGGAGGCAGGCGCCGCGCTCCCCCGGCGCTTCGCCCTGCATGCCGCCTATCCGAACCCCTTCAGCGGACAGGCTACACTGCGCTACGACCTGCCAGAGGCCGCTTCGGTGCGCCTCGAGATCTACGACATCCTTGGCCGCCGCGTCGCCACGATCGTTGACACGCGGCGCCCGGCCGGCTTCCACGCCGCCGAGTGGCGCGCCCAGCACCTCACCAGCGGCACCTACTTCGCCCGCCTCACGGCCGGGCGCCACACCTTCACCACGACGCTCGTCAAGAACTGAGACGCTTCACGGTCTGCGCCGATCCGGTGCCAAGGAAATCAGATCAACTCCGGGGGCGCAGCCAAAAGGATGCGAAGTCATTCGATGGACAATATGTTCGAGATTGCAAAAAGGTCATGTTGACTATTGTGTTCCCGTCAGTAGTGTCCCAACGTTTTCAGAACAGCTCCAACTGACTGTTGTCGACGGCCGGTAGAGTACTGGCGGAAGTCTGCCGGAGTAGCTCCTCGAGCGGTGTGATTTCGAATAGCGTGAGGCTCAGAATTTGTAGAATGGTATGCATAGAGGCCTCGAGATGAAGTCGTTTTCTGACGATAGCAACAAGCACGTAGACGCAGACTGCGATCCATATCTGGGTCTTGACGGAGTTCTCGCTCGTACCGTAGAAGGCCTTGATGCGCAGGTGCTGTGCCGATGTACCATCGGCGTATCCATGTGAAGAACAGCTCCACCCGCCAATCGCTGCGAACCATGGTCCTGTCTCGGATGCTTGTCGCCTCCTCGAATGTGTATTTCAGGTTTCGTTTGGCACGCGTCACGAAGTAGGCACCTGCCGCCGGTGGCTTCACGTTGATATCGAGACTGGAATAACTCATTCGCTGAATGTGTCCTTGTTCGATTTACGGGGACGACTTGTACATGCCTTTGAAGCTCCTACCCAGGACCTGGGCGGCGGCCGGTTCAGATGGAACGTCGCGGGCGTTCCAGCTGGCGTATATGTCGTTCGAATTTCGACGGATGGCACTTTGCTGCCGATAGTGCAATTCGGCGTACCCATGTCGCAATGGAGGAACGATCCCGGTATCTTTCCGTAGCGAAAACCGGTTTACTTTTACGGAGGAGTGCCATGAACGTACGTAGAAACCCCCGTAGCGGCTCTTGCCGCGCTGCTCGCCATCGTTCTCAGCCTGGGGGCGCTCGGGTGTGATTCAAGCGGCGTGTCATCTGTGGATTCGCCGGCTGACACGGCAGGGGTTTCACCAAACGGCGCAACGGACCCTGTGGACACTGACAGTACGACCACTGCAGATCCGATTGATTTCTCGGTTCAGGCCACATGCGGCGATGCCGCTGAATTCGAACGGCGCATCTCGCCCGAGGGCGTTGAGTATGTGCACGTTGCCCTGAGAATGGACGCTGGCGACTCATCGACCGAAGGGCCACGTGACGTGTCCGGTTTCCCGTATTTCTACAAGGCAACCGAGCCGGACGTAATTGACCGATTTGCGTACCTGGCCATCAGGAAGGTCGGTTGGCAAAACGGCATAGATCATGGTTTCACGCGGCAGGAATTCACCGATGCAGCCAGAAGCGATGATCCGGAACGCGTGCTGCGCCTTCCGAGCAACGGCACGGCCACGGGCGAGGACAATGCGAGCGTTTTTGGTACATCCCATCCGGAGAATCCGACCGGCAGTTTGTACAACGAGATGCGAACCAACGGCTCCAACTCGTTCCTTGTACTGAGGTCGTCGCATCCCGTCAGTTCCGGGGGATGCTGGACGGTGGAAGCGAAACTGCCGCTGGCGTCGTCGTGTCCGGAGGACTGGACGTATCTGTCTGCCGTAATCCGAAATGAGGATTCCGGCGTCGTGCTTCCGGATATGGAACTGGTGGCCCTCGAATCCAGTCATGATTCCGACATATCGGGATCGGCCAGGATGGCCGGTATTGACAGCGGAACCTATGAGTTCATTTTCTATCTGAACTACCACGACGAAGGGCAGCCCAATGTCCACTCTGCCTATCAGGAGGCTCCCTGGTTTCGCATCATACTGTAAACGCGTCGCGCAGGGGACCAGCAAAAAGTGTGTCCCGCATGTCGCAGTTTGGCATGGAACTACGTTTAGACAGACAGAGAGCCTTCTGACCTTATGCCAACGAATCCCATGCGCCTGCTTCCGATTGTCCTCATCCTCACAATTCCTGTGACTGCTCCCCGGGCCGCATCGGCCTTCACGCCGGGCGCTGACACGTCAGGCAGCCTTATTTCCGTGCCTGACACGACGGCGCACAACGAGGCGCATGCGGACACGACGACGCGCAAATACTACGTCACCCCCTGGTCCACGGGCGGCAAGACCATGATACGGCCGGCTTACCCGCTCTGCGTGCCCAAAAAGCCGTGCACGCGCACCATGGAAGAAATTTTATCCCGAAAGGGAGAACAACCCGCCCCCACGCCGGGTTCGGATGGCAAACGCACCCGGCCATCCCATGCAAAGACCAAGAAGGCATAGCCGCCCTGTCAACGTAGGCGGTATCCAGATCGGAGGCGGCGCTCCGATTTCCGTGCAGTCCATGACGACGTCGAAGACGCACGACGTCCCGAAATCCCTCGCCGAAATCCAATCCCTGGTAGATGCGGGCGCCGATATTGTCCGCGTGGCCGTGCCCCGACCGGAGGACGCCGCCGCCCTGAAGGACATTGTCCAGGGGAGCGCTGTCCCGATTGTGGCCGACATTCATTTCAATCACGATTATGCGCTTATTGCCCTGGATGCGGGGGTTGCGAAAGTGCGCATCAACCCGGGAAACATCGGAAAGGAGGAGTGGGAGAACGAAGTGCTGCTGGCGGCCAAGGAAAAAGGCGTGCCCATCCGCATTGGAGTGAACTCAGGCAGCCTGGAAGGGGATATCCTGGACAAGTACGGCTTCCCGCAGCCGGAAGCGCTCTTTGAGAGCGCCATGCGGCACGTCGAGATCTGCAGCAAGGTGGGCTTTGAGGACATCGTGATCTCGGTCAAGCACTCTGACGTGTACTTCATGATCCAGGCCTATCGGCTGCTCGCCGAGCGCACGGAATATGCGCTGCACCTCGGCGTCACCGAAAGTGGCAGCCTCAAGACGGGTACCGTCAAGAGCTCAATCGGGATTGGTGCGCTGCTTGCCGACGGCATTGGCGACACCATCCGCGTAAGCCTTGCCACCGACAGCGTACACGAAGTGGGGGTGGGCCACCAGATCCTGAAGTCGCTCCGGCTTGGCCGCCCGGGCGTGAACGTCATTGCCTGCCCCACGTGCGGCCGTCTTGCAGGGGACATGTTTCCGATTGTGGAAGCTGTGGAAGAAGCCATTGCCAAAGCCAAATTCGAAAAGGACCTCAACGTTGCCATCATGGGTTGCGCCGTCAACGGTCCCGGTGAAGCCGCCG
>PCUY01000063.1 GCA_002787815.1 Bacteroidetes bacterium CG12_big_fil_rev_8_21_14_0_65_60_17 | reverse complement strand
AAATGCCCCGCACACCGCGCCACAGCAGCAGCCCCCTGAGCTACGGTCTATTCGACCGAATGCCCCGCACACCGCGCCACAGCAGCAACCCCCTGAGCCACGGTCTATCGACCAAATGCCCCGCACACTGTGCTACTGCGCCGTACTCTACGCGGTCTCCGAAAGAAAGACACGTGACTTTGGCGGTTGCTCTGGCGCGGTCTGCAGGGCATTCGGTCGTCAGACCGTGGCCCGAAGACCGCGCCAGAGCAACCGCGCCAGAGCACCTCAGAACTTCAAGACTTCCCGCGCTCCCTCCAGTATGGTGTCGTCGTTCGGAAGGACGGCACGTTCCAGCGGATCGGCGAACGGGATGGGGCTGAACGCACCGGCAACCCGTCGGACCGGTGCATCGAGCACGTGGAATGCCTTGTCGGCAATCTGAGCCACGACTTCAGCACCGAATCCAGCGAACTCGTGATCTTCGTAGACCACGAGTGCACGGTTTGTCCGACGAACGGAATCCAGAACCGTCTCCGAGTCGAAGGGTAGGATGGTCCGGAGATCAATGATCTCGACTGAAACCCCTTCTTTTTCAAGTTGGCGAGCTACGTTCACCGATTTGTGGACCATCATGCCGTAGGTGACAATCGTGAGGTCCGTGCCCTCGCGTACTATGCGGGCTTTGCCGAAGGGCAGCAGGTAGTCGGCGTCCGGCTCGGGGCTGCGTGCAGCGGCCGAGCGGTAAAGCGCCTTATGCTCCATGAAGAGGATGGGGTCCTGCATGCGGATGGCTGCCTTGAGCAGGCCCTTGGCATCGGCGGCATTCGACGGGAGTGCAATCTTGAAGCCGGGCATGTGGCCGAAAAATGCCTCAATGTTCTGTGAATGGCAGAGTCCGCCATGGATATAGCCGCCTACCGGTACGCGGATGACCATCGGACATGCCCACGTACCATTCGACCGATAGCGGTAGGAAGTCACCTGGTTGCGCAGCATCTGAAGTGCGGGCCAGATGTAATCTCCGAACTGGATTTCCACGACAGGTTTGAACCCTGCTGACGCAAATCCTACAGCCGTTCCGATAATCGATGCTTCAGCGAGAGGCGAATTGAAGCATCGATTTTCTCCGAATGCGTCTGTCAGTCCCCGGGTCGCCGTGAATACACCACCTTTGTTGCCGGCAACATCCTCCCCGTAGACGATGACGCGGTCATTGCGCTCCATTTCCTCGTGCAACGCGTGGTTGATGGCGTCCACCATCACAATCGGATCTCCCGAGGGCTCTGACGACTCATAGTCAAGACCATCGTCCCCATCGAAGCAGACGTGGTGAAGCGCGGTGGACGGATCCGGGTCGGCCTGCTCGATGGCCCAGGCCGACGCCCGGTCGACTTCTGTGCTGACGTTCTTTCGCAGTTCCTTAATCAGATCATCCGTGAGCAGACCACTTTCCTTGAGGCGCGTTTCCATCTGCGTAATGGGATCCTCCCGTTTGTCAGCCTCAAGCTCCTCGGGTGTTTTGTATTTGGTGTGGTTGTCGGATGAGGAGTGGGGCAGAAGCCGGACCATGTCGGCTACGAGGCAGACAGGGCCCTCACCGGAGCGAATATGGTCTATGGCCGCTTTTGCAGCCGACCATGTTGCAAAGAAATCCGTCCCATCCACGTGAATGCGCTTGAGACCCTCGTAGCCGCGCGCCAGTTTGAATGCCGTTCCACCGGCCGTCTGGTCGCGGACGGGGACTGAAATCGCGTATCCGTTGTCCTGTACCATGAAAAGGACGGGGGCCTTGGCCCGGGCTGCCCAGTTGAGGGCTTCATGGAAGTCACCCTGACTTGTGGCTCCATCGCCGCACGAGCTGTACACGTACGCATCTCCAATTTCATCATGCTGGAGAGCCAACCCGACACCGACCGCCGGAAGAAACTGGGCACCAACCGAGGAGGAAATGGGCAGGATGTTGCGCTCCCTGTTGGAAAAATGCTCGGACATCTGACGCCCTCCCGAGTTGGGGTCGTCAGCCTTCGCCAGGTGATGCAGCAGGACTTCCTCGGCCGTTCCGCCGAGCATCAGATACATCATCAGGTCACGGTAGTAGAAACTGAACCAGTCGTGACCCGGCCGGGACAGCATTCCGACCGCTGCCTGTGCTGCTTCATGTCCCGCGCATCCGATGTGGAAAAATCCCTTACCCTGTTTGAGCAGCGTCAACATTTTCTCGTCCAGCCGCCGTGAGAGCAGCATGGTCCGGTAGATATGCAGCAGTTGATCGGAGTCGAAATCCGACGGACCTACAGGCACAATATCGAAGTCGCTCTGACCAAAAAACGATGCTTCTTCTGCCTCGGCGGCCTGCGATCCGTTCGTCGTGGAGGGCGGGTTTTTTTTCGTCTTTGGCATGATTTCCTGGCGGTTCAGTTCACATCTCCGATATCGGAATTCCTACGGCCAAACCCCGGCAAAAGTTTTCCGTGTGCCGCGTCTGCTTCGGCATCCCAGGCCGCCGGATGTCAGGTCTCCGGCACGAACGGGAGTTCGAACCAGAAGCGCGTGCCCCGGCCGAGCGTACTCTCGACATGGACCGTTTCTCCGTGTGCGGCCAGGATCTGTTTCACGATCGAGAGACCGAGTCCCGTGCCCCCCGAGCGGCGGGACCGATCCGGGTCGACCCGATGGAATCGCTCAAACACCTTTTCAAGATGCTCCTCCGGAATGCCCCGTCCGGTATCGACTACCTCGATACGCACCTTGTCCAGGTGACGCCGACACCGGCAGCGCACGGTGCCTTCGTCCGAGTAGGCGATGGCGTTGTCAATCAGGTTGATGAGTACCTGGCGGAGGCGCGCCCTGTCGGCACGGACCATCCACTCCGGATTGTCCATGTGCAGTTCGAGGCCCTTTTTTTCCGCCTTCTGTTGAACCACCTCGTATACATCGGAGAGCAGTTCCTGCAGATTGAAAATGGACGGCTTGATGAGGTCTTCCCGGTACTCGAGCCGGGCAATCTCGATCAGGTCGGCGAACAGGTTGTTGAGCCGTTGCAGGTTGGTGAGTCCCTTCGTGGCGTAGAACTGACGCTGTTCGGCTGTCAGGGCATCGCTCCCCAGGGCTTCCAGATAGCCCCCAACGGCAAAGATGGGATTCCGGACTTCATGGGAAACATTTCCAATGAACTCGTTCTGCAGAGCTGCCAGGCGCTGCAATTCTTCAATCTTCTCCAGGAAGGAGTCAGACATCTGATTCAGACTCTTGGCCAGATCCTGGAACTCCGCTGCCCTCGAGTCGACGTGGATTTCCTCTTCCTGGTTTCCTTCGATGATGCTCCGGGCGCTGTTTCTGATGGCAATCAGGGGAGCGGTTACCTGTTGCGCGGCAATCCACGACCCGAAGACCGCCAGAAGAAGTGCCATGACCATGGCCACGACAAGCGTGACCTGAATCCGCTGGATGAGTTTGAAAAGCGCCGGACGCGGTTGTCCCACAACCACTTTAAGGCCCGAGTCCGCGCTTTCAAGCCCGGCATAGTACAGCGCCCCGTCCTCGTCGAGGTGCGGCAGGAACTGGATGTCCGGCCCGGTAATGCCTGCCAGGCGACTGCGGTCACCAACGATGTGTCCGTCCGGTGCCTCAATATGGATGCGGAGGTCACCGAATTCCGAAAGGTCCCGAATCAGCTCCGCCCGGCGTTCAGGAGATGGAGCCAGCTCAACGAGTGCAGCTACACGACGTGTCTGATCGGCGAGGGCTTCCCGTCCGGCAATCTGTACTTCACTCCGCAGGACGAATGTGACGTAGAGGCTCACTGCCACGACTGCAATCCCGACGAAGAAAACGAATGTCGCCAGCATCCAGGTCTGGGTGGTGGCCCGGGCTGGTACCAGTCGGTGAAGCAGTTTGGAAACCAACGAGATGGATCTCTACGTGATTACTCTTCGGAGTCTGCGGTTTTCTCCTGCACAAAACGGTATCCAACACCGCGAACGGTCTGGATATGCTGGGCAAACGACCCCAGCTTCTCACGCAGATTCTTGACGTGTGCATCGACCGTGCGTTCGGTCACCATCATGGCATCTTTCCATATGGTTTCGAGCAGTTGCTGGCGCGTGAACGCCTTTCGAGGATGCCGTACCAGGTATCGGACGAGTTCGAATTCCGTCAGGGTCAGGCCCAGATCCTTGCCGTCGAGCGATGCCCGGTACTCATCCTCGTAAATGGTCAGATTGTTGACCTGGAGCGTCCGGCTCTCCTCGATACCGGAGCGGCGCAAGACCGCTTTGACGTGTGCCACAATGACCTGGGGAGATACGGGCTTGGTCAGATAGGCATCGGCGCCGAGCATGAGGCCCTGGATCTGGTCATCTTCTTCGTCTTTCGCCGACAGGAAAATGATCGGAATGGTTTCCGTTTCTACGCGGCTGCGAAGTCGCTTGCAGATCTCGTATCCATCCATTTCCGGGAGCATGATGTCCAGGACAATCAGGTCCACATCCGGCGTGGCTTTCTCGAGCGCCTCGCGTCCCGTGTAGGCTTTATGGACATTGAAGCCCTCCTGCGAGAGGAAGTGGGAAACGACTTCGACGACATCCTCTTCGTCGTCGACCAGCAGGATGTGCAGCTGGGAAGGATCGAAGGTGCTGGCCATACCGGGTATTCAGTTGGGTTGTGGGAATGAACCAATATAAGGCAAACGGGGAACCCGCTGTGAAATTCTGCAGGTGACCTCATAGGAAATGGTATGACATGCTGTTGCGATATCAAAGGCCGACGGGTTTTCACCGAGCAGAATGGCGTCTTGACCCGCTTCAATGCCATGCTCATTGTCCGGTCCAAGATCAACCAGGAAGGAATCCATGCACACCGTTCCAACGATCGGGTAGGACCGCTCACCGATCTGGACATGCCCGCGGGAGGACAGGAGTCGCGGAAGGCCGTCGGCATAGCCGGCTCCGATGGTGGCAGTCACGGTATCCTGCGGTGCACTCCATATTCCGCCGTAGGAGACCCGCTCTCCCGCGCGGACAGCCCGCACGGTGCGCACGGGTGAGCGCACTTCCATGACGTGCTTCAATTCCGCCCGCGCGGCCGGCAGGTCAAGCAGTCCAAAAAGCGATCCCCCGACGCGGGCCCACGTCACGAGAGCCGGATCGAGTGTATCGGGACACGTATATATGGTACCGGAGTTCGAGGCGTGCACGGGACAGGGGAGCGGCGACAGGTCGCGCATGAGCCCCCTGAATTCGGTGAGCTGTGCGCGCGTAACCGGTGAGTCCGGGTTTTCGGCATCGGCAAAGTGCGTCCAGAGACCAGCCAGATCGAGATGCGGGCTGCGCTCTACCATCGTCACAAAATCCGGGGCATCGGCGGGCCTGATTCCATAGCGCCGCATTCCGGTGTCGACTTTGATGTGTACAGGCAGCGGGCGCGAGGCCGGACGGAGTGCATCGACAGCCCGCTCCCCGTCAACGACCGCTTCCAGGTCGTACGTGGTGTAGAGAGCGTGCGTATCGGGCAGGGGCGGTGCGAATACCAGGATTCGTCCCCTGATACCGGCTTCCCTGAGCTTGATGGCCTCGGGCAGGTAGGCCACGGCCAGAAACGTGACGCCGGCCTCTTCGAGCGCACGGGTCACGATGTCCGCTCCGTGCCCGTACGCGTTGGCCTTCACGACGGCCATCAGCTCGACGGAACCCGCCCGCCGCCGGAGCACGTCCACATTGTGTGCCAGGTTGTCCAGGTGGATGCGGGCACAGGTTGTCGTGCCGTCCGGCGCGGTCGCCGTCTCAGGGTGGGGCATGGTATGGTTGCATGATTTTGACAGAAGATACGGGTGGCATGCCCTATTTTGAACCCGTCCCAAGTACGCGTCCGTTACGTACCCATTCCCACACCGAACCCGCCCTGCAGCATGACGCACCCTGACCTCTGCATCCGTGAAGCCATGATCCTCGACGTGGAAGCCGGCACCGAGCGGCGTGCCGACATCCTTATCCAAAACGGCGTCATCACCGAAATCGGGGAGCGGGTGGATGCGGAGGGCGTGCCGGAGTATGACGCACGCGGCAAGCGGGTGTCACCGGGCTGGATGGACATGCACGTGCACCTGCGCGAGCCCGGTCAGGAGCACAAGGAAACAGTCCATACGGGCTGCCGGGCGGCTGCCTTCGGCGGCTTCACGGCCGTTGCCTGTATGCCGAACACCGAGCCGCCCATCCACACGCGGGACGTGGTCGAATTCATTGTGGAGCGGGCGAAAAAGGAGGCCGTTGACGTGTACCCCATAGGGTGCGTGTCCAAGAAGCGCGCAGGCGAAGAGCTTGCCGAAATGGCCGACATGAAGGCGGGCGGTGCGGTGGCGTTCTCGGACGACGGATCGCCCGTGGGCGACGCCGGCCTCATGCGTCACGCACTCGAGTACGCATCCATGCTGGATGTACCCATCATCAATCACATGGAGGATCTCGACCTGAACCCGCACGGCCACATGAATGAGGGCGAGATCAGCACGCGGCTCGGCGTGAAGGGCATTCCGGGACTCGCCGAGGAGGTCATGATAGCGCGCGATGCCCTGATTGCCGAGTATACCCGTGGCCCCGTGCACGTGGCCCACATCTCGACCGCCCGGGCTGTCGGGATCGTGCGCGATGCGAAGCAGCGCGGCGTGCCCATCACGGCGGAAGTCTGTGCGCACCACTTCACGCTCACGGACCAGGCCGTGGAGGACTCTGACTACCACACGCACACCAAGATGCATCCGCCGCTGCGCACGGCGGCGGACGTCGAGGCCATGAAAGCGGGCCTTGCCGACGGCACGATCGATGCCATTTGCACGGACCATGCGCCGCACGCGCCGAACGAGAAGGATGTCGAATTCGAGGCCGCCCCCTTTGGCATCCTGGGACTTGAAACCGCGTGGGGACTGATTGGCCGCGAACTCATCCGGCCGGGCGTTCTGACGCTTGCGAGGGCCGTTGAGGCCATTACGATCGCCCCGCGCCGGATCATGCGTATTCCCGTGCCCCGCGTGGCCGTCGGCGAGAAGGCCAACCTAACGGTTTTCGATGAAACCACCGAGTGGACGTTCGAAGCCCGACACATCCGCTCCAAATCGCGCAACACCCCGTTCGTGGGAGCGCCCATGGTGGGGCGAGCCTGGGCCATCTACAACAAAGGGCGACTGGTCGAGGAGGAGTAACGGCGCCTACCGCCCCTCATGCAGCCGATCGGCCAGCCGGAGGGGCAGACCGGCATCCCGGATGCGCCGTGCCGCCTGGTCCACGTTGTAGGGGACGCGCTCCAAGCGGGTCGTGACGGCCTCCGTATCGAACCACGTAATACAGGCGCGTGGGTCCCCATCCCGCGGCTGCCCGACACTGCCCACGTTGACCAGGAAGCGGTGGCCGGGGCGCACCCGGAATACGCCGAGCGTATGGCTCATGGTAGCCGGAACGTGTGTGTGCCCGACGAAACAGATATCTGTCGTGAAGTGGTTGAACTGCTCCTTGACGCGCGTGAAGGCATCGAGCCGCATCCAGTGATCGGGATTCTGGGGAGATGCGTGCGCATACGTGCCCATCTCATCGGTGTGAAGGAGGGGACGCGTGCGAAGCCACGCCAATGATTCCGTCGTGAGCGCCTCCCGGTTGTGGTCGGCGGCATGCTGCCCGTCGGTCGGAAGGTAGGCCATGCCCTCGCCGGTGGCGACCGCCAGATCGTGGTTGCCCATGACCGTGGCGTGGCAGTGCTCCCGGACGAGCTGGACGCAGGCCTCGGGTTCGGCGCCGTAACCCACCACGTCCCCGAGGCAGTAGATCCGGTCCGGCCCGGTCTCACGGATAACCCCCAGGACGGCCTCAAGCGCCGTCAGGTTGCTGTGGATGTCGGATATGAGGGCAATGTGCACGGTTTGGTGCGTGTGGTGGTTGCTTGCGGCGCGCGGTCTGGCGCCGTAGGGTCTGGCGCGGAGTAAAATACGGTCATACCTTTCGTCGTATGAAATCAATTCCCGATCAGCTCCGAATTGGCGTGTTCTTCGGCGGCACGTCGCCCGAACACGAGGTATCCGTGATTACAGGGCTCCAGGCCGTGGCCGCACTCAACGAAGACGGCGGCACAGGCGGTGACCTTGGAGAAACAGCGCTCACCATAACGCCGGTCTACGTCACCAAGTCGGGCTCCTGGTACGTCGGTGAGTCGCTCGACCAGGTGGAGCACTACGCCGACGTGTCATCGCTGGTAGATACAGCGGTCGAGGTCGCCGCGGCATCGGGACCCGGCAGGACCATGCAACTCGTGCCCGTGCGGCAGGGCCGCTGGCGCAGGACGGAGCCGGTCGTTATTGACGTGGCGCTGGCCGCGTTTCACGGCGCGGCGGGCGAAAACGGGGCTTTTCAGGGCCTCTGTGAGATGCTCGGCGTGCCCTGGACCGGCTGCGGCGTAGCCGCGTCGTCCATCGGGATGGACAAGGCGCTCGCCAAGCAGCTGGTCTCGGCCGCGGGCGTATGCGTCGTGCCGGGCCGTGTCCTACGGGAAGCAGCCTGGCGTGGTTCGGAGGACAGCGTACTCGAGCAGCTCCCAGCAGAACTCGGCTGGCCGCTCATTGTGAAGCCTGTGCGTATGGGATCGTCCATTGGAATTTCCCGGGCCGGGGACGAGCAAGCGCTCGATGCGGCCATCGAGGAAGCGTTTCGCTTTGACAGCGCGGTGCTCGTGGAGTACGCCGTGCCGAACCTGCGCGAAATCAATGCAAGTGTGCTCGGAATGGGGGCGCGCGCCGCAGTATCCGTGCTCGAGGAGCCCGTTTCGGCGAGTGGCCTCCTGAGTTTTGAGGACAAGTACATGCGGGGCGACTCCAGCAGCGTCGGCACGAAGCGCGGTATGGCTTCGCTCGACAGGAAAATCCCGGCTCCTGTGTCCGATTCAGTGGCCGACGAGGTCCGCGCCATGGCCCTTGACGTATTTGCTGCGCTCAATGCCAGCGGCGTGGCGCGCATTGACTTCCTGATGAACGACGAAACGGGCGACGTCTATTTCAATGAGATCAACACGATTCCGGGTTCGTTTTCGTTCTACCTCTGGCAGCCGGCTGGCGTACCGTTTCGGGAGCTACTGGAGCGGCTTGTGCGTCTGGCGCTCGATCGCTTCAGCACGGAGCACGAGCGCGTGTCCCGTTTCGAGGTGAACCTGCTCTCGGACCGGGCCGCTCGCGGGCTCAAATCAGGGAAAGCGTAATGTCTTCCGGTCCGGAAAAAGCCGGGCTGTGTCGATATGGATATCCGGGAAGGCTTCGGGCGATGCCGATTCCGGGGGCGAAATGCGTCTGATATCGCCGTATGTACCGCCGGACGGGCTGCGGTGGATTTCTACGCGCTCCGCCTGAAGATCGACAAGCCAGACCTCCGGGATATTGAACCGGGCGTAGAGTGGTAACTTGGTTTCACGATCAAATATGATGGATGAATCGCTTACCTCGATAATCAGCAGGACGTCGGATGGACCGGGGTGGCCGTGTGCGTACCCGGCGTGCCGTCGCTTAAGCAGCGACAAATCCGGTTCGGGCTCATTTTCCCTGTCGAGTCTGACCGGGTTTTGAACACGGATAATCGCCTTCTGGCGCACCGCAAACAACATGTCTGTCAGCGTGTCAACAACATGCGCGTGTTCGATTCCTATTGGCGACATCTGCACCACCTGACCGTCGAGAAGTTCTACCCGATCGTCTGGCTCCAGGATGCCGACGTCCGCCATCCGGTAGTAGTCATCTACCGTGAAGCGGTGTAGCGAATCCTGGAGCGTATCCGTGGCGGTCCCCGTAGTCATGAAGGTCACTGTCGTCATGGGGTTTATGAGAAAGGCTTCCACGCTGAGAACGGGCTTGGGGTTTCGAGAGATAGACACACCGATGGGGCACGCGTAAGATCAAGTCCTGAATCTTGTGTAAAAAACATGACGTCAATCCGCAGGTCTGGCTCACCGACGTCTTGACGCGAATCCCGACTCATCCGGCCAAAAAGGTTGCAGAT
>PCUY01000082.1 GCA_002787815.1 Bacteroidetes bacterium CG12_big_fil_rev_8_21_14_0_65_60_17 | reverse complement strand
GAAGTCCAAGAAGTCCAAGAAGTCCAAGAAGTCCAAGAAGTCAGCTCCAGATGGGTTGGTATATGTATGTCACATCCCTCCCGGTAATCCAGGAAACAGTCATACGCTGTCAATTGATGCTGCAGCACTGGCGGCACACCTGGCACATGGGGATACCGAGGGTGCCTGTCAGGGAGACACTGGTGAAACGGAGCCGGGGGATGCATTCAGGATCATCCTGCAGGACCGGGCGACCATTCGCTATTCATCCGAAGCCATAAGACCGCTCAAAAACCTGCTGGAACAGGTGGATGTCGGCGAGGAGGCTGTTCACATAAAGCGCAAGTCTGAAGGTGCAGTGAAGTAAGCGGGGATGTTTACGTGGTTCAGACTGCAGGACAGCATGGACCATGGAGTCTGAAAAAAAAGGGGGGCTGACGTTATGTCGGCCCCCTTTGTGTGTCTGGTAGTCAGGCGGCATTTAAAAACAAACCTGAAGTGCCGATACACGCAATATGTCCGCTGAACGGCGAGGCAGGAAACTCTACAATCAACCCTCCAGACCCATGTCTATATTTACCCATAGAACAACCCGTGTGTTACCACTCGGTGCCCTTCTCCTCACGTTGGTTCTGTTGTCAGGATGCGTAGACAACGTTGTTGATACGGCTACAAGTGACAATGCATCGCACCGCGTCACGCCTAACGAGAAAGTGCGGAATATGCACCTTCTGGATCAGGGGGTAACCACGATGGGGAAGAGCGGTGAGCTCACGGCAGTCATGTTCTCCATAGATATGGAGAAAGTACTGGACCGCTACAAAGTGCTCGATCGCTATAAGGTGCTTGACCGTTACAAGGTACTTGATCGGTACAAGGTGCTCGACCGGTACGAATTCAGCAAGGCGTTTGACGGGTTTGCCATCTGGGCCGCCACCGAGCACCTCAACGAATTACTCGACCTGATGGACGGCGATGACGAAATCGAATGGGTCGAACCGATTTTCGGAATGCATTCACCCGTTTTCAGTGGCTCTCGACCGGGTGGGAATCAGTTGGTACCGTGGTCGATTGAGGCCGTAGGCGGACGCCACTCATGGACCGTGTCGGGAGATGGCGAGGGAACGGTAGATGTAGATGTATTCATTGTGGATTCCGGCGTAAGTCATTCTGATTTGAATGTGGTCGAACGTGTAGACTTCTCGGGAGCTGGTTCACCTGATGACAGCGACGGTCACGGAACCCATATCGCGGGTATCATAGGAGCGCTCGACGATGCCAATGGTCTCGTCGGTCTTGCTCCCGGTGTGCGTGTCCATAACCTGAAGGTATTTGGAGAATCGGGAACGACCGATGACGCGACGGTCATCAAGGCTATTGAACACGTGATAGCCTGGAAGGGTGCGCATGGAGACGAGCCGGCTGTACTGAATCTGAGTCTCGGAGAAAATGTCCAAGGAAGTTGGACGGGGCTGGATGACGCTGTTGAAAAGGCCATCGAGGCCGGTGTAACCGTGGTCGTGGCCGCGGGAAACGAGTCCGTGAATGCAGAAAATGTCACGCCAGCGCACGTGAAGCGTGCCGTCACCGTTGGTGCTACGGACCAGCGCGGCGCCATGACATGGTTCTCGAACTTCGGAGAGCTGATAGATATTCATGCGCCGGGCGAAGGCGTGCTCTCACTGGGTGCAGGCGGTGGCATAGAGGTCATGTCAGGCACGTCCATGTCCGCTGGGCATGTGACGGCCGCTGCAGCGCTCTATCTGGCGAAACACCCGTCGGCCTCACCTGAAGAAGTGGCTCGGGCCCTTGTTGAGCGAGGTCTGTCCAAGGCCCGGAACGTACCGGAAAACACGACGGATAAAATCCTCAACGTGAGGTCCAGGCGCGGCGATACCTGGTAGTGCGTGTTTGTTCTGTGTTGGCATGAAGCGACAGGGGATGTGCGGTAAGCGCATCCCCTGTTGTCGTTTAAGACCAATCGCTGGAAGTCGATACCATGAGTCAAGCAGGTACCGAATCAATGGAGTCGTCGAGCCACGTGGAACAGACCCTTTCCCATACTCAGAACACAATGCGAGGTCCTTCGCGATCGGCGCATGCGGGCTCTCCGGGCTCTCCGAGCGAAAACAGGCCCAATCTACCACCTTTTGTCAGATCATTGGCGCAGAGTACGCCTGCACTGCTCACCGGTGAAGAGCGGATTCGACACCACGTCGAACAACTTGCAGGCCTGGAGTTGACGCAGCGTGCCGGGATGCGTTCGTATATCGATACATTGCTGAGCCGCATGGCGACACTCAACGCGTCAGACATTGATATCGGGGGCATGGCAGAGCGGGGATCCGTATGGTTCCGCGTCGATGGTCGCAAGCGGCCGGACACGCAGGGCGATCCATTGTCTCCGGATGAAAGCGCACTTCTGATATTGAACCTGCTGACGAGATCGGGTATTGAGCGTCTGCTTTCGTGGAGAGCGGCAGATTTCTCGTACGAATTGAACACGTCCCACAACAGGGCCCGGAAACGATTCAGAGCGTCAGCCTACCTGGATCTCGGCAACCTGGTGTTGAACATGCGTGCAATCTCGAATGAGATCAGGTCACTCCGCTCACTGGGATTTCACCCCGTTATCGAAAAGGGACTGCTTTTCAGCCACGTGCGTGATGGCCTTACGCTCATCACGGGAGTGACGGGATCTGGCAAAAGTTCGACTCTCGACGCAATCGTCGATGCCAACAACGGGGATGCAGAGGGACATATTGTGGTGATTGGCAAACCGATTGAGTACGTCCATGAGTCCAAGAAGTGTATTGTTCGTCACCGGGAAGTAGGCGTAGATGTGCCCAGTTTCAAGGATGGGATAGTTCAGGCGCTCCGGCAGGACCCCGACATCGTAGTAATTGGCGAGATGAGGGATCCTGAGACCATCACGTCCGCCATGGAAATCACCGACTCGGGACACAAGGTTTTTTCCACGTTGCATACCTCTTCGGCCGTAGAAAGTATTGACCGGATTATTGCAGAGTATCCCGGCGATCAGCAGGATCGGATACGTCAACGCCTGGCGGATGTGCTTCGCTGTGTTGTGTCCCAGAAGCTGCTGCCCAAGCGGGGGGGCGGACGCATCCTGGCCAAGGAGGTCCTCTGGATGTCACCCCAAGCACGCGCTGCAGTTAAAAATGGCAACACGGGTGAAATATATCAGATGATGTGGGAGGGGTGGAGTCAGGGACAGATTACACTGGAGCAGGATCTGTTTCGTCTGATGAAACAGGGACATATTACGCCGGATACAGCGCTCGCCTACGCCAACAACAAGCGAAGACTCGCAAAATTGGCCTGAAAAAATGAAACTCAGAAAGACACAGGAATATGTACTCGGTGTAGCTGCATCGGCTTCTGAAGTGGAAGCGGTATTGCTTCACAACGGTCCGGATGGCCCGGAACTGGTACGGACTTTTCACCGGTCCCGCACATCAGGACACTTCATGGGGGCAGACCTGGATACGCCCCAGGTGGAGGAGGAATCGGGAACTGATTTTTCATTCACCCTCTCGGAGGGTGACACAGCCGACAATTCGCTTTTCCTGGCATCAGAGTTCAATGTAGATGCTCCGGGTGAGGGCTCAGATACGGGTGGCGCCGACTTCACGATTCCGTCGAGCGGTGCCACTCCATTCGATCTGGAGGTCCTTGAAATTATTACAGAGTGTGAGGCGGCCGGATACGATTCGTTTCGTGTCGTATTCGCACTCGGTTCGGAGCACACGCACACGGAGTCGATCCACATTCCATCCGCTTCCCTGCAGGCTGATGGCACGACCAAACGCAAGGCCAACAAGGCGAATCCGAACGAGCCATCGAAGGAATTCCTCCTCAAACAACTCGAAACGAAACAGAAGGCCCGGTTCGACGAAGACAAGACGGTATTCCTGCCCCTTGTTTCTACGCCGGGCTCGACGGCCTCCAGATTGGCCGTATGCGCGCAACCGTTTGAGCCTGTGACTCCGACACTTCGCGCCATCAGAGACAGACGCCGGCCGTTTCCGAATGTGCTGCTGATAGATACCGAAATCAGTCTGTTGGCGGGGCTGGTAACGGCGCGGGAGTCGTCCGAAGACGAATCGACACGTCTTGTCGTACGTGTCGGCACGGACGACACCATGGTCATCTTCATGCAGGGTAATACGCTTTGGCATGTGGAGAACCTGCGTTCGGTAACTGTTTTCGATCCTGCTGAAACGATTTGCAGCCGCGTGTTGCTGTTGCAGGATGAGTTGGGACGTGGTGACGTTGAGTGTATTTACCTGTTCAGTGATGAACGGGAGACGGCCCTCGCCGAAAGCTTCCGGGAGTTTTTCCAGGAGACGCATACCCAACTTCTCCGAACCCTCCTGCCCGCCCAGAATCAGTCGGACGTCGACGCCATGAGCAGAGTCGGACTGATGGCAGCTGTGGCAGCACTGCGGACGAGTCCTCACCCCAGCTGGTCCGGAGCATTTGCCGATGTGGACTTTCTGGATCACAAACTGGCCGGGCCGCAGTTTCGACTCCCGTTCTCGTGGCCGGTGGCGGCGATGATTGTGGTCCTCTTCGGGTCGACCCTGTTCTTCGTGGGAAAATGGTTCCATCAGCAATCGGACATTATCTCATACCGCTCGCAGCTCAATGCATATCCACGTTCCGTCATTGAGGCGGATCTGGACCAACTCGAAAATCGCATAGACAGCTTGCGCGCACAGTCGGATGGCCTGACCGAGGCCCTGGATGTGCTGGATTCCCTTCTCGTGGGAAGCGATATCTGGTCTCGCACGATGGAAAGGACGGCCATGGCCACCGGTAGCGTATCCAATATCTGGATTGAACAATGGTCGGCAGATCGGGACGCGGACATTCTCAAGCTGTCCGGAAAATCCATGACCAGGGAAGCCGTCGTTGCCCTGGCATCTGAGCTCGATGCCATTCTTGAATACGTCCGGTTCTCCGACGTGCGGGATTGGCCGGTCTATATCTGGGAGATGACCATGAAACTGGAACGTGATCTTCCCGAAGCAGCCAGACTTCTTCGAGAGCAGGTCCAGGCGGAGGTCGCGGGTGAAGCCGATGTGGATGAGAGCACAATGGAGGCACTGCCGCTTACATCAGGACCGGCAACTGCCGATAACCATACCAACGGTTCCTGATAAGGATACATGTCCAATCTCGTCCAAAATATCTTGATTCTTGGCTTCTGCTGGCTCCTTGCGACCGGCGGCGGTGCCTACCTTACGCTGCTCAAGCAGCCGGCGGAAATGTCCCGTTTGGAAAAGGCGGAAGAAGTCGCACGTCTGAAAGCCGCCGAGATGAATTCCCTACTCGGTGATGTGTCCGCGTCGGAATCGTTGGCGGGGGAAGCCATGACCCGGTGGCAGGCTCGCTACAAATCAGTTCCCGGGCGCTTGTCATCGGAAGACGTCATCCGATTCCTGAATGAGCATACGTCTTCCGGCTTCGATCCATTCGATATTACGTTCAAGGCCCACCGCGAGAGTAGAAAATTCAACCGATTCGATTTTGATATCAAGGGCAGGGCTGATTGGCCTGACCTGTACTCATTGATCTGGTCCATTGAAAACTCCCCGGTTCTCTACCGTGTCACGGACCTGGAACTACAGGCATCGGCAGATGCCATGATAGAGTTCAACTTTGAGCTCACGGCGTTCTACGGCGGGATGACCGGCATGAGCGCCGACGAACGGGAGTCGCTGCCCGAAATCCCGGCCAGCTGGTTTCCGTCGCCGTCTCTTGCCGACAATCCATTTGAGCCGCTGGTATTGTCCGAACTGCCCCCCAATACCGACGACCTGGTCGATGTAGAGCGGGCTGAACTGGCCATGATCGCCGGTGGACAGGCCGTTTTCTTCTGGAATGATTCATACGTCGGGCTCGAGCCTGGAGACAAGGTCTATTTAGGAACGCTGATTTCTGTCGATCCAAGGGAAGGACGGGTAGTGGTCCGCCTCAACAGGGGCGGCATTACCGACGAAATTGAATTGATGTTGGATACGGGCGCCAGCTACCGTCAGGCCATCGGACCTGTCAGACTGGCACCATCACGGAAACAGTGAGCCCCTCATGAGAAAAATCGCCGCCTACATTCTGATTCTGCTCACCACGATGTCGATGACATCCTTCAGGTCCGCAGAGGCACAGGACGTTGCACAGCGTCAGATCCGCACGTACATCCCGCCCGAACATCTGGTCTCCTTCCTGCCGTCCACGCCATTTGATACGTTCATTGAGTTCCTGAATCCCATTTTCAAGCGGGCGACGGGAAAAGAAGTCATCGATACCGAAAGCCGGACTGAACCAATCGGCCTGTCCATCTCCGGCATGCACTTCATGGATGCCCTTGAGTTGGTTCTGCAACAGAACGGGATGACGTTCCGTGAGACGGACCGTTACTTCCTGATCAGCGAGGCGCCAGAGGACGCACCCATACGCGGCAACGAATCCCTGATGGCGGAAGCGACGGGTCCCCGGACCGAAAACGCACAGGCATCCATACTGGCCGGACTCGATACGCGCCAAATCGAAATAAACGCCATTCTTTTCGAGGTCAATCACACGAAGGCCAAGCAGTCTGGTATTGACTGGAGTGTGATTCTCGGTAGCACCGGAGCCAATGCTGCCGCTACGGGCGGAGGTGCGTCGGGAGGGGAAGGATCAGAAAACAGCCTCAGCGTTTCGCTCAAGACGAAAGAACTCTTCTCAAGCTTTGACGATGTCCTGGAGACACCGGACAAAATCAACTTTTCCGACCTGAATAGGCTATTCCGTGTCGCGGAAGCCGAAGGAATCGGAGAGACTGTTGCCAACCCGTCTGTCACAGTCCAGAGCGGTGTGGAAGGAGATCTTCAGATCGGATCGGATGTACCTATTCAGATACGGGACTTTTCCGGCAACACGGTCACTGAACTTTTCAAGACTGGTATCATCGTAAACGTCACACCGACGTTGATCCAGGAGGCTCTCGCCGATACGCTTGGATCTCCCGTGATGGACTTCATACACCTGGATGTAGAAGTTGAGAAATCCGGTAGCCGACCATCGGCAGCCGGGGCCATCATTGACCGCAGCAAGGCCACTACCCAGGTCGTCCTCCTTGATGGAGAGCAGACCATTATCGGGGGCCTATACAGCACGGATGAGACAATATCACGCAGCGGTGTGCCCATCCTGAAAGATCTTCCGGGCTGGTTCTTCGGCCTCAAGTACGTATTCGGTAAATCGCAGAAGCAGATTACACAGAAGGAGCTTGTGATTGCCATTCAGGTGCGCCTCGTCGATCCGATCCGTACCCGCATGGCGCGCATGAATGCAGACAATCTGCTCGAAGAACGGCGTCAATCGGTACAGGATGCTCTGCGGCGGTTCAATGAAGGTGTCGAGCAGAAAGTGGACAAGGGAAAGATGGGTGAAGGCTCACGAAACTGATCCCAGGCCGTACCTTTGAGGTATGCGCTGCCAGAAACACACCAACCGGAAACACACCAACCGGAAACACACCAACCGGAAACACATCAACCGGTCCGCTGATCTTTTCCTCGGATTGGGGCTTTTGCTCCTAGTGGGCTGCGGGTCGTCGCAGAAGGTCGCGCCCATGACAGGTGAGGCGCCATCAGCGGCAGACGGTGTGTCGCGGAGATTGATGTCTCACATGCGTGCGCTGGCCTCCGACGATTTGCAGAATCGGGAAACATCTTCGCAGGGAGAAGCCCATGTTTCAAACTACATAGCGAGTCACTTCTCCCGGTTTGACCTCCAACCTCCTGTTGCCGGTGGATATGAACGATCGTATCCACTTCGGAAACACCTGCTGGACGAGCAGGAGCTTTGGCTTCTGGGTCCCGACACGGTCCAGTTCGTGCCAGGCAGAGACTTCGTGGTTCATCCTGAATCTGCCACAGGTCGTGTGGACGTGCGCGTCATGCCGGGAAGGTCTTTGCTCTCCGGCGCACGGAGCGTACTCCGCCTCGATACTACGGCCGCCGCACCGGCCGTCTTCGAGCCGGGACAGGGTGGTATCCGTCTCGTGCTTGCCGAAAGGGCAAGACCCGCTTTCGAACGAACCGTTTCTTATGCAACCACGGTGCGCGCCATGGTGTCTTCTCGCGAGGATATTGTTTCGGGGCGTCATGCAGGTGGGCTGTACGCAGGCGCCGTACCGCGCATGCGCGACTCCCTGTTGGTTATACTCGTACGCATGGATGTGCTCGAGAGCGACGTTGAAGCTTCAAACGGTGCCATTGCCGCATTTCTGGAATCGGCCCGACGCGTTCAGATGTTGCGCCTTGAGCGGACGCCGATTCCACGGAGTATCTATTTTGCAGCATACTCCGGTACGGAAGAAGCCTGCCAGGGTCCTGACTGGCTCGTCCGCAATATTCCCTGGTCACGCAAGGCAATTACCGGAGTGCTGCACGTGGGTCCAGTGTCCGGTTGTTGGGATCGGATGGATCACATGACCGTTGTGGAGCCGCAGTCGCAGCCGCCGCCGGATGCGACCCCATCAGGTCAAGCGCGCCGCATGTTTGACGACATCCTCGCGTGGATTACTGTACAGGCCTCCAACCCCGCTTCCCGATGACATTATCCGTTTTGTGGCAACCTGCGCCAATGACATCCGACCTTGGGAGGATTGTTCACTATGCCGGACTCTGGGGCGTGGACGGCGTGGAGTTGCGCACGCTGGGTCGGCATCGACAGCGTGTTCCGGACGTCAACGTGGCGGCCGTAAGGCGCAGGGTGGATGATGGGGACGTCGACATTGCGGTCGTGGATCCGGGGCTGTTCGCCGCCCGTGCGCTGGAGCGCGCCGTCTGGATGAACGATCTCCAGCAACTTCCTGACGTAGTCCGTTTTTGCACGCAAGTTTCGGCAGGCGCCATTCTGCTGGAAGGACTGGACGGATCCGGGCCGTCTGCGCTCGAGGCATTTGGAGAAGCCTTGCAATTGACTGGGACTGTCCCCGGTCTTCGCCTTCTGGTTGCCGATTCAGCCGGCGACCAGAAGGCCGACGAATTGATATTGGGGATCGGGTCGGAAAACCTGTTACGCGCCGTGACAACCTCGCTCACGGCTCCCGTTGCTCACGGGAATATGTCACAGGTGGGCATGATTCGGGGTGTCGGCGAGTTTGAAGCACTCCCTGATGAAGCATCTCTGTGCGCCATCTGGACGGAGTTCCTCACGGAGAAAGTTGCGGACGGGTTCTCCGGCGATATCGTTTTCGAGTTTACGTCCCGGGCCGAGTCCGGCAAGGTGGGTCTTCGTGTGTCCACAGCACTCATCAAGGCCGCGGCCGCCGCATCCAGGCGCACGCTGGTTCTTCAACACCCATCTAAAAAATAATGCCGAAATAGAGCCCTATTGTGGCGTTGTAGATTTCGGGATTCGTCGAACGGATGTTGGTCACGCCGGTCGACGTCCGGATACCGCCAACGAGTGTTTCGCCTCCAACAGTGGTTTCGCCCGCAAGCACGAGCATGAGCGACGTGTCCCGCTCCTGAACGCTCTCATCTTCCTCCTCCTGTTCGAGGGAACCACCCAGCGCCTTGAAACTGATGCTCGATTCGAGACGAAAGGCCGTTGTGGGGCCAACCAGGACCTTGGGACGGATTTTTCCGATTTTACGCCACCGGTATCCCACAAGAAGCGGGAATTCAACGTACGTAATCTCGGATGTGGCGCTGATGGGTATGCCTTCCAATTCTCCCTCAAGCTGTGCTCCTTTCTGCATGTACAGTACACCCGGTTCAAACACGAAACCGGAGGGAGACTGGTATTGCAGGCCTCCTCCTCCGGACAGACGGTATATGGGCGACGTGTCGGACTCGATGTCACCCCGGAAGCTGGAACCGGCCACTCCGAGGTGGAGCTGTGCGCGCCACTGGGCATTTGCCGTTGTGGTGATGCCCAAAAGCAATCCAAGAAGGGTTGGAATCAAATATCTCATGGACTTTCCAGAGCCGGAACGTGAATGGAATCCTGAATGTGACTGACAAAGTATACGCTGCATTCGTAAAGGAAAAGGCACTTCGAACCCCCCAAGCCCATCCATGACACAGCCCCAAAGGCATCATTCCGGCTCGCGACTGCTTTTTTGGCTCGATACCGGATGGGCGGCAGGAATGACCATTCTCGCTGCTGCCGGGTCGGTCACGCACCAGCTGGTGTCCCGTGACAAATCCGTTTTTCGATGGTGGTCCCTCTTCTGGAGCCGATCCATGTTTCTGGGTATGGGTATCCGGGTGCATGTTACGTATCGGGAAAGACTGGATCCCCGACAACCCTGCGTCTTTGTCCTCAATCACCAGGTGGCCATTGACATTCCGGTCGCAAGCTGTGTCATACCCGGACCGTTCGGGTGGGTCGCGAAAGCGGAGTTGGAACGCACTCCCGTGCTGGGAGCGGCCATCCGGGCGTCGCCCTCCATCTTCCTGGATCGAAGCACGCCCCGGAGATCGGCAGAAAGCCTGCGCAGGGCAGGCAAACAAATACGGTCAGGGCTTTCCGTCGCTATTTTTCCGGAAGGTGCCCGCTCGTACGGTCCTGGTCTTGGTTCCTTCAAAAGGGGCGCCTTTCTTCTGGCTCTTGAAGCGGGCGTACCCGTTGTTCCCATCACCGTTGTCAATGCATGGGATCTGGTCAACGAGAAACATCGCCGGGCGCGATGGGGCATGGTCCATGTCGTGTCAGGACATCCCATACCTGTTTCAGGCATGACGCGCGATCACGTTGACAGTCTGATGAAGCAGGTACGGGATCAGATGCAGACGGAGTTGGATCGGTGGAATGCGGAAGCAGGGCCCCGTAGATTGGGACAAAATTGATCGCAGAATGGCCAAACGAAAAGACAAAAAACGCAGACCCGGGCACCTGGAACCCACGTGGTGGGCTGCGTTGAGCCCCTCCCACCAACATGCGCTCTGTCTGGCATTCCTGCTGATCCTGGCGGTGGCGTTCCTGGCACCGACGCACTTCAGCGGCAAACGATTGCTTGCTGGAGATACGGTGAACTGGCTTGGAATGGCTAAATCGGTCATGGACTACGAGGCGGAAACGGGGAATCCTGGTCTGTGGGCGGGTCGCGCCTTTTCGGGCATGCCCGCGTACATGATTTCGCCGGAGCTGAGTATTCCGCAGGTGGATGATGTACTGCGCGTGGTCCGGCCGTGGATCTGGCCGTCATCACACCTCTTTCTGCTTTTCTCGGGAATGTATGTGCTCGTCTGGCTCGTCTCGCGAAAGCCGCTGCCGTCGGTTTTTGCTGCCGTCGCCTACGGGCTGACCACGTACATGCCGGTGATACTCGTTGCAGGGCACAATTCGAAGTTCATTGCGCTCGCCTGGGCACCCTGGTTGCTTGCCGCATTCTACAATGTGATGCAGAATCCGCGGTGGGTGGCGGCACTGCTCTTCGCCGTGGCGGCCGCTGTCAACCTGCGTGCAGGCCACGTGCAGATCACCTATTACGTTGTGTTCGGTGCTGGCGTGTGGTGGCTGTTCGAGGGCGTTCGTCGGATGCGCGAGGGCGAGGCGAGGTCGTTCCTGAAGATGAATGTGTATCTGGCCGTGGGAGGCGTACTCGGCCTGGCCATGGTGGCTCAACCCTACCTGTCCCATGCCGAGTTCACGCCGCACACCATCAGGGGGGCGGCATCCGGTGGAACGCCCGGTGGAATGGCGTGGTCCTATGCCATGTCCTGGAGCCAGGGCGTGGGAGAACTTCTGACGCTACTGATTGCCCGTTCGTATGGAGGATCGGGCGCGACCTACTGGGGTCCCAAGATTTTTACGGCCGGTCCCCATTACCTGGGCGGTCTGACAGTGCTTCTGGCGCTCATCGCCGTTTTTTCAGCGCGGCGCAGGGTACGTCACGCTGTGCCGCTCGCTGTGGCCGTTGTGCTGATGCTCCTCTTCTCCCTGGGGGAGCATTTCTCCGCGCTGAACAGGTTCATGTTCAATTATTTCCCTCTGTTCTCCGCTTTCCGGGTACCTGAGACCTGGCTGAGCGTGTTGGCCCTGTATGCCAGCGTGCTGGCAGGAATAGGCATCGCCCACGTGTCAGACGGCACCATCATGGCGCGATTCTCTGCCTGGCGCCCAGCGCGCGTGGCCATCGGCCTCGTGGCCGTGGCATCCATTCTGGTCATTCTCGGGCCCTCGTTCATGTCCTTCGAGAAGACGGGTGAGCGGGACCAGATCCTGCGACAGGTCCAGACGCAGTACCCGGACATCCGTGGCAATGAGCCGCAGGTGGTGCAGGTCATTGACCAGGAGATGGCACGCCGCCACGAGCAGCGCGAATCCCTGTTCTCGCGCGACGCCCTCCGCACACTGGTGGTCTTGGTAGTGGCTACGCTTCTTTTTTGGCTCGTGTACCGCAGAGTGATTTCCGGGTGGATGCTTGCGGCGGCGCTGATCCTCCTTGCGGCGCTCGATCTGGGCAGCATGGGCAGGAACTACCTGAATGAAGATGCACTGGTACCTGCCCGCAACGTTGAGGACGGGATTACCCGTCATGCGTTCGATTCATGGCTGCTGGAGCGGCGCGCCGAGGAGGGTGGGGGCGGCGCCTTCCGCGTATTCTCGCTCGAGGGCGGGCGCGATCCGTCCCAGAATGCCCGCCCATCGTATTTCCATGAATCGATCGGCGGTTATACAGGCGCCAAGCTGCGGGTGTACCAGGACGTGCTCGACCATCTGCTCTTTACCGACGACCGACGCAGTGTGCAGGCGTCCACGCTGCGTCTGTTGGACGTGCGATACATGATAGCCGATCGGGGCCTGCCCGGATGGGAACTCGTATTCCAGGACGATCAGGCACGCGCGTCCGTCTTTGAAGCCCCGTGGGAAGGCGCGAGAGGGTGGTTTGTGGACTCGGTGGCCACGGCGTCCAATGCGCCCGCTATCTGGGAGCGTCTGACCTCGCCGGTATTTGATCCGGGGCGCGAGGCGATATTGTTCGACGAAGACAGACACGTTGCCGAGCGCGTCACAGGACCGGTGGGGATACATGCAGCCCGGCTCGTGTCCTGGCTCAATGGCCAGGAAATGACCTTCGAGGTGGAGACGGACCGGGAGCGCCTGTTCGTGATCGGTGAAATATTCTACCCGGAAGGGTGGATGGCGCTGCTCGACGGCGTGCCGGTAGACATTCTGCAGACCAATTACTTTCTGCGTGGTATTACCGTACCTGCCGGCGAACACACGTTGGAGCTCCGTTTCGAGCCGGTCTCACACCTTGCGGGAACGTGGATTACAGGACTTGCTGCCGCGCTCGTCTATGGCTGGTTGCTCGTTGTATTCGTGCTGGGCATGCGGCGGCGGTTGTTGGCCAGACCATGAGCATCCCTCGCAAACGGGTACTCGTCGTCACATATTACTGGCCGCCTTCCGGTGGATCGGGCGTGCAGCGCACGCTCAAGTTCTGCAAGTACCTGCGGGAGTGGGGCTGGGAGCCGGTCGTTCTGACGGTGGGGGAGCGTTGGGCCGCCTGGCCCGACCGCGATCCGGGCCTCGAAGCCGATGTCCCCGACGGCACTCGTGTCATCCGGACCCGCTCCTGGGATCCGTATGCCGCGTACGCCCGGTTTCTGGGCGTGCAACGAAACGACGCCGTGGGCGTGGGCTTCATGGCCCGGGATCGTGTTCCGGGGGTGCGGGAGCGTCTGGCGCGCTGGGTCCGCGCCAATGTGTTTATTCCCGATGCCCGTGTGGGGTGGGCTTTGTTTGCCCTGGTCGCGGCTGTACGCCTGCACCGGACGGCTCCCGTAGAGGCTGTATTCACGAGTGGCCCGCCGCACAGTGCACACTTTGTGGGCCGGGGTATGAAACACCTCTTCGGTCTGCCGTGGCTGGCAGACCTGCGCGATGCGTGGCCGGACATGTCCTACATGGCCGAGTTGCCGATGGGACCGGCAGCACAGGATCTGGACCGGCTTCTGTGTACGCATACGCTTCGGGCGGCATCGGTTCGCGTTACCGTGTCCAGGGATGTAGCCGGGTGGATGGCTGGGCGGACGCATCTCCCGTATATCGTTGTGCCCAACGGGTTCGACCCGGAGGACATCGCGCGGGCGCAGCCTGTGGCAATGCCCGGCTTCAGTCTGGTCCACACGGGAAACCTTGGCGCGTCTCGCAATCTGTCTCCGTTGTGGCACCTTTTCCAGGTTGACCCTGAGCTCTTCGAGGACATCCGGATCGTGCTTGTAGGAAACGTGGACCGGGCGGTCAGGGATGACATCGATACGTGCGGTATCGGTGACCGGGTCCTCGAGAGGGCCTATGTGCCCCATGAGGAGGCCATCGCATTCATGAAGGGGGCGAGCCTGTTGCTCTTGCCCATCAACCGGGTTGCCCAGGCGGCAGGCATCGTGACCGGCAAGATCTATGAATACGTGGCCAGCGGCCGGCCCGTTCTGGGTTTGGGAGAGCCTGGAGGAGAGGCCGATCGCGTGCTGCGCGCGAGCGGTGCAGGGCGCGTGCTGGCCTGGGATGACATCGAGGGCATCGGGTCGTACCTGCGCTCTCACGTAGAGGCCTGGCGCCGGGGTGCTCCCGTGGCCGGGGCCGATCCCGCACGCGCTGCCCCGTGGTCCCGGCGCATACAGACAGGTGAGATAGCCTCCCTGCTCGACAACCTTACGCTCCCGGCCGGAGCGCAACATCCAATCAGGACATCATGACGATCTGTTCCGTAGTGGGCGCCCGCCCACAGTTTGTAAAGGCCGCCGTGGTCAGCCATGCCCTCAGGAGTCGCGGCGTCCGGGAATACCTGCTGCATACCGGCCAGCACTATGACGATGACATGAGCGCCGTGTTCTTTGACGAGCTGGGCATACCAGCACCCGAACGAAACCTGGGAATCGGCTCCGGGTCACACGCCGATCAGACGGCCCGCATGATGATGGCGCTCGAAATCGCCTTCCTGGATCTGCGGCCGGAGCGGGTTCTGGTGTACGGCGACACGAATTCGACACTGGCGGCCGCTCTCGTGGCTGCAAAAATGCATATTCCGGTCGATCATGTCGAGGCAGGACTGCGATCGTTCAACCGCCGGATGCCGGAGGAGGTGAACAGGATCGTGACCGACAGGCTGAGTGAATTTTGTTTCTGTCCAACGCAGACTGCCGTGGAACACCTGGCCTCCGAAGGCCGCACGGAAGGCGTCCATCTGACGGGCGATGTGATGCTCGATGCCACGCGGGTGTTTGCGGAGCGGGCGGCGCTGCGTCGTCCGCTCATATCCCTCACGCGACACGAAGCAGGATCGTTCGCCCTGGCCACCGTGCACCGCGCCGAGAACACGGACCATCCAGGGCGGCTCTCGGCCATTTTCGACGCGTTCGGTTCCCTGGACATGCCCGTGTTACTGCCTCTGCACCCGAGGACCCGGACGCGCCTTGCGGACGTGGACATCCCCGACAACGTGGAAGTGATGGCGCCCGTCTCATACCTGGCCATGCTAACGCTGACCGCCGGTGCGGCCTGCGTGCTGACCGACTCAGGAGGATTGCAGAAGGAAGCTCTCTGGCTGGGCACGCGGTGTATCACGCTCCGCGACGAAACAGAATGGACGGAAACCACGCAAGGGGGGTGGAACCAGGTGGTGGGAGCAGACCGGAAGGCCATCGCGGCCGCCGTGGAACGGGTTCCAGCGGGCTTGGTGCCGGTTTTTGGAGCGGGAAGCACGGATGAAACGCCCTCGGAGCACATTTCCCGGCTCGTGGCCGGAAGCGATTGATGGCGATGCATCCATATTGATATGAAAACCAGTATATTGAATTTGAATCAATCCACACGCGCAATGTCAGAAGATTACGGTATCGCCCTCGGCATGATTGAAACGCGAGGGCTTGTCGGAGCGGTCGAAGCGGCCGATGCCATGGTCAAGGCGGCCAAGGTCCAGCTTATGGGCAAGGAAAAAATCGGTGGCGGATACGTGACCGTCATGGTCCGGGGAGATGTGGGTGCCGTCAAGGCGGCCACCGATGCAGGTGCAGCCGCAGCCGAGCGCGTGGGTGAACTGATATCTGTCCACGTGATTCCGCGGCCCCACAGCGATGTGGAAGCCATACTGCCGAGAGGCCTGTCTGATTGATTTCCCATGAAGGACTCCGCGCATACCGCAACGGGGTTCGTCGAAACGCGTGGACTGGTGGCGGCACTCGAAGCAGCCGATGCCATGTGCAAGGCGTCCGACGTCCGGCTTGTCCGCATGGAGCGGACCGTGGCCGCCCTTGTGACGGTGATCGTGGAAGGTGAAACGGCTGCCGTCCGGAGTTCGGTAGATGCGGGCGCCGCGGCTGCGGAACGCGTCGGAGAACTGGTTTCGAGTCATGTGATTGCGCGTCCGGATGAGCAGACGAGACGCATGCAGTCTTCCGGCAGTGCACCGGGTCTGGAGGCCATGACGGTGCATGAACTCAGGGCCTTGGCGCGCACGCGCGAAGACCTTCCCATCCAGGGCCGTGAAATTGCCCGTGCCAACAAAGCGGAACTATTGCGGGTGCTCTCGTCGTGAGGGGAATCGGGCGCGACCACGATGACCGTTATCGCGGGTGGGTCATCACGTTCTGTGTGCTGACCGCCGCGTTTCTCTGGTTCATATTCTCGCTCCAGGAAACCTATACGCGCATTCTCGAACTGCCGATGGAGGTGGCCGACATCCCCGATGGGAGAGCCCTTACGCGTCTGCCCCCCGAGAGGGCACAGGTCCAGGTAGTCGGAGAGGGCGTGCAGCTTCTGCGGTACTATTACAATCCTCCACGGATTTTCCTGCGGGGCCACCAGGAGGGCGAGGTTGACGTGCAATCTGCGGCACGGGAAGCGCTCGGAAACGTTATCCTGCAGTCGGTTTCGCCCCGCACGGTGGATATCATGACCGGGCCTGTGGAATGGAAGCGCGTGCGCGTACAGCCCCGTGTAGAACTGCAATTGAAGGCGGGGCACCGGATTATCCCACCTGTCCGGATCCGTCCCGATTCTGTTACCCTCGTGGGTGCCCGGTCCATTCTCGAGGGCATCCGTTCCTGGCCGACGGAGCGGCGTACGCTGGGTGGCGTAGACGACTCGGTAAGTACCATGATTCCCCTTCGGGACTCGCTGGCCGGTCTTGTCGAGTTCGATACGCGTGAAGTGGCGTACTTTGCCAACGTTCAGGAATTCACACAGGCCGTTCGAATGGTGGATGTCCGCGTTACGGGAATGCCCGATGGCAGGCAGGTATCCCTGGATCCGTCGCGCGTGGAGTTGACCTATCAGATTCCGCTTTCCCAGTTCGATGCGGCCCAGGAATCCGACGATCTGTACCTGGAAGTGCCGTGGGCGGCCATGCGCGACGATGACTCGGGGATGATTTTCCCGACTCTGCGGACACCACCGTATCTGTATGTGCTGCAACCCCGCTGGTCCCCGTCCGGTCTACGCTACTATGATGTGTTGGAAGGAGAGGACCAGTGAGCAGTTTCTTCGTTTCCATGCCCCATGGCATCTTCACGGCCGAGGGTGTCTGGTTCCACACCACTGACGCGCTCCTGCGGGAATTTTCCCCGGAAGTGATTGATCACATCGGACTGGAGAGGTTGCTCCGGGAGGCCTCGGCGTGGGCCCGGTTTCCATCGCATGCTGCCATCTGGATGTTACTGATCTTCCTGCTTACGGCAACGACGCGGCAGGCCACACTGGGTACGCTGGCCGTGTACGTCTTTTTGGCCATTTTTGGCCCGGGGCTCGTGCGGCCGGGCGGCGCCCGTCTGGCGCTGCGTTTCTCGAAACCCCTGTTCCAGGGGTTGGCCTACGTGGGCGCGCTCAGTTTCCTGGCCGCAGACGGGCGCCTCGGCGCCACAGGCGCTGGGCTGGCAGGGTTCGTGGCCCTGCGCTGGGGGGGTGTCGATGCCGTGCTGCGACCCCTTGCCCGCCGCGCGCCCGGCATGCGGCAAACCCTGCCAGCGCCCGACCGCACGCTCCGCAATCTGATTATCCGCTACGCCATGCAGCAGGGAATCCATACGCAGGAGGTGGCCGACATGGAGGCCGCCATGCTCCGCATCTGGAATTACAGAAAATCCGGAAAGTCGTGAAGCGTGAATCGAACCGGCCGGATACACGTATATTGCGCCGCACCAACGGGTTCACCATCCAGACTGAGGCGTCGCCATAGAACCGCCGCTGATTGACATAACGGGTATTGCCCTCCGTCTCAAGAATGCCATCAAACGGCAGTATGAGGCATATGACGCGGGTGAAAGGCGTCTGGTCCGGGTTGAAGTCCCCGTCCCATTGATCGATCCTCTCGTCTGGCTCAATGTCCAACAGGGTCCCCGCATGTACTGGAGGGGACGCCATGCCGATGACATGACGGCCATGACCGGTGAAGCCATGGTCGTTGAGGGGCACGGTCGTCCGGACTGGACGCGCATGGAAAAGGACCTGGACGGTATTCTGCACCGGCCGGGAGCCAATTTGCGTTTTCATGGCGGAATGCGCTTCAATCTGGCCCGTCATGCGACGTCTGACTGGTTTGAGTTTCCAGCCTATCGTTTTGTGCTGCCACGCTTCGAGTGGCACCAGCGCGGCTCAAAAACACTTCTTTGTTGCAATCTTGTGCTTCCCGAGGATGGAGAGGACCTCCGTGAGGTACTCCGGGAGGTGGACGAACTCGTGCTGCCCGACCCGGATGAACTCCGCTCGGTTCCACTTCCGAGGACGCGGACCGACAATCCCGGCTTTGAAGGCTGGAAAACGCAGATCAGGTGGTCGCTCGATGCCTTTTCCCAGGACATTCTCCAGAAAGTGGTGCTGGCCCGTCGGGTAGATGTCCAGTTTGCGGCCAGCCTGGAAGCCGCAACACTTCTTTCCACGCTCCAGGAATCCACGCCGAACTGCTTTCACTACCTCGTGGAGTCGCCCAGCGGCGCCGTGTTCATGGGCGCATCTCCCGAACGGTTGTTTTTCCGTCGCGGTCGGGAAGTGTTTTCGGAGGCCGTCGCGGGCACGCGACCTCGGGGCAACAACGTCCAGGATGACGAGGCGTACAGGGAGTCGCTTCTGGCCAGCGAAAAGGACCAGCGTGAACACGCTTATGTCAGGGAATACATCCGGTCCGTACTGGAAGCCCAGTGTGATGAAGTGACTGTCGATGAGGTCGCTTCCGAGATGAGGTTGGCCGGAGGGCGCCACCTCTGTTCGCGGCTGTCCGGAACCCTGCGCCCGGACATTTCGGACCTTGACCTGCTGCGCACGTTGCATCCAACGCCAGCCGTCGGGGGCGCCCCCACGGCCGATGCGCTGGACATCATTGACAGCCTCGAAGACTTCGACCGGGGCTGGTATGCCGGGCCCATTGGTTGGATTGGGCGCGACTCGGCCGAATTTGCCGTTGCCTTGCGTTGCGGCGTGGTGGAAGGGCGTCAACTGACACTGTTTTCCGGTGCCGGGATTGTGAAAGGTTCGGAACCGGGAGCGGAATGGCTGGAAATTGAGCAGAAAATAACGGATTTTACGCATATTCTCGGGGTATCGGTCCGCGATGCATCCTGACCAGGCCAGTATCCAGCAGGAATGGGCAGCGCTCGTCGTGGAAGAACTCGTGCGTCACGGCGTAACGGCATTCTACGCATCTCCCGGATCCCGGTCGACCCCCCTTGTCCTCGCTGCCGGACGCAATCCGCGTGCCGACATCCACATGCACGTTGACGAACGCGGCTCGGCATTCATGGCTCTCGGTCATGCCCGCATGAGCCAGATTGCGGCTGCCTGGATTACCACATCCGGGACCGCTGTTGCGAACGGGCATCCAGCCGTCGTCGAAGCCCGGCTGGAAGGCATTCCGATGCTCCTGTTGACAGCCGATCGTCCACCGGAGCTCCGGGACACGTACGCCAACCAGACCATCCGTCAACCGGGTCTCTTCGGGGCGGATGTGGTCTGGTCTTTCGACATGCCCGTGCCGTCGACACTTCTGCCGCCGTCGTTCGTGTTCACAACAGTCGCGGAGGCCGTACGCCGCAGCCGAAGTGGTCCCGTTCATCTGAACTGCATGTTCCGCGAGCCGCTCCACGACAGGGCCTTGTCCGAAGGCGAGTCCGGATGGACCGGAGCATGGGCCGCCGACGTGGCCCGGTGGAAGAACGCGTCCACGCCGTGGACCTCGATCCCGGGAGGGCCCGGCGATTCGTTCACCACGGCGCAGCAGCGTGCAGCAGCAGCGCAGGCCCTGCAGGAACTGGATCGGCTTCTTGCCGAGAGCCAACGACCGTTGCTGATGCTGGGGCGCATGCCCATACCGGGGCGCGTCGAATTCCGCGCGCACCCGGGAGCAAACTCCAGTTCCTGGCCGGTCCTGGCGGACATATCGTCCCAGTACCGGTCGCTCGACGCGGCGGCGCTGGGGACGTTCGTGTTCCACTACGATGCCATTCTGCACGACAGAAGGCGATGGGCTGCGCTCTCACCCGACCTGGTGTTGCAACTGGGGCGTCCCCCGGTGTCGAAGCGGTGGCAGCAGTTCCTTGAGGCCGTTCGGCCGGACCGTGTCATCGTGGCCGATCTGGCAGAGGGGCGCATTGATCCCGGGCACCTCGTCACCGCACGTTGGGATGTGTCGCCGCACGCCATGGTTGCGGCTGTTGCCCAGAGGGAGTACTGTCCCCGGGATGTAGCCTGGGCTGCCCACTGGAAGTCACTTTCCCGCGCCGCCTCGGAGCGGATTCCTTCCCTGATGGATGCGACGACCGCTGCCCGGGCGGCCACCGGCGTCCTTGTGGAACAGGCCTGCGTGCGCGAGGTCACGGCGGCTCTCGATGGCATGCAGACGGGCCCGGTCCCGCTCGTGCTCGGTAACAGCCTGACCGTACGCCACGCCGACACGTTCTCACATCCGGCCCGCGGGCCGTTGCCGGTCGTAGTCAACCGCGGCGCATCCGGCATTGACGGACAGGTTTCGACCGCCATCGGAGCCGCCCGGGCGGCAGGCAGACGCGCCGTGCTCATCCTTGGCGACCTGACGCTGCTGCATGACATCAACGCGCTTGCGGCTGCGCGCGACGTCACCATCGTCGTATTGAACAACGATGGTGGCGGCATTTTCTCGTGGCTACCAGTCGCCTCCGAAGAGGACCTGTTCACGCCGCTATTCTCTACGCCACATGGACTTTCTTTCAAGGCGGCCGCTGACCTGTTCGGCCTCATCCATGAAGCACCCGGCTCGGCCCGGGACGTGGGATTGGCCGTAGAGCGGAGCATGTCCGCCCGTGGCGGCGTCCTCATTGAACTCAGGACCGACCGCGACCAGACACTGGCATACCAGCGGGAAATGCTCCAGGAACTGGATCGCGTGTTGGAGGAGGCCGTTTCCCTCTCGTGAAGACGAAGCTCCATTTGCACCACATCGATCCGCGCTCGGAGCGCTTCCCGGGGCCGCAAGCCGAGCGCTTCCCGGGGCCGCAAGCCGATGAACCGCCCGGCGCGGCGCCGCTCCTCGTCATCCTCCACGGTTTCCTCGGGTGCAGTGCAGATCTGGACGCCGTCGCCCGGGAGGCCGCCGTGCGGAGCGGTTGCCAGGCGCTCTTGCCCGACCTGCCAGGTCACGGCAGAAGTGCGCATGTCATGCCCGTTTCTCTCGGGCATACCGCTACCCTCGTCTGGGACGCCATTCATGCACATCCTGCTGCGAAGCGCTGTGGATCCGCGCCGGCACGTGTGCTTCTCGCCGGGTATTCGATGGGCGGACGTGTGGCACTGGCCATGGCGCATGCCCGCCCGGACGTGGCCGATGGCCTCTTTATTGAGTCGGCTCATCCCGGGCTGACCACGGCCGGGGACCGGCGCGCACGCGCACGGCACGATACGGAAATGGCCCTGCGGCTCCAACGCACGACGACAAAAGCCGATCTACGTGCCTTCCTGACGGACTGGTACCGGCAGTCGGTTTTTCTGCACGACGGACGTCCTGCGGACACGTTCACGCAGCGCGTCGAAGACCGTCTGGATTCCATACTGCCGCGCGGAGCGCCGTGCGCTGACCTGTCCGCGCGTGTGGCACCTCTTGCGGCCGCCCTTCGCGCCCACTCCCTGGCTGCACAACCGGACTTCTGGTCCGTTCCGCACCGTTTCGGGGGGCGGGGCTGGTATGTTTCGGGCAGCCGGGATCACCGCTACGACGACGTGGGCCGCCGGCTTGCCGGCAACCCTTCCGGCGTGCACCATGTCCCGGTCCCCGACGCGGGTCACACCGTGCACAGGGATGCGCCGGACGCGTATCTTCAGGCACTCCAGTCATTCGTCACAACCTGCATTTCCTGAGCCATGTCAACAGTACAGTGGAGTCCCGTCGGCACCTGGGAAGATATCCGATTCGAGAAATCCGAGGGCATTGCCAAGATCACAATCAATCGGCCCCATGTCCGGAACGCGTTTCGTCCTGAGACGGTTACGGAAATGCGGCAGGCCCTTCAGGATGCCCGGGATGACCACCGGATTGGTGTCGTGATTCTGACCGGCGAAGGTCCGGATGCCTTCTGTTCCGGTGGTGACCAGAAAATCAGGGGCGATTCCGGGTATGTTGAGGAGGGCACAGGCGTCACGCGGCTCAATGTGCTCGATTTCCAGCGCGAAATCCGGACCTGTCCCAAGCCCGTCATTGCCATGGTGGCCGGATGGGCCGTCGGAGGCGGACACGTGCTGCACGTCATGTGCGATTTGACGATCGCCGCCGAAAATGCCCGTTTCATGCAGACCGGACCCAAGGTGGGGTCGTTCGACGGAGGATATGGGGCCAGTTACCTGGCGCGTATCGTGGGGCAGAAAAAAGCCCGTGAAATATGGTTTCTCTGTCGTGCGTACAATGCACAGCAGGCACTCGACATGGGCCTGGTCAACACCGTCGTCCCGCTTGACCGCCTGGAGGAGGAGACCATACAGTGGTGTCGCGAAATCCTGGCCAACTCCCAGATGGCCATCCGCTGCCTGAAAGCGGGACTGAACGCGGACTGCGACGGGCAGGCGGGTCTGCAGGAACTGGCAGGCAACGCCACACTCCTGTTCTACCAGACGGAAGAAGGCCAGGAAGGACGCAATGCGTTCCAGCAGAAAAGGGATCCTGATTTCTCGAAGTTCCCGTACAGGCCGTGAACACAGGAGGTCCAGACGCTGGTGGGCATCCCCGAGCCGAGCCTGGCTTCGCCGCCCGGTACGTGGAAGCGGCGCGTCCGAAGACACTGCCAGCCGCTGCCGCGCCCGTTCTTCTCGGTACGGCCATGGCGCTCTCCGACGACGCCTTTCACGGCCTGGCGGCTGCACTGGCACTCCTGGCGGCTGTCAGTATCCAGATCGCCACCAATTTCCACAACGATGTGGCGGATTTCGAGAAAGGAGCTGACAGGCAGGACAGGTCGGGTCCCCGTCGTATGGTGGCTGCTGGTCTCATTTCCCCACGCGCCATGCGCCGCGCCGTGCATGTGGCCATGGGATGTGCCGTGCTGTTCGGTTCCTGGCTCATGTGGCGGGGAGGTTGGCCCGTTGTTGCAGTGGGCGCCGCTTCCATTGCGAGCGCACTCGCCTACACGGGCGGAAAGCGTTCACTGGCCTACCTGGGCATTGCCGATCTTTTCGTATTGATTTTTTTTGGTCCTGTCGCGGTCGCTGGAACACACTATGTACAGACACTCGTTTTTTCGCCCGCGGCCGTTATCGTGGGCCTTGGCCCCGGCCTCTTGTCCATGGCCATCCTGCTTGTCAACAATATCCGTGACCGCCATGAAGACCAGGCTGCCGGCAAGCGCACACTGGTCGTTCGGGTGGGACGCGAGGGAGGTATCCGGCTCTTCCGTGCGTGTCTGGCCGCCGCGCTCTCCATACCCGTCCTGGCAGGTATGCTGTCACTGGCTCCGTGGACCGTTCTGATTGCACTTCTGGCGTCCCCCCAGGCCTGGTCCCTTCATCGTGCTCTCGTGCGGGCGCCCGTCTCTGATCCCCGGTCGCTCAACCCGCTGCTGGGTCGCACGGCCCGTCTCCTGCTCGTTTATTGTATCCTGTTTTCAGTGGGGTACGTGATATGACAGGCCGTCCGCGCGTGCAGTTCTCCGCCTGGTCCTTCGGGATCGACATGGGGACGTGGGTGCGCGAAGGACTCTATCTTTGCGCCGCAGGTCCCGATGTCCATTGGGCCGAGGTTGCGCCGCTTGACGGATACGGACAAGACACCATGGCCGACGTCTGCGCGCTCCTCCCGACGGCCCTCGACTGGCTGGGAAAAAACGCAGCACACCTTCCCACCTCCCCCGACGCCCTTCCATCGAGCCGGACCCTTCTGCAGGATGTGCCGTCCCTCCGGTGGGGAGCAGAACTGCTGCTCGCAAAGCTGGCCTGCCACGATGCGGGTATGGCAATCGGCACCTGGCTGGGTGGTAGTCCGGACGTCGACGTTCAAACCGCCGGCCTTCTTCTGCGGGGAGATGCGACGAATTTCGCTGGTGCAGGCCCGCTGCCCCGTGTTGTGAAAATGAAAATCGGGCCGTACACAGCGTCGACTGCCACGGCGGGAGCGCCTTCCGATCCCGCCCGGTGTATCGATTCTGATGCGGCCCGTATCCGGGAGTTGGTTGCCCGCCGGCCGGACATCCGAATTCGGCTTGACGCAAACCGTACAGGGACGGCGGCTGCGCTCGCCACTCTTCTGGCGCGTATCGACGACGTTGTCGACCGGATTGACTTCATCGAGGAGCCCCTGCCTGCCGGCGTCACCATTCCAGCCGGTATCGACGTTTCCCTGGCCGCCGATGAAACGCTTCGGGAAGCGGTATGGGCAGGGCGGCTGTCGGTCGGATCGGATACATTCAACGATCCGCTCGTCTCGCGTGCAGATGTATGGGTCTTCAAGCCGTCCCTGCATGGCGGACTTACCGACGTCCTTGAGGGTCTTCGTCGGGCGCAGGCCATCGGAAAGCGCGTTGTCTGGTCATCGTCCTGGGAGTCGGGCGTGGGCCTGGCCGATCTCCGCGAGGTTGCCTCCCTGTGTCCTGACGAAGCGGCAGGATTCGGTACCGGCGAGAGGATGCCGCACCTGATGACGGAGCCCGTGTCCGGCAACCCGGCCGTGTGTCCGGTTGCTTTTTCCGCTTTCCGGGCCCCGGACTCCATCGCTGTTCGGCACTCTGGCGGGACGCTGACCTACCGGCAGTTCCATGACCGCATATCACGGACGGCAGCCGCCCTGTCCCGGAAACAGCATCCATCGGATACCATCCTGGCGGTGCGGGGACAGCGGACCGTATTCTTCTGTGAGGTTCTGTTTGCGGCCATGCGACTGGGCTGGCACATCCTCCCGGTGAGCACCCGCCTGCCCGAACCGGCGCAGGAAGACCTGCTGGCCAGGGCCGGGGCCGTATGGGTTGGCGAGGAAGCGTCGCATCCAGCCATTGACGACTGGGACGCGCGGGTTTCGCCCGGGGTTGAGTCGCACATGGTGGCGGGCGGCGGAGTCCTGGTTGCCACATCGGGCACGACGGGCACTCCCAGCCTGGTGGCACTCGACTGGGCGCGGATGCTGGGCCACGGACGGCAGGTCAACCGGCGCGTTGGCTTCGGAGCAGGCAGTTCCTGGGCCTGGTCGCTGCCTTGCTGGCATGTGGGCGGATTGTCCATCGTGGTCCGCTGCGCCGTCGCCGGCGGCGAACTGGTCGTCGGGGATCCGGATACGACGGGCGTGCCGGACCAGGTTACGCACTGCTCAATGGTGCCTACCCAGGTTGACCGTCTGCTCAGGCAAGGGGACATGCCCGAAGCGTGTATTCTGGTTGGTGGCGGCCCCGTACCCCGGGATCTCCTGCAGCGGGTGGTGCGTGCCGGGCTCCGGGTCAGGACCACATGGGGCATGACAGAGGCGGGGTCCATGATCAGCTGCAGCGATGTGTGGACGGTGGACGATCTGGCTGACGTTGACCCTGCGCCCATCCATGCCGGTTCGCCGCTGCCGGGGATCGGGGTGGCTGCCGGGGCGAACCGGCTGGAGGTACACTCACCGTGGGCCGCCCGTGGCCACACGCGTCTGCTCACATCCGATGCAGGCTACATCGACGCCGAGGGCCGCGTCGTGGTAACGCATCGTCTCGACAGGGTATTCATTTCGGGTGGTGAAAACATCGATCCGGCAGTCATCGAGGAGGCTCTCCTCGCGCAGCCTGGTGTGGAAACGGCACGCGTAGCAGGCATCCCGGACCGGGAGTTCGGGGTTCGGCCGGTGGCATTCGTGCGGTATGTGCGCCCGCAGGCTTCCCGGGATGACGTCCCACAGGGAAGGGAGCGTGTGCTGCGCCGCCGACTGCGCGCCCTGTTGCCTGGATACATGGTGCCCGATCGCATTTTCGAGGAACCGGAGCTGCCCCATGGACACCTTAAGTGGACGGCCGCGGAGCTGGTGGCATGGGCTGAGCGCAACCATGAACGCCGCACACCGTAGAGGCACCCCATGAAAGACTCACAGAAAATTCTGATACTGGTTGCACTTGTTGCGCTCGTCCTGGCCCTGAAGGGTGGAATGAAGGTCGTATCGCTGTCTTTCTTCCAACCGGGTGCCCTGACCATCATCCTGATCATCATCGCGGGTATCTGGCTCATGAGGTCCGGGAAGTGCGGACGCGATTGTTGATCCGGTAAGGCAAACAGGACAGAACGCGCCGACGGCTCGTGCGTACGCTCGCGCATGAAACTCTTCGCCCAGATCAGCGAGCACCAGGGGGGCACGGATGCCCGCGACCTCATCATCCTGCATGGCCTGCTCGGCGCCAGTGGGAACTGGCGAACCCTGTCAAGGAATGTATTCTCAAAGCATTTCCGGACCATTGCCGTGGACCTTCGAAACCACGGCCGCTCTCCACACAGCCGTGACATGACCTACGCGGTCATGGCAGACGATGTGGTTGAACTCATGAACAGCATGGACATCGAACGGGCGCATGTCCTGGGCCACTCCATGGGTGGGAAGGTGGCCATGACGCTTGCCCTGGCGCACGGGAGCCGCGTTGACCGGCTTGTGGTCGCCGACATTGCACCGAAAGCGTATGCTCCGGACCATGCCGGTATCCTGGAGGTGCTGAGCGCCGTTGACCCGGCCTCGTACACGGATCGGGATGCCATAGAGTTGGCTCTTGCACAGCACATCCCGTCGGCAGCGGTGCGGCAGTTCCTGATGAAGAACCTCGATCGCGACGGCAACTCCTATCGTTGGAAAATGAACCTGCCTGCGATATCGGATGCGTACGATCATATACGCGGTGACATCGAGGCAAGGGGCACCTTTCCCGGAAAAACGCTGTTCGTGGCCGGTGGGGCGTCGGGTTATCTGGATGCATCGGACATGCTTCGTGTTCGCGCCAGGTTTCCCGATGCCCGGCTCCACGTTCTGCCGGGCGTGGGGCACTGGGTTCACGCCGAGGCACCCGATGCCTTCTCCGAGGCCGTACTCTCCTTTCTGACACCCGCCAGTGCCTGATGCTCACCAGTTCCTGACACCCCCGAATCCATGTCGCTCCGAACCCACCTGCTACGAGATGCCCTCAATGAACGTATTCTGGTTCTTGACGGGGCCATGGGAACGCTCATCCAACAGGAAAAACCCACCGAAGAAGATTTCCGCGGGGACCTGTTTCGGGACCATGACACTCCCCTCGCGGGTAACAATGATCTGCTGGCCTGGACGCAGCCGGCCCTCATCCAGTCGCTCCACGAGCGCTACCTGGAGGCCGGGGCGGATATCATTGAAACGAACACGTTCAGTGCGAATGCCATCTCGCAGGCCGATTACGGTCTCGAGCGCCACGCCCGGGAAATGAATGCGGCCGCCGCGCGGGTGGCCCGCGCGGCGGCCGACAACTGGTCTGGTGACAAGCTCCGTTTCGTCGCCGGAAGCATGGGCCCGACGAATGTCGCCCTGTCGCTCTCCCCGGATGTCTCCGACCCCGGGTACCGGGCCGCCACCTTCGACGAGCTCTCAGGTGCGTACCTCGATCAGATCCACGGGCTTCTGGACGGTGGGGTCGATCTGCTCCTGATCGAGACCATTTTCGACACGCTCAACGCAAAGGCCGCCATTTTCGCCATCGAGACAGCGTACCACGAGCGGAATGTGCGGCTCCCGGTCATGATTTCGGGCACCATCGTCGATCAGAGCGGTCGCACACTGAGTGGCCAGTCCACCGAGGCGTTCTGGATTTCCATTTCGCACTGTCCCGAACTGCTCTCCGTCGGGCTCAACTGCGCACTCGGGTCGGCCCAGATGCGACCCTACCTCGAAACACTCTCGCGTACGGCGCACGTCTACACAAGCCTCTATCCCAATGCTGGTCTACCCAACGAATTCGGGGACTACGACGAGTCGGCGACCTATATGGCCGGGCAGGTGTCCGCCTATGCCGAGGCCGGATGGCTGAACATCGTGGGTGGGTGCTGCGGCACGACGCCATCGCATATCCGGGCCATGGCCGAGGCCGTCCGGGGACACGCTCCCCGCGTTCCGCCCGAGCCCCACCGGACGCTCCGGGTGTCGGGTCTCGAACCCCTGGTGTTCCGCGACGATCTGAACTTCGTAAACATCGGAGAGCGCACGAACGTCACGGGGAGTCGTCGCTTTTCACGGCTCATACAGGCAGATGACTACGAAGAGGCGGTCTCCGTGGCTCTGCAGCAGGTGGATGCCGGCGCTCAGATGATCGACATCAACATGGACGAGGGCATGCTCGACAGCGAGGACGCCATGCGGCGCTTCCTGCTGCTTCTGGCCGCCGAGCCGGACATTGCGCGCGTACCGTTCGTGATCGATTCCTCGAAATGGAGCGTGATCGAGGCTGGGCTGAAGTGTGTGCAGGGGAAGTGTATCGTGAATTCGATCAGTCTCAAGGAGGGAACCGACGAATTCCTCCGGCAGGCCCGTCTGGCCCGCTCCTACGGCGCAGCCGTGATCGTGATGGCGTTCGACGAGGAGGGGCAGGCGGCGACGCTGGAGCGCCGAAAGGCCATCCTTCGCCGGGCTTGCGACCTGCTCACGGAGGAGGTAGGCTTTCCTGCGGAGGACATCATCTTCGACCCGAATATTTTTGCCATCGCCACCGGCATCGAGGAGCACCGCCGCTATGCCATCGACTTTCTGGAGGCCACACGCTGGATCAAGGATACGCTGCCGGGCACGAGGGTTTCGGGTGGCGTAAGCAACCTGTCGTTTTCCTTCCGGGGCAACGATCGCGTGCGCGAAGCCATGCACACATCCTTCCTGTATCATGCCATCCGGGCGGGTATGGATATGGGCATCGTGAATGCCGGGCAGATCGAGGTGTATGAGGAAATTGACCCGGAACTGTTGACCGCTGTCGAAGATGTACTCTTCGATCGCCGGGACGACGCCACGGAACGACTCGTGACGCTTGCGGACCGGTTTTCAGGAGCGGGAAAAGAGGCATCGGGGCCGTCCATGGCCTGGCGCGAACAGCCGGTCGACAAGCGTCTCGAACATGCCCTCGTCAAGGGTATTGTGGAGTTCGCAGAGGCCGATGCCGAAGAGGCACGGCAGGAGCTGGGTTCGGCACTTGACGTCATCGAAGGGCCGCTCATGGCTGGAATGGGGCGCGTGGGCGATCTGTTCGGAGCCGGAAAAATGTTTCTGCCCCAGGTGGTCAAAAGTGCACGGGTCATGAAAAAGGCGGTTGCCCGACTCATACCCTACATCGAGGCGGAGAACGCGGCGGCCGGTACCTCTCGTCGCCGGGATCGCGTCCTGATGGCGACCGTCAAAGGCGATGTCCACGACATCGGAAAGAACATTGTAGGGGTCGTGCTCGGTTGCAACAACTACGATGTCATAGACCTGGGCGTGATGGTTCCTGCCGAGGACATCCTGCGCCAAGCCGAGGAGCACGACGTGGAGGCCATCGGGCTCAGCGGCCTCATCACGCCGTCGCTCGACGAGATGGTTCACGTTGCCACGGAAATGGAGCGACGGGGCATGACCATTCCACTGCTCATCGGAGGCGCCACGACAAGCGAAATGCACACAGCGGTCCGTATTGATGAAGCCTACAGTGGTCCGGTTGTCCACGTGCTCGATGCTTCGCGCAGCGTACCCGTCATGGGCAGCCTGTTGTCGGCCGATGAGAAGGGCGACTTTGCGGCCGCGATACGCACCCGGTATGCCACGCTGCGGGAGCGTCACGCCGGCCGGCGTCGAAAAACCACGTTTCTGTCACTCGAGGAGGCCCGTGCCAACCGGCTCGTGCTCACATTCGACGCCGATACGAATCCGGCTCCGAAACAACTCGGAGTGTATCAGCCTGAAGGCGTGACCGTTACCACGCTCAGGCCCTACATTGACTGGACCCCGTTTTTCCAGGCGTGGGAAATGAAGGGCAAGTATCCGGCCATTCTGGAGGACGCCGACAAAGGCGAGGAGGCCAGGCGCCTGCTGGCCGATGCCAACGCGATTCTGGACGAATTCGAAGCGGAGGGCAGCACCAACCTGGCGGCCGTCTACGGCCTGTTTCCAGCGCATCGTGAGGGCGATGATATTGTCATCACCGACGGCGATGCCCGCGAAAAGGCCAGACTCCACACGCTCCGGCAACAGGCGCAGAAAGGCAAAGGCCACGCGAATCGTGCCCTGGCCGATTTTATCCCTGACGAAAACGGCTGGATTGCCTTGTTTGCGGTCACCGCGGGGCACGGCACGCAGGAGAAAGCAGCGGCCGCCGAGACCGATCACGACGACTACCGGTCCATCATGCTCAAGGCCGTATCGGACCGACTGGCTGAAGCTTGTGCAGAGTTCGTGCACGAGCACATCCGGCGCGAAGCCTGGGGCTACGAAACGGGCCCTGCCCTGTCGAACGAGGAGCTTGTGGCCGAACGGTATACGGGCATACGACCGGCCCCGGGGTATCCTGCACAGCCCGACCACACGGAGAAACCCACCATATGGCATCTTCTGGATGTCGAAGCCCGTACGGGTATCACGCTGACGGAAAACCTCGCCATGAACCCGGCCTCGTCCGTGAGCGCGATCTGCTTCGCCCATCCGGAGGCCTCCTATTTCAATGTAGGCCTCCTTGGACGCGACCAGGTACACGCCTACGCCCGTCGCAAGGGGATGGCACCCGCCGACATGGAAAAGTGGCTCGCCGCGAATCTCAATTACGAGCGTTGATCCAGCCAGGTTGTTATCTTCCACCTTACTGAAACCACGCGCCAAGATCCATGACCGAAGCCCTCCGTCTACATTCCGGCACCCGCTCCACGATCGATGCCATCCGCAGCAGCTCGGCATCGGCCACAACGCAACTTCTTGCTGTCACCGGTTTTGCACTGCTGACGGCCCTTGGGGCGCAATTCCGGATCTACCTCTGGGAAGTACCCTTTTCGCTTCAGACGCTCGCCGTCTACGGGAGTGGCCTGTTCCTTGGCTGGCGCAACGGCATGTTGGCCCAGGGGCTCTACATCGCGCTCGGGATGTTCCTGCCCGTATTTGCCGGTGACGGATTCGGTCCCGCCTATCTCATGACTGCCGTATCGGCCGGCTACCTGCTGGCCTATCCGCTGTCGGCAGCGGCCGCCGGCGCGCTTTCCACGCGGTGGAATTCGCCGACGGGCAGTATGCTTTCGCTCCTCGTCGCATCCATCATACTCTTCACCATCGGTGTCACCTGGCTGCACTTCGCCGCCGGTCATGCCACCTGGATGGAGTCGCTCGACAAGGGATGGCTGCGTTTCATTCCCGTCGATGTGGCCAAGATCCTGTGTGTCGGGCTCCTGTACTCGGGCGCGCGCCATCTGGGGCGCCAGCGGTCCTGAACCGCTTCCGGACACCGGTTTTTTTCTGGTGGATGCTCCCGTTGTGTCTCCTGTGTCCGTCGCCGACGGCAGCGCAGCAGGCCCCTGGCCGCGCCTGGCCCGCGGCGCTCGAAGGCTCCATTCTGACCGATTCCACTTTCCGGGCCGACGCGGACGCTGCGCTCGAACACCTCTACCGCTACGACCTCGCGGCGTTCGATTCCGTGGTCGCAGCGATTGCCACGCGCCATGAAGGACACCCCGTGGGGCCGTTTCTGGAGGGGATGTTGCTCTGGTGGCGCATACTGCCTGGCCTGACCGTTGAAGATGATGCCCACGACGAGGCGTTCCTTGACGCCATGGGCCGTACCGAAGAACGTGCCCGGGCGCTTGGCAAGTCAAAGGGCGGACCACCGGGCCGGGTGTTCGATGCCCGCTATTTTCGTGCCGCGGCTCACGGTTTTCGGGGGCGCCTTTACAGTGATCGCGGGCAGTGGTGGAAGGCATCGCGCTCGGGCCGCAGGGCCATCGGAGACCTGTTCGAGCTGGCCGCCTACGATACCACGAATGCCGATCTCGTCTTCGGTGACGGGGTCTATCTCTATTTCGCCGACGTGATTCCGGAGAAGTACCCCCTCGTGCGCCCTTTCATGTGGTTTTTTCCTGGTGGTGACCGGGACAGGGGCATACGGATCCTGGAGCGTGTGGCAAGGGAAGGGCATTTCGTGCGCATGGAAGCGGCCTGGTTCCTGGTGCAGATCCACGCGTTCTACGAGCCCGATGGAGAGGAGGCCACCTACTGGACGGACTGGATGGTTACGCAGTATCCGACGAATCCGTTGTTTCTGATGCTGCGCGGGCGTGTGGCCTTCCGGTGGGCCGACTGGGAAACAGCCCGGGATATGTTCACGGAGCTCGTAAGCCGGGACAGCGCATTGGCGCACTCTACTCCCACGCCGGCACCACTCCAGGTCATTGGGCACTATTACCTGGGACGCCTGGCCATGCGCAATGCCGACTGGGCGAAGGCTGCGCGTGACTTCCAGCGTGCTGTCGATGCCGAAGGTGCCTACGACCATGTATCTTTTTTCAGGGCGCATGCCATGCTACGCCTGGGTACGGCGCTCCAACGGCTCGGCGATGAGGAGGGCGCGCATGCCGCATGGCAACGCGTGCTTGCATGGCCCGACCGTGAAAATTCCCATGATCGCGCCCGAACGCTCCTGAAGTCCCGCCCATGACGACGCCGCTCACGCCCAGAAAACACCTTGGCCAGAATTTCCTGCGGGATCCCAATACGGCGCGCCGCATCGTGGCTGGTCTTGCAGCTGGAGAAGAGGACCCGGTCGTGGAAATCGGGCCAGGCACCGGTGCGCTGACGGAAATCCTGCGGGCGCAATTCAAGCGGCTTCGTGTCATTGAAGTCGATCCCCGGGCAGCCATGCTTCTTGCAGCCCGTTGGCCTGACCTCGATATAACGGAAGGAGACGTACTGGAGGCCGACTGGTCGGCCATCGCCCGGGACATGGGCGCACCGCTCGCGGTCATAGGAAACCTGCCATACTACATTACCTCGCCCATTCTGTTTTCCCTGCTCGATGCGGCGGCTGCAGGGGCTCTCGACGAGGCGGTCATCATGATGCAGTACGAGGTGGCCATGCGTCTTATTGCAGTGCCCCGGACCAAGACGTACGGCATCCTGTCCGTGGCCGTACAACTCCTGTGTAACTCCGAAGTACTGTTTCCCGTGTCCCGCCATGTATTCCACCCCAAGCCGGACGTGCGGAGCGCGGTCGTGCGGCTGGTGCCCCGGACGGGAGCACTGTCCCTGGCAGAGGCCCGCGAGGTCCGCACCGTGGTCAGAACGGCGTTCAACCAGCGTCGGAAGACCCTTCGGAACAGTTTGCGTTCACTTTCCGGCGAGGACGGCCATCGTATTCCCGAAAAGTGGCGTGGCGTACGCGCCGAGGAGCTCGCTCCAGACGATTTTGTCGAGCTTACGGGCTATCTTTCCGACCCCACCTGAGCGCTCCTCTCGAGACCCATTCCGTATTGCCCCATGGAACAGACCGATCAGAATATGTCCTCACGGATTGATCTCGATGGGGAACTCCTCGATAACCTGGAAGCGCTCGTCGAGGCTGGAGAGGAGGGAATGGTGCTCAACATTGCCCGTGACCTGCATCCTGCCGATCTGGCCGATGTGCTCATGCACATGGACGACGATCTGGCCTCGACCCTGTTCCACTGGTTACCGGACGAGGACGCGGGTGAGGTACTGGCCGAACTCGACGACGACTATCGCGCCGATCTGCTCGAAGACACGCCGCACGAGCGCATTGCCAGCATGCTCGATGAACTCGACACGGACGACGCCGTGGACGTGCTCGCCGACCTGCCTCAGCACCTGGCCGACCAGGTCATTCCAGGTCTGGAGTACGCGGCCGACGTCCAGGAGCTGCTCGGCTACGATGAAGAGACGGCGGGTGGTCGCATGGCCACGGAACTGGTTTTTGTACATGAGACGGCCACCGTGGATGAGGCCACCGAAGAGGTACGTCTCAATGCCGAAAACGTGGAGTTCGTGTATGCCATTTTCGTGGTGGACGACAACGAGCGACTGGTTGGATTCGTGTCGTTGAAGCGACTGCTGCTCTCACCGGCGCACGTGCGTATCCGGGACATCATGAACGAAGATGTGATCTCGGTCAATACGAGTGTGGACCAGGAAGACGTGGCACGCCTCATGGAGCGCTACGATCTGGTGTCGCTCCCGGTTGTCGATCATGACGGCAGGCTGGTAGGGCGTATTACGATCGATGACATTGTGGACGTCATCCGGGAAGAGGCCGAGGAGGATATGCAGCGCATGTCGGGCCTCGGCGTCGGGGAAGAACCCACCGATTCGGTACTGCGCATTGTACGGGGACGGCTACCTTGGCTTCTGACCGGCATGCTCGGGTCGGCGTTCGCAGCCACGGTTATCCTCTACTTTGAAAGTGCCCTTGTCGAGGCGACTGTACTTGCAAGCTTCATTCCGATTGTGATGGCAACGGCCGGAAATGCTGGAATACAGAGCTCTTCGGTTGCTGTTCAGGGGTTGGCATCGGGCAATGTATGGGCGTCGGACTTCAGCAGTCGCATCATGAAGGAAATGGGTGTTGCGCTGCTCAATGGATTGGCCGCATCGGTGGTGCTGGCATTGGCCGTGCTCATACTCTCGTACATCACGCCGATTGACGGGGCACGGGTTGTGCGGCTTGCCATGACTGCCGGACTGGCGCTGCTCATCGTGGTTACGATCGCGACGACGATTGGCGCGTCGGTACCCCTTCTGCTGGACCGGTTCGACGTTGATCCGGCGCTGGCCACCGGTCCGTTCATAACGGCCAGCAACGATATTCTGGGAATCCTGATTTTTTTCCTGCTGGCGACGTGGCTGTACCTCTGAGAATGATGATATATCTGTAATATATCATAGATATATCAGGCTGGCAACCTTTCAGCAGCTTTCAAAGTCCCGTCTGCTGCAGCGCCCGCTGGTCATTGTACTTCGACGGGCACTTCACGATGATATTGTCGGCAACGAACACGCCATCCGACCCCGGCTTGCCCTCGATCACGACCTGCTCGGCGTCTTCAAAATTGGCAGGTTTCGGATTGGCATAGTGGACCGTGCGCACGTTCCCGGCGTCATCCCTCATGCGAAATGAGAAAATATTGTCGGCCGCATTGTAGCGGAAGGTCTCCGGCTCAACCCACATGCCCACAACATGGGCCGACGCGCCCGCCGATTCGGCTTCCTCAAAATTCATGTATCCCCCCACCTGGTTGCCGAAATTCAGCAGCAGCAGCGAGGAAAAGCCGATAATCAGCAAAAAGCCAACGATTTTTTTTGTGTTCATGGGGCGTTCGGTGGAGTCAGGAGGCGCTGGGCACTCGGGCGTTGGGGTCAGAAGTCTGAACGATGATTCTCGAGCTCGCGTTCCAACTGCCCTATCCGCCGGTCGTTTCGCAGCAAGAAACCAATGATACCGAACCATATGATGAGGACGACGCCCAGCACAACCAGGATTTTGTCATCGCTGAGCATGATGCGTTCCAGGCCGGTCGCTTCCTGTGTAGGAATATTGGCACCTGTCCAGATACTGTCAAAGCCGGTGGCTATACCTTCCCGCTTGGGGGCGTCCTGGGCCATGGTGGCAGGTGCAAGGGTGATCGCCGCCATGAGAAGTGCAAGAAGGATAGGAAAAGTGGGCGGGCGGAAGGAGCGGACAGGGGTAGTCATGGTCAGAGTTCCGGGTTGGAGGTGAGTCGGTTCTTTATGTGCGCCATGCGGACGCGCTGCGTGTAGAGCACCCAGAAGAGTCCGATGAACCCGAGGACGGCTGGATAAAAAACAAGGCGCATGACGGGGGCGGTGATTTCGTCGAAGGCCGGGTTGCCGTCTGCTCCCGGATGCAGGCTGGCCCGCTGCCGTGGCAGGATGTAGAGCAGGAACGGCACGGTGATCATGGCGAACAGATTGTATACGGCCGCAATCCGACCTCGCCGGACGGGCTCGTCGAACGAGGAGCGAAGCACGAAATAGGCACCGTATATGAGCAGTTGTACGGCAGCCATGGTTTGCCGCGGGTCGAAATTCCACCAGACGTCGGTTCCCACGTACCATGTGAACCGGGACCACAGAATGCCTGTGGCGAGACCCAGAACGCCGAAAAGCGTCGCGACGCGGGCCGACTGGAGCGCCCGGATATCGCTTTCGACGCTACCTGTCTTCAGGTGCCGGGCAGAATACCAGGCCGATACCAGAACAGCCGCCATCATGGTAAACCACATGGGTACGTGGAAATACAGGTTGCGGGCCGTGTGCTCCAGAATGTTGATACGCGGAATGTTGAGCAGGAAGGCACCCAGAATCATGAGCGTCATCCAGACAAAAACAACATTGCGAATGAGGGTGTAACGACGATTCATAGGGATCAGTCCGTCCAGACGTATTCGAACAACAGAAACGCCGCCGTGTTCACCACGCCGGCAAAACCAACCAGTGCTGTCAGGTCGGTCGCGGAACCGGACCAGGTCGCGCCCTCGGTGAGGGCTTCCTGCGTGGCCCGGACCACGGAAAGGAACAGCGGCGACAGCATGGGGAAGAGCAGTACGGGCAGGAGAGGCCCGCGGGCGGAGGCTTTTGCAATGAGCGCTCCGAGCAGGGTCGTGGCGCCAGCCAGCCCGACCGAACCCAGGCCCAGTGTCGCAAGCAGCAGGCCGGCGTGCACAATGCGCATACCCATGAGTCCCATGAAGGCCACGACCGTCACGCTCATTACCGCCATGATGAGTACCAGGTTGAATGCCAGTTTCCCGGCCAGGACCTGACTTCCGGGCACATTCACCTGCAGCAGCAGCAAGGTGCCCTGCTCCTCCTCAGCCAGGAACGATCGGCCCAGCCCCACTGCGGCGGAGAAGACAATCACAATCCAGAGCAGCGCAGCCTGGAGCGGCGGCTCGATCTGGCCCGTGCCAAGCGCGAATACCACCAGGAGCAGTGAACTGAGCACGAACATGAACAGCAGATTGATGGCGTGGCGGCTGCGCCACTCCATGCGCAACTCCTTCATGAGCACGGCACGCGCGCCGTGGATCCACATGGCCATTGCTGTTGGAAAACCCGGCATCAGACGTCGTCCCCGGTGTTGCTGTCCTCTTCAATAAATTCTCCGACGAACATGATCTCCGGGATGAGCTTGTGGCCGGTTTCGCGCTCGACGCGCTCCCGGACGTGTGCAATCAGTCTGCGGACGTCCCGTGCCGTCGCACCACCCCGGTTTATCATGATGTTGGCGTGTCGGTGTGTTATCTCGGCGCCTCCAATGCGCGTGCCCTTGAGTCCGCACTCATCTATCAGGCGGCCTGCGCCGACACCGTCGATTTTCCGGAAAATACTGCCGGCACTCGGCTCTGTATCGAGTGGCGGGTGGCGCTCCGCCCGCCAGGCCAGGTTTTCCTCAATAACGCGCTGCATGTCGTCCGGTGAAGCTGCTGTCAGCTGGAAGGTCGCCTCGAGCACGATGTCGTCCGTATCGTGGAGCATGGAGTAGTCATATCCGAACCGGAACCAGGAATGATCCTCTGTGCGCACCGTACCGTCGCCGCCGAGAAGCTCGGCCTGAACCACGATCTCATCGAGGAACACCGTCCGCTCCCGCTTCGGAGCCGGCGACAGGAAATGCAGATTCTGCCAGAGCGCACCTCCGATGGTCGACGGAATGCCCGCAAAATGCTCCAGGCCCGACCAGCCGGCCCGTGTCGTCTCTCGGATAATGTCAGGCCAGACAATGGCGCCGCCCGCCGCATGCAATCGGCCCGATGGATGGACGCGGAAATCCCGCACCGTATTGCGGATGACCACACCGTCAAACCCCCTGTCCCCAACGAGAATGTTCGCCCCCATTCCGAGCACGAAGTGGCGCACGCCGTAATTCTGGACAATACGCAGCGCGGCCACGAGCTCGGCCGTCGAGCGGGGCTCCACCAGCAGTCGGGCGGGTCCACCGATATGGAAGGTTGTGTACGGCGCGAGGGACGCATCTACCCGGATCCTGCCCTGGCCAAGGCTGGTCTCAAGTTCTTCCTGGACCATTTTCAACATAGGAGGCTCGGCGGCAACTGTTAAGCGGATGTATCGTAGGGAGAATATACTTCATCACCTTACCCACTACGAAGAAATGGCTGCGAACCAATATCCCAATGTATCCAAGGCGGCCGCCCGGCTTGGCATTTTCGCTTTTGTGATCCTGATGGTCATTACGCTGGCCGGGGGTTGCATGACTACGACCATCGGTTCTGGCGAAGGGGCCGTAAAATACAGCGTCTTCGGAGGTACGGATCTTGGCAAGGTCTACGGCGAAGGGCTGCAGATTCATCCTCCCTGGGTGAGCCTGATCCGCTACGACGTGCGCATGCAGGAGCAGCTCGAAGACATCAATGCGCTTTCCTCGAACGGACTCTCGATCGGAATGGATGCATCGGTCCGTTGGCGGCCGAATGCCGAAGAGCTGCCGGACCTGCACGTAACCTACGGGACGGATTACTACCGCAAGCTCGTCCAGCCGGAACTTCGCTCGGCGGTGCGCGAGGTGGTGGGTCAGTTTACACCGGAAGAGCTCTATTCGAGCCGGCGGCAGGAGTTGCAGTCCGAGATATTCAACCGCGTACGCACAGCGGTGGCCGGGGAATCGGTCGAGCTGGAAGCCGTTCTGATCCGCGATATTTCGCTGCCCGATCAGATCCGGGGCGCGATCGAGAACAAGCTCAAGGAGGAGCAGGAGGCGGAGCGCTACCAGTTCACGCTCGTGAAGGAAGAGCTCGAAGCGCAGCGCAAGCAGATCGAGGCCACGGGACAGGCCGAATACCAGCGCATCATTACAGAGAGCCTCTCGGATCGCTTCCTCAAATTCAAGGGCGTCGAAGCGACACAGATGCTCGCGAATTCGCCGAACGCAAAGGTGGTGGTGATCGGTGGATCGGACGGACTGCCGATCATTCTCGGTAATCAGTGAGTGACTTTTTTGACCGTGTGTACGAGGTGGTGGCCCGGATTCCTGCGGGACGGGTCACCACCTATGGGCACATTGCCGCCTTTCTCGGCGCGAAGCGGTCGGCAAGAACGGTCGGATGGGCCATGAACCAGGCTGCGGGAACGGGTTTACCCTGTCACCGCGTCGTGAATCGGGTGGGTGCGCTCAGCGGGCGGCATGCGTTTGAGGGCCCTTTCGTGATGGAAGAACGCCTGCGTTCCGAGGGCATCGCATTCAAGGACGATGGATGCGTCGACCTGGGACGGCATTTATGGGTTCCGACCTGATCGGGATCAGCGGATTGCCACGCGGGCCAGTTCGTCCCAGAACCCCGGATACGAGACGGCGGCAATCTCGGCTCCGTGGATGTGGACCGCGTCCGTGGCCGAGAGCGCAGCGACGCCGAGCGCCATGGCAATGCGGTGGTCGTGACAGCTGTCCACGTGTCCGCCCGTGAGTGGCTTGCCGCCGCGGATGGTCCAGCCGTCTGCGTGCTCCGTGATGTCGGCGCCGAGCGCACGGAGTCCTGCTGTCATGGCCTGGATCCGGTCGGTTTCCTTGTGGCGCAGTTCGCCGGCATCCCTGATATCCGATGGACCACCTGCCGCGCAACAGGCTACGCACAGGATGGGTAGTTCATCGATGGCGTTGGCCACGATGCTGCCGGAAACCTGGACGCCGGAAAGGGGTCTGTTGCGTACCGTCAGATCGGCCAGGCGTTCACCACCCACCGTACGCTCATTCCGTACGTCAACGCCTGCTCCCATGGCGCGGAGAATATCGAGTAGCGCCGTACGGGACGGATTGAGCCCGACTCCCGTGATCCGTATCAGGGCATCGGGTACGATCGATGCGGCTGCAATGAAGAACGCGGCCGCCGAGAAGTCCCCGGGAATGGACCACATTCCCGGACGGGGACGGTTTTCCCGCGTGGACGAAATGTACCGATCCTCGCCCATCTCCACGGTTGAAAGCCCGAGCATGCGCTCCGTATGGTCGCGTGTGGGCGTGCTTTCAATCACTGTGGTTTCCCCTTCGGCGAAGAGGCCGGCCAGCAGCACGGTGGACTTTACCTGGGCGCTGGCAACGGGGAGTCGGTATGTAATGCCCTGCAGACCCCGGCTTCCCCGCACGCGGAGAGGAGCGTGTCCGTCGGTACTCTCAATGCGGGCTCCCATTTGCAGGAGCGGGTCCATGATCCGCTGCATGGGACGTGGCGTGAGCGATGCATCTCCCATGAGCGTCGCGTCGAAATCGTGCCCGGCCAGGATGCCGGAGAGCAGCCGCATGGTCGTGCCGGAATTTCCGCAGTCGAGCTGGGCAGACGGTCTGTGAAGCGTGCCACCGTAGATGAGCAGCACGCCGTCTTCTTCGCCCGTTTCCACGCCGAGCTGGCGCAGGCACGCAAGCGTCGACGCCGGATCGGCAGACGACGGCCAGTTCACGATGCGCGACGTACCGTCAGCCATGGCGGAGAGCATGGCCGCCCGGTGTGCAATGGATTTGTCGGCGGGGGGGACGACGGTACCTGAAAGTGCACTGGCCGGGTGGACCGTGACGGTACTCATACGGCAAGCGCGTCAAGATCGAGCCGCGCACTGCGTGCGAGCTCCGCCCGCTCATCGTGTGGCAGGAAAGCATGGTCGAAGGTGGCCAGCGCCGCGGCGCGGGTCTCATCTTCGGTCAACCCACAACGCGAGTGGGCCAGGTACAACTCCTCGGATGTTGACGTGTGGCTGAAGAGGCGACTGTCTGTGTTGATCGAGACCGGTACACCGGAGCGGATGAGCACTTTCAGAGGGTGTTCTTCGTAGGATGGTACAACATGTGTCTGCACGTTGCTCGTCGGGCATATTTCCAGGGGGATGCGGTGCATGGCGGCGTATTCCAGCAGCTCCGGGTCCTGGACCATGGTGATGCCGTGCCCAATGCGATGGGCACCACAGTAGAAGAGGGCCTGACGGATGGACTCCGGGCCCCAGGACTCACCCGCGTGGACCGTCAGGCCGAGAAGGTGATTGCGGGCAATGTAGAAGGCTTCGAGGTGCTGCTTTGCAGGATTCCCCGCCTCGCCTCCGGCGAGGTCGAATCCCACGACACCGCGGTGGATATACGAGACCGCCGCCTGGGCCTGGCGTACCGACGCTTCCATGTACCTGTCGCGAAGCGCGCACACGATCACACCCGTTCTGATCCCGAAATCATGGCTGGCGGCCCGCAGACCGTCGAGCACGGCGTCGAGTACCTGCTCGAGTGACAGCCCTTCTTCCGTATGCAGGATTGGACCGAATCGGACTTCGAGGTAACGTACGTTTTCGGTGGCAAAATCCTCCGCCATTTCGTACGCCACGCGTCGCAGCGACGACGCATCCTGCATGAGCCCGATGGTATACTGGAACCAGGCGAGATATTCGGCCAGGCTCTCGGACGTGTCCACGCCCAGCAGAACGTCGTGCAGGCCTTCCACGGAATCGGCAGGAAGAAGGGCCATCTTGCCTTGCTCGCGCGCGAGGGACAACATGGTTTCGAGCCGCATGGCGCCGTCAAGGTGGGAGTGGAGCTCGGCCTTTGGCCAAGTTTTTATGGAATCGAGTGTCATGGAGTGCACTTTTTACCTGCGTGGAACAGCCGTTGCCGCATGTGGTTCTCTGCGGGTAACCATTCACACCACAACTGGACAGCGTCATGGGTAGTCTGGGCCCCTTCGAACTGGTCCTGATTTTTCTTGCCATCCTTCTCATTTTCGGTGCCAAACGCATTCCGGAAATTGCGCGTGGACTGGGCAAGGGGATCAAGGAGTTCAAATCCGCTACGCGGGAAATATCGAATGAATTCAATGTGGACGACTCTGCCAACAGAATAGACCCACCGAGGCAGGCGTCTCACACGACGCCCAGGCAGGGAAACAAGTCAGAGCAGGATACGCCATCTGCCCAGTCCGACTCGACGCCAAACCGCTGATTATTGACATATGAGTATTCTCGCAGACCGATCGACCCGTCTCGTAGTGCAGGGGTTCACCGGCAAGGAAGGATCATTCCACGCCGAACAGATGATGGAATACGGCACGCAGGTCGTGGCAGGCGTGACACCCGGCAAGGGTGGTCATCGCCACCTGGATCGGCCGGTTTTTGACACGGTGGCCGATGCGGTGAAACACGAGGGAGCAGACACGTCGGTAATTTTTGTGCCGCCACCGTTCGCTGCCGATGCCATTCTGGAGGCCGCCGAGGCAGGTATCAAAGTCATTGTCTGCATTACGGAGGGCATTCCTCCGCGTGATATGGTCCCGGTCTATCATTATGTAAGGAAATCAGGTGCGCATCTGGTCGGACCGAACTGCCCCGGACTCCTGACGCCGGGTCAGGCCAAAGTGGGTATCATGCCGGCCATGATATTCCACCCCGGTCGGGTGGGCGTCGTGTCCCGATCCGGGACGTTGACGTACGAAGCGGTGGATCAGCTTACGCGGCAGGGCCTCGGACAATCCACCGCCGTTGGCATTGGCGGTGATCCCATTGTCGGGTCCCGTTTTGTTGATATTCTCCGGCTCTTCCAGGAGGATGAGGAAACGGATGCCGTGGTCATGATCGGAGAGATCGGTGGGACAGCCGAAGAGGAAGCCGCATCCTTCATCAAGGATCATATGACAAAGCCGGTCTTCGGGTTTATTGCAGGCCGCACGGCACCACCTGGCCGCCGGATGGGGCATGCCGGTGCCATCATATCGGGTGGAAAGGGGACGGCAGAAGACAAGTTTGCGGCACTTGAAGAAGCCGGTGCCACCATCGTACTCAACCCGGCTGCGATCGGGGAGACCGTCAGGAAGTCGGTATAGGGTGGTGGGGACCGGTGCCGAGGTCCAGGATGTCGTCTTCGTGGGGGGCGCTACGCGCTTTTCGCACATGCCCGAGGGCAATGTGCCGGAGGTGGCGTTCGTCGGCAGGTCCAATGTCGGTAAAAGCTCACTTCTCAATTGCTTCCTGGCGCGGCGCAGCATGGCCCGCGTGTCCGGATCTCCAGGCAAAACAAGGGAAATCAATTTCTATCTGGTCAATGGAGCGTTCCACGTGGTCGACCTTCCCGGGTATGGGTACGCCAAGTTCTCTCGCGCCCAGCGCGACGCATGGCGACAGACCATTGGCCGTTATGTGACGGAGCGCGCTGCGCTCCGGCTTGTGTTCCAGCTCATCGATGCGCGGCATGCGCCGACCGGACTCGATCGTGACATGCTCCTCCTCATGAAGGAGAGCAGCGCTGCCCATGTGGTGGTGCTGACGAAAGCGGACAAACTGTCGGGCAACGGTCGGCAGCAGGCATTACATCGTACTACACGGTACATGCACGATCTGGGACTGGAGCTCCCGGTTGTGCTCACAAGTTCGGAAGATGGACGCGGCCGCACCGGGTTGTGGGAGTGGGTAGACGTACACGTTGGGCCGCATATATTATAAGGAATGTCCCCTCCAGACGTGCCGTATGGGGACAGGTTCGTGCATGCAAATAGAAATACCCTGTTCATAATGCCTTGACAAAGGGTTCAAAGCCCTCTATATTCCCATTCAGAACGAAGACAAGACCTGTTCAACCAATCGCAAAACGCATTTGGACATCTGCTACAGCATTTCCAACCCCACCTTTCAAGCAATACCTGAAATCAGTCTCCGCCCGTCCGCGGGCCCGGGGCTGTTCCTGTTGGAACGTGTCAGAGGATGTCAGCAGCTTCAGGAATGGAAAGCTTGAACACCAAATGGATTGATTGGGAGACCAGCGTCTCTGTCCCCGAAAACTCGTGCGTCGCGGCATCGTCCGTCTGGGCGTTTCCGTTTGGCACGAAAAAGATTGCACTGTTCGAGGTGCATGACTATCAGCCACACATCATATCACAAGAGGAGGTAGCTTATGTTACGTAAATGGGGCATGGTAGTACTCATGCTGCTTGCAGCGCCAGCACTCGTTTTTGCCCAGAATACGGGTAAGATCGAGGGCACGGTGCTCGATGGAGATACTGGAGATCCGTTGCCGGGTGCCAGTGTCGCTCTCGTTGGCACGCAGTTGGGTACGATTACCGATGCCGATGGAAACTACTTTATCATCGGCGTTCCGGTAGGGACCTATGACGTGCAGGCTTCATTTGTCGGTTACTCGTCATCCGTCATCAGCGGTGTGGAAGTGTCCTCGGGTTACACCGCCCAGGATATTGACTTCACACTCAGCGCTGGTGTCGAGTTGGAGGGAATCGTGGTGGAGTACGAACGTCCCATGATTCAGAGGGATGCCATCGGTGTTCCGAAAATCAAGAACTCGGAAGAGATTGTAAACCTGCCCGTACGTGGTGTTGAGGCTGTGGCCTCGATCCAGGCTGGCGTTGTGAGCCAGGAAGGCTCGGGTACGCTGAACATCCGTGGTGGTCGTGGAGCGGAAGTCGTCTTCTTCATTGACGGCGTCAAAGTGGTCGGAACGGCCGCCCTGCCGCAGTCAGCCATCCAGGAGCAGGAAATGATGATCGGCAACATGTCCGCGCGCTACGGCGACGCCATGTCCGGAATCATCAACATCACGACAAAATCCGGTTCACCGAAATTCTTTGGTTCGTTTGAGGGCATAACCTCGGAAGCGCTCGACGACTTCGGGTACAACCTGGCGTCCATGGCCATCGGTGGCCCCATTGCGGGCGAAAAGGCCAACTTTTTTGTGGCCGTTGAATACACCGACCAGACGGATTCGAATCCACGGGCTGTCGGACAGCTCCGTCTTGACAAAGGTGTTCTCGAACAGTTGCAGCAGGCTCCCATGTCATTCGGCGCTGTGGACGCTGACGGTAACAGGATCAACATCCCGGTATCTGCTACGCTTGCCGACGGCGCGACCGTTGCATCCCAGTATGTGGATGATGACGGTAACGTAGTACCGGTTGGTGGTGTTATCGGGTTTACCGACGGAACGACCGCCAATGCGCCGGACGGGGCCATCATCTCCAACCCGGAACTCGTCAGCTCGGCCAACTTTGTCAAACCGGATGACTTCCGGCTTGTGGACAAGCGCCAGAACAACGGGTTCGAGCGCCTCGCCATCAACACGAACGTGACGTTCAATCTGATTGAGAATGTACGTTTGCGCGTAGGTGGTCGCTTGGTGGATTCGGAGAACCAGTTCCTGAACTCCTCGCTTTCTTCCGTCTTTGCGCCCAATGAGGACGTGGATCAGCGGGACAGGCGTGACTGGCAGTTCTTCACGACCTGGACACACTACCTGTCGAATTCGACATTCTATCAGCTGCAGGTCGACTGGAGCGACCGTCGCGGGCGCAACTACGATCCGCGCTTTGGCGACAGCTTTTCCGACATCCTGACGTATGGCGATATTGAAGCGGACCAGTGGGCGACGCTCCGTGGCTTCAAGAACACGTCGTTCGTTACAGAAACACGGCAGGATGTCGACGGAAATGACTTCACGGTCCAGATTCCCCAGTTCACGAACCGCTGGGACGACGGCTTTTTCCCGACGCGGGAAGAGGTTGGTAACCTGGTGACAAACGTTGGAGGAGCCGGTCCTTCAAACACGCTCTTTCGTTTCAAGAACAACCAGATCCGTGTGAACGCCATGGCCACCACACAGGTCGGTATCCACCAGATCGAGTTTGGTGGTGAGTTCGAAAAGCGCACCAATCGCCAGCACTCCGTAAATGGTCTCTCGCTGTCCCGCTTCGTGCAGGACGCCGACGGCCCGGAAAGCCTGTCAACAGGCGAGCAGGGCGTAACGCGTTATGAAGAGCTGACGTGGAACCAGCTGGAAAGCCGTGTTAGCTATTTCGGTTTCAACTTCCGCGGTACGGACGAAGTGGACAGTGAGAATCTGGATGCGTTCGTCAACGATCTCACGGACGAGTTCGGCGATGGGGCGTATAATGTCGAGCCGCACGAGCCCATCTACTATGGTGGCTACGTGCAGGACAAGATCGAATTCCGCGACATCGTGCTGAACCTGGGTCTGCGTGTGGACGTGTTTGACAACAATACACGTACCTACATCGACCGGTTCACGCGTCTACCGGTAGTCCGCGCCGGCGAAGCTGGTCTGGCCAATGACCGGATCGGCGACAAGTTCGTTGTCTACTTCGACAGCCAGGATCAACCGGTCGGTTTCCGCGATCTGGAAGGCCGCTTCTTCAATGCGACCGGCGAGCGCGTGCAGGGAGGAGAAATCATTCTCTCGGGCGCGACGCCAAGCACGAAGAGCAACGTGGTGACTGAAGAGGTCTTTGAAGACTATGATCCGCAGGTAACGGTCATGCCGCGTATAGGCGTGTCGTTCCCCGTCACGGACCAGGCGCTCTTCTTCGCCCGGTACGGCAAGGTGGCACAGCGTCCATCGGCAAACTCTTTCAGCTCCATGCAGGCACTTGCGTCCACACGCGGCCGCAAGAACAACAATGCCCTGGAACCGGAAGAAACGACCGAATACGAGCTCGGCTTCCGCCAGCGTCTTTCGACGCGTAGCGCGCTGACGATCTCGGGCTTCTTCCGCCAGATCGAAAATCTGATTCAGCTCGAAGACATGCCGACAACGTTCCCGACGGCTTCGTCCTCGTTCACGAATCGCGACTTCGGAACGGTCAAGGGATTGGAGTTCGATTTCGACCTGCGCCGCACGCGTAATATTTCCCTCAATGCAAACTACACGTTGTCGTTCGCACAGGGAACGGGTTCGAGCTCAACCACGACCAGCACGATCGTATGGATCGGTGAAACACCACCGAACTTCATTTCGCCGCTTGACTTCGACCAGCGTCACAACATGAACCTGTCGCTCGACTACCGTCTCGGCAAGGGTCAGGGGCCAACGGTTGGAGGTACAAAGTTGCTTGAGAACTTCGGTGCCAACGTGCTCCTCAAGCTGGGTTCCGGCTTGCCGTATACACCCGTCGTAGAGCCGTTCAGCGTGATCGAATCCAAAGCTCCGAATCCCCGTGGTGGAATCAATTCGGACCGTACGGATTGGACGACGCGTATAGATATTCGCGTCGACCGCAAGTTCGCGGTTGGGGATCGTTCCACACTGTCCGCGTTCGTCTGGGTGCAGAACCTGCTTGACGAGGACAACGAGTTTGGCGTATGGCGCTTCACGGGCCTTCCGGACGATGACGGTTTCCTGTCTACTCCTGGTGGACAGAGCTTCCTCGCCGGTAACATCCCGGCTGCTGAGGAGCTCTATCGCCACCGTAACAGAAACCTTGGTAATTTCGGAATTCCCCGCCTGACCCGAGTCGGCGTCCGCCTGGACTTCTGATGATGCTGTGCCCGTTGGGGCGGGGACAAGGCGCGTGACGGTTTTCCGTTACGACTTGATTCCCGCCCCGCGAGCGGGTGTAGTATGAAGCCAACAGAAATCCAATTATCATAAAAGGATGACTATGCAATTAAAACTAATACGAAACATTACATTCCTCGTCGCTGCGGCAGCGCTCGGCCTGGTGAGTACGCAGACGCATGCTCAGTCGGTCGGCAACTGCGAGCAGTCGACGGCGGAAGCCTTCCTGGATATCAACAACATTCGTGCAAAGATCATGAATAATGGTGGTATCGTCTGGAATGGCGGAGACCCTGTCTATGAATTTCCGAAGGGTGGTGGTGAAAACACCATCTTTGCCTCGGGTATATGGATGGGAGGCCTCGTAGACGGCCAGCTTCGGCTTGCCGGCTCAACGTACGGCCCCTGGGAGTTCTGGGCTGGCCCTCTGAACGACGACGGTACGTCCCAGTCCGACTGCTCGCCATGGGACCGGCTCTGGAAGGTCTCAAAGGAGGACGTCATCGCATTCGATGGTGGCGCTCCGGCTACGCCTGACCTCCAGGACTGGCCAACGGGACTCGGCGCTCCGACGCTTGACGCGAACGGAGATTTGATTGACCTGCTGGACCAACCGCTTGCCAGCCGCATTGATCGCAAGATCAACTTGGCGGCAGGAGAGCGTCCTCAGATCCTGGGTGACCAGCTGGTCTGGTGGATCATGAATGACATGGGAAACCAGCACAACCGTACCGATACGCCCCCAATGGGAATCGAAGGGCATGGCTCGGCCTTCGCTTTCAACAGCGCGGGTGCGCTCGGGAACACGACGTTCTACAAGTTCCGCCTGTTCTACAAAGGGACCGTGCCCCTCGTGGATACCTATATGGGTATTTTTTCCGACCCGGACCTCGGCCAGTTTACGGATGACTACGTAGGTTCCGACACGACGCTTGGTCTCGGATTCGTGTACAACGCTGACGATGATGATGAAGGCCATTACGGGCCGAATGTACCGGCGTCCGGTTATGATTTCTTCCAAGGCCCCCTCGTTGACTCAAACGGCATTGATGACAACGGTGATGGTCAGATTGACGAGGAAGGCGAGCGTCTCAAGATGACCGCGTTCGCGTTCTACAATAACGGTGGTGGTGTGACCGGTGACCCGCAGACGGGTCCCGATATGTACAACTACATGCGAGGCCGCTGGAAGGATGGACAGCGCTTTACGCTCGGTGGCAATGGGCGCGATTTCTCGAC
>PCUY01000057.1:138249-160488 GCA_002787815.1 Bacteroidetes bacterium CG12_big_fil_rev_8_21_14_0_65_60_17 | reverse complement strand
GCGGCACGGGTGCTCTCTCTGGACTTGATGAAAGTGGATCGGTCTCCCTGGGCACAACACGTGATGCTGATGCCCGATTGACAGTAGCCTCACCACGCGGTCGGCGCCTGGAATTGGAATTGGGTGCCACATTGCTTGCGTTTGACAGTGACCCCCAACGTGCTGGAAGCATCGCCCGCAGTGAGAGCTACCTCGTTCCCTCGGGCAGACTGACATTCTGGTTGAACGAATCGACATCCGTATTTGCAGGTTCGGCACCCGGGCTCGTGCGCCACTCCTCACTCTCTCTACTGGATGCCAATCCGTTTACCCGAGACGAACCGATCATACTACCTGACCTGTATAGCATCCGCGGCTTTGCAGGGCTGCTGCACACAGCCAGGCTCACAGAATGGGAAGTACGTGCCGGATTCGACAGGGCACCGGAATTTGGCTACTACACGCTGAGCCCCACCCCACTTGCCGGATACAGTGCCGGCTACTACGACCGGAGGTTTGACGAGCTTGATCGTTTTTATGTAGAGTCTTCGTTTGCCCTCATTCTGACTCCCTCCTTTCACAGTGGTATAAGCGCCACACTGCAGAGCACCGAGCTTGACGCGACGGGACGAAGCGCACCATTCATGTCGCCCGTTTCGATACGGCCCTGGATTCAGGCTCGTGGTTTTGGTGGCCGCCTCGATTTTTCCAGTGAACTGCTGTTTGAGGCATCTCGTGACAGGGATGAGACGGGTGGCCTGGAAACGGATGATTATTGGCGCCTTGCAGTTCAAACACGATATTATCTCCGTCCGGGTTTCGCTGTTACGGCGGGGTTGAGACACGCATTTTCCGAGCCCGACTTCTGGTACGGGCAGCCGCTGGAAGATTCTGCCGTTCACGCCGGCGTCGGATGGCGCTGGTAAGAACATCCGGGGTATCTTGAACACATGATCGATCAGGAGTTCACACACAGGGAAGCGGTGCTCACCGTTGCATACCGCTTGATGGGCGGAAAGCGCGTCTCTCTTGCGCGTCTTGGTGAACTCCGCGTCGTGCACGAATGCGCACGTAATCAGGGAGCAACCTGGTTCCCTCCTGCTGACCGGGTCATTTTCGACCCGGCCCGGACTCAGGGCGAAAGTGAACCGCCCTCGGCAATTGACTTTCTCTCGCGGGACATACGAAACAGTCTGGCAAAAGACGGTCACGCACGCATTGACGGCCTTGGCGTTTTCTCTTCAGACAACGATGGCATCTCGTTTTCGCCCTCTGGCGACTTGATGCACGTTGCCAATCATGCGTTTGCGCATCTGGAAGCGCATGACGAACCGCAGCCGCTTGACGGTGCTCTCGCGGCTCCCGATACCAGGGAACCCGATTCCGAAGTGCCGGCCAACGAGCCGGAATCCGAAAACGTGCCTGTATCGGGAGCCACAGTGGCATCTGTGGACACCCCACCGCCCAGTGATGACTCTGTTTTGGAGGGCGCTGGTACGGAAGACACACCACAGCAGGAGCATGCCGTCCGCGCGCGTCCGACGTCCCCCCGGTCGCCGCGTGATCTCAGAAAGCCGGAACACGGGTTGCCCCCCTGGGCTATAGCGGTAATCATTGCTGTTCCACTGATTTTTCTGGGCCTGTTTGCATTCCGGAATGACCGGGACATGGATGCGTCCAACGACAATGACGCCGATGTGGCTCACGTCCTTCCAGAGAAGCCGAAGGAAACCTCTGTGCCAGACTCGACGGAGCGGCTTGTTGAGAATGTCGCTCCGGAGGATTCGGAATCGGACCCGGCCCCAGCCGGCGCAGAAGCACCAGAGAGCACTCGCCCTTCCTTTCTGACGCGGGGTATGGCAGGATATACCCTCATTACGGCATCCACGTCCGAACAGGCGTCGGCTGAGGCTCAGCTGGAAACGTTCGAGAGACTGAATCTTCCGACAGGCGTACTGTATTTCGATACAGCGGATGGCCCCCGATACCGTGCAGCCATTGGGCAGTGGCCGAGCGCAGCCGCGGCGGACAGCGCGCGACAGGCATTCGCCAACGAATTACCCGCAGGTACGTGGGTCAAACGACTGAATTGAACCTTTCATCCCATTCACTTCACATGACAATACTCCTACTCCAGGATTTACAGTCCAGCCAGGACTCTCTGGCTGCCCTCGGTTCGGGCACTGAGGTCAGCCAACTGGATATCGTAATGCAGGCAGGCTGGATCATGATACCCATCGTCCTGCTCTCACTGTTGACCATCTTTCTCCTCGTCGAGCGTCTTTTGACGCTACGTAAGGCCGAGACCGACAAGGAGGGCATCATGGATCGCATCCGGGCGTTCATCTCGGAGGGTGACATTGCCGGTGCGCGTGCCTACTGTGATGCGCAGGACAAACCACTGACGAGAATCATCAAGCATGGGCTGGAGCGACTTGGCCGCCCTATTTCGGAAATCCAGGATGCCGTCAATGGCGCCGGAAAAAGTGAGGCATTCCATCTTGAGAAGCGCATGGATATGTTGGCGTCCATTGCCGGTATCGGCCCCATGATCGGCTTTCTGGGCACCGTTACCGGAATGATTGAGGCATTCCAGCAGATCCAGTCTCTTCAGGGAAATGTGAATCCTTCCGTCCTGGCGGGCGGTATCTGGGAAGCGTTGGTGTCCACTGCAGCCGGTCTTGTCGTTGGCATCCTGGCCTTCTTCTTCTACAACTTTCTGCTGGGTAAAATCAGCAGGTTGGTACACGACATGGAAATGTCGTCCACAGAGTTCATTGACTTGTTACAGACACCGTCTCCACAGGCCGGTACTCCTCGTCCACCCCGCAAGGACACTTTGTTTTAGGTCACCGCCATGTCTGTCAACTTTTCCACCGACAGGAAGCCCCTCACGGCATACTCACTGGCAGGATTGGCCGATATCGTGCTGCTGCTGCTGGTCTTCTTCCTGCTTACGTCCAGCTTCATCCCGCAGTTCGGTATACAGGTGAACCTGCCTCGTACCGACACAGCTGCTCCCAACCAGAATGAGTACATAACAGTGTCCATTACGTCTGACGGCACGTATTACGTGGAGCAGAACCGTGTGCCCCAGGAAGAGCTGTTGTCCGTGTTGCGATCGGAGCTGCGGGGACGGTCCGCTCTCGTCCTTCGTGCCGATGAGAAGAGCACTGTAGGTGAACTGGCTACCGTGGCCAGTCTTGCCCAGGCGCTGAACCTTCGGGTCATCATAGCTACCGACCGCAAACAGGTAAACCGGGGTCGGTAGCAGCGTCGGTCTCAGGCTTCCACACGATTCCTCTGTTCGGACAGGACCATCCCGAGTTCGGTAACTCCATCGAGACGCCTGTAGCTGGCGGCTCTTGTGACGTCGAGACGTCGCACAAGTGGCGACCCATCCATGTCTGCACACGTACGGGCTATCCGCAGTATGCGCAGCCGACTTCGTGCCGACAGGGCGCGTGCGGCCATGACATCCGCAACGTGATCGAGCCCTTCGCTGGACGTAAGCGATTCGAGATCCGGCCCGGATAATTCGCAGTTCGGAACAGCCTGTCGGCGACGTTTTCTGTACTCGATGGCGCGTCGCACCATAACGCGCAGCTCCCGTGTTGTTGACTCGCCACGTGACTGGAATGCCGCGGGGTCTACAGGCAGTAATGCGATGTGCATATCTATCCTGTCCAGAATAGGTCCGGAGAGTCGAGCCGCATACTGGAGTTTTTGAACATCCGAGCAGGTACACTTTTTCTTCTCAGACCGATCCCAGCCGCACGGACAAGGATTTATGGCTGCAATGAGTTGAAATCCGGCCGGAAACGAGACGGCGTCGCGTAGTCTCGACAGAACAATCCGTCTGGATTCAAGAGGTTCGCGCAGCCCTTCGAGAACGCTTCTGCTGAACTGTGTCATCTCGTCCAGAAAGAGAACGCCACCATGCGCGAGTGACGCTTCACCGGGCACAATGGGCCGTCCACCCCCGAGCATACCCGCACGGGATATCGTATGATGCGGGGACCGGAAGGGACGCTCCTGCTTCCACCCCTTCTCGGTGAGAAGCCCCCTCAGCGAGTGAATACAGTTGGCCTCCAGTGCCAACTGTTCTGACCACTCCGGCAGAATTCCTGTGAACCGCTCTGCCAGCATGGTTTTCCCGCATCCCGGCGGGCCTATCATGATGCAATTGTGTCCTCCGGCGGCAGCAACAGTGAGGGCATCGACGGCATACGTCTGCCCAACGACATCGGACACGTCCATGCTGCGGGACGTCCTCCGCTCCTTGATCCTGCGGTGGCGACTGAATGGAGCGATCCGGGATTCGCACGAAACGTGATCGATCGCCTGGGCCAGCGTACGTACAGGATAAACCGTCACACCGGGTACGTGGGACGCCTCCAAGGCATTTCCGGCCGGTACAAGTATTTTTGTCCTCCCTGATCGACGGGCCGCCAGAACGAACGGCAGTATTCCTTTCACAGGCTGAATATGCCCATTCAGGGACAACTCTCCTGCACACGCATGGTCGTCAGGCCATCGTTTTCCGGACGGGGATGCATCGGCCAGGATGAGGCCGAGTGCGATGGGAAGGTCAAAGAGTGTTCCATGCTTGGCCACATCGGCAGGTGCCAGGTTGACTGTCAGTACGCCTCGAGGCGGAAGTATGCCGGTGCTCGACATGGCGCTCCAGATCCTGTCCATGCATTCCCGAACGGCGCTGCCGGGCAAGCCGACCACAGTCCTCTTGGGCAAACCTGTTGCCACCATGCATTCGATGGTAATCGGGATGGCTCCGTCTCCCGACAGGGCTCCGGAATACACCTGACTATATTTGGGTCCAGACATGCCACTCTGACACATCGCGACGTGCTTCATAACCTCACGGGCTGTCCGCAGGAGCGCATTCGAGATATGTCCCGGAACGTTTTCGTTTTCCCACCATCGCTTTTTGACCACGACAGCAATAGCTGCCGAAGGCCTGTTATTACGATGCCAGGAGTGGTACTGGTGACAGGGACCTACTTGAACTCAGGCAGGTCAATCACATCGACTTCATCGCGATCAATCAGAACGGGTCCGTTGAGTCGCCCTTCCAAGGGGCCGTTCTCCAGCTTCAATACGCCTCGCGGGCAGACCGTGCTGCATATTCCACAACCCACGCAGGAGGCTCTCACAATATTCTGGCCCCGCTGGGCATACCACCTGACATCAATTCCCATCTCACAGTAGGCAGAGCAGTTTCCACACGATATGCATTGTGCTCCGTTGGTGGTGATGCGGAATCGGGAAAAGAACCGTTGCTGCAAACCAAGTATGGCAGCCATCGGACACCCGAACCGACACCATATGCGTGTTCCGAGAAAGGGATAGAAACCTACTCCGATGACACCTGCCCAGATGGATCCGAATATGAATCCGTATGTCTTTGCTACTGCGCCAGAAAATGAACCGAAAAGTCCGCCTGCCGTCGCTGAGTTGATCCAAAGCAGCGCCGTAGCCAGTACGATGACAGCGAGAACACCGTGAATCATCCAGCGCTCAAGTCGCCAGCTGTTCGTCGAGCGGGGAGCCAAGTGTCGATACGGATCGCCCAGAGTTTCTGCCATGCCTCCGCATCCACATACCCATGAACAATACCACCTTTTGCCGTAGAAGTAGGTGAGAACGGGTGTCGCAACGAAGCTCATCACGCCCCCCCAGAATACCATGAACACGCCGGTCCGGCCTCCACTCTCGAGAATCCAACCTATACCGTATTCCCCCGGCCACAGATACGTCCACTTCAGTGGCCAGAAGTACGAAAAGTAAAACTCCGGCTGCTGAAAAAGGACCAGAATGGACGGTATGATGAAGGCCAGGAGCACCTGTACCAGCATGACAGACCACGTGCGGATCTGCTGGTACCGGACATGCCTGTATTTGTAGAGTGCCCGGACTCCCATGACCACGACAGCCAGCGAGTACACAAGACTGTACATGAACCAGTGGTCCGCGGCCTTCCCACGCAGAAGCCAGCTCAGCGGATCGGTTGTCCGGGTCAGTCCCTCCAGTGCGGTGGGATACCAATAGATGAGCACATAAAAGCCGGTCATCACAATTCCCAGCATCCAACCCGTGGCCCCCCGGTTGGTCACCGGATTGATCATCGTTCCGTGATTATCCAGTCCACGCTGGGCTCCCGCATACCGGGCCGCAATCATCCACGTGGCACCAGCAGTGGTCGTACCGATTCCGAGCCAGAACATGACCATGGGCCACGCCATGCCTGCACCAGCTATCGATACAATCAGCCCCACGACACCCGTTCCGGTCAGTACGGCCGCACCTTTGTGATGCACACGGGTTGGTTTCCAGGAACTGTTTTTGGACACCCACAGCGTGGCTGCAGAGAAAACGAGCAGTGCCGCGAGTGACACGGATGTGATGGGCCTGAACGGCCACAACTGCAGGAAAGCAGCCGTTCCCAGAAGAACCGCCAGGGCGGTCATGGCGGCGACCACGCGATTGATCGCTGCGCCTGGTAACGAACCATCCACGAGTGAAATACTGTGGTGTGTCTGCTTCATATGGACAGGGCCTCGGCTATCTGCTTTGTATTGGCATTGAAAAACTCCGGCTCGAACAACAGGTGCTTGACCTGCTCCTCCGACATGGACGCACGGTCGCCACGCCGGATCATGGCGGCTACGGCTTCCTGGCGAAGCCGAACTCCCATGCCATTGACTCCGAGCAGCCTCCCCGACGAGCGCTCCACGGCGACTCGAACAAGACGTTGTCCTGCAGCCCATTGCCTGCATTCAACCTGTTTCGTCGGTCCGGGCGGCACATCGCCATATGTCTGGTACTCCAGATCGAAAAATTTGGCGGAATTGAAAAAGAGAGGGGCTGTGTACGGCGTATTGCCACCTGCCAGGAGCCGACCCAGGGTTCGCCCCTGGCGTCGCCCCGAATACCATAACTGTTCAATGGTACGGCCGTGCTCCAGCGGCTCGAGAAACTGCGCGCAGTCTCCCACAGCATATACGTCCGGTGCGCTGGTTTCAAACCTTGTCGTAACCAATATCCCTTTGTCGGCGTCAATACCGATTTGCCTGGCGAGATCCACATTGGGATGCACCCCAACGGCCAGTCCTACAAAGGAGGCACCGAGTCGTGTTCCGCCCTTCGTGACAACGGCCTCCGAACGTCCTGAATGATCTGTTTCAATTCGATCCAGTTCCGTGCCAAGGTGCAGCACAGCGCCGTGCCGACGAATTTCCTCATGGATCAGCTCTGACTCATCCGCAGAGAACAGATAGTCCATGTACGCCTCCTCTCGCACCAGCAAATGCACGTCAATGCCACGGACCGAAAGCATTTCGGCCATCTCAATACCAATCAGACCACCGCCCACGACGACCGCCTGTGAAATGCCCTCCGTGGCGGACTCCATCGCCGCCAAATCCTGCATGGAATAAAGACCCTGTACTCCATGGGCATATTCCCCGGGCCAACCGAACCGATTCGGGCGACTTCCCGTGGCCAGTACCAATTGATCATAATGGACACGACTCCCCGAGAGCAGCGAAACAACGTGCGAATCCAGATCGATGTCAGTGACCGTGTCCTGCACCAGTTCCATCCCATTCGTCGACCAGAAATCGTCCTCATACGGCTTGAGATCGGATGGCCTCAGATCGCCCATGTACACGTACATGAGCGCCGTTCGAGCAATGTGGAAGGGAGATTCGGCAGAAATGATGGTAATTCGATTGTCCGATTCCTTCCTCAGAAACCGGGCTGTCGAAATACCTGAAATGCCGTTTCCAATGATGACAGTGTGCACAGAAACAAAGTGTGGTCAGTTGGATCAAGGCCAGTATAGCCCAGCATGGATTCTGGCGCCACTGGATTGCGCGCCTTAGTTTGCATACCTACCAACCCGTTACGCACGTGCGACTCGGTATTACCGCCAATACATCAAAAGATGCGCTTTGGAAGCCTGTCGCCGAAACGCTCTTGCTTCTCCGCAGCCTGGAACAGGATACCGTGCTGCATCCGGACATACATGACGGGCTCGTGCAGCGAAAAATCCTGGTCGATCTCCCGGCACGCGTCAAAGACGAGACCGCATTTCTCGAGTCAAGCGATGTCGTGCTCTCACTCGGTGGAGATGGCACGTTGCTGGGAACAGCCCGCATGGTGGGGGAACGGAATATCCCGATACTCGGGGTGAACTATGGACGACTGGGATTCCTGGCCAATGTCGAGGCCGCCGATCTGCCCGATGCTATTGGCAAGCTCAACGCCGGGCAATACGACATTGAGAATCGCCTGGTGCTCGATATGCACATCCATTCCGGTCAGGATGTCATTACACACAGGGCCCTCAACGACTGCTCGCTGCAACGGAGTGGAGACCCCGGACTGCTCTCACTCGATGTATTCGTAGACGGCTGCCTGTTGAACACGTATTGGGGGGATGGAATAATTCTCTCAACACCAACCGGCTCGACGGCATACTCTCTTGCACTCGGCGGTCCCATCATGGCTCCCGGGTGTGGTGGAATCCTCATTACGCCCGTCGCACCCCATACGCTGACGGTGCGACCCATGGTCCTTCCAGAACATGTCCGTATAGAGGTCCGTATTTCGGCCGACAATCCGGACTGCTCCATCACTGCAGACGGACAGGCCAACCTCTATGGTCACCAGAATATCCGTGTCTGCGTATCGAAGGCCGGAACGGGCATCCAGCTGCTCCAACTTCACGGCAGTGACTATTTCACGACCTTGCGCAGCAAGTTGATGTGGGGTGCCCGGAAATTGAAAGGGGCGTGAAAGGTTGACCTTCAAATTCAAATAACTGTATATTCGTAAGTCTGCGGGTCAGGTAGCTCAGTTGGTAGAGCAATGGACTGAAAATCCATGTGTCGGGGGTTCAATTCCCTCCCTGACCACAAGGTGAATAGACGTGGATGGAGCTTGGCTTCATCAAATCATCGTCGAGAAGCCTTGCCTGTAGTTGGCTGTAGGCCGTATCATGGCGCCCTGCCCGACAACAGCAGTTGGTCCGGTAGTTCAGTTGGTTAGAACGCTGGCCTGTCACGCCAGAGGTCGCGAGTTCGAGTCTCGTCCGGACCGCAAAAAGGCCGCCCCCGCTCGCGGGGGCGGCCTTTTTGATGTCATGGGCCGGGATACTGCTCAATAACAGCGCGGGCCTGTGGGCCGTGGTTCATGAGCAGGTCAATGGCCGACATCCCAGGCAGAAAGCCCTGAAAGTTCTGCGCATACGGGACGTCGAGTCCTTTATACGTCACCGGGTCAGCTGTTGGCAGCGCATCGGCCGGCGACTCGCTTCCTTCTGCGACGACCTCGCAGTCCATTCCCAAAAGCTCGGCGAGCAGGGATACACTCGCGACCGTCGCATCTACCAGGAAATCCCATTCCCGGGCCCAGAATGAATGGAAACGGGGAGCGTAGTACATGTAGAACGGCGCCGATTCGTAGTTGTATCGGAGCGCCTTCGCGTGACGCGTACGCCATCCGGGATCGCCCTGGACACAGATATGCGACAGCGTACGACCGAATTGTCCGTGACCTACAGGGACGGTTATCCATTGCCATCCGTCCGCGTTGCGAAGCCGGGTCCGATTGTGCAGGGTCTGGCGGCGATAGCGCGCTCCTGTACGGAGATGAATCTCGTCGGCACCGAGGAATGGAACGAAGTATTGGGCGGGAGGGAAATACTCCGGCTCGAGTGTGGCGACGCGCATGTCATGGAAAGGTATATTGCAGGACCCAACACGGAATATAATGCTCTCGTTGAGACCTCAACCCCTTCAGAAAGGCTCCCGGATCGGCCTGATTGCACCGGCCTCCCTGCCGGACGACCTGTCACGTATTGATCGCGGCGTTGGGACGCTCGAGGATCTCGGCTTCGATGTGATCCGATATCGCACGTATGAACATGGCCATGGATATCTGGCGGGTCCGGACGAGCAGCGGGCGGAAGAACTGAACCATTTCCTTCTCCGAACCGACATCGATGCCCTGGTTGCAGTCCGCGGTGGCTACGGCTGCATGCGACTGCTCCCACTGGTTGACTTCGAAGCCGCCCGGCAACATCCCAAGCTTCTGATTGGATACTCTGATATAACGGCTCTCCACCTGGCCTTTCTGGCGCAGGCAGGTTGGGCTGGTCTCTCGGGCCCCATGGTTGCGACCGAATGGGCACAACCCGACGGCCCATCGACCACACATTTCCTGCGTCTTGCCCAGGGAGAAACAGGACAGCTTCTTGGACCGGAGGGTGAAGTGCTGCAGGGCCTGGTTTCGGGCGAAGCGGAAGGACTGCTTGTTGGAGGAAACCTGTCCATGGTGGTCCGCCTGCTGGGAACACCCTACCTGCCTAACCTGCGTGGGGCCATTCTGGCTATTGAGGACGTTGGAGAAGAGCCGTACCAGATTGACGCCTACCTTTCACAACTATCCCTTGCCGGCGTACTGCAGGACCTGGGTGGCCTGGTTCTGGGTGGTATAACGGAAGGCCGTGTACCCGATGGTAAGCGCTCACTCACCATGCAGGAAGTACTGGATCATTATATCGCATCGCTCTCTTTCCCTGTCGCAAAGAACCTGGTCTACGGACACTTCAGTCCAAAAAGCACGCTCCCATCGGGCGTGCGCAGCCGGCTGAGGGTATCGGGGGATGAGGCTGCGCTGGATCTGCTTGAACCGGTCGTACGCACCTGAATGCCGAGTAACACATTGAATATTGCCGTCTTTGCTTCTGGAGGTGGTTCGAACTTCCAGGCCATCCACGATGCGTGTGTCAAGGGCACCATTCCCGGCCGGATCTCACTTGTCGTGGCCTCAAGCGCCAAAGCAGGCGTTCTGGAGCGGGCGGCCCGACACAATATTCCCAGCCGGATCTGCAACATCTCGGACGACGCCATGCAGATCATGGAGGGATATGAAGTAGACATCGTTGTATTGGCCGGTTATATGAGGCTGATTCCCGAGCACGTCGTGACGGCATTCAAGGATCGCATGCTGAATGTGCATCCCTCCCTCCTTCCGGCCTTCGGTGGGAAAGGCATGTATGGCACACGTGTCCACGAGGCTGTAGTCCGTCATGGTGTCAAGGTCACCGGTGCCACGATCCATCTGGTTGACAATGCGTATGACAGTGGACCCATTGTTCTTCAGGAAGCCATCCCTGTTGAATCGCATGAAACACCGGACGATATAGCTGCCCGGGTTCTTGAAGTCGAACATCGAATATATCCCGAAGCCGTCCGGCTGCTTGCAGAAAAAAGACTTCATCGCGAGGGTCGTCGTGTTCATATTCTTCCCAAAACATCAGCTTCATGATCAGCGTCAAGAATCTCCCCCCCCCGGATAATATTTATCCCATTCGCAGGGCCCTGCTCTCTGTTTACGACAAGACGGGTATTGTGGATTTTGCCAAGCGCCTGCACGAAAGCGGTGTCACACTGATATCGACAGGCGGCACGGCGAAGGCCCTGAAAAGTGCCCAACTTCCCGTTGTGCCCGTGGAAGACGTTACAGGCTATCCGGAAATCCTCGGTGGACGCGTAAAAACACTGCATCCGGCCGTACATGGTGGCCTTCTGGCGCGTCGCACCGACCCGACAGATGCCGAAGATCTGGAGCGGCACGGACTGCACGAAATTGACCTGGTCGTGGTGAACCTGTACCCATTCGCAGACGCCACCCGTAGTTCCGAAACGGACGATGCGACGGCCGTTGAGAACATTGACATCGGTGGCCCCACCATGCTGCGTGCCGCCGCCAAGAATTTTTTCCACGTTACAGCTGTATGCCGGTCTGACGAGTACGGACACGTGCTGGAACTTCTCCATACCCATGGTGGCATACCCCTCTCTGAGCGAAGGCGTCTCGCCACCCAGGTATTCGCCCATACCGCCGCGTACGACAGTGCCGTCGCGTCATGGCTGGAGCAGCAGGAGGAATCTGCCACGTTGCGATTGCATGCCCCGCTGGCCAATACGCTCCGATACGGAGAAAACCCTCACCAGTCTGCCCAGGTGTATGGCACGCCTGATTCCCTGTTCGAGCGCCTGCATGGAAAGGATCTCTCGTTCAACAACCTGCTCGATACAAGTGCCGCCCTGTTCCTCATTGATGAGTTTGCGGATGCCCCTCCTACGGTTGCCATACTCAAGCATACGAATCCGTGTGGTGTTGCCTCTGCGGCGACCCTGTCCGAAGCGTACGACAACGCATTTGCGACTGATCGCCAATCTCCGTTCGGCGGTATCGTTGTTGTAAACCGGGCATTGGATATGGCAACGGCAGAACGCATCGACTCGGTCTTTACCGAGATTATCATTGCGCCGGAGTATGAAGAGGGTGTCCTCCCATTTCTTATGCAGAAGAAGAACAGGCGCCTTCTCCGGCAGAAAGCGGCAGCCCGGACCAATTCGGCTCTGGATGTGCGTTCCATAGCCGGTGGGCTGCTCGTCCAGGCCAGGGACACTGTGCTACCGGAGGCTGAACTGTTGCGCCGATCCCTGAAGGTCGTCAGTAAGAGGGAACCGACCCGGGCGGAATGGCTGGATCTGGATTTTGCCTGGCGTGTCGCCAAGCATGTGAAAAGCAATGCGATTGTGTATGCCGGCGGGAGCCGCACACTGGGCATCGGTGCGGGACAGATGAGTCGCATAGACTCTTCTGAAATTGCCGTGGCAAAGAGCAGGAAATCAGAGCTCTCGCTCAAAGGCAGTGTCGTAGCTTCGGACGCCTTTTTCCCATTTGCGGATGGTCTCCTGGAGGCGGCCAGCCACGGGGCGACCGCTGCCATCCAGCCCGGGGGCTCCATCCGGGACGAGGACGTGATTGCCGCCGCTGACGCACATGACATTGCCATGGTATTCACCGGTCAGCGCCATTTCCGTCACTAGAAGGCTAGCCAGAACATCATGCCACGAATCTGGGAACGGCTCCGGGACTGGATACTCCTCGCGGTATTACTCTCCCTCTCGACAGTAACCATGCTGTCTGTCAACGAGCCCATGTTGCGAGGACTTCGCGCCCGCGCCCTGGAACTTACGGCACGTGTAGAGTCGTCTCTCGGTGGTATTGCCAAATACACGCAGGCGCTCGAAGAAAACCAGCGACTGCGTGAACACAACGTACGCCTGAACAACAACGTAACACGGATGCGTGCAGCGCTGGCCGACAACACCGAGTTACGCCAGCTGCTGGGCGTGTCCGACTCGACTCGTTCTGATCTCGTGGCGGCATCCGTTGTGTCGAGAGACATCACAAGAGAGCGCAACACCCTCGTGCTGAACGTTGGTTTCCGGGATGGCGTTGACGTGGATATGGCCGTGATTGACGATCGCGGCGTCGTGGGCAAGACCGTTCTCGTGACCGAACGCTTCGCGAGCGTCATGACGATCCAGAATACCGACTTTTTCGTGGCCGCCCGGATACTTCCATCCGGCTCGGACGGCATAGTGAGATGGGATGGCGAAATACGGGGCATGTTGCTCATGGAGTTGGTCGAACGAACAGCGCTCGTGGAAGAGGGTGATCTGGTCGTTACCGGCCCAAGCAATGTATTCGCGCGTGACGTTCCCATCGGCGTTGTTTCCGGAATTTCCATCCCAACCGGGTCGCCTACCATGAATATCCTTGTCCAGCCATTTGCCAGGATCGATGATCTGTCGTTCGTTTTTGTCGAACGCAGCAGACCTCCGGCCGTCCCTGATTTGCGCTCCCCATCCAACCCATAGAACACCCATGGCACGCACGCATATTTCAGCCTGGTCACCGGTTCGCGTCCTGGTCGTTTTCCTGATCATGACCTCGACGCCAGATGTCCTTGTCGCCCAGACAGACGTGGCCCTCCGGGACTCGATCAATCAGATCCTGATGGATGCCGGGCCCTCCAACGCAATCTGGGCCGTGCGCATTCTCCGTACGGCCGATGGCCACCCCGTCTACGACCGGAACGGATACACGAGTCTGGTACCTGCATCAAACACCAAATTGTATACCACCGCAGCCGCTCTCGATCAGTTGGGACCCGAATTCAGGTATCGTACAGCCCTTTTTGCCGACGGACCTGTTGAGGACGGCGTCCTGCGTGGCCCCCTCGTGGTCCGTGGCTCGGGCGATCCTGCAATCGGTGGCAGATTCACGGACGGAGACATCACACACACATTCCGTGCCTGGGCAGACTCCCTGAAAGCCAAGGGCATTTCGAGAATAGACGGTGATATCGTGGGAGACGATAATATATTCGATGACGTACCCCTCGGTTTTTCATGGAGTTGGGACGATGAACCGTTCTGGTACTCGGCCGAAATCAGTGGCCTCTCATTCAACGACAACAATGTCGACTTCACCATTACCCCCCGGAGCCGGACGGAGCCCGGAATAATCACCTGGGAACCGTTGGGGACAGACTACATCCGTGTTGAAAATGCCACGGTAACTGTACATGCAGACTCTCAACTCGTGGAGGGATACAGCCGGGAACGGGGCACGAACGACTTCCGCCTGTACAGCAGCATACCGGAGGGGCGTACCGATCCGGAGTCACTTACCATCAAAAATCCGACGCTCTTTTTCGTGCACGTCCTCCGTGATGTACTGATACGACAAGGCATTTCCGTATCGGGAACGCCGCGCGACGTGGATGACATGTCACTCAGGCCCGATTACGGGCGTATGCAACGCATTGCTGTCCACGAGTCCGCCACGCTTTCTCGCATCGTGCACGTCATCAACAAAAGAAGCCAGAACCTCTATGCGGAACAGGTGCTCAAAACGCTCGGAACACGCAAGCATGCGAAAGGTGCGTCGGCCCGGGATGGAATTGAAGTGGCCCGGAACCTGTTTGCCGAGGCCCGGATCGATACATCGCTCCTCCATCTGGTAGATGGATCGGGCCTGTCACGGCGCAACTTGGTCACGGCCGACATGACAGCCGACCTGCTCCAGTATATGGCCCATCATCCAGATACGACGCTACAACGTGTTTTCCGTGAGTCACTGCCCGTAGCCGGTCTGGATGGTACCCTGTCATCCCGCATGCGAGGCACGGCGGCCCAGGGAAACCTGCGTGCAAAAACAGGAACTCTGGGTGGTGCAAGCGCCCTGTCGGGCTACGTAACTTCCTCCAATGGCGTCGGGTACACGTTTGTACTCATGGCGAACAACTATACAGGCAGCGCGTCGGGCGTTCGTCGCACCCAGGACAGGATAGGAGCGTTTTTGGCCCGCCATGTGTCACCACACTGAATTGTTCATGAGGTCATGAACCATTGCAGCCTGGATCGCGTAGCAGGAAGCACTATTGCACTATTGAGTCATCATCCAGAGTCCTTTGAAACTACGCAGCACTACTGTCCTGGGCGTCTTCCACAACGGAGGTGTTGTTCTCGGATCGGACGGCCAGGCCACACTGGGAAACACGGTTGTCAAGCACAAAGTCCAGAAGGTCAGACGATTATACAACGACTCGATCCTGGCCGGATTTGCAGGCTCAACCGCTGACGCATTCACCCTTTTCGAGCGGTTCGAGGAAAAGCTCCAGCAATATGGTGGCCATGTTACCAGAGCCTCCGTCGAGTTGGCCAAGGATTGGCGCACAGATCGCTATCTCAGAAAGCTTGAAGCATTACTTGCTGTCGCAGCCTCGGACCGACTCCTTTTGATATCCGGTACCGGAGATGTCATTGAGCCCGATGACAATATCGTAGCCATTGGCTCAGGGGGGCCGTACGCCCAAGCGGCCGCACGCGCTCTCACCCGTCACGCCCCTGAAATGTCCGCCCGTGATATCGTGGAAAAATCCCTCCTCATTGCCTCAGAGATCTGTATTTACTCAAATGCAGAGCTGACCATTCTTGAATTGCCAAACGCATCGTCATAGAGGTAACGAAGTATGCCCGGAAAACGTCACAGCAGACACCGCGGAGAGCAAATGCACGCGACCGTGCTCGTGGATTACTCGAACCTGTTCGGGTGTATTGCCGAACGTAGTCTTTCCGATGCCGATCCAGACCACGTTGCGCTTGACGTTGTAAAGGAATTGCAGCGTCATGTTGCCGAACACCTCCAGCTGCACGCCGTCAGGACGGCCGCATTTGCGAACGTGCCACCAGGAAGTACGAGGGGCCACAGGGTCACGGGTAGTTGGCTCGCCGAGGGCATTGAGCCGCGCTTTTCATACGCCAGTGTAGCCGATGAATCGGCCGCGTTGGATCTTGCCATGGAGGCCATGGAGATAGCACTTGGCACCACCCAGCGTCATGCCTTCATCATTCTGTCCGGTAACCACTGGTTCGTTCCCCTCGTTCAGCGACTTCAACGCAGGGGACATTTTGTTTTCCTCGCGGCTCTGGAAGCCCCATCGCGCACTGATCATTTACCCGTGGATGTCAGCGATGCCTTCCTGAATGCTCGCTTCCTTCTGGACCGTGTTGTGCCAGGCAGTGACGACCATGCCGGAGACGCCCACGACGCACAGCAGGCCGACGCGCTCGCGCAGACGGGTGGTCCGGAGCCTGCGGTGCTCATTGAAGAAGAGAGTGTCCGGCGTGCACTGGAGGTCATTGAGCAATATTTCGGCCAGTATGAGGAAATTTATCTGACACCGTTACTGCGCAAGCTGTCAGAGGTCATGTCCGACGAGGAAGAACCCAAGGACCTGATTACGGGACTGGAGGAGGCCGGGGCTGTTTGGCTCGAAAAAAGGCGCGGGTTCCCACATAATTACACCGTTCTGCTTGTGAACGAAGATCACCCTGATGTCATTGATGTGCGCGATGAAGCCGCGTCAGACACCGATGACGACGCCTACGATGAACTCCTTTTCGACGAAGAGGATGAGGAGGACGACGAGGCGGACGAATATTTTGAAGATCCGAATCATGTCTGACTTGACACCGCATCAGATTGTCCAGGAACTGGACAGGTACATCATTGGCCAGTCCGAAGCCAAAAAAAGCGTGGCCATCGCGCTCAGAAACAGATGGCGGCGCCTTAATGCACCGGATGATATGCGGGATGAGATCATGCCCAACAATATCATCATGATAGGACCGACTGGCGTCGGCAAAACAGAAATCGCCCGGCGCCTGGCACGACTGGCCGGTGCTCCTTTCATCAAGGTCGAGGCGACCAAATTCACGGAAGTTGGCTATGTGGGACGGGATGTGGAATCCATGATCCGGGATCTCACTGAATTCGCCATCAACATGGTTCGGGAGGAGCACACCCAGGCGGTACAGGAAAAAGCCCTGAGTCGTGCAGAAGAGCGTATTCTCGACCTGCTTATTCCGCCTGCTCCGAAGCCGCAGTCACCCCAGACTGTTTCCACGTCGACCAATGCTGCGACGTCCTCATCCCCGGCGCACAAAGGGCCCTCGGAATCCGAACTCCGGCAGCGCACGCGAGAAAAATTCCGGGGAAAACTGCGCGACGGAAGCCTGAACGATCGCGAGGTGGAAATTGAAGTCGCCTCGGAAAAAAGCAACATGCTCCAGGTGTTTGGCCCCATGGGGATGGAGGAAATGGGCGTCAATCTGCAGGATCTGTTCGGCAATCTGGGTGGGAAGAAATCAAAGAAGCGACGCGTGCCCATTCGTGAAGCCCGGGAATTGCTGACCAAAGAGGAAGCCGACAAGCTGATCGATATGGACAGGGTCACGCGCGATGCGCTGGAGCGGGTGCAGCAGACCGGTATCGTGTTCATTGACGAAATTGACAAGGTCTGTGCAAGAACGGGAGCCGGAAAGTCTGGACCGGACGTATCCCGGGAAGGCGTCCAACGAGACCTGCTTCCGATCGTGGAGGGCTCGGGGGTGATGACGAAATACGGGTTGGTCAAGACAGATCACATCCTGTTCATTGCCAGCGGAGCATTCCACGTCTCCAAGCCCAGCGACCTCATTCCTGAACTTCAAGGCCGCTTTCCCATCCGGGTGGAACTCGATTCCCTGACAGAAGACGACTTCGTTGAAATCCTTACCAAGCCCCAGAATGCCCTCCTCAAGCAATACCAGGCACTGTTACGATCAGAGGGTGTCGAAGTGGATTTCGAGGATGATGCTGTCCGGGAAATAGCCCGCATGGCAGCCCACGTAAACCAGGACGTGGAGAACATAGGTGCGCGACGGCTACATACGATACTCACGACGCTGCTCGAGGAACTCCTGTTTGATATTCCTGATGTGGTTACCGACACTCAGGTGACCATCACGCGCGAGCGCGTGGAGAACGTGCTCAGCAGTGTAATCGAAAACCGGGATTTGAGCCGATTCATCCTGTAGGCGCCGGCATGTCGACTGATTGTGCCACCCCCTTTGCCGACCGGACCTTCACCGAAGAGCTTTCGCGACTCTACGGATGGCGTACCCGGGATATTGCCACATCCGTAGGACTGGAGTCCACACTCGTCGAGCGTGGGCCATCGTGGGCAAAACAGGTCGTGGTCCCTCCGCTTACGCCCTATACAGCGGTGCGGGGTCCTGCATCGCTGTCAGAGCTGGGCATCCTCGAGCTGTGTGCTCGACTGACAGCCGAAGGCGTCCCATCCCTGGTGTCCCTCACACCTTTTCTGTCACGACGAATTGACCGTATCCCCGGCTGGACGCGTCATGACCGTCAGACCAGTGAACTGAATACGGGCTCATACGACGATGTTCTTGCCGCCTGCTCTGCATCGACCCGAAGAAATATCCGCAAGAGCGAAAATTTGTTCAATGAAACAGGGGACCCGTCGCTGATTTCCGGAGCCGTCTCCCTGGCGGCGCAGGCCTATCAGCGTAGCGGATCCCGTTTTCCGGCGCCACTCGACGGTATTTCAGCGTTGGCGCAGCGTTGTGTCGAGCGGGGTACGGCCTGTTTCCTGGCGGTGTTGTCACGCAGTACAGGGCGCCTGGAGGCGGGCATCGTGGCGCTGCATGATGGAAATCAGAGAGCTTGGTACTGGCTGGCCGGCAGCACTCCGGGGCCGGCCATGTCTGTCCTGGTTGTAAGAATGGCCGCTCGGCTCCACGGGATGGGAATTGATCATTTCGACCTCTTGGGCGCCAATACGCCTTCGATCGCAGAATTCAAGCGGCGTTTCGGTAGTCACCTCGTCCCGTACTGTCATCTCTCAGCACCGGGCCGCGGACCAGGCATGCTTCTGGCCAGCGTCCGCCCCATTCTGGGCGGGATACGACAGCGGCTCGGTACGCCATAATGCGCAGCGCGCACAGAATCCCCTTTGCCGTACGTTTGTCGGTCAGTGTGGCGACGCTCGGTCTGTTCGTCCTCAGATTCGGATATGACTGGGGCACATCGGATCAGGACGAGTTTCTTCCCCTTCTGCTTCATCTGTCGAATCCGGACGTGTTGGCGACAGATCCCTTCGTCACCATGCAGGCAGCTGACTGGTCCGTACGTTCCGCCTTCGTGTGGCTTCTGCATGGATTGAGCGCTGGCGTTGTTCCACCTGGAGTTGTCATCCTTGTGGTATACATATTGAGTTGGCTGAGCAGTGCATTGGCCATTGCGCGGATTGCCTCCTCATTTGCTGTCAGCGAGTGGGCCGGTATCGTCAGCATACCGGCTGCGCTGCTGGTGACCATGCATTGGGCCCCTGGCGGAAACGATGTCGTCTACTCCATGCTTGTCCCTGAGATGCTGGCCTGGTCACTGGGCCTGTGGGCCGTCGCCCTTCTTGCGTCCGAGACGCCCAACGCGCCTCTGGCAGGGCTGCTCTCCGGCCTGGCGACGTGGCTGCACGTGCTTGCCGGTCTTCAGACAGGCGGAGTCATCCTGTTCTGGCTCCTGCTGCGACGATCCTCCCTGCGGCTTGCGCCTCGTTTTGCCGCCACGTGGCTGCTCATTTCCGCGGCACCCACATGGCTACTGCTCTCGGGTGTTGGACTCGGTTCTGATTCAACCTCGATCCTTACACATCTCCGGGCTCCACACCATTACCTGCCACAATATGTCCCCTCGCAGGATTGGCTGCTCTTCAGCGCGCTTCTGGCAGGTGGTGTCATTTCATTGTACCGCTTTCCTGAACTGATCCGACGAAGACCGGGCAGACAGGGATTGGCAGGGCTCCTGGCCGCCCCATCCATACTGCTCCTGTCCGGTATTGTGTTCGTCACGCTGTGGCCCGGCGGGCCATGGACGCCAGCCCAGCCCATGAAACTGGCTGTGCTCGTCCGGGTGGTGTCCGTGATAGCCATATCATGCGTTGCAGCAGGCCTGGCCGAGGGCCGCATTGAATACTTCATTCCCCGGTTCCTGCGCGTCGCGGCCCACCGTGTCCACATCATTGCATTCATCGTTCTTTTCGCCGCGGGGTGCCTCGTAGCCTGGTCCGACTATTGGAAAGCACGTGCACTGCCGCGATATTCTACCGAACGTGTACATTTGTACACCCTTTTCCAGGATGTACGCTCCCACACTCCTCCAGATGCCGTCATTCTGATACCACCCGATTGGACGGGTTTCCAGTACGCATCCCACCGCGCGCAATGGGTCTCGTTCAAAGCGTTTCCCTTCCAAGCAGATGCCGTCATACGCTGGAAAAACCGCCTGGAGTACATAGGTACACCAGCCAATGATCTGGCTGGTCTCGCATGGCGCCGGGAACTTGCTGCCTCCTATCGGCACCGATCAGCCTCCGAATGGCGCCGTGTTCTTGAAAAAGTAGATGCGACGCATGCGCTGCTACCCGAAGGCCGCGCCCCCGAACCGACTCAATTCTGTGTGCATGGATGGTGCCTCGTGGAACTATCCCGTATCCTTTCGCCATGAAAGATCGCATGGCGCAACTTCTTGCAAATCTTGGAGATGATTCCGGGTTCCGTGGCCCCGTCCTGAAGCTGCTGACGGGTACCGGTTTCTCGTTCATTCTGGCCTATCTGGCCAAGACGGTATTGCTGCGCATGTATGCGCCGGGCGATTTTGGTATATACGCCGCCATTTTTGCGCTCGTAGGAATACTCACGCCGCTCGTTACGCTGCGCTACGAGGATGCCATCATGCTTGCTCCGACGCCGCGGCGCTCCGCACACGCACTGGTACTCGCCTTCGGCGTACTCGTCGTTTCCTCCACACTATTTTTTGGCCTCATTCCCGCCAGATATGCCATCGAGAACCTCTTTGGAGAGCCATCACTCGCCGAGTGGATCTGGCTGGTACCCGTGGTGCTGTTCGTTCAGCGGTCTGCCAAGACACTGGAGTTGTGGCTCACCAAAGCGGAATCGTTCAACCTGATCAGCGTAGGTCATGTCGTACACAGCACGACCATGACCGCCCTGCGCATAGGTCTTGGAGTCGTCCGTCCGTCACCAGGCGGCCTCATCTACGGCTTTGCAGCCGGCCACCTGGCCCAGGGCATGCTCTATGCCCGCCCCGTACTGGCCTCCTTTCGGACCGCACTCGCAGCTGACGGGCACAATGCAAGCCGTAGAATACACCCTGCGATGGTTCGCGCCCTGGCCCGTCGATACCGGAAATTCCCGCTGTACACGACGCCGGCAGCCATGATTGCTGCGGGCGTATCCCAGATACCCGCCCTGCTCCTGCTCTATTATTTCGACAAAGAGGTGCTGGGTATTTATTCCCAGTCATTTGCTGTGCTCCTCATACCCCTCTCACAGGTTGCCATGGTCATTTCCCAGGTATTTTTCGTGCGGGCTGTTGAGGCGAGAAAGGCAGGAACGCTCGCCACACTCTCTGCGAATGTGCATCGCCGTACCGTTCTCATGGCGTGGATACCCACCAGTATCCTGATGCTCGCGGGTGGAGACATTTTCGCATTCCTGTTCGGGTCCCCGTGGCGCCCGAGCGGCGATTACCTGCTCTACCTGGGCCCATGGATCCTTCTCACAGCAATCTCGAGTCCCCTCACGCGTCTCTTTGACGTGCTTGAACGACAGCGCTATGAACTGGTCATTGCCGTGGGCATGTTCATTGTGCTGACCGGTGCCATGATCCTTGGCGGTCAGACCGGCTTGCCAGAGCGAGCCATATTATACCTGGGATTGGGAGGCGCACTGGTAAGGACCATACAACTTGTTCTGCTGCTTCGCCTTGCGGGTGTAAGTGCACGAACAATGATTCGCCCGTACCTGGTCTATGCGGCTTGGAGTGCACCCTGGCTGGGGTTGTTGCATCTCGTGGCGGTGCGCGTGGACGGCCTCGTTACCGTTCTTGCCGCTACGGCAGTGGCCCTGCTGTTTGCCGTGCATATGGTGTATCGAGAGC
>PCUY01000057.1:0-138229 GCA_002787815.1 Bacteroidetes bacterium CG12_big_fil_rev_8_21_14_0_65_60_17 | reverse complement strand
ATGGGGCAATTACTTGGGCGTGTTCACACCAGGGCCTGTTCACACTACGCCAGAGCCCGCTGACGGAGGCCAATTTCGTGTCCGCCAAGGCGAACGAACCGAAGTGTAGCAGCGCTATTCGAAGAAGGGACAACGCAGCAGACAGTGTTAGGCCGCCGCGTACGGGTGTGCAATGGTTTTTCAACGCACTTCTGAACGAACAGGCACGAAAAAAGGGACATCCCCGAAGGAATATCCCTTTCTGCTGAGCGGGTGATGAGATTCGAACTCACGACCCTCACGTTGGCAACGTGATGCTCTACCACTGAGCTACACCCGCTTTGAGCCTGCAAAAATAGGTAGATTCTGCACGCCCGTCAAGTCCTCAACCCGCTTTTACCATAACCTCAAACTTCCCCGACAGACGCTCTGCCCGCATTCCGTACCTTTCCCTGACGACAATCCGCTGCAGAAAACCAACGTCAGACAACCCACATGGCACAGATCATTGACGGCCGGCTCATTGCCGGCAACATCAGACAGGAAGTCAAGCAGGCCGTGGATGCCCATACGTCGGCGGGAAACCGGGCCCCAAACCTGGCCGTCGTACTCGTTGGTGAAGACCCGGCATCGGCTTCATACGTACGTGGCAAGGCCAAAGCATCTGCGGAAGTAGGCATTGACAGCGACACACTGACGTTTCCGGACACGATTTCAGAGCGGGAACTGCTCAGTGAAGTCACGCGGCTCAATGCCGACACGAATATAGACGGCATCCTGGTACAACTCCCCCTGCCCGACCATATTGACGAGACACGAGTCATCAACGCCATTTCGCCGAAAAAGGACGTCGATTGTTTCCATCCGGCCTCCGTAGGAGCGCTCTCCATCGGTCTTGATGGATTTGCCCCCGCCACACCCGCCGGGATCGTTCAACTCCTCGAGCGCTCAGGCATCGAAACCAGCGGGGCACACTGTGTCATTATCGGACGCAGTAACATCGTCGGAAAGCCATTGGCCAACCTCATGCTGCGCAAGGGGATAGATGCGACGGTCACAGTATGCCACAGCCGTACGAAAGACCTGTCGGTGATGGCAAGACAGGCGGACATCCTTGTTGCAGCCATCGGAAGGGCCCATTTTGTAACCGCCGACATGGTAAAACCCGGTGCTGCGGTTATTGACGTTGGAATCAACCGCATTGAAGACGCGTCCCGTGAGCGGGGCTACCGTCTCGTGGGCGATGTCGATTTTGACGCGGTCGAGCCCATTGCCGGATATATCACACCGGTTCCCGGTGGCGTTGGGCCCATGACCATCGCTGTTCTGCTGCAGAACACACTCAAGGCAGCACAGGCCGTTTAAGGAAGAGGGTTTCCGGGCGATCCAGACAACGGGAGTTCCCTTTTATCGGGATCCAACTTCCGGACAACTTCGCCTGACCCCCTCTGCCATGACACGCCTTTTACTTTTACTGCTGCTCTGTGCAGCCACGGCCGGGCTTTCCAGCGCCCAGTCCAACGGCGACTATCGAACCGGCCAGTCCGGATGGTGGTCGTCCTCGACCACATGGGAAACGTACAGCAACGGCTCATGGAGTGCCGCCCGCCGTCCGCCCAGAAATCAGAATGCGGGGGCCATCACGGTCCGCACAGATCATTTTGTGATCGCCGACCAGCCGGGTCGCTATGACCAGATCCACATTGAGCCGGGTTCTCTCCTGTACAACATCACCGACCTGACGGTCAATGACGGAACCGGCGTTGATCTCTTCTCGGAGGGTCTTCTTTGGAACTATGGCACCATCCGCACGCGCAATGCTGCACTGCTGCAATTGGACGGCGGTTCCACATTTTTCAACAACGTTGGCGACCGCGTGGAGTTGGACCGAAGCGCCACAATGTCCATAACCAGTGGCGCCCTTGTGCTGAATTCAGGTACGCTGAGTATGGACAATGACGCACGCGTCTCTGTTCTCGATGGCGGTCTCATACAGAATTCGGGCGCGATAGAACTGGCCAAAAACGCCCTGGTACAGGTTACTGGTGGTCGATTGGCGAACGCGGGATCCGTGGATCTGACCGGTTCTTCTTCACTCGTCATGGAGACCGGGGGCGTGTTTGAACACGCACAGAATGGAGGCGCCCTGCCCGAACCCGCCCGTACGACGTGGAATCCGGGTTCTGTACTGGAAATAACCGGGGTGATCCAGTCCCTGCCGGTCAACATGGCACATGACGTACAGACGTTCATCTGGAATAATACCGGACAGACAGCCAATCTGGCCATCGGGGCTGTTCCTTCCAGCATCTCGGAGGATTTCATTGTAAGGTCGACGGGGAGCGCGGCCATGGCGTGGGATCTGTTCGGAGCACCCCTGGATGTTGGTCGTGACCTTGTCGTGGAATCGGGTGTTTTCGTCTATCAGGTCGTTGGAAGTGGCCGGCTTTCGGCCCGCGGAAACGTGACAGTAGCTACGGATGCAACGCTGGACCTGGCCTGGTCCACGGGCGCGCCAGAGCTTCGCGTGTCGGGCAATCTGACCGTAGATGGCCTTGTGCGAACCGGATCGCGGGAACGCGTATCGATGATTCTTGAAGGTCCAGCCACCCATATACTCGGAATGTCAGGCACCTGGCGGGACCCCTTCGACGTTTTTGTCATCGACACTGGATCGCTGTTGCAGGCAACGGACCTGTCGGTGTCCGGCTCCTTCATTGAGCGTGCAGGAGGCGTCGACATGGCCAGTCACGCACTCGAGATATACGGTGATCTCGAATTGAGCCAGTCACCTGCCACTGCCGGCCCCGTACTGTTTACGGGCGACATGGCATCGACCATGGCATCGTCCGGGGGGGCACTCACGTTCGCATCCATCATCATTGACCGCCCTGGCGGATCGGTCTCACTGCAGACAGCCGTTACGGCCCGGGATCACGTCACGGTCCGAAATGGAACGCTGACAACGACGCAGTCCAACCTGCTCACGCTCCCTCACGGCGCAACATTGATGAACGCAGGCACAGTCAATGGCCCCGTCCAGATGCAGCGCTCATTCACACTGGCCCAGGACGGCTGGCGCATGCTGGCCACGCCGGTTTCCGGAACCACCTATTCGTCCCTGAACGAGCCGTTTCTGACGCAGGGTCGAGCTTGGGCTGACGTCAGCGGCGGTGCATCGAACGTGAAGACGTTCCAATTCGCCTCCCAGGACTGGGCCAATGCCCCTGACGCGGACGAGGGACTGGCACCGGGCAGCGCCCTCATTCTCTACGCATTTTCTCGGGATGCTCTCGGAAAGAGCATCCTGCCAGCAACCTGGACGGTAACTGGCAATGTGCCCGCCGTATCTCCCCAAACACTCTCATTCGACCCGTCTCTCGATAAATCATATAATTACACGGCGAACCCGGGGACGGCCAATATTGATTGGGACGCAACGGTTTCATCGAGTTCCGGTGTAGCATCGTCTTATGCCACATGGGATCCGCAGCTGACCGATGGCGGTGGCACGACAGGCTACCGCTACTACGACGCGAAAACCGGTCTCGGCCTGGCGGGCCGCTACATCGCTCCGTTCACGGGTATCATGACCGAAGCCGTGGTATCGGGGGCAACACTGGCATGGACAACGACCGAGGCCGCAGCCGCTGTGAGCGCCGAACACTTCGGCAAAGGATCTGCAGAGAGCCTTCCCCCACACGTGAGACTCGCGGTCGAGGGCGAAGGCCTTGCAGACAATGAGACCTATGTGATCATGTCTGGCGATGGTCAGGTTCCCCGACTCAGTCCCCTGTCGCGGGACTGGACGACACTCTGGACCCGGTCGAGCGGAGACAATCTCGCATTCGATGCGCGCCTCCCCGAAGATGAACATATCCTCTTCGACCTTCACCACGCGGCTACAAAATCCGGGGTCTATACGCTCTCCTGGCCAGACGTGCGCCACATTCCTGACGGGTGGACGGTACAATTGATTGACCTCGATACGGGCGAAAAGCGAAATCTGCTCGCCGATTCACTGTACCGGTTCACGGTGCGTGCAGCCGATGTCGTCGATCCCGGATCCATACTGCCCGAACGGGGGCACGCGCGATTCCGCATCATCATGGCGAGCCCGGACTGGGCCGGACTGGATGCGGCGCAGACCGCTGCGTCCCTCCCGGAGGCGTCCGTCATCCTGGTGCAGAATTATCCCAATCCATTCATGGAGTCAACGACCATCAGGTTCGCGACGCATGAGTCGGGGCATGTGGAACTGGCCGTGTATGACATGCTCGGCAGGCGTGTAGCCCTGCTCCAGGATACCCGGCTCGATGCAGGTTGGCACGATGTCATGTGGCGTCCCCAGGGCGTCACATCAGGCCTTTACGCATACCGATTACGTGTTGGCGGGCTTAGTGTTACCAAGACCTTGTCGTTCTTGAAACGGTAACGTCGTCATGCAATTCATGGCTTCAGGAACCCGGAAAGCAGACGATACCCGGTTTGAGTCGGAGGACAGGCCTCCGATTTCACTCACAGTCTGTACAAGGAGGTACAATACCATGAATAGAACACTACGTGCATTTGCGCTCGCCATGTTCGTCGCACTCGGTGTGTCGCATGTCGCATTTGCCCAGACAGATACCGAAGGCCATACCGTCACCATGGAGGTGGCGGCCATCAATGTCCTGGCCATCACGGGCGACGTCACACTGACCATCGACCAGGCGACGCCGGGTTCCGATCCGGATCCGGTATCCGGTTCAGCCTCGTATGCCGTCACGACGAACGAGTCGGCCAAGAAGATCACGGCGGAGATTGATACCAACCTTCCGGCGAACATGTCACTGGTCGTGGATGCGGCTGCACCCCTCGGTGCAACGGGCAGCACGGACGTTGCATTGACGGAAACTGCATCCGATGTCGTGACCGGCATGTCTACCATAGCCGCGTCCGGACTGGCCTTGAACTACACGTTCTCGGCAACGGCCGCAGCTGGCAAACTGGTGTCGACCGGTTACACCGTCACGTACACGATTACCAACTGACCGCTGTCGTTGTTGATCAAGCAGAAAAGGAGAAGGGTCCATGGTGCATCCACAGCGTTATAAGACTGTTGGACTCGCGGCATGGGCCCTTTCTCTCTTTTCGGCGTGTGTTGTGGCGCTGCTTGGGCTGTCCCCGTCTGCGTGGGCCCAGACTCCACCTCCCCTTCCGGACGCCATTCCACTTGCCGGAAACCAGGTATCGCTCTCCCAGACAGTCACGGTTCGCGTGCTGGAAATAAACCGGATCGCAATAAGCGGTGACGTACTGATCCCCATTGCCGAGGCGGAAGCAGGAACGCCGCTCTCACCGGTCACCCACTCCGGGTCGACCTATGCACTCACGGTCAACGGAAGTGACAAGAAAATCGTGGGGTCACTCGATACGGAATTTCCTGCCGGTATGGAACTGTCGGTCGAACTCACGCCTCCTCCGGGCGCAACGGCCACCCGTCGAATACTCAGCAGCGATCCGGTCGACCTCGTCAAAGGTGTCAACCTGATTGCTGCGACCAACCTCGGGATAACCTACACAGGCCATGCCGATATCACGGTCGCACCAACTGGCACTGCAGGCATATCGCGCCGAGTAACCTTCACGTTGACATCCAACTGACTGGGCACATGTCGTTGTTACGCTACATATTAGCAGTCATTATAATGGGTACCTCTGCGACAAGTGTCGATGCGCAGAGGCTTGAATTCCTGACCGGTGGTGGCCCCATTACACTCGAGATATCGGAAGCTCCGCCCGGCGGAGAGCCTGTCGATGCCACGGATGCCGGTACGCGAATATTCTGGGACGCCAATCTCGGCGTTCCCGCCAAACTCGTGGTCTCAACCATGGCTACCTCACAGCACTTTCGGTTGTTCGTGGAATTGCAGGTAACCAGTTATGGAACCGGAAGCATGGTCGATATGCACCCCGAGGTCGAACTCGTCGATGGCATGTTCGATGAAGACATCCTCACGAATATCCTGCCCGGATCCCGATCCCAACAGGGTACCGGACTGCTTCGATACCGGGCCTCAGCACGTGTTGCGGACGGCAACAGTCAAACACACGGAGACGATACGCACACAGTAACCTATACCCTTCTGGCACAATGACACGTCTTGTTTTACCTACACTTTTACTTGCACTATGCGGCACATCTGTCGCCGAAGCGCAGATTTCCGTACGGAGCCAACTGAGTCATGACCAGGTTGCCGAACCCGGCACCACATACCACGGCACGATTTCGGTCCGGAACGACTCGAACGTGATGGAGGAAATCCGGATTTACCAGACCGATTATTCGTTCCATTTCGATGGATCCAACTTCTTCGGCGCACCGGGAGCCCTGGCCCGATCCAATGCACGCTGGATTGATCTCGGTCTCTCCTCCACAAGCGTTCCACCCCTTCAGACTGTTTCCATCCCGTACGCGGTACACGTTCCCGACTCTGATACCCTTTCCGGTTCCTGGTGGAGCATGATAATGGTCGAGGGTATCCCCGTGGATTCACCGGAGTCGCGTACCAATGCAGACTCTACGAAGGCAGAATTCGGTATTCGACAGATTACCCGGTATGGCATACAAGTTGCTACCCATATCACAGGAACCGGATCAAGTCTCCTGAACATCATGGAAAGCACACTTGTAAAAAACGAACAAGGTCACGCCCAATTGGATGTTTCCATCGTGAACAACGGAAACCGATTGGCACAGCCCGATATCTGGATCGAACTCTACGATGCCATGGGCAATCCGGTCGGAAAACGGGATGGATTCAAAAACAGGATCTATCCGGGGACATCCGTAAAACAGAAAATCGTACTCGGATCGCTACCTCAAGGTGAGTACAAGGCCCTTGTAATCATGGACGCTGGAATGAACGAAGTCTTCGGAGCCGAATACACTCTTGCCATCAACTAAGTGCCTCTGCTTCGACACATAGTGTTGTTTATCATGTTTTTAGCCGTCCCCCCACAGGGGGCGGCTGAAATCGTTTCAGGACCCGACTCTGTTTTCGTTTCCCTTGTCGGCCAGTCACCCATCCGCGTTGCACCTGGCGACGTCATGACACTGGCATTCAGGGTCGAACTCTCCGGATCCGGCTTGGCCACACTGACACCCCGTATTGACATGCCGGCGGGCTGGAGAAGTCTCCGCCCGCAGTCGGAAATGACAGTCCGTCCTGAAAATCCTGTTGTCCGCCTGGTCAGCGTCCACGTCCCTGACCTGTTCCTGGCCGGTTCGTATGACGTCACGTTCTCTGTCTCTGCCCCTGGTCAAACGGAATTATCTGCCTCCGAAACGGTCAGCGTTTCCGTCGATACGCAGTACGGTCTGTCAATGCACATGGAATCAACGCCGCCCTTTGTTGCAGCCGGGAAGACCGTCCAGGCCGCACTGACCGTATTCAACGACGGGAACGCACGTGCCAGCATGGCGCTCTCCTGGGATGGATCCGATGCCGGACAATTACACCTTGGTGCCCACAGTCTGGAGCTTGAATCGGGTGAATCCGCGGTGGTCCCCATCTCCCTCACAACCAACAGCGACACGGAAGCCGTCACGGCGGCGTCATACACCATCACAGCTCGCATTGTCGACTCCCCCGGGATCGAAGACCATGTCTCCATTCGAACGGACATCATTCCGCTGTATGAAAAGATGGCAACGCGTGGCCAGCCCGTGCCTCTTGCCCTCACGATGGAAGCCATCGGAAACGAACGAGGCACACAACCCGTCGCCCACATTTCGACTGCATTCGATGCCTTCAATGGAGACGTGGAAGTCGTTGGTACCCTTGCCGGTAACTCGTCCCAGGGACTCTTGGGTGCACGAGATGAATTCCGCATCTCCTACACGTCTGAAAAGGTGGAAGTCGTCGTCGGAGATCATGCACAGAATATGTCGCGACTTACGACATGGGGTGTCTACCGACTGGGAGCATCATCCCGAATGCTCTTCAACGCATGGGACGTAACGTTGCTTGGAAGCCGAAGTCGCTCCTACGCACCCGACGACGCACTTGCGGGCGTCTCGGTACGCCGACACCTGAACACATCTTCATTTTTTTCGGCAAACCTCTTGACGCGAAAGGGGCTCTACTCCGGATCGATTGCAACGCTTGCCTACGACTGGACACCGGCCGGGTCACGGTCGCTGATCGGGGCTGAATGTGGCCTGTCGGGCAGTGGTCGCCTTTCAGACCCCTCGTGTCGCGTCGAGACGGCGTATACCAGGGGTCCAGTTCAAAGCCGCATGGAGGCGCTGAGCGCTGCCACGTCACTTCCGGGCTCACAATCCGGCACCCGGTCTTTTTCCGAATCTGTTCGCCTCAAACTGCTGCCCGGACTTCAGTTGGAGGAGTCCTTCCAGGTCCAGTACAGGAATTCTGACCTGGGTTCCAACCGAGTGCTGCACGTTGCAAAGCTGGGAGTTACCTATTCCCGCCGCATTCATGCCACAACATGGACCACATCCGCCCGGGCCACACGCGACCGTATTGTGCTCCGCACGCCGGACCACCGTCTTTCATCGGAATCACGCGTCCTGCGCGCAACAACAGGTCTGCAGCGCTCGCGCATGGGCATCACCGCAACCCGGGATTTCGGTCAACGGATTGACCAGGACAACAGGGCTTCGCCCACCCACAGAACCCGCCTCCAAGCGCGGATCAGCCCCACCCGTTGGCTCAGCATATCGGCCAGTGGAGACCGTTACTCGGATTTCCTGATCTCGTCCCGCATCCGACAGCAGTACGAGCAATATGGCATCCGTGCCGGAGTCCAACTTCCTGCTCAATTGCACGTGTCCGTGGGTGGCATCCAGAATCGGGTCACTGGTCGGGAAACCCAGACATACCGCAGCCTCACTTTCCAGGCGTCAAAACAGTTCGAGTCGGGCAGTCGTGCGTTCGTCCAGAGCCAGACAAGTATGTCGGACGGACGATCCAGTGACAGGAAAATGGAATTCCGTATGGGTGTGACCGTGCCTCTGGGAATACCCGTGCCCCGGTCCAGTGATGCGTCCTTGGATGTGTTACATGGCCATGTCTACCATGGTGATACCGGTATTCCCATAGAAGGTGTTCTTCTTCGTTACGGTTCACACCTGGTTATCAGTGACGCCCACGGAAAATTTCGCATTCCCAAGTCGATGGGCCATTCGGAATACCTGGAAGTCAATCAAGTATCCCTCCCGAATGGGATGGTTACACTGACGGAAATGCCGTACCTCGTCGGAGCTGACGCAGGTACGATCGATATCCCGGTCGTCTCTGCCGGCAGTGTTTCCGGTCATGTAGCCCGGCTCGGCCCACCCGGAGAAGCGGGTCTTCTGCACCGCGATGTAGGATCCGGAATGGTCGAGAAGGAACGCATAGTTGGTGCCGTGATTGAACTTCGGTCCGATGCGCGTTCCTGGCGGGTACGAACCGACAGAAACGGCTCTTTTACAGTCCGGGGCGTTCCCGCCGGCTCCTATGTGCTGCGGCTCTTATCCGCTGATCGTCTTCCCGCCTACCACACCTTTGCAGAGCAGGAATACAGCATTACCGTCACCGGTGGCGCCGTCACGACACGGTATTTCGAAGCCGTTCCGGTAAAACGCACCATCCGGTTCCAGGACACAGGATCGTCCGGATCGCTTCAACTTGGATCTCCATCCCCTCCTCCTGCACCGGCCCCGGATTCGTCACCGTCACCATCTCCATCACAATTCCGCGGGTCGACGTCATCCCCACGACCGATTCAACATGATGCAGACACGTTGGCTGCATCGGCAGTGCTCATGCCGGTGATCCCACCCGTGGAGGACACCGCACATCCTGATGAAAGCGCTGTGCCGGCTCAGGAATACGATCTTTCCAGGGGCCGTTCCCGTGACCATTCCGCGGCCTCACCCGGATTTGTCGTGCCACTACCCCCCGTCACTCCCGTAGCCGTACTCCTCTGGATTCTTTCGTTCCTGTCCTATGTAATTGCCGCTGATCTTGTTATTCGACATGTCGTACGCACTCGCCACACTGAACTTGGCAATATTTCGCATCTCCGCGATTCCCATCTGCTGTGGTATGTACGCCAGTGTCTGCTGTATGCACTCCTTCTGGCAGGGGTTGTGACCGTTCTGGGGCCGCTTGCGGGAATTTCAACTGCGCTTGCCCTGTGTGCCGTTTCCATCGCCATCGAATCCTCGTCGGCCATACAACTTGTTGTGGCCATGACGTCGTGGCGATGGAAGTTACGTGCAGCAAATCGGTTTGTTGTTCTCTTCCATGGAGTCAGGGCCCGGGACATCAAGCTCAGCAGGAGCACCGTCAGATTAGACCTCACGACAGGCGAGTCGGTCGTACTGAATCCAGCGGCTATGCTGGGTCCCGCCGTCACGTTCCTGGACAACGCACAGGCCGTCAGTTTGTGCGTTCCCGTATCGCGCTCTGCCAACCTGGCGACAATCCGTGACGAACTGACCACCTTCATGCGTGAACACCTGCATGATGGTGCCCAGGACAGCCTTCACATATTCTGGGAGGATGTCGATTCGGAAACCACGAATGTACACGTGTCGGCAGTCACAGATCGTGCCGTGTCCCAAGTACAACTCCTTCGTCAGGTGACCGGACTCATGGCACCTCACCAGGAGAATAACGTCGCCAGAATATTCCATTTTCCCGGACGCGCCGCCTGAATATATTACGGTCATCCGTCACACGCACCCACGCCACCATGCTCCGCGTAATCCTGCCTTTCTGCGTCCTGCTGCTGATCTCAACGCCGACATCCGCGAGACAGCACATCTCACGTGCCCAGATCGTGAACAAATCATTGATCACAGTCCATGTCTCGGATCCTGACGTCCAGCCCGACGCGTCCGAATTCCGGATACGGACTGCTGCATCCGGGGACGTTCAGGTCAGCAACGTCCTTCCCAAACGGGCACAGTCCTACCTCCTCGTCCCCAAAACACCTCTTGACGTTCGCAGGCTGCATACGCTCATCTATCTCCCCACAGGGGAAGAGCACTTCATCCGACGGGATGCATGGTTTTCCACACTGTATTCCGATAAGACCTTGGGGGCATCCATTGCGGTCGACGGGAGCGAAACAACCTTCAGGCTCTTCGCCCCGCGGGCATTCGGTGTTGAATTGCATCTCTACTCGGATCGGGACACACCTGCAGAAGTACCCGACCGAACGGTGATCATGAGTGTCGACAACGACGGTGTGTGGGAAGCCACCGAGCCCGGAAACCACCACGGTGTGTACTACACATACACCATTCATGGGCCTGACGAGCCGGGCAACTACTTCTACGGCACGCATCCAGCCTATATCACAGACCCATATGCACTGGTCAGCGATGACTCGTTCGGAAAGGCACGCGTCTGGCGGGACACGCCTCCACCTTCACCCGTAACCGGAGGCCGGCCTCGTATGGAAGATGTCATCGCCTATGAGGTACACGTCCAGGACTTCACCGACAGGTTGCCGGTAGATGAAGCCCTCCGGGGCACATTCCGTGCCATGGCCATGCCTGGTTTGACGAACAGCCGGGGGCGAGCCATTGGTTTCGACTATCTGGTCGACCTGGGCATCAACGTAGTCCACCTCATGCCCGTCCAGGAGTATCTGCACTATCCTGACGATGAATGGCAACGTGCATTCCGGGACGACCCGTACATGATAGAACAGGGCATTTCGGAAGAAAATTATCAATGGGGCTACAGAACCACGCATGCTTTTGCGGTCGAATCCCGGTTTCGCGACCCGCGAACCGAGCCCGGCGCGGAGCGCGAACAGTTCAAGGCGCTTGTCGAGGCGTTCCATGATCAGGGGCTGTCTGTCATTATTGACGTGGTCCCGAACCATACCGGTGAAAACATGGACGGAAGACACCTACTGTTCAATTTCAATGCCATCGATCTCCCCTTCTATCACAGAACCGATGACTCGCTGCGCCATATTGGCCCGTTCGGTAATGAAATAAAGTCGGAAGAGCGTCCCATGGTCCAACGCTGGATCCTGGACCAACTCAGCCACTGGGTCAATGCGCTTGGCGTCGATGGATTCCGGATTGATCTTGCTGGTCAGATTGATGAGCAGACGCTGCGCTGGGTCAAGGATCAATTGCCGGAAGATCTGATTATTTACGGTGAAGCCTGGATTCCCCCTACGGACGTTAGAGTAGCCTCGGATCCGGATTTCGGATGGTACAAGGCAGATGCGCCCATCACCTACTTCCAGGACGATGCAAGGAATGCATTCAAGGGACCGGTGTCCAATCCGGTGGACCCACGTACGGATCGTGGTTTTGCCGGAGGTGACGGTTCGGTTCGTGAGCAGACAAAGCGCGGTTTGACCAATTCCTTCCCGGAGGAAATGGACCCGAACCGGGGCATCAATTACCTCGACATCCACGATAACTGGACGCTGGCTGACCGTTTTTCCGATATGGACTGGAATGGGCTCAAGCACGTGGATGAAGCGGCGTTCCGAATTGCGGCGACACTGCTCACGACATCACTTGGCCCCATTGTGCTTCACGGTGGTACGGAAATCATGCGCTCCAAAGGCATAGCCCCACTCGTCGAACTGGTCAAAAAAACGGACTCTGGTCCCATATACATCCACGGAAAACGGGATACATACAACCTGCGGCGCGCCAACCAATACCTGTGGGATACCGTCGGAGCTGACAGTCCCATGGACTACGACGCCATGCTGGCATACTGGAAAGGCCTGTTGGACTTCAGGTCGTCCAACGTCGGTGCTGTATTCCGTGTCGGCGGTCATGAACCGGCGGCTGATTACTACCGATTCTTCGAGCCTCAGCGCACTGATATGCTCGGGTATCTGGTCGACAGGACCGTACTCGTCCTCATCAACTCCGGCAGGGCGGAAGGCACATTCGAAGGGCTTTCTATTCCCGGTGCAGATTGGATCCAGATCTCAGATGGCCACCAGATACATTCTGACGGGATTGCAGCGTCCGTCCATGACCCTGCATCGGGCCGTGTAACCGTGCCGGCGCAGACGGCGCTTATCTGGGTTCGCCGGTAAATCCCGGCGCAGTGTTGACGGGGCCAAAGATCTTCCCATCTATGGTGAAATCCCATGTGATCTGTGCCGTTGGCATCAGCGTATGCGCTACAGAACAGTAGGTGCCGATACTCAACTCGATGGCCCGCCGGGCACGGTCTACCGGGACATTTCCGCGGAATCCATAGCGGATGTGTATTTTCTGGAATAATGACGGTACGGCATCGTCCGGCTTTTCCCCGCGCACGTCTATATCCAGCGCATCCACCACGTGTCTTCCTTTCTCCAGGATGGATACGATATCTATTGCGCTGCATCCACCCACGGCTACCAGCAACAGTTCCATGGGGCTTGCGCCATGACCCTTGCCGTCCGCGTGCGAGGACGGATCATCGATCTGGACCGTAGCCCCCCGGCCCGTCCGGGCGGTGAAGTGAAAGGATGAGGCCTGTTTTTCAAGCGTGGCTCGCAACTCACCCATGGAGTGCACCCATGATATCCCAGGATTCAAGATCACGAAGAGCCGCGTGCGCCGTGAGGTCATGCATGATCGGTGTCACAGAAACATAACCGTCCTCAACAGCTTGCAAATCTGTATTCTTTCCACTGTCCAGGTTCACGAACGTCCCGGACAACCAGTAGTATGACTTGTCAAACGGGTCCTTGCGCTCACTGAACGATTCCTCCCACATGGAACGGGCCTGTCGTGTTGTCATAATGCCCCGTATTTCTTCGTACGGCAGATCGGGTATGTTCACGTTGAGAAGAATTCCCGTCGACATTCCATGTGTCAACACATGTTCTGCAATCTGCCGGGCTATTCGGGCTGCCGCCTCATAATCCCCGATACCCCACTTGCAATGTGAGAATGCAATGGAGGGTATACCCAGGATGGATGCTTCCGTGGCAGCACTCACGGTACCCGAATAGAGGACATTGACCGCTGTATTGGGACCGTGATTGATGCCCGAGACGACCAGATCGGGTCGCCGGGGTACCAGTTTGTTCAGAGCCAACTTGACGCAATCCGCCGGTGTCCCCTTGACGGCCCAGGCATCTACCGGTCCGGAGGGGCCACGGAAGGGCCAGGCACGTGCCCGCACGGGATCCCGCATGGTTATGGCATGGCCAACAGCACTCTGTTCCTCCATCGGAGCACATACCATGATATCTCCCAGCCCATCCAGTCCCGACACCAGCGACAGGATACCGGGTGCATCTATTCCATCGTCATTGGCGACGAGAATCAAAGGGCGATCAGTAGCTTTCGTCATCCGAAGGGAACCTGTGTGAACGGACATCCTCGACGAACGTCTTTACGGAACCCGCAATGAGCGTATCGAGCTGCGCGTATCGCCGTACGAATCTGGGATTGAAGTCTGTCGTGAGACCAAGTGCGTCGTGGGTCACAAGTACCTGTCCGTCACAGGATGGCCCTGCACCGATCCCGATGGTTGGAATCTCGAGTACATGGCTTACACGGCCGCCGAGGCTGGAAGGAATTTTCTCCAGAACGAGTGCAAAAACACCCGCCTCCTGCAGCATGGCCGTGTCCTCTTCGAGGATACGTGCCTCTTCCTCCCCCCGTGCCCGGACTTTATATGTACCAAATCGGTAAATGGACTGCGGGGTGAGGCCAAGGTGTCCCATGACCGGAATACCGGCATCAATAAGGCGCTCAACGGTTGGGCAAATGGCCCGTCCTCCTTCGAGCTTGACCGCGTGCGCCCCCGACTCCTTCATGACGCGGATGGCCGAAACCAGTGCCTCCCGGCTGTTTCCCTGATACGATCCAAATGGTAAATCCACCACTACTAGAGCGCGCTCAACACCACGCACGACACACTGGGCATGGTAAATCATCTGGTCCAGCGTGATTGGCAAGGTCGTTTCGTGACCTGCCATCACATTGGAGGCAGAGTCGCCCACCAGGATGACATCAATGCCAGCACCATCCAGAATGCGTGCGGACGTATAGTCGTATGCCGTCAGCATGGCAATCGGTGTTCCAGCCGACTTCATTTCCTGTAATGTCTGCGTCGTGACACGACGCACTGCTTCAGGGTCAAATTCCGAATGCGCAGTACTCAAAGCGCTTGGACTCCCGTCCGTTTTATCGTATCAGTTTCCAACCGATTGGACCGCTTCGGAATCTTCGTCGATTTCAATACCGAGTTCCCGGGCGATATCCAGGTTCAGATTCATGACACGGTCTTCATTGACATAAAGCAGGGCTGGTGAACGCATGACAACGTCCAGATTATTGGCCGTCGCAATACGATCAATAACCGTTTGAACGCGATCCAGAAGCGGTGCCATCAGCTCCTGTTCCCTCTGGGCAATTTCCTCATCCTTGGATTCGGCCGATTGTCTGATTTCATTCTGGAGTTGGGCCAGCTCGGACTCACGCTCCTGCTGGCGCTCGGGCGTCAACAGCGGACGCTGTTTCTCGTAGCGCTCAACACGTTCCTGGAAATCTTCCGCAAGGGCCTGAAGCGCCTGCTGTCCCGTTGCAACCTCGCGTTGAATTTCCTCCTGTATGGATCGGTAATCCGGCATATACTGGATAATCAGTTCCGGATCGGCATAGCCAATGCGAATGGAGTTGTCCGCAGACTGCGCCATGGCGCTGGAGCCCAGCAGAAGAAGAGCGAGTAGCGTGAGTGAATGCTTGTACATGGATTTGAGTTCTTATGTGTTCACTGAATGTGGTTACTGATTCATATCAAGGTCTATGCCGAGTTCTCTCAGCACGAGATCAGAGACGTTGTACTGTTGGCGTCGGAACATGAACAGAAAGTCGCCTGAAATGTCAAACACGTAGTCATATCCTTCCGCCGTGGCCACTTGCTCGACGGCTTCCAGGATACGCTCCTGCAGTGGTCTCATGAGCTGTTCCTGCCGCGTGAATATCTCGCCTTCCGGGCCGAAATACCGCGTTCGCAATTGCTCCAACTCATTCTCAGCACGCACAATTTCCTGGCGCTTCCTCTGTCTCTCTTCGGGTGTGTAGAGCAGTTCCCGGGACTGGTATTCACGAAACCGGGTGTCCAGTTCCCGCTTCATGGCGTCCAGTTCCTTCTGCCAATCACCCGATAAACGGTCCAGTTGCTGCTGTACGGTGGCATATTCCGGTAATCGGCCCAGAATGTACTCTGAATCCATGTACGCAATATTCTGCTGGGCTGAAGCGGTCTGCACCGACAGCACCAGCAGGAGACCCGATACTATTGTTGACACTCTCATGGGGTTACTGTCTGAATTGGAGGACATTCTCCGGTACGCCGGACGGCGTCAGAAGCCCTGTCCGAGGCTGAACTGAAAGGTCCACTTTTTGGATCCGTTGTGGCCACTGGTCAACTGCGTGAATTCATCAAAGTTGTATCCATACGCCATCTCGACCATACCCAGAATAGGAAGAAATACCTTCGCTCCAAACCCGGCACTCCGGAAGACGTCCGTCGGATTGTACGCGCGGAACTGGTCCCATGCATTGGCTGCATCCATGAATAGATATGGCGCGGCCTGCAACGACTGGGACTGGACCGCCATCCAGGTCAGTTGAGCACCATATTTGTTCAGGATACGACCACCAACCGGTTCATTGTCCGCATTTCTCGGTCCGACAGCTGCCAGGGGGAAGCCCCTCATGTAAATCACATCCTTGCCGAAAAAGCTCAGAAACCCCTGCGTCTCGAAGGGAGAACCGCCGACAACAAAGCGCTCGAATTCCACCTCTTCCCCGTTGAGCGTGCCGATGAAGCCGAAATCCGAACTGAACGACAGGGAAATTTTTCGCGTAATGGGTGCATACCACGACGTATTCAGTCTCCACTTGTGGAACTGAATCAGATCCCCAACGGGAGGAGCGATCTGTGCAGAGAGCAGAAAGCTCGATCCCTGGCTGGGAAAGAGAGGATGATTCGTGTTGTCCCGGGTGAAGTCCTGGGTGATGGTAAGTTGCTGTGATACGCCCTGCGGGAGCGTGGATATCCAGTCCTCGTTCAGGAAGTACTGGTATCCGATGCGGGTCGATGTTCGAAACCAGTTGTCGGGCCACCGAAGGCGCTGCTGATAGAACACACTCTGCGAGAACGTGAGCAGACGTCCGTTTCCAGCCGTCCCCGTGTCAAGAATGGTCAGTCCCCGGATTCTTGAGAATGAAGTGGAAAACCCAAGCGGTTTGGGTTTTCCGCGAAACCACGGCTCCGTGAACGACAGCTGATACTGTTGAAACCGCGACCCGTTGGTCTGAACACCTATACTGAACTGTTGCCCATCGCCTGAAGGCAACGGGGACCAAGCTTTACCATCGAACAGGTTCTGAGCGGAGAAGTTGTTGAAATTGAACCGGAGTTGCAGGACGAGACCGAACTGCCCCCACGTACCCGAGAGTTCCAGATGGCTCGTGCCGGTTTCCTCGAGATTGTACTGAAGATCAACCGTCTTGCTGCCGTCATTGATGTCAATTTCCGGGCCTGCTCCTACGGACTCCTGCGTGAAGTAATTCAACTGCATGAGGCGGCGTACCGATTCCTGGATCTGATCCCGCCTGAACGTCGAACCCGGAATGGTTGACAGTTCGCGTCGAATGACATGCTCTTTGGTAGTGGTGTTGCCCGCAATACGGATGTTTCCGTATTCAAACACGTCGCCCTCAAACACATTCATGACAAGGTCGAGGGAATCCCCCCGCACGCGGACCTCCGGTTCAACCCCGAAACGCATGTACCCTGCATTCATGTAGAGACTCGAGACGTCGTTGTTCTTGCCGACACCAAACAGGTTCTCCTCGAGCATCTTGACATTGTACACGTCACCCGGAAACAGGGACAGCCGCTCTGTCAACTGCGCATCGGAAAACAGCGTATTGCCCTCCCACCGGATACGGCGGATATGATACTTCGGGCCTTCCTCCACCTTGACCTCCACATGGATTTCCGGGTCTCCCCCATCAAGGCCGGCTATATAGACCGTGTCCTCCAGGACACGGGCATCATAGTGCCCACGCTCATTGTACGCGCGGACAATCCGATCCATGTCCTTGGCATATTCTTCCCGGTTGAGCTTGCCGTTCTTCCAGAATTTCCAGAACGAGTTTTTGTTGGTTTTCATGGCCTTCCGCAACCGACGGTCAGATACCTGCTCGTTGCCTGTGAAACGGATTTCCTCGACTTTGACCTTCGGCCCTTTGTCAATACGGAAATCCAGATTGAGGGTCCGCTCATCCACCCGGTCACGAACGATCTCGACTTCGGCCAGCGGATGTCCCTTATCTGCATAAAAATCCTTGATGATCTGTACGGAGCGGGCTACAGCACTTTCCTGGACGGGACCACGTGCAACAAGAGGAACTTCCTTTCTGATATCTTTTGCATGTCCCTTCTTGACATTCGAGAAGGTGTACTCGCCCAGCGTTGGCGCGCGCCGTACGTGGATTGCCAGAAAAACACCGGACCCGACCCGCCGCTCCTCGACAATCTGCACATTTTCGTACGTCCCCAGACGATAGATGGATCGGATGGCATCGCTCAAGGCGGGGTCGCCTGGAATGGAGAGTTTCTGACCAATGGCCAATTGACTGGTTTGTTGAACGAAGCTGCGACTGAATTCATCAACATCACCTTCCACGCTGAGTCCGAGAACATCAAGTACTTCGGGGCGCGTGTAGGCGTCTGGTTGCACCTGTGCAAGGGTGCTTGCCGGCGTCCAGGCCAGCAAGATCATTCCCAGAAACGTCGAGAGACGAAGGATATGCATGTAGTGAACAGACTGGATGATGAGGCGAAGCAGTTAAGGTGATCAGTGAATGGGCCTAACGGCAGGCGAGCCGGGTGGGTTTCCTTTATTGGAGTGCCAATCGACGTCCCTATCCGGCGTTTTCCACACGCCCAAACCGGCGGTCCCGGTCCTGGAAGTCCTCTATGGCTTCGTAGAGGTGTGTGCGCCTGAAGTCAGGCCAAAACGCATCGGAGAAGTACAATTCGGTATACGCCAACTGCCATAACAGAAAATTGGATACTCTTTTCTCACCACCCGTCCTGATGAGCAGATCCGGGTCCGGAAGGCCAGGATCGGACAGACAGGACTGAAACATGGCCTGGTCAAGGTTGGTGGCGTTTTTCCGTCCTGCCTCCACTTCGAATGCAAAGCTGCGGGCCGCCTGAAGAATTTCCCACCGTCCGGAATACGACAGTGCGAGCACAAGTGTCATGGCCGCATTCTCTTTCGTTGCATCGCAAACAGAGTCCAATCGCTCCCGGGCCGCCGGGGGAAGAGCATCCCGGTCACCGATGGATACCAATCGGATGTCATTGTCATGGAGTGTTGCAGCCTCCCTCTCGAGGGATTTGATAAGAAGGCTCATGAGGGCATCCACTTCGTGCGATGGACGATTCCAGTTCTCCGTACTGAACGTATAGAGTGTCAGATACCGGATACCCAGTTCGGCACATGCCTCCGTCACATCCCGTACGGAATCCACGCCTGCCCGGTGCCCGAGTGCCCGTGGTTTCCCCTTCTGCCTGGCCCAGCGCCCGTTACCATCCATGATGATGGCAACATGGCTCGGGAGCTCCCCCCTCTGCCGGATCTCCTCCTGTTTCTCGAGATCAGTCACGGGCTGGCTCACAGTTTCAGGAAATCATTGAAAATGACGAAAACCATGAACAGGAGCAGAATCACCATCCCGATCTGCTGCATGACCATACGGACTTTCAATGACGGTTCCTTGCGCACAATACCTTCGTAGATGAGAAACATCAGGTGGCCACCATCGAGCGCAGGAATCGGCAGGATATTGATGATGGCAAGCGTAATCGACAGCACAGCCACAATATTCCAGAAAAAGGGAGCACCCCGGTCCGCAGCTTCCTTCGTGGCTCGGGCAATCATGACAGGGCCTCCGATGTTTTCCCGGAAATTGTCCTGGCCCGAGAACACCCGCTTGAGGCTGGTTGCAATCAGCCTGGTATTGACCCAGGTGTCCGCAATTCCTGCTCCAACGGCTTCAACAGGGCCGAAGTCACGGAAGTCCAGTACCTGACTTATACCCAACAACCACGTCCCATTGGTCTCGTCCGGGGACACCATGATGTCAATCGTATTCCGCTCTGCACCCGTAGCGTACGGATCGTCCGAGCGGATGACGGCTACACGGACAGCATCACCACCCGCCGCAGCCACGGCCGCACTGATGTCACTCCAGAACCGAATCACGGTACTGTCGATGCGGACTATCCGGTCACCCTCCACGATTCCGGCCCTGGCAGCCGGGGAGTCATCCACGACCGAGCCCACAACGGCCGGGTCGAAAGAAATGCCAAACCGTCCTTCCGTCCGGTTCAACCGTGTCATCATGTCAGCCGGACCTGCAACATCGATGGATGTACCATCCCGCTCCAGCTCGAGGCGCAGTGGATTGGAAAGCAGCATTTCCTGAATACCGAAAAATGCGCGGTTTCCAGACACCACAGTCCCGTTGACAGCTCGTATCCTGTCCCCTGACCGAATGCCGATATCGTAGGCAATCGAGGCCGAATCGACACGCACAGGCCCCATCGAGGGTACATACATTTCTCCGTATGTCGCCTTCAGCCCCGCAAAGATGACGGCCGCCAGGATGATGTTGAACAGGACCCCACCCGTAATGACCAGAATACGTTGCCAGACGGGCTTGGCTCGAAACTCATGCTCCTGCGGCTCGGACGTCAGACTGTCCGTATCCAGACTCTCATCCACCATGCCGGCAATCTTGACATACCCTCCGAGTGGCGTCAGACCGAGCACATACTCCGTATCTCCCCGTGTGAAACCCAGAACCTTCGGCGGAAACCCCACCGAAAATTTGTCCACCCTCATCTTGAAAAGCTTGGCAAAGAGGAAGTGACCCAGTTCATGTACGAACACGAGGATCATGATGGCGAGCAGAACCCAGCCGACGTAGGACAGCATGTTGGCAATGAACGACATTCCGGGTTCCGTTCGGTTGATGTGGACTGGCAGCCCGGTCTAATTCCCTTCCTTACCAATGAGTTCCTCTGTGAGCACGCGCGCCTCCGTATCAAGCGCAAGGCGATCTTCGAGCGCATGGACCTGGATACGGCCCATCCGACCAAGGACTTTCGCGTTCACTTCAGGAATACCATTGAAAGCAATACGGCCATCGAGAAATGCCGCAACAGCGACCTCGTTGGCCGCATTCAGGACTGCGGTAGCCGATGGCCCCGCTCGGAGCGCATCGAATGCCAGCGCCAGACACGGAAAGGCCTGCACGTCGGGCGGCATGAAAGACAGTTGATGAGATTCAGTCCAGTCCATCCGCGGCCACGCCGAGCGGTTCCGGACAGGATAATCAAGGGCATACTGGATGGGAAGGCGCATGTCCGGAGGACCCAGTTGAGCAAGCGTTGAACCGTCCACGAATTCAACCATGGAGTGGACAATGGACTGCGGATGGACCACAACATGTATATGGTCCGGATCAATACCAAAAAGCCAGTGTGCCTCAATGACTTCCAGACCCTTGTTCATGAGTGTAGCGGAGTCAACAGTGATCTTGGCGCCCATGGACCAGTTGGGATGATCCATCGCTTCATCCACCCCCACATAAACCAGATCCTCGCGCGTGCGACCCAGGAACGGGCCACCTGACGCCGTCAGCACAAGCCGCTCCACGTCATCTGGAGAGGTCCCCACGAGGCACTGGAAAATAGCCGCATGCTCGGAATCGACCGGAATGATCTCTGCTCCCGACGTCTTGGCAGCTTCCATGACCAGGTCGCCGGCGACAACCAGACTCTCCTTGTTCGCCAACGCAATACGCCGTCCAAGAGTCACCGCACGGAGTGTCAACCTGAGTCCCGCCGCCCCGACCACGGCCGACAGTATAGTATCCACACCAGGCCAGGCCGCCGCTTCCTCCAGCCCTTCCTCCCCGACAAGCACATGTTCACGGAGATCATCACGACAGGATCTGTAACGCCGAGCCGCCTCTGGCGTCCCCACGACCACGACCTCGGGCATGAATTCCTTCGCCTGCGCGGCCAGCAGCTCCACATTCGTCCATGCCGAGAGCACCCGTACGCTATATGTATCGGGAGATGCGCGCAGGACCTCCAATGCCTGACGGCCGATGGAGCCGGTTGAACCAAAAATTGCAAGGGTAGGCATATCAATCAATTGTGGCAGGAGGCGTGGTCGGGGAAACATACAGCCCGTGCCGGCGATATTAAAGCGCGCTTCCCATCACGCCGAACACGCCTCTTCACATGCGCCATGTGCTGATTTTCATATTCCTTCTGGCATGTCCCACGCATTCGATCACCGCCCAGGATGTCGACAATTCGGAGGTAGAGCGATTTCAATTGGCTGAATCGCTTCTGCAGGCCGGTCAGTTTGACCGTGCCATTCCCATGCTGAAGGAGCTTCTGGCGTCCAGCCCGGGCACTCACGTGTTCTACGAGCGGCTCAGGCAGGCTTACGAAGAGGTCAAGCGCTACGATGAAGCCATTGCACTGGTTGAAGATCAGATGTCGCGCGCCAGTTCTCCTGAAGTATTCCTTGTAGAGAAGGGCCGACTTCAGTTTCTGGCCGGAATGGAGACAAACGCGCGCGCCACCTGGGATTCGGTCCTGGCCAGACAGCCTGCATCGCCTTCGGTCTACCTCATGGTGTACCGATCGCTGCTCCAGGTTCGGCTGTTCGATATCGCGATTGAGGTCTTGGAGAAAGGACGTCGCAAAATTGGTAATGCTGACCTTTTTCAGACCGACCTGGCCCAATTGTATGCACTCACGTCGCGTCTTGACAAGGCGGTCGAGGAGTACCTGGGACTACTGGAAGGCAATCCCGGACAACTCAGCTTCGTGAAAAGCCGTTTGGGGCCATACATGACGGACTCCTCGTCCATTCAGTCGGCTGTACCCCCGGTGGAGAGTGCGGTTGCCCGCGATCCGCTGAACCGTTCCTACCGAGAGCTTTTGAGTATGCTCTATGTGGAACTGGAACGATATGAGGACGCATACCAGGTCGTGCAGGCCATAGACCGTCTGGAGAAGGAAGAGGGGGCCATGCTGTTTTCATTCGCCCAGACGGCAGCCGATGGGGGGGCCTGGAATGTAGCAGTCAACGCATTCGAGGAGGTACTGAGGCGCTATCCATCCTCCCCTGCCTCTCCCGATGCCCTCCGTGGTCTTGGTGTCATGCAAGAGATGTGGGCCACCGAACTTGATGAGAGGATGAAGCCCGACAGCAGCCGCATTCACTATTCGGCAGCGCTGGCCACATATGAACGTTTCATGATCGATTATCCCCAGCATACTCACGTACCGGACGTGTTGACCCGTATGGGCCGCCTGCAACAGGACGTTCTCGGAGATCTTGAGTCTGCGGAAAGGATCCTGTCGGAAGTGACGGCCCGGTACCCCGGTACCCGTGCCGCTGACGAAGCGGCCTTTTCGTTGGGAAAGCTTGCCATCATGACAGATCGGCTTACTGATGCCCGTATCCGCTTTACCCGCCTCGTGACGCGTCTCAGAACCGGTGACCTTGCCGATGCGTCCCGCCTTGAGTTGGCGCAGCTTCACTTTTATCAGGGCCAATTCGACGCCGCAGTAGCCCTGGCGGAGGCCATGCAGGAAAACTCCTTTTCAGATGTTTCGAACGATGCCATTGGCCTCAAAGTCCTCATCAACGAGAGCAAAGGACCGGATTCCCTGAACACAGCACTGCGCCGTTTCGCGCGCGCCGAGCTTGAGCGTCGTCAGCGCAATACGGATCATGCGGTCATGACCTTGAATTTCCTGATTGACGAGTTCGGGGATCATCCCATCATTGACAATGCGCGATTCCTGCGGGCAGGATTACTCGCCGACCTTGGTCAAACGGATGACGCCATGCAGGCCTACCTCGAAATTCCGCTGATCCACCCCATGTCTTTTTTCGGTGACAGGAGTCTTTTCCAGGCTGCTGTACTGGCCAGGGACCATGTGGGCGATCCAGATCGCGCCATTGAGCTTTTCGAGCGTCTTTTAACAGACTATCCACGCTCGCTGTTGACCAGCGACGCCCGGATGGCCATCAGAGTACTCAGGGGAGAACAGGTATGAGAGCATTGGTAACCTGGATTACACTTTCCGTGGTTCTGTCCGTCCCGAGGATCGCTTCGTCCCAGGATCTTCTGGTACCCATGGACAACTCACAGACCGATCATCTGAAGGCATATGGGATCGTGTATTGGGCACTCGAACGCACGGTCGAAGTAGATTGGCTCCTCAATTACCGGGGGGGCTCGTTCCTTATGCCGTCGTCTGGAGAGGTCATCTCGGAGTTGCGTGTCCGGGGTGTTTCGTATGAGTCCCTTTCGGCTTCCGCTGCTGCCCGGACAATGGCTGAGGTACAATCAGAGGACGCAAATACATCCGTGGTCCGGCTTGAGAAACCGCCTGAAATCGCTGTGTATGCCCCGGACCAGACATTACCTTGGGACGATGCTGTCCTGTTGGCCTTGACCTATGCTGAAGTCCCCTACGAAATGATCTACGACGAAGAGGTCCTGGCCGGTGATCTCGGACGTTACGATTGGCTTCATCTTCACCATGAGGACTTCACGGGACAGTACGGCAAATTTTTCAACTATCGGTCTACCGCATGGTACATAGAGCAGCAACGGGAAGCCGAATTAGCGGCGCGGCGCGCGGGGTTCAGGAAAGTCCCCGACATGAAAGCCGCCGTGGCGGAGGAAATCAAAGCCTATGTCGGCGAGGGCGGATTCCTGTTTGCCATGTGTTCCGGTACAGATACGTTTGACATAGCCCTGGCTGCTTCCGGAACGGATATTGTTCCGGCAGAATACGACAATGACCCCATTGACCCGGACGCCCTCAGTAATCTCGATTTCTCGAAAACTCTGGCATTCGAGAATTTCCGTCCCATTTTCAACGCGCGGGAATACGAGCATTCCAACATCGACTCCGGGCCCCCTCCACCTCAACTCCGGAACCCCGCTGTAGACTACTTCACGTTGTTCGAATTCAGCGCGAAGTATGATCCGGTGCCCACGATGTTGACGCAAAACCATGTGGCTACAATCAAAGGGTTCATTGGACAGACAACCAATTTCAGGAAATCCGTGATCAAGCCCAATGTCGTGATCCTCGCGGAAGCGCCTGGACGGGACGAAGTACGGTATCTCAACGGTACCTATGGACAGGGGACCTTCACGTTTTACGGTGGGCACGACCCGGAAGATTACCAGCATTTCGTGGGCGAGGAACCCACCGACCTGAGTCTCCACAAGCATTCCCCGGGCTACAGGCTCATCCTGAACAACATCCTCTTCCCCGCGGCCAAAAAAAAGAAGCAGAAAACATGACTGGCTCCTTACCCGCTGGCCGTCCGGTGTCCAGTTCCCTCTGCACCATGAGTGAGCTCGTTCTTCCCAACGACACGAACGGTATCGGTAACCTCATGGGCGGCAGACTATTGCATTGGATGGATGTCTGTGCCGCCATTTCTTCGCAGCGACATGCAGGCATGGTATGTGTTACAGCCAGCGTGGACTCCGTGGAATTCCACGAACCCATTCTCCAATCCGAAATCATTGTTCTTGAGAGCCATGTCAACCGGGCATTCCGCTCCTCCATGGAAATAGAAATCAACGTGTATGCGGAAAACCCGAGGAGTTCGGAAAAGCGTCACTGCAACCGGGCTTTCTATACATTCGTTGCGGTCGGAAAGGATGGCAAACCCGTACCTGTACCCAGGTTGCTTCCCGGGACGGAGAAGGAGCACGAACGGTATGAAGCCGCCGCACGGCGCCGTGAATTCCGTCTCCTTCTGTCCGGGCGCATGGAGCCCCGGGATGCCGTCCACGTCCAGGACTACCTCGCCTCTTTCAAGGCCTGAATCACTTCTCGATCCGTGATCCGCGCCTACCTCTCTGGTCTACTGCTTGTGGGTCTGCTGTCTGCAGAGCCGCTGCAGGCACAGGATGACGGAACGCCGGCTGAAAAGGCGCGAACGTTTCCGACGCTGGAAATAGGCGCTGTTGTAGGACCGTTTTCCGGACTGAGCATCAAATACGAAACATCCAGCAGGAAGGCATGGGATTTCCACTCGAGCTTCAATGCGGACGGATTCGTGGGCATGCGCATTCATTCGCTCTCCCAGTCTGCCGTTGACAACTCACCGCTCACATTCTATCTCGGTCCCGGTGTTCTGGGCGGCGTGTCTGATTCTGCAGTTTTTCTCGGCCCAGCTGCTGAGGCAGGCGTATTTTTCAAAATTGAACACTATCGGATTGTTCTGCAACTCATGCCGGAAATGGAGGTCATTCCACACCTTGAAGGCCGTATTCTGGCCGGTGTCGGGCTACGGATTTTCCTCTGATGAATTTATCACAAGACGTGCTCTTCCAAAGAATACTTATCACAGGGGCAAACGGACTTCTGGGGCAACACCTGGTTCACAAGCTGGGGCAGGCACCTGGTAACGATGTGCTCGCGACGGGTCTGCAGGCCGAACCTCGCTACTCCGGGGGATCGTGCGGCTATACCCCGCTCGATATTACCGATGCCAAACAGGTACGTGCCGTGTTCGAGGATTTCACGCCCGATGTCGTAGTCAACGCGGCGGCCATGACCGCTGTGGACACCTGCGAGTCGGACCGTGACGCCTGCTGGAAAGTCAATGTGGACGCCGTCGAGATCATGGCGCGTCTGTGCAGGGCCCAGGGCACGCGGCTGATACAGATGTCAACGGATTTTGTGTTCGATGGTAAATCGGGGCCGTACACCGAAAACGACCGTCCACACCCGATATCGTATTACGGAAAATCAAAGTTGGCAGCGGAGAATCACGTCAGAAAATCGGGTCTTCCGAATTGGGCAATTGCCCGTACGGTACTCGTTTACGGTGTAGCAGAAAACCTGAATCGATCCAACATCGTGCTGTGGTTGCTTGACAAATTCGCACGCGGTGAAACCGTTCGCATGGTGACGGACCACATCCGCACACCGACATACGTTGTAGACCTGGCCGACGCCGTTGAGCGGCTCATCCGTTTCAGAAAAAACGGAGTTTACAATCTCTCTGGCGGAGAGCTGATGTCCGTATACGAGATGGCACGTGTGACCGCACGTGTTTTCGGCTACAGCACCGACCTTGTCCAACCCACGGACAGCCACGCATTCACGCAAGCTGCTGCTCGCCCCCCCCGGTCCGGCTTCATCATACTCAAAGCACAGTCGGAACTCGGATGGCAGCCCCGAATGTTGGTCCGGGGCCTGAACCACCTGGGTGTAACACTCGGTTTACCCACTACCGCCTGAAATCTCCCTTTCTACATGCTTGACATCCAATTCATACGCGATAACCCTGCCGTCGTCAAGGAAGCCATCGACAAGAAGCGCACGGGATCTCCCGATCTCGTCGACCGCATCCTGGAGCTCGACCACTCATGGCGACAGGCTGTAACCGAACACCAGGAACTGAAAACCGAGGCGAATGCGTCGGCGCAGCAGATTGGTGCTCTCATGAAGTCCGGCCAGCGTGATGCTGCACAGAAACTGATTGCCCGCAATACAGAGATGAAATCGCGCCTGGCGGAACTTGAGAGCAGAGAACGCTCCCTGCACGCAAATCTTAACGGGCTCCTATATGAGATACCAAATATCCCCCACCCAACAGTCCCGGTGGGCAGGACGGAAGAAGACAACCAGGTGGTACATGAGTGGGGAAAGCACCCCTCTTTTTCTTTCACTCCCCGCGCCCACTGGGACTTGATCGAACAACATGCACTCGTTGATTTTGACCGCGGAGCCAAAGTATCAGGCGCCGGATTTCCATTCTATCGCGGCCAGGGCGCACGGCTACAGCGGAGCCTGGTCCAGTTTTTCCTGGACACGGCGACCAGGCGCGGCTACACGGAAATCCAGCCCCCTCTTGTCATCAACGAAGATTCCGCACGGGGTACAGGCCAGCTACCCGACAAGGAGGACCTCATGTATGAGGCCAAACGGGACGGTCTGTATCTGATTCCGACGGCTGAGGTACCCGTTACGAATCTTCACCGGGATGAAATAATCCCCGAAGAGGAGTTACCACTGAAGTACTGCGCGTACACCCCGTGTTTTCGACGCGAGGCGGGGTCACACGGGAAAATTGTAAGGGGGTTGAACAGATTGCACCAGTTCGACAAGGTCGAACTGGTGCAATTCGTTCATCCCGAACGGAGTTACGACGCACTGGAGGCGCTTCGTGAGGACGCCGAAGCGCTGCTGGTCGCCCTGGAACTTCCATACCGGCGGCTGCTCATGTCAACGGGAGACATGGGCTTCACACAGGCCAAGAAATACGACCTGGAAGTCTGGAGCCCGGGCCAGGAGCAGTGGCTCGAAGTATCGAGCATTTCCAATTTCGAATCCTTCCAGGCTCGACGCATGAACATCCGGTACAGGCCGGATGGCGGCGGAAAACCCGTGGTCCTGCATACGCTCAATGGAAGTGGCCTCGCACTTCCCCGCATTGTGGCAGCACTCCTGGAGCACGGTCAACAGGCCGATGGCTCCATCGTTCTGCCGGCCGCGCTTCATCCGTGGACCGGATTTGACACTATAGGCCCGTAATTTCCTCGATTTCCTGCTCAACGGCCTGGCCGTCACCGGGAAACTGCTCAATGTGCTCCAGTCTGAGCTTCCGGCCCTGACCAGCAGCCGTAGGAGACGCCTGGTGAATGTAGTAGTCGCTGTTCGGAAGCTCATCCACGATCTCCGCCGCGGCGGTTGCCGCCCTGCGCATGGACGGATCAGCGTTCGCTCGCACGGCGTGCAGCGCATTCTTGACGCGGAGTTCCAGCAGGTCCACGGCGTGTTCAAAGAGCTTGCCCTGGCGCTCCAGGTCGGCTCCGGTCATCGTTCTGAGCTGCAGGTCCCGTTTGGACAACACGGACGACATGACGAACAGGTAGATTCCGGAGTCCGCGAGCCGGGCCTGCGTTGCCTGGTGGGTTACAATGTCATTTTCATGCCATTTACTGGCCAACTTGAACATGCGGGCATGGTCGGCAACAAGTTGTCCAAGTCGATCCGCGTAGGGCTTCAGTCGGTCGTCCACGTCTGACACATCAGGAGCCGATCGTTTCCAGCCGAGGAAAAGCTCTGCCGCGAGTGGAATGGCCCGTGAGACGATTCGGGGGTTTGCGGCATTGCGCATGAACCGCGCGACGTTGGAGAACATGCCTGCGTCGGCATCCCAGCCCAAGGCCTCCCGGATGCCCAACATATGTTCGGCAAGCTGTTTGCCTCCGTAGGCGAAAATGAACGGTTGCATGACCTCGTTGGAGCCCTCCACAATGCGGTGGATCCGGTTGTCGCGCCAAGCGCGCTCGAGTTCATTTTCGGTCATGTACCCTTCACCACCCATGATTTCCATGGCATCGTCAAGGACTTCCCAACCAAGTTGTGAACAGAATACCTTGGTCATGGCCGTCTCCACCATGATATCCTTGTCACCCCGGTCCAACATACCGGTCATCATATACAACACGGCATCGGCCGCGTAGACATACGCATGCATTCGCGCAACACGTTGCCGGACAAGCTCAAATTCGATCAACGGACGATCAAACTGATACCGGGTCTGCACCCACTTGGTGGCCTGCTCTGCGCCCCGACGGGCAGCCCCCGTGATCCCGGCAGACAGTGTGCATCTACCGAAATTCAGACAGGTAAGGGCCACCTGGAGGCCCCGGCCCTCTTCGTGCAATACGTTCTCTCGTGGCACGCGAACGTCCGTGAAGCGGATGCGCGCCTGCCACGTACCGCGAATTCCCGTCTTGGAGCGATTTTTCTCAAAAATATCCACACCTTCCTGGTCCGGTGTCAGAATCAGGGCCGTTACCGCATCACGCTCTTTGCCCTTGATCACCAGACGCTGCTTCGCCATGACGGTGAACACACCGGACAGCGCGCCCGAGGTGCTCCACTTCTTCTCACCGTTCAGTATGAAGTATTTGCCGTCATCTGTAAGCTCGCACCGCGTTTCCTGGTTGGCGGCATCGGAGCCGACATTCGGTTCCGACAGGCAGAACGCCGACAGGTATTCACTGGCCACCTTTGGCAGATACATATCTTTCTGCTCCTTTGAACCGAAGAGCATGATCGCCTTGCACCCGATGGACTGATGTGCGGACACCATGACACCCGTCGAACCGCAATAGGAGCCTATTTTTTCCAGGACCCGGTTATAGCTCGTAATTCCCATTCCCAGACCACCGTATTCCGTGGGTACGGTCAGTCCCATGACCCCCATGTCGAACAGCTTCCGAATGACCCACTCCGGGATGTACTGCTTCTGGTCTATTTCAACAGCGGGGTGTTCATTCTTGAGGTAGTCCTCCAGTTCGACGAGCAGCGTGTCGCAGCGCTTGCGCTCCTCTTCCGATTCCATGGGATACGGGAAAACCGAGTCGGAGCGGAACCGGCCCCAGAAGAGATTCTTCGCAAAACCCAGTTCATCAGGTTCCGGACCGAGCATACGGTCGATGTCCTGAATCATCTTCTGGTCTTTTTCCGAAACGTTCTTGAGTTTCATCGTGTCGAGGCCCATGGTCATTCTCCAATGCTAAGTGCGACAGTACATCACGTCCAATACCCGACAGACAAAAACGGTTCCTGTAGCAAATGGAGGCTGGTGTACACCGTTAAGTTTCTGACGAGTATTTTCCGTTGCCACGAGCAATTCCAGCCCGTTTATGGGCACCGCATCCAGACATTAATTCTCTGTGAACACCTCCTTTTCCCAGCGGCTTGCCGCCGTCCAGAACCAGAAGCAGTCCCATCTGTGTGTCGGGATTGATCCCGATTTCAACCGACTCCCGCCTCACCTCGGCGACAACCGGATCTCGGCCACGCGCGCTTTCTGCACTGGCATAATCGACTCTACAGCCTCCTCCGCGTGTGCCTACAAGTTCAATTTTGCCTTTTTCGAAGCACTCGGAAGTGCAGGCATACAGTTGCTCGGCGAACTCGTCCCCTTCGCACAAAAACATGCACTGACCATTGCAGACGCAAAGCGAGGTGACATTGGCAATTCTGCATCCTTCTATGCGCAATCCATATTCGATCATCTCCATTTCGATGCTGTCACGGTCGCGCCCTATATGGGTCGGGATGCCGTACAACCATTTCTGACGCGGCCGGGAACGTGTGCCTTTGTGCTCGTGCGCACGAGCAACCCGGGAGGCAACGATCTGCAGCTGCTCAATGCGAACGGAGTACCGCTTTTTGAACAGGTCGCCAGGCAGGTCGTGTCATGGGGCGAGTCCCTGCCGGCGGAAACCGGATTTGTTGTGGGCGCTACCGACCTCAGCGCAATGACCAGGCTGCGTGCCGCGCATCCATCCATTCCTTTCCTTGTCCCCGGCGTGGGTCAGCAGGGCGGAAATGCCCGGGACGTCATGGCTGCGGCGGCGGGAGGACCTGTTCTTGTCAACAGCAGCCGCTCCATTCTCTATGCGTCACACGGAGAAGATTTCGTCGAGGCAGCAGCACGCGTTGCATCGGAGCTGGCCGCGCAGCTGAGGCCGGCCGTCCGGGAACGGGCCCCCGAACCGGGACGGACACCGACTTCCCCATCGGCCCCGGTCGCGGCGTCTCATCGACTTTACCGCACGGTCCGAATGAGCTTCAAAAGTGAGCATGTGGACACATTCCTTCGCCTGTTCGAGGACGCCAGACCCCACATTGAGTCCTTCCCGGGATGTGAGACCCTTCTGCTACTGGAAGACGTGGAACAGCCCAACGTATTTACAACGCTCTCGACCTGGACATCGGATAGCGCCCTGGAAGCCTACAGGGCATCCGGTTTTTTCAAGGCCACGTGGTCGAAGACGCGCCCCCTTTTCAGCGAAAGACCCGTTGCCAACAGCTACAGGTCGCAGAGGGACAGCGTCAGATGATCGTGCCATCCGGAATGTGGGCATCCTTCGGAATCACGATGATTCCCTCCCGGATATAGTAATTCTCTGCATCTACCGTCTCACGTCCCTCGCTGTTACGGATAACACACCGCTCGCCTATGCACGCGTTTCGATCTATGATGGCACCTTCCACAACTGTGTCGTTTCCTATTCCAGGTTTTTCAGGCCCTTTTTTCAATGGGCGATACGACGCATCCTGCCAGTGGTAATAGTCCGAGCCCAACATGACGGTATTCATCAGGGACACGTTGTTTCCGACATAGGACCTCAGACCGATCACGCAGTTGGAGATTTTTGCGTTCAGAACGACCGATGCTTCCGCAATGAGTGAGTTCTCCACGAACGAGTTCTGGATCTTGGCCGGTGGCAGCATACGCGCATTCGTATACAGCGGCATCTCCGGATTGTACATGTCGAACTCCGGCTTGCTGTGCGCAAGCATCAGATTGGCATCGAAGAAGGAACGGATGGTCCCGATGTCGCTCCAGTATCCTTCGAATGGATACGAAACGACAATTCTTCCTGAAAGGGCACCAGGAATAATCTCCTTTCCGAAATCGTGCGCTCCGGGAGACTCATCGAGAAGGTCAAGGAGCACTCCACGGGAGAATACATAGATTCCCATGGACGCCAGGAATGTGCGACCGGATCGTTCCATCTCCGGACTCACCGGGCTTTCCTTTCCTTCCAGCTCATCTGCACCCGGCTTCTCATGGAAATGGGTAATCCGTTCGTCTTTGTCGGTTTTCAGAATACCGAGGCCAGGAGCATGATCGGCGTGCACAGGTATGGTGGCAATGCTGATATCGGCATTTTTCCTGACGTGCGCCGACAGAATGTCCCGATAATCCATGGAATACAACTGGTCTCCGGACAGAATAAGGATGTGCTCATACTGATAGGATTCCAGGTGCTTGACACTCTGACGCACGGCATCGGCCGTTCCCTGGAACCATTCCTTCGACTCCGGAGTCTGCTCCGCGGCCAGGATGTTCACGAACCCGTCCCGGAATGCATCGAATCGGTAGGTCTGCGTCAGATGCCGGTTCAGACTCGCGGAATTGTATTGCGTAAGGACAAAAATCTTGTTGATGTCCGAGTTGATACAGTTCGATACCGGTATATCTATGAGCCTGTACTTCCCGGCCAGAGGTACAGCGGGCTTTGAGCGGCGATTGGTCAGCGGAAAAAGGCGCGTACCTGCACCTCCACCGAGCACCATGGCAATTGTTTTTTTGGGGTTGTAGGGCATGTTCCTCCGGAGTTTTGATCAACCTACTGCTCCCGGAGAAGCCGTGCAAATAATGAAACGTTGAAACACCATGATTACCCATGGGGTACACCGGTTTCATGAGCAATCAGACACGCCAACTCGTAGAAAACATCCGTCACAGCCTCGCGCGCGCCCGCCGACGCATGGTGGCTGTGAACCTGACCCGGGGTGGGCTTTTGACATTGACCATCGTCCTGTCGCTGGCCCTCGTTTTTGTTGCACTCGAGGCATGGTTGTGGACGCCGCCCGGCGTGCGGATGGTACTCGCCACGATGTTCTTTGTGGTACTTGTTGCCGCCGCCATCTGGTGGCTTGTTCGCCCCCTCCTTCAGGGACTGGGGTGGCTCCCGGGACTGAGCGACCAGGATGTGGCGCGCCTGCTCGGTCGTGCCAACGAAAGCATCTCCGATCGGCTCATCAACCTGCTGCATCTCGTTACGGGACGCCATTCGGATGCGCCACCGGATGTCATGGACCGCGCGGTGGCAAGCCTGGCTGAACCTATCCCGGAAACAGCCGTGGCACGTATCGCCCCGTGGCGGGTCGTAGTGCTCCCCGCACGGTTATTGTCACTGCCCGTCGTCGTTCTTGCCATACTGGCATTTGCGGCTCCCGGCTGGATAACCGACGCGGGAGAGCGACTTGCACGGCCAGCTACATCGTTTTCGCGACCTGCACCGTTTCAGATAGCGGTTGAGCCGGGTTCCACGGAATTGATTGCTGGTGCCACGTTCGAAGCAAGGGCCGTATTGTCGGGAGCACCAGACGGTGTACGTCCCGGGTTGGAGACCATGCAAACCGGTGAAAACCGTGCCCAGATGTCCGACATGTCCGCCGCGGCCGATCCCGGTTCGTGGTATGTATCCATCACCGATGTAAAGCGGGAATTTCGGTATCGCATTGTTGCCGGGAGCGTTTCAAGTCCCTGGTATACCGTGTCGTTGCTGAATCGCCCCATCGTGTCCCAACTCAACGTTGACCTTGTTCATCCCCGGTATACCCGACTGCCACAGCGCTCCCTCGACAACAACGTAGGCGATGTGTCCGCGCTGACGGGAACGGAGGTGCGTGTTCGTGTACGGACGGCCGGCGTCCGGGTGGAGCAGGCCAGTCTGGTGTTCGAGTCCAGCCGTCGTGTTGAAGCCGAAATCGACGGATCCCTTCTGTCGGCCCGTTTCAGGATAACCAAAAACGATACGTGGCACATCGAACTGTTGTCTCCCGATGGTATTCCGAACAATTCACCCATTGAATACCGAATATCGGCCGCGCGGGATCTCGTGCCAGATGTGACCATACTTGAACCCGAGTTGACGTCTGACCTTCCGGGCGATCTCAGAACATTCCTGCTCATTGGCATTACGGACGATTACGGATTCCACGACCTGACCCTTCACACACGTCTCGCTGAGAGTCGGTTTGGAGAGGTGTCGGATACCTTCGATGTACGTTCGCTGCCGCTTGGCAGCACACTGCAACTCGACCAAGAAATACCCTTCGACTGGGACGTGGCTGAAACGACGGGTCTGGACCTGGTCCCTGGCGACGTCGTGGAATACTATGTCGAGGTCCGGGACAACGACTCGGTGGCCGGTTTCAAGGCTGCACAGTCCCGTGTACACCGATTGAGACTACCATCGGCCGCCGAGCGGTACGAAACGCTCGATGCCAAGGAGGACGAAGCAGAGGAAGGTCTCGACGAGCTCATGGAGCGCGCCAGGAAAGCGAGGGAAGATTTTGATGCCCTGCGTAAAGAGCTTCTCCGTGATCCGGAAGTTGACTTCCAGGATGAGCGCGCCGTGGAAAAACTGCAGGAGCAACAGCGTGAAATGGAAAAGGCCATCGACGATGTGGCCGAAAAAATGCAGGAAATGGCAGACGATATGGCCAGTGAAGACCTGGTCTCGGAAGAAACGCTGCAATCGTTCAAGGAACTACAGGAGGTCGTTGAGGAAATCCGCTCTCCTGAACTCATGGAATCGCTCAGGAACCTGGAGGAATCCCTGAAGCAGATGAACCCGAATCAGATGCAGGAAGCCCTGGAAAAGTTCGAGTTTTCTGAAACCCAGTACCAGCAGCGACTGGAACGGACGCTCGATCTGTTCAAGAATTTCCGGGTGCAACAGGACATGGAAGAGGTTCAGAAACGGGCCGATGACCTGGCCAGGACGGAAGAACAGTTGGCAGAGGAAACAGGAAAGCTGAAGGAAGAGGAGTCCACCGACGAGCAGAGTGCCCGTAAAGATCAGCTGGCCGATGAGCAGGAGCAGGCCGCAGACGAAATGGAAAACCTGCAGGAAAAGCTTCAGGAAATCCAGGAGCGCATGGAGGAGTTGCGCAACCAGCCCAAGCAGGAAATGCAGGATCTTGTGGAGGACACCGAAGACCAGAAAATGCCGGAAAAGATGAGAGAGAATGCGGAAGAGACGCGTTCGGGCAACCCACAGAAAGCGCAGCAGGAGCAGCAGGACATGTCCCAGCAACTGCAGCAACTCTCAGGCGATCTTTCCCAGCTGCAGATGAATACAGCCGGACAACAGCAGCAGATCAACCTGGCCGGCGTGCGCTCCGTCCTGGAGGATGTGTTGACACTGTCCCGTGATCAGGAGGCCCTGCGGCAGGACGTCGACGGCTTTGCCACTGATTCTCCGAAGTTGCGGGACGCCGCCAGACAGCAGGCTCAGTTGAGCGACAACCTCGGGGTTGTTGCCGATACGCTGCAGCGGCTCTCCCGGGAAATCCCCCAGATGTCGCGCGTAATCCAGGAAGAAACGGGTAATGCTTTGCGTCTCATGGGTGAGTCGACCGATGCCCTGACGGAGAGAACAGCCAGACGAGCCACGACCGGACAACAGGGAGCCATGTCCCACCTCAACGAGCTGGCACTACTGCTCAGTGATCTGCTGAACCAGATGAACAATGCGTCCGGGGCGGGTCAGAGCAATATGTCCATGGAGCAGATGATGGAGCAACTCCAGAACATGGGACAACAGCAACAACAACTCAACGAGCAGATCCAGCAACTGCTCAACGACATGCAGGGCAATCGTCTCACCCAGGACATGACGGAGCGTCTGCGGCAGCTGGGCGCCCAACAGGAACAGATGCGACAACAGTTGCGACAGCTCAGCCGAAACCGTGAACTCCGGAACAAAGCGCTGGGTGATCTGAACCGCATTGCCGAACAGATGCAGGAATCCATCGAGGAGCTGTCAGAAAACCGGGCCAACCGGCGGACCATTGAGCGACAGAATGAGATCCTCACGCGACTTCTGCAGGCGTCCCAGTCGCTTCAGGAAAGAGGCCGTGAGAACAAGCGACAGGGACGTTCGGCCGACGATATCCTTCGCGACAGTCCGGCCGAGCTGTCACCCTCGGAACAGGCCGAACGGCTACGCCGGGATCTGATCCGTGCCCTCGAATCAGGTTACGCGGACGACTACCAGCAATTGATCCGCCGCTATTTCGAGCTGCTCCAGGAATCCGGATCCGTACCGGAGTGATCACCGCCGAGCCGTTCCCGGCGGTCAGTGGCGTAATGTGCCGCCTATGAAGCGCTCCGTCAGGTCCGGTGTCGGTAATCGGCAACTCTCCTGCCTGCCGAACCAACGATACCGATTCCGGGCAATCCAATTGTAAACAGCATCCCGCAAGAAGCGCGGGACGAATCGAAACGGCCAGAGCAGTTTCAATGCCCCTCCGAGTCTGCGGGCAATACGCAGTGCCGCATCCGAGGCCACGTACACAGCCCCGTCATCTATCAGTACGATACTTTCCAGTCTTCCCGGCTCCAGACCATGTTCCGCCAACATCCTGGCACCGCTATCAGACTGCAGGGCTCCAAAGCGGAATATGGCATCGTCATCACGGTCAATCACGAAGTTGACGCTGGCGTTGCACAGATTACAGACACCGTCGAACAATATGACCGGATGCTTCTCCATGTGGGCCTTGTACTCCCGCTTTCCTTTTTCTTTCCCGCACCTGGAAGCGCTTTGCCAATCTTGTAAAAACATTCGCTATTTCGTATTTTCTGGTCTATTTCACACCAAATGAAGCAGGCATGGCAAACCCGAAAAGGATTCTGATCATATCCGGAGAAGTAGCGCCATTTTCCGATACGTCGTACATCGCCTCCCTGGCACGGCACCTCCCAGAAGCCCTGCACGAAACCGGCGAGTATGAAACCCGCATCATGATGCCACGCTACGCCACGGTGAGTGAACGCCGGAACCGACTCCATGAGGTTATTCGCCTCTCCGGCAGTGAGATCACACTCGGCGACCGCACGGAGACCCTGCGCGTGAAAGTGGCGTCAATCCCGGGCATTCGCCTCCAAGTCTACTTCATGGACAACGGCCACTATTTCAAACGAAAAGGAATTTTTGCTGATCGTTCGGGCAAGATGTTCACCGACAACCTCGAACGGGCAGCGTTTTTTTCCCGGAGTGTCATTCGTACCATCAGGAATCTCGGATGGCAGCCGGACCTGGTCCACGCATTCGGTTGGATGAGTGGCTACGTGCCTTACGTCCTGCGAACCGAGTTCGCAGACGACCCACTGTTCAGGGACGCAAAAATTGCGTATACACCACAGATGGTAGACTTTGAGGATGCCATGTCGGCCGAAGACATTGTCTCCCTCAAGCTGGCCTCGAAAGACAACCTCAAGGGCATGAGCCCCAACAGGGTCGGTATGCACTTTGCCGACGGCGTCATCTTTCCCGCTGAAATCGCGGAATATGCGGAGGGGCACCCCGTTTTTTCTGACGACACCGAATCGCAACGGGACCAGGCCATGGACCTGTACAACGCCATATCTCCAGCCGTCCCAGCCTGATCGGGTAAAGTGTCAGCGTGGTGACGCCATTTTGCACTTTGCGGAGTGAAACATACACCACCATGCTGGCATAGTACGCTTCCGAACAGGGAACCCCATCGGCCTCGGTCTTTGGGGTTTTCCGTTTGAAGTCAAGTTAATCCGCCGTGGAGCCCAGCTCCAGCTTCATACCGATCCGCATGTCACCAATCAGGTTGGGGCCCCTCCCTGTCATCCTGTTCCTTCTTTTCGCTGCTGCCTGTGGCGATGAACCCTCTGAAGTGGGTATTGGTCTGGTAGATGCGCAGTCCGGGCGTACAACGACTGAATTCCTGCCCGTAGTCGGCATCCAGCCGGACGGTCCCGCTGACATTACCGGTGGTACGCTCGCCGGAGGGGCCAGTGGTTTTTTGACAGGACGTGTTTTCGACCCGGCTGTCGGTATGATTGCCCGCAATGCTTTCGTGGATTTTGCTCCTGCGACCACTCCCGGCCGACGGGCCGGAGAGGTTGTCCAATCCGTGGAGCTCAGATTCCCGGTCAACTACGTTCTGGGAGATACGCTCTCCACCTTGTCGCTCCAGATTCACGCCATGACGGAAGAATGGACAGCTGAAGGTCGTCGGGCCGACACGACGTTGACGACCGGTGCGCTTGTCACTGAGGTTGACGTGCCGGTCACTACCGATACGCTGCGCATTACGATGCCGGCAGAATGGGTGTCAAGCAATGCCCAGCTCCTGCTTTCGGCCGACATGCAGACCCTTTTCAACGGTTTTCGCCTCCGCGCCACAAGCGGTAATGCTGTCATCGGCAGCAGCCTTTTCGGCTCCAGGTTGCAGGTCCTGTTGGCTTCCGGTGAACGGGTGGACTTCCCTCTTTCCCGATTCCTGACCGTTGTCGACGATTCGGTGCCCGGTGCCACTGACCCCCTGCCGGAAAACGTACTGCTTGACACCGGCCTTTCCTCTCTCTCCCTGAAATTTCCCATCCCTGACACCGTCTCCGTACATCGTGCAGAGCTGCGCATTGATATGTCACAGCGCCCCCAGGAAGATGGCTCCTCGTTCGTACGCCCCCCCTTCAGCACGCTGGCCCTGCGCGCAGTTACAGAGGATGGCTCATCCACCCTCAACGTCGAGACGGTTGCCGTTGATGCTACAGGGCGGGCCACGTTCCGCAGCTCGTTGATCACAAATATCATCCAGCAGGCCTCACTGGGCACGTCCAATTTCGATCGTTTTGAGTTGTATATCCCCGTCTCCAGCACTTCGATCGGGCACCACCGGCTTCGCCGGGATGAAGATAATTCACCGCGTCTTCTGCTCACGTATTCACCAATGGACTGATCCCATGCGCCGACCGTTTGTTACGATCCTGATCCTGATGCTATGGGGATGCACGGTGGACACCATGGCACAGAGCCTGTCGGATGGGTCCATCTACTCCCGATTTGGTCTCGGCCAGAGGGAGTCATTCGTGTCGTCACAATCCCAGGCCATGGGAGGTGGTGGGTTTGCCCTGGGCTCCTTTCGATATGCCAACCTGGCCAACCCGGCCGGACTCTCGGATCAATTCTTTACGCGCGTCAACGGCGGTATGGTGATAGATCGATTGATCGCGTCCGAGGACGGTGTTGACGACTCCAAGTTGACCTCCGGACAGTTCAACGCCGTTCACGGCAGCTTTCCCATCCTGTCTCGCAAGCTGGGCGTGGCACTCGGCTTTTCCCCGTTCACACGTATGAATTACCGGGTCGATCAGAGTTCCGTGCTGGTGGTCGATCCGGAATCCGGCACACAGGCCCCCATTGTCACCTCGTACAAAGGAAATGGTGGCTTGCACAAATTATCCGCATCGGCTGGGTTGGCACTGAACGAAAAGCTGAGTATTGGAGCGACGGCAGCGTACATATTCGGTATTCTTGAGGATACGCAGCGAACTACGTTCGATGACATCAACTTCACTGACTCCAACGTCGTGACATCCACGCGACTCGGAGGATTCTCTCCAACCCTCGGAATCCGCTTTTCTGATCAGAGCAGTTTTCTGGGAGAGCGTCCGTTCGGGGCGGGACTTGCCGTCACGATACCAACATCACTGACAGGCGCAAGGACGCTCAGTCTCGACAGGAGCGCGACATCGGACACTCTTCGCGCAGCCGAATCGGGGAGCGTCGACCTCCCTATTCAAGTCGTTGCGGGCGTCATGTACCGCCCTACACCCAGCCTTACTGTAGTCGCTGACGTACAGTTTGAGGACTGGACGTCCTTTTCTTCGGACTTTCCGCTTCCCGGTATCAACGACAACGTGAATACGCTCGAGAACCGCTCAAGGCTGTCTGCCGGACTCGAATTCTGGCCCGGTTCCCGGCAACCTTTTGGGTCGTATTTTGTCCGAATGGCGTACAGAGCAGGCATATATACCGATGCATCGTATGTATCACCGGACCCATCGGAGCGTATCCGGTCCGTGGGTGTCACCGCCGGGCTCAGTATTCCCACTGCCATCCCTGGCACGACTATTGACTTGAACATAGACGTTGGCCGCAGAGGAACGACATCGAATGGACTCGTCGAAGACCGATACTTCAGATTCGGTTTGAATATCAACTTTGGCGAGCGCTGGTTCGACCGCATCCCTCTCGGATGAACAGCAACGACACTACAAGACATCCCCCGAGTACCATGAACAGGATCCCCACCTTCCCTGCCAAGATCATTCTGCTGATGATGATAACAGCGCCCATCAGCACGACTGGCTACGCCGGTATAACAGCCGCACAGACAACCCAGGAATGTGAAACTGACGACAGGACAGTTCGCGTGAACTACAGCCTGTACGCGGAAGACTACAAGAACAAGAGCTTCGACACGGCGCTACCGTACCTGCGATGGATTCTCCGGTGTGCGCCCGGTTTTCCCGCGAATTCGGATCGTAATTTTGAGCGGGCTGTCAAGGTCTATGAAGGCATAGCGTTGTCCGCCGAAGATGAGGAAACCAAGCGGGTGTATCTCGACTCGGCACTCTTCATCTACGACACTGCACTCCCCCGTATGGAGGAAGCGGGTATCGAGGCATCGGAATTCGAGTGGGTCTTCAACAAGGGGCGCTTCCTGCAGACACACGGTGCGCTGTTTGAAAACAGCCAGGCCCTCATTGCGGAGTCGTACCGCAGGGCATATGAACTTGATCATTCCAGGTTGCAACCCTACTACGTCAATTACATCATCGATGATATGGTCCGCCGGGATCAGAAAGCCGACGCCATCGAGTTTTTGGATCGGGCAGAATCGGATTTCCCGGACAGTGAGGAAATACAGAATCTTGTCAATCAATGGCGCACGCAGCTCTTCACATCTCCTGCCGATCGAATCGGATTTCTTGAGGATCAACTGGCCGATAATCCGGACGACCTGGAAATGAAAGAAGAACTTCTCGACCTCTACCTCCAGGAAAGCATGCGCTCGGAAGCATACGACCTGGCTGATCAGGTCATGCAGAGCGCGCCTTCGGCCAGGCTCTACCGCACCGTGGCCAAGATGCGCCTCGAAGATGGAAACTCCGAGGAAGCCATCCGACTCTACGAGGAATCGCTGGAACTGGAAGGAGGCATGGATTCGGCACGCGAAGTCTATTACAACATTGGCATTGCCCACCAGCAGGAGGGTCGTCTTGCCCGTGCACGCACATCGTTCCGCCGCTCTCTCCAGACTGACGCATCATATGCGCAGGCTCTTATGGCCATTGGAGATCTGTATGTCTCCGCCGTACAGGGCTGTGGATCCTTCGAACGCGAAGATCGGGCCGTCTACTGGTTGGCTGCAGACTACTTCGACCGAGCTGCTGCACGGGCAGATGACGACCGGATTGCCCAACAGGCCCGCTCACGTGCGCGCAATCTGACTCAGTTCTATCCTTCGGCAGAAGACAAGTTTTTCAAGAGCTGGAATCCCGGTGATCGGATTACGATCGACTATGGATGCTACACGTGGATCAACGAGTCCACGACCGTGCGGTAAGCCGTACGCTCTCGCCCGGTTTCCGCTTCATTCTCACCCACACGTATCCGTATCCATGTCCCAGATTCTTGATGTATACGCCCGCCAAATCCTTGACAGCCGTGGAAATCCAACCGTGGAGGTTGATGTCATCACAGACGATGGATACATGGGGAGGGCGGCTGTACCGAGTGGAGCATCCACAGGAGAACACGAAGCTGTCGAACTGCGGGATGGGGATGCCCAGGTATTCGGCGGCAAGGGTGTGCTCTCGGCTGTTGAAAATGTGAATGACATTATCGCACCGGAACTGGAAGGCTGGTTTGTTTTCGATCAGGCCGAAATAGACAGTCACCTGATACACCTGGACGGTACCGAAAACAAAAGCCGGCTTGGTGCCAATGCCATTCTCGGGGTTTCTCTCGCAGTTGCGTATGCAGCTGCCGAGGCTTCAGGACTGCCGCTTTACCGATACATCGGCGGTGCAGGGGCACGGACGTTGCCGGTACCCATGATGAATATCATCAACGGTGGACGTCACGCTGACAACAGTGTGGACATGCAGGAATTCATGATCATGCCGACAGGTGCCGATACGTTCTCGGATGGCCTACGCATGGGAGTCGAGGTATTCCACAGCCTCAAACGTGTACTCTCTGACCTTGGACACAGTACGGCTGTTGGTGACGAGGGGGGATTTGCCCCGAACCTGACCTCGAACGAAGAGGCAGTCGAGGTCATTCTCCGGGCGATCGAGCGCGCCGGGTACAAGCCGGGCGATGATATTCACATTGCACTTGACCCGGCAACGTCTGAAATGGCCGTTGAAGGAGGCTACCAATTTTGGAAGAGCGATCCGGATCGTGTGCGTACGTCGGAAGAGATGGTAGCCTTCTGGCGCTCGTGGATCGAAAAATATCCGATCATTTCCATCGAAGATGGAATGGCCGAGAACGACTGGCCGGGGTGGCAGGCATTGACAAGCGCCATTGGAGACCAGGTTCAGATCGTCGGTGACGACCTTTTTGTTACCAATACTACCCATCTCCAACGGGGAATAGACGAGGCGTCTGCAAATGCTATTCTGATCAAGTTGAATCAGATTGGTACGTTGACGGAGACGCTCAGTGCGATTGATCTCGCCCATAAGCATGGCTTTGCGTCGGTAATTTCGCACCGGTCTGGCGAGACGGAAGACACCACGATCGCCGACTTGGCTGTTGCCGTGGGTAGTGGACAGATAAAGACCGGATCGGCCAGTCGCTCAGATCGCCTCGCCAAATACAATCAGCTACTGCGCATTGAGGAACAGCTCGGAACGGCCGCTGTCTACCCTGCGAGAAAAGCGTTCCGTTTTTCGTAGATTGAGTACGAGAGCGGTATTTCCTCCCTCGTGTCTGGACACTGTCTGCTGAATCCATGCCGAAACGCGAACAGAAATTCCTGGTGCGCCACAAGAAGAGGCTCCTGGCGACGGCTGCACTTCTCCTGTTGGTCTGGATACTCCTTCTTGACACACACAGTCTCTGGACGCGGTTCGCACTCCGCGCGGAGCAGCGTGTACTCCGGGCAGAAAACGCTCTGCTGTCAGCTGATATCGACCGTGTGAAAACACTCATGGAGCGACCGCTGAACGCCGCGGACATTGAAAGGATTGCGCGCGAAAAATACAGTATGCAACGCCCTGGTGAGTTGGTTTACCCGTTGGTAGACCCATGATGGACCGAATGGGCACGACTGAGCTCGCCGTCGGTATTGATCTGGGGGGCACATCCATCAAGGCAGCCCTCGTCAGCCGCCAAGACGGGCTCGTCAAACAAAAAACGGCGCATACGGAGGCCGATAAGGGGCCTGTTCACGTACTCGATACCATTTCGCACCTCGTTCGCTCGTTTACCGGGGAGGCTGGTGATGTACTGGGTGTCGGTATCGGCTCCCCGGGAGCCATAAACTGGGAGCGCACAACCGTATCCCGCCCACCAAACCTTCCTGGATGGGAGGTGGTCAACGTAGGCGATGAACTCGCCAAGCGGCTTGATACACCACTTTTTACACTCGTCGAAAATGATGCCAATGCCGCCGGACTGGGTTCTGCCCATTACGGAGCAGGAAGAGACTTTTCGTCGTTCATCATGGTAACGCTGGGAACAGGAGTTGGCGGTGCCATCATATACGAGAACAGGATTTTCCGGGGTAGTACCGGGGCCGCTGGTGAAATCGGACACATGTCCATTGACTACGAAGGCCCTATAGCCCGCAGTGGTGTTTCCGGCGCCATTGAAGCCTATCTTGGGCAACGGTTTCTTTCCAGGCAGGCGCGTTACATGCTGCTCAATCGTCGTGACAGCCTCATCCACCAAGTTGCGCAACCTGACCTCAAAGGAATCACACCGCGAATGTTGTATGATGCTGCAGTCTCCGGTGACCGTGGTGCCCGGGAAGTCCTCGAGTGGGCAGGCCACAAACTCGGTCGTGTGCTTGGATCCATCGTGAACCTTCTGGATATCCGGAAATTCGTAGTTGGAGGTGGACTCTCCGGTGCCGGAGATTATATCCTTGAACCTGCCCGACGATCGTTGGAACGATCGGTGTTACCGGCCCTCTCGGAAGGACTCGAAATTGTACAGGAAACAGGAGGCAATGACGTGGGAATGCTGGGTGCTGCGCACATGGTCTTCCAACATGTCGACGAGCACCGCTGATTCCGTGCGCCTGTGTTTTCTGCTGATAGCGCTTCTTTGCATGGTCACGTGTCGCCGAGCTGCAGCCCAATCCGGAGGGGAGCTTTCCCGGCCTGTCGAATTCGTTGCCTCGGATTCACTGCGCATAGCTTTGGCCGCCTCTGATCGAACCGCGTCCCTGATCGGAAATGCATCGGTGGTTTACGAGGATGTGAAGCTCACCGCGTGGACCATCGATATTTTCTTCGACATCGACGAGCTTCGGGCCCGGGGACGCCAAACCGGCGAGGGGGCCGCTGACCGGCCAACCATCATACAGGCGGGAGAGGAATTCAGCGGCACGTCACTGGCGTTCAACCTGAACACGCGACGCGGTCGTATAGTCGCCGCAGAGACACAGATCGAGGATGGCTTTATCCGGGCCGGCGTTGTGAAGGCCATCGAGGACAATACGCTCTTCATTCGGGACGGCGTCTATACCACGTGCAATTGCACCACGAACCCATCGTACTCGCTCCGGTCCAAAAAAATGAAAATGGTCGGCGACGACTGGATCTATACAGGACCGATCCAACTGTTCCTGTTCAATATACCGACCCCCCTCTGGCTTCCATTCGGATTTCTGCCCGCCAGGGATACACGACGGTCCGGTCCCCTTCCTCCTACCTACGGCGAAGATGAATTCGGTTTTTATCTGCGGGATTTTGGATGGTACTTTGCCATGAATGAGTTCATGGACCTCCAGCTGCAATCAGGGTTCTGGACGCAGGGCAGCTGGGAAACGCGGGGGTTGTACAGGTACCGCAAGCGCTACGCGTTCGATGGCCAGTTGCAAATGGATTATGCCCGATTCCGTAACGGTGTCAGGGGAGATCCCCTCTTTGCCATTCGGCAAACGAGCGCCTTTCGATGGACCCACAATCAAACCATTGGTCAAACCGCAACATTCAACACGAATGTGAATCTGTCGTCGACCTCCTTCCTGAGGGCGGTTTCCCAGCAGTATGATGACCGCGTCCGGCAGGATCTGCAATCATCACTACGTTACACGCAGCGTTGGTCCTCTCGCAGCATGTCGGTCCAGGCAAGTCAGCGACAATCGCTCGCCAATGGCCAGGTGAACATGGTTCTTCCTGCATTTCGGTTCTCACAGAACAATATCAAGGTTCGTAATACCGTCACAGCCGGGTACACACTCAATGTCGATAACCGGTTCGACTTCACGCCATTGTCAGATGCCCAACTTCAGGCCGCCGGAGACCCGGCGGCCGCCGATATCTCCTGGTGGGATGCATTGAGGTCTCCTTCCGACTTCCGCAGGGCAACCGGAAAAGAAGACCCATTCTCGTTCCGCGCATCGCACCGCATCCCGGTATCAGCACCCTTTTCTGTCCAATCCCTGCCCGTACTCGGAAACGTTCGGCTCAACCTCTCGCCTGATGTCACGTATACGGAAGACTGGTTCCTCCGAACGGAGGAGAGACAGATCTCGGCTGACTCCAGTACCGTCGAGACAAGTTCGCGGGATGAGTTTTTTGCCCTCAGGCAGTTCAGTTCATCTGTCAACTCAAGTACGGTGTTCTATGGTCAGTTCCCTGCCCGATTTGCCGGCCTGAGTCGAATTCGACATACGGTCCGGCCCAATGTCGGCTTTTCGTACCGGCCTGACTTTTTTGACGAGAAGTGGGGATACACGCGTACCGTAACCACTCCATCCGGAGAAGAAACCCGGTTCGCCGTCGTACCCGGTGTGTCCCGGGGAGAACAGCGTGCGATGACATTCTCCGTGAATAACACATTCGAGGCCAAAAAGCAGGATTCGCCCGCAGGTGATCCGGGGGCCAGCGGCGGCACCATTGTGAAGTTGTTCGACCTGTCGGCCGCATCGAGTTATAATTTTGCCGCTGACTCACTCAAACTGGCAGATCTTCGCCTGACTGCCCGCACACGGGTTGCAGGAAAGATAGATGTCGACGCGCGCAGCACGTTTTCGCCCTATGACCTGTCCCCGTCAGGCGGACTCACGCGTGCGAGTGCGTTTTCACTGGCCACACCGCTGGGCCGCATGACCTCCCTGAACGTCACCATCCGAACATCGCTTCGAAGTCGGACAGGTGCCGGAGACCGCCCCATGACGTCACCCCGTGGGGGCTTCCTGCCTGGAGGCCTTGCCGATCCAAGTGGCTCTGCGCAGATCCTGCAGACGTCCCTTCGTTCTCCGGATACCGACTTTTCCATACCCTGGTCCACGTCCATTGACTTTACGTACGGTATCACAAAACCCGGACTTGCGACCATACGACGTGCCATTCTGAACACATCATTCGACTTCAGTCTGACCCCCAACTGGAAAGTGGCGGGTCGCACGGGCTATGACGTGGAACAGCGTGAACTCGTTACCACCAACATTGCGTTGGCCCACGATTTCGACTGCTGGCAGATGTCGTTCAACTGGATTCCGTTCGGCTCCTTCCAGTCGTGGGGCTTTGACTTGCATGTCAAAAGCGGCCATCTCAGGGATCTCCTGCGCATCAGACAACCCAAATCGGATATAAACGACCGATTCCGTTCCCTGCTCTGAACAGACCTGTCACAGGTCGTTCGGGACCGTCCTGAATGAGGTCATGGCAATACGGATTTCAGTCGAATCGGGAGCCATACCGGGCACCCGTGCCCGCAGGGATATCCCGTCCACCTCCAGGTCAAGTTCTGTGATGTGCCCCAGGAACTGGCGGCCGACGACATGTGCCAAATGGCCGTCATCCTTGAGTATGATGTCCTCTGCCCGGACCGACAAGACGTGACCATCTCCCGGATCGACGCCTGTGAGTGAGACGCAGTGCGATGCATCCACAATGATATTCGCTCCTCCCAGGAAAGAGGCCACAAACGCCGTATCGGGGTGCATGTACAAGGTCTCAGGCCGGCCAATTTGAACCACCCTCCCGGCTCGCATGACGGCCACCTGATCAGACATGGCCATGGCTTCCTCCTGATCGTGTGTCACATACAGGCTCGTAAGGCCAATGTCCTTCTGGATGTTTTTCAACTCCTTGCGAGTCTGTTGGCGCAGCGCGACATCCAGATTGGAAAGGGGTTCATCAAACAGAATGACCTGTGGCTCCACGGCGACCGCCCGGGCAAGTGCCACGCGCTGCTGCTGTCCGCCGGAAAGTGACGGAACCGGGGTGTTTTCATAGGTGGACATGTCGACCCGCTCAAGCACCTCGCGGACACGCCTCCGAACCTGGTCTTTTTTTACACGCCTTACGTTCAGGCCGTAGGCGACGTTTTGGCCAACGGTCATGTGCGGAAACAGCGCATAGTTCTGGAACACCATGGCCGTTGGCCGTCTGGAGGCTGGAAGGTTGACCACACTTCGGCCTCCTATCAGGATGTCCCCTTCATCCGGCGACTCGAAGCCGGCAATCATGCGCAATGTGGTCGATTTACCGCAACCGCTCGGACCGAGCAATGAGAAGAACGAGCCTGCTGGCACCTCGATCGTCACATTGTCCACCGCGGTCAGGTCATCGAAAGACTTCCTGACACCCTGCAACGTTACCGATTCGCCGTGCAGTGACACCTGATCAGGAAAGTGCCTGCGTGACCTTGTCCGACGCCTCCTGGAAGAGCGTGGCCGTCTCGACCTTCAATCCACTGCCGTCCAGGATTTCACGGGCCTCCTTGGCGTTCGTACCCTGGAGTCGCACAATGAGCGGGACATGGATATCCACATTCCGTGCCGCCTGGACAATCCCTCTGGCTACGCGGTCGCAGCGCACAATACCTCCGAAAATGTTCACGAGAATGGCTTTCACATTCGGATCGCGCAGTATGATGCGAAAGCCGGCTTCTACGGTTTCAGGATTCGCGTTCCCTCCCACGTCAAGGAAGTTGGCAGGCTCCCCCCCGGCCAACTTGATGATATCCATCGTTCCCATGGCCAATCCAGCCCCGTTTACCATGCAACCCACATTCCCATCCAATTTGATATAATTCAGGTTGTGGGTGCCGGCTTCCACTTCCAGCGGATCTTCCTCATTCTCGTCACGCAACGCAGCAAGATCTTTGTGACGGAAGAGTGCATTGTCATCAATGTCCATCTTGGCATCGACAGCGATGACGTCTCCCTGCTCCGTCAACGTAAGCGGATTGATCTCAGCCAGCGTGCAGTCTGCATCTTGGTATGCCGTGAAAAGCTGCGTCACAAACTTGACCGCCTGCTTGAAGGCGGTGCCTTCGAAGCCCAAGCCAAATGCGATTTTGCGGGCCTGGAAGGGCTGCAGGCCTATCACCGGATCAATCCACTCCTTCAGGATCTTGTCGGGCGTCTCTTCGGCAACGGTTTCAATCTCGACACCGCCTTCGGTGGATGCCATGATAACCGGCATGCAGCGCTGGCGGTCGAGCGTCACGCCGAGGTAGAATTCCTTCTTGATATCGACGGCGTCAGCGATAAGTACCGTACGCACCTTCTGGCCCTCCGGGCCCGTCTGATGCGTGACCAACTGCATGCCAAGAATGGCTTCCGCCTTTTCACGCACCTCGTCCACGCCGCGTGCCAACTTCACGCCCCCACCCTTGCCACGGCCTCCGGCGTGAATCTGAGCCTTGACGACAAACAGTGTGCTTCCACGTTCTTTTTTCATGGTCTCCGCGGCAGCAACGGCCTCCTCCACCGTCGTGGCTGTCTGGCCGGGCTGCACGGCCACACCGTACCTCGCAAGAATCTCCTTCGCCTGATACTCGTGAACTTTCATGGATTCCGGATTTCGTACTTTGATGCAATTATTGGATGCACAAGAAACTACATCCTGTGACGTCATGGTGCACAAGCTGTCCCCGGGCTGGTGCCTTATTCGCCGTTTCTTTCATTCCGTTTCGCATTGACCTACGACCTGCACATCATCAAACGTCTTGTCATGGGGTATCTGACACTTGTCGGAGGCCTCATTGTGTTTTTCATCGTCCTGCATTACGTGGAATATGTGGACGACTTCATGGATCGGGGTGCCAGCATGCGGGACGTTTTCCTGGTGTATTACCCAAGTTATATACCTGAGATCATCCGTCTCACGTCTCCCCTGGCTCTCTTTCTGTCCGCCATATTCCTGACCGGTCGTCTGGCCCAACACCTGGAGATTTCATCCCTGCAGACCTCCGGCGTATCCATATACCGGATCATGGTGCCCTACCTGGCCTTGGGCGCCGTGCTCACCGGCGCCCTTTTCTACCTGGGCGGCTGGGTCGTACCGGAATCAAACCGCACACGACTCGCCTTCGAACTCGAATACACACGCGACGCTGCCAGCCGCGTGGAAAGCTCGTTCATACACCGCCAGACCGGCCCGTCGAGCATGATGAGCGTGTCCTTCTACGACCGCCGCTCCCGCACGGCCACGAATGTCACGCTTGAGGACTATTCCTCCTGGTCACACCTCTCTCGCCGCATAGAGGCTCCCCGTATGACGTGGGTCGACTCCCTCTCGGCATGGAGACTGAGTGACCCTGTTGTTTTCACGTTCGATGCGTCGGGTATGCAAAGCCGCACCCGTCGCGCCCGGATTGACACCGTACTCTCACTTACGCCCCGTGACCTGGCGCGGGCAACGGGCGACGTCGATGCCATGACGCTGACCGATGCCGCTCATTACATCGACACGCTGCGCCGTACCGGAGCGAATGGGCTCGAGCGACCACTTGTCGCTTACCATGCACGCATTTTCTACCCGTTCGCACACCTGATACTGCTCCTTATGGCCGTACCGATTGCATCGGTACGGCGACGTGGAGGACAGGCGGTTCGCGTTGGCATGGCCCTGTTTATCGCCTTCTCCTATCTGTCGGCAATGAAATTGACGGAGCCATTCGGCTATGCTGGAACCCTGTCACCATTCATGACCGCACTCATTCCACACGCATTGTTTCTGGTGTTTGGGCTGACGGTGCTTTTCAGAACGCGAAAATAGGAACGGCGACCAGACCCTGGAAGGCCGCTGCCGGATCAGGCCTCGCCACCGGGTACGCCAAAGTGGACAGCGGGGCTCTGGGCTCGAGATTCGTCGATTTCTCCGTGTGACTGCTCGAACCTGTCGATATTCTCCGCCAGTGCGTGCAGGAGCCGCTTGGCATGTTGGGGTGTCACAATAATCCTGCTCTTTACCCTGGCCTTGGGTACACCCGGCATGACACGGATGAAGTCCAGGATGAATTCTTCCGAGGAGTGTGCCAGCATCACAAGATTGGAATAAATGCCCTCGGCCGTGTCCTCCGACAATTCAATGTTGATCTGCTTGCCCGACGGTGCTGTTTCTTCCTGATTGCCTTTACTCATGCGTTTGACGTTGTTTGTTGTGAAAGCGCCTCAATTACGTCACTTCTTGTGATGATCTGCCAGGAAGCGTCGTGCCGGACCAATACAGCGCCGGGGGGCGTGCTCAGATGCCTCGTCAGTCCTTCCAACGGGGTTTCCGGGCCCACTACGGGCAGAGGGGGCCCCATGTTCTCTCCGATCAGGTGATCACGGGCATCAGGCTCGCGAATAAGTCGACTCAGGACGTCATTATCCGTCAGGCTTCCCACCACCTCATCGCCCTCGAGTACAGGTATCTGGGATACCCCGCCCTCAACCATCATGTCTGCCGCCGTGCCCAGTGTTTCCCCGGGTCCCACGGACTGCAGCGCCGCGCGCATACCAATCTGGGATGCCCTGAGTTCGGGTCGTTCCGCCAGAAACCCGTTGTTACGCATCCAGGTGTCGTTGTACGTCTTGGACAGGTAGCGAAAGCCGGAATCTGGCAGCAACACAACAATCAGATCGTTTTCAGAGAGGGACGCGCGGTTCGCCTCAATCCATTTGAGTGTCCCGGCTACCGCCAGGCCACATGACTGACCCACAAACAGTCCTTCTTCCCGCGCCAGCCGACGGGTCATCAGCATGTTTTCCTTGTCCGTGGCGCGCATAAAATCGTCTATGGCATCGAAGTCCATGTTGCCTGCCAGAATGTCCTCGCCAACACCTTCGGTGACATATGGGTAGATTTCCGACTCATCGAATTCGCGGGTGAAAAAGTATTTGTGGTATACAGATCCGTATGTGTCCACACCAATCACCTTGATGTCGGGGTTTTTCTCCTTCAGATATCTGGCTGTCCCCGAAATAGTACCACCCGTACCTGCCGTGGCAATGAAATGTGTAATTTTCCCCTCTGTCTGTTCCCACAGCTCAGGTCCCGTCGATTCATAGTGAGCCTTGGCATTGGCCGGATTGTCGTACTGATTGAGATACACAGCTCCGGGAATTTCGTCTGCAAGACGGCGCGCCGTACTGTAGTAGGAGCGCGGGTCGTCGGGTGCCACATTCGTTGGACAGACCAGAACCTCGGCACCCATGGCCCGGAGAACGTCAACTTTCTCCTGACTTTGCTTGTCCGTTGTCGTAAAAATACACCGGTATCCCTTGGCTATCGCCACCAGTGCCAACCCTGTGCCCGTATTGCCGCTGGTGCCCTCCACAATCGTCCCCCCCGGCTTCAGCTCACCTGCCTCTTCCGCTGCCTTGATCATGGACAGACCAATCCTGTCTTTCACCGATAATCCGGGATTGAAATATTCCACCTTGGCCAGAACCGTGCAGGGACTACCCGCCACGACCCGGTTCAGCCGTACCAGAGGCGTGTTTCCAATGGTCTCAAGGATACTGTCGTGCCACATTGTATTTTCGAGCTGTTACAGGTACCCGGAAGGTACAGACTTTTGAATGCAGATTGGATGCCAACGGCATGATAGAACCGGAACTTCTTGTAGCTACGGCCAATGACCACGGGCAGATCAACTTCCGGAACCGGGCCTGGAAGGAGATCCTCGGCGCCAGTGACGACCCATGGATCCACCTTCAGGCGGACGATAGGGAAACAGCCGCCCGGAATATCCAGGAGGCGGCCAGTGGCACGTTGGTTACGCACGCACTGTTCCTGGTCGATCGGCCCGACCGGGATCAACCCCTACCCCTCCTTCTTCATTTTGTGCCAGTAATGTCCGGACAGGGACACGCCGTCTCCATAACCGGGGAGCTCCTTGTTGAACCCACGACGTGGACAGAGAGCCATACCGAACGCCACCGAATGGAAACGCTGGGACGCATGACCATGGGAATGGCACATGACTTCAACAATCTGCTCAGTGGTATTCTCGGTCACCTTGAGTTGTGGCGACAGGAGGATCCGGACGGTGCGAAACGAGCCGACATGCACCTGAATACCATAGAACGTGCGGCTTCCGACGGAGCAGACCTGATCAACAAGGTCCAGAAGTACATCCGGCAGGAGTCACGAAGTACATTCGGCACGGTCGACATGCGGGCCCTCCTTGTGGATTGCATGACGTTTACCCGGCCTTACTGGTACAACGAACCCCGCCGTCAGGGTATCTCCATATCCTTCGATATGCTGGTCCCCGAATTGCCATCCATACGTGGTTCGGCGTCCGAGTTGCGTGACGTGTTCGTAAACCTGATCCTGAATGCGGTCCATGCCATGCCGGATGGCGGTCGGCTGTCCATCCGGGGCGCGTCCAGCGGGAAGCATATCCGTGTGGACGTCGAGGACTCTGGCACGGGCATGACAGAAGATGTGCGTACGCGCATCTTCGAACCACTTTATTCCACGAAAGGAGAGCGTGGAACAGGGATGGGACTCTCCATTGCGGCCGGCATTGTCCGGGAGCATGACGGTTCCATTTCTGTTGCTTCCGCCCCCGGAGCAGGATCCACGTTTACGCTTTCCTTCCCTGTAGCCACATCGGGAAAAAATGACGAAGAGCCTGAACCACGTCGCCGCGCGCGGGCCCAGGCCGCACCGGGCGCTGATGCCGTGTCCATTCTGATCGTGGACGATGAAGCCATGATCCGAAACGTCGTGTCGCAACTGTTACAGCTTCGTGGATATAACGTGTACACGGCTTCCTCGGGGCATGAGGCAATTCGGATTCTGGAGACGCACTCCGTGGACCTGATCTTCACCGACCAGGGAATGCCGGAAATGTCTGGCCGGGATTTTGCGGAACAGGCTCACAACAGGTGGCCCGACACTGTTATCGTCCTGCTCACTGGCGATACCGACCTGTCTGTGGACCAGCACGTCATCCGACGCGTACTTACCAAGCCTTTCAAAATTGACGAACTCATAGACACCATCGTGGACCTGGTCTGAACCGCATCCGCCATTGTGTCAGGTTACCGGGTTTGGCGTGGTTTTTGCCCTCACCCCGACCCAACCTACATCCTTCAGAGAACCGCGAGAGTACATGCCCCAGGACCTCATACTTGTTGTCGGCGACGATCCCGAACAGAGCATTCCACTGCCGACGGCAGATGAAGAAAAAGAGATGAGCACATCCGAGATTCCGGATGTGCTTCCCATCTTGACGCTCCGAAATACGGTACTCTTTCCAGGCGTGGTTCTTCCCATCACCGTGGGTCGGGACACATCGCTGAAACTGGTCAAAGATGCGTTCGGCGATGATCGTCTCATCGGGGTCGTAGCCCAGCGAAGCACAGAGACGGAGAACCCGGCTCCCTCCGACCTCTTCAATTTCGGGACCGTTGCGAGTATCCTGAAACTCATCAAGATGCCGGATGGCAGCAAGTCCATCGTAATCCAGGGCAAACGGAGATTCCGTGTGACGGAGTATATACAGGAAGATCCGTACTTCACGGCCCGGGTATCCGCCGTGCCGGAAGACACTCTGGATGGCAACGTGGAACTGGAGGCACGAATCCGTTCCATCAAGGAATTGGCAATCCAGATTGTGAACCTGTCTCCCAATCTGCCCAGCGAAGCTGCCTACGCCATCCAGAACATCGATTCGCCCACCTTCCTGATCCATTTCATCGCATCGAATCTGCAGATTGAAGTGGAAGACAAGCAGGAGCTGCTTGAGACCGTACCCCTCATTGAGCGGGCTGAGCTTGTCATGGACCACCTCAACCAGGAATTACAGGTCCTCCAGCTGTCCGAGGAAATCAGGACACGAGTCAAGACAGACGTCGACCAGCAGCAGCGCGAGTACCTGCTGCGCCAGCAGATGAAAGCCATCCAGGACGAACTCGGAGAAGGCGAGGGCACCGCCGGTGAGGTGTCGGAGCTGCGGCAACGCCTTGAGGAAAAAGAGATACCTGAACATGTCCGCGCCGCAGCTGAAAAGGAATTGGAGCGGCTGGCCCGGTCCAATCCGGCTTCACCCGATTACGCGGTAACGCGAAACTACATTGACTGGATTCTGGACATCCCTTGGCAGCATTACTCCAAGGACAAGCTCGATATAAAGCGTGCCACGACTGTCCTGGACGAAGATCATTACGGTCTGGAGCAGGTAAAGAGGCGCATCCTGGAGCACTTGGCGGTATTGAAGCTGAAGGGAGACATGAAGGCTCCCATCCTGTGCTTTCACGGTCCTCCCGGTGTTGGCAAAACCAGCCTGGGAAAAAGCATTGCCCGGGCGCTCGGACGGGAGTTCGTCCGGATGAGTCTGGGAGGTGTACGCGACGAAGCCGAAATTCGAGGTCACCGACGGACATACGTCGGCGCCCTTCCGGGTCGCATCATCCAGGGGATGAAAAAGGCCGGCACGGCCAATCCTGTGTTCATGCTGGACGAAGTCGACAAGCTGGGCAATGATTTCCGGGGAGACCCCTCGTCTGCCCTGCTCGAAGTACTCGATCCCGAGCAGAACTTCGCCTTCAACGACCATTATCTCGAGTTGGACTATGACCTGTCCAACGTGCTCTTCATTGCCACGGCAAACTATCTGGAAATGATTCCTGCACCGCTACGTGACAGGATGGAAATGATAGAAATCACCGGATACACCCAGGAAGAAAAGCTCGCCATTGCCAAACAGTATCTGGTACCGCGGCAACGGGAACGTAACGGCTTGGCCAATGGCCAGTTCAAGATTACCGATAAGGCTCTGAAACTGGTCATTGACGGGTATACCCGGGAGTCAGGAGTACGCCAGCTGGAGCGGACCATCGGTTCCGTGGCCAGGGGCGTGGCAAAGCGGGTCGCAACGGAGGAATCCAAGGGTGAAACCGTCGACGAAGCCGATATTGAAACTTACCTCCAGGCACGTAAACATTTCTCGGACACAGCCGAACGAACTGAAGTTCCGGGTGTCTCCACGGGTCTGGCGTGGACACCCGTCGGTGGGGACATCCTGTTCATTGAAGCATCGGTGTCCCGGGGTACGGGTCGCATGATCCTCACCGGTCAGCTTGGAGAAGTCATGAAAGAATCAGCGCAGGCAGCCCTCTCCTACGTCAAAAGCAATGCAGAGGATTGGTCCATTCCTCCCGATGCGTTCAAGCACTGGGATCTGCATATCCACGTACCTGCAGGGGCCATTCCAAAAGACGGGCCGTCCGCGGGTGTTGCCATGATGACAGCCATCATTTCCATCTATACACAGAGGCGCGTGAGACACAATGTGGCCATGACGGGTGAAATAACCCTCCGGGGTCTGGTGCTTCCGGTGGGTGGAATCAAGGAGAAGGTCCTCGCGGCCAAACGGGCAGGCATAAAGATGGTCATTTTGCCTGATAAGAACAGGAAAGATGTAGACGAGATCAAGCCCTCCTCATTGCGCGGACTCAAGGTGGAGTACGTTCACCGGATGGATGACGTCCTCGAACATACACTCCTCAAACGTCCGGTCAGGAATCCGCAAACCTGTTTCAAGGTACCAGACGAGAAGAAGAATCAGGACTGATCCCGGTCCACTTCCTCCACAATGCGGGCATCTTCCACGCCCTCGTCCAGCCCGGCATGGAAGGCCCGTTCGGACGCATGCCAGATCGTCTGGGCGCTGTCCAACGCGGCGCCTGCCGTGCGGGTTGCCAATCCGATGATGGACCCTGCCAGATAGACTGCCCTCCCCAGTAGATTCAGTTCACCGGGCAGGACAACGCGCTGCGGTTCGCGTGGGGACGCTGCATTGCGCGACGCATGCCCGTCGTCTGTGGCTGGCATCAGGATTCCTTGTCTCGAGGATCCTCTGCATCCCGCTCCTGTTCCTGCGCGCGGCAGGGCTCGCACGCGCGGCGCAGCGCGTCCAGAACAGCCTCCGAGGCCTCTTCGAGGCCCGACACCACGGCGCCCGTTACCGTTTCAACAAGAAATGTTGCCTTCTCTTCTGTCGACAGCTGCCGGAATGCATTGCAGGCCTCTTCGAACGCGTCACTTCGGGTATTTTCACTCATGGTTGCTCGTGCCCTGGGGTGTATAGGATTCACTCAGTGTAGACGGGGGCCGCGCCGTGGAGTTTCACGGCGCGGCCCCGAACCCGGGCGTTGAGTGATTACGCCCTGATCTTACGAAAGGGCAGCCTGGGCTGCAGCCAGCCGGGCAATCGGCACCCGGAACGGCGAACAGGAGACATAGTCCATACCTACGGCATGGCAGAAATGTACGGAACGCGGATCACCACCGTGTTCGCCACAGATACCCACCTTGAGGCCGGGGCGTCCCTCCCGACCCCGCTTCGTACCCATCTCGACAAGTTGGCCGACACCAGAGACATCCAGGGACTGGAAAGGATCTTCCTGGAGGATTTTGCGGTCCACGTACGTCGGAAGGAATTTGCCCGCATCATCGCGGGAGTAACCAAATGTCATCTGAGTCAGGTCGTTGGTGCCGAACGAGAAAAACTCCGCCTCCACTGCAATTTCATGCGCGGTCAGGGCGGCCCGTGGAATTTCAATCATCGTGCCAACCAGATAGGCTACCGTGTGCTTCTTTTCCGCGAATACATCATTGGCCGTTCGCGTGATAACAGCTTTCTGGTGGGCAAATTCCTCCACTGTACCAATAAGGGGTACCATGATTTCCGGCAACACGTTGACACCCTCCTGATCGAGCTCCACAGCTGCTTCCAGAATGGCACGCGTCTGCATTTCGGTAATTTCCGGGTAGGTGACACCCAGCCTGCAGCCACGATGGCCCAGCATGGGGTTGAACTCCGAAAGAAACGCAATTTTCGCCTTGACGACATCCAGGGACACGCCCATCTTGGTCGCCATTTCCTTTGCTTCCTCTTCGCCGTGCGGCAGGAACTCATGCAGTGGCGGGTCGAGCAGGCGCACTGTTACAGGTTTGCCAGCCATGGCCCGGAAAATCCCGATGAAGTCCTCTTTCTGGTAGGGAAGGAGCTTTGAAAGTGCCTTGCGACGCTCCTCCTCCGTTTCGGCAAGTATCATCTCACGCATGCGGTCAATCCGCTCCCCCTCGAAGAACATGTGTTCTGTCCGACACAGGCCAATGCCTTCAGCACCGAACTCTATGGCTTTTGCAGCGTCAGCCGGGGAATCTGCGTTCGTTCGGACCTTCATGGTGCGCTCGGCGTCGACCCATTTCATGAATCGGGCGAAGTCGCCTGTCAACTCGGGTTCCACCAGGTCCTGGGCTCCAAGAACGACTTCACCTGTCGTCCCATTGATCGAGATCCAGTCCCTCTCTTTCACGGTCACCTGGCCGTTGGTGAATGTTTGCGCTTTGTAGTTGATCACGATCTCCCCACAACCAGCAACACACGGCTTTCCCCACCCACGGGCGACGACGGCAGCGTGGGATGTCATGCCTCCACGGGACGTCAGAATTCCCTTGGCGGCATTCATTCCACCCACATCTTCAGGACTCGTTTCAATTCGAACAAGCAGGACATCTTCACCTTTTTCTGCCGCAGCTTCCGCCGCCTCCGCCGAGAAAACCACTCTGCCGACGGCCGCCCCGGGCGATGCGGGCAAGCCTTTGGCGATGACCGAATCGCGGTAGGCACTCGGGTCCTTGAATCCCGGATGCAGGAGCTGGTCAAGATGACCAGGTTCCACGAGATCGCGGACAGCATCCGTTGGTGAGACAACCTTCTCCTCCACCAGGTCCACGGCGATCTTCACCGCTGCCGCACCGGTACGCTTCCCATTCCGGGTCTGGAGAATGAACAGGTCGCCGTCCTGGACCGTGAACTCAATGTCCTGCATGTTCTTGTAGTGAGCCTCCAGCTTGTGGGTGACCTGCACCAACTGCTTGTATGCTGCTGGAAACTCATCTGCCATCTGCGAAATGTCTTCCGGCGTCCTGATACCGGCGACCACGTCCTCACCCTGTGCGTTGACAAGAAACTCGCCATACAGCTTGTTCTCGCCCGTGGACGGATTCCTGGTGAACAGAACACCCGTTCCGGAATTATCCCCCATGTTGCCGAAAACCATGGCCTGCACATTGACCGCCGTACCGATCAGGCCCTGGATTTTGTTGATGGACCGATACTTGACGGCCCGGTCACTGTCCCATGACCCGAACACGGCATTGATGGACAGTTTCAGTTGCTCCCGCGGGTCATCCGGAAACATGAATCCCGTGTGCTTCCGGTAAATTGCCTTGTAGCGATCAACGAGCAGCATGAGATCGTCCGTTGACAGATCCACGTCGTTTTGAACACCGCGCTCTGCCTTGAGCTCTTCGATGGCTTCCTCGAAGTGCTGGTGTCCGACACCCATGACCACGTCACCAAACATATCGATGAAGCGCCTGTACGCATCGTAGGCAAACCGTGGATTCCCTGTGTGTTTCGCCAGTCCATCCACGGCCTCGTCGTTGAGGCCAAGGTTGAGCACCGTATCCATCATTCCCGGCATGGAAACAGCCGCACCCGATCGAACCGAAACGAGTAGAGGGCTGCTGGCATCACCAAAACCGGCACCCATGGCTTCTTCGATGTGCTTGACACCGGCCGCTACCTGGGCATCAAGCCCGTCGGGCCACTGATGGTGGTTGTCACTGTAGAACTTACAGGCCTCCGTACTGATCGTAAAACCGGGGGGCACGGGCAGGCCGATAGAGCTCATTTCCGCGAGATTGGCTCCCTTGCCACCAAGAAGTGCCTTGAGGCTTCTGTCGCCATCTGTACGTGAACCACCGAAGTGGTATACCATTTTGTCGGGTGCGCTGCTCATGTCGTTTACGGTCAAATGGGAAAAATGCAATCCATACAATATATACCGTGGCATCGCTCCCCTGAAGCCGGAGACGGCCAAGAAATCATTAATCACCGGAAGCCCTTCCAGAGTCATGCGGAACGAGATCCCCTCCGGCAGCGTGTGAGTGCCCATTCATGAATGACATATCTCTTTACCGTACGTACGAATGAATCGACTCGTTGTCGTGGAGTCGCCTACCAAGGCCCGCACCATCCGAAAATTCCTCCCAGACTCATATCGGGTCGAGGCCAGCATGGGACATATCCGCGACCTGCCTGGATCGGCATCTGAAATTCCCGAGATGTACAAGAAGGAATCGTGGGCACGACTGGGCGTGAATGTCGGCTCGGAGTTCGAGCCGATATATGTCGTTCCGTCGGACAAGAAAAAAGTCGTCAAAATGCTCAAGGACGCGCTGAAGCAGGCCGACGAACTCTTCATCGCGACGGATGAAGACCGCGAGGGAGAGTCGATCGGGTGGCATCTGCTCGAGGTGCTCAATCCAAAGATTCCCGTGCGGCGCATGGTGTTTCACGAGATCACAAAAGAGGCCATCCTGGGTGCTCTCGAAGAGACGCGGGACATGGACAGGAACCTGGTCGATGCCCAGGAAACCCGGCGTGTACTCGACCGCCTGGTGGGATACAGTATCTCGCCACTCCTGTGGAAGAAAATTGCCCCCAAGCTGAGCGCCGGACGTGTGCAGAGCGTCGCCGTGCGACTGCTCGTGGTACGTGAGAAAGAGCGCATCCTGTTCGTACCGGCCTCCTACTGGGACCTTCTGGCTACGCTGAGGGCGGGGACATCCTCCTTTGAAAGTACGCTGACCCACCTGGCAGATATTCCACTCGCGACCGGTCGTAATTTTGACGACAACACCGGTCGTCTTTCGGACAACCTCGTTGACGGTAAAGACGTGGTCATTCTGAAGGAAGATGTTGCCAGGCGCATTCAGGAAGAGCTGCAGGGAACCGCGCTGAACGTAGTCAACATTGACGAGCGGACGAGCAAGCGCAACCCGTACGCCCCATTCATTACATCATCCCTGCAGCAGGAGGCCAGTCGCAAACTGCGCCTCTCCGCACGCGACACCATGCGGGTTGCCCAGAAGCTGTACGAGAACGGCCTCATCACGTACATGCGAACTGACTCCACGGCCCTTTCCTCGGAAGCGGTCAAGGCCAGCAGACGATCTGTCGAGGTACGCTACGGGAAAGAATACCTTTCCGATGCTCCCCGGCAATTTGCCAACAAGGTCCGAAACGCCCAGGAGGCCCACGAGGCCATCCGCCCGGCCGGTACGGCCATGAAGACAGCCCAGGAGTTGGGCCTCTCAGGGCAGGAACATGATGTCTATGATCTGATCTGGAAACGTACACTCGCGTCGCAGATGGCGGAGGCGGTCATTCGGCAGACGACGGTGCACCTCGAGGCCAATACGTCGCGCGGTACCGCCCGCTTCCGTGCCAGTGGCAGGGAAGTTGTGTTTCCGGGATTTTTCAGGGCGTATGTGGAAGGATCGGACGATCCAGAGGCTGCGCTTGAAAACAGGGAGTCCCCCCTCCCGCCGCTGACAAAAGGAGTTGATCTGCCGGTCGAAAAGCTGGAAGCCAAGGGACATGAAACGCGTCCCCCGGCGCGCTTCACGGAAGCCAGCCTGATCAAGCTGCTGGAGGAAGAGGGTATCGGCAGGCCATCCACATATGCATCGATCATAGATACGATTGTCCGTCGTGGATACGTCCAGCGGAATGGAAGTCAACTCGTCCCGACATTCACGGCATTTGCTACCACCAATCTGCTCGAGCAGCAGTTCGGGCCGTATGTCGATACGGGTTTCACGGCTGAGATGGAACAGATCCTGGATGATATTGCCACTGGAAAGCGGGAATCCGTGCCGTATCTGACGAGTCTCTATGTCGGTGAAAACGGACTTGAGTCCATGGTCGAAAAAGGACTCGACAGTATCGATGCACGCGAAGTCTCGGGCATACAATTCGAAAAGTGGAGCCCCTTTGTGGTTCGCGTCGGCAAGTATGGGCCATATGTCGAACAGGAGGTCGATGGTGAACGCGTGGTAGCTTCCATTCCTCCCGATGTTGCACCCGGAGATTTGACACGTGATAGCCTGCAGCACTTCATAGATGAAAAGCAGAAGGGTGACGAAGTGCTCGGCATACACAGCGAACTGGACATGCCGGTTTTTGTCAAAAAAGGTCCCTACGGCCATTATGTGCAGCTGGGCGATGACGAACAGGAGGGCAAACCCAAGCGCATTTCCGTTCCAAGGAACATGGATCCGTCAGCGATCGACCTCGGTGCGGCTCAGCGTCTTCTGGAGTTGCCCCGGGAACTCGGCCAGCACCCGGAAACAGGTGCAACCATAAAAGCACATATTGGACGCTATGGGCCGTATGTCCAGCACAACCGAACGTTTGCGTCACTGACCAAGGATGACGATGTCCTGACGGTTGACTTCGATCGTGCCCTGGAGTTGATTGCCCGGAAAGAGGCCAAGAACAAACCTCTCCGAAGCCTCGGTGTCCATCCCGAAACGGGCGATCCGCTGGACATCTTCGAGGGACGCTACGGTCCGTATGTAAAGCACGGAAGAACCAATGCATCCCTTCCGAAGGACCGCCCGGTAGAATCCATCAGCCTTGAGGAAGCGGTTGCGCTCGTCGACAGCAAGGCCAAAACCAGGAAATCTTCGAAGAAGAAAGCCGTCAAAAAGTCGACCACCAAAAAGCCGGCAGCAAAAAAGCCGGCAGCAAAAAAGGTGGCCGCGAAAAAGAAAACCAAACCGAAAAAATAGGGCGCACCCACACTGCGTCGGATTGCGACCCTACCGTCCGGTATCGGCGTCGCCCAGTCTTATGGCCGCCAACATACTCAGGTAGCTCTCATATCGCTCTGCGCTGATACGCGCTTCAGCCACGTCCGAACCGACGAGTATTTCCTGTACGCTCTCTTTCACGCGGCATCCCGGCTCATGGTCATGCGTGCAGTTCGGAAAGCGACAACCGGGAAGAACAGCTGCAATCTCGGGAAAATGGTGTCCCAGTTCCGCTGGTTCCAGGCCGACGAGCCCGAACTCGCGAAGCCCGGGCGTATCGGCAAGCCATCCTCCCCCCGGGATCCGAATCAGTTCCGCGAACGTCGTCGTATGACGCCCCTTGCGCGTACGCTCCGATACGTGCGAGGTGCGCTGCTCGGCACCTGGGATCAGCGCGTTCACCAGGGATGACTTGCCAACGCCCGATGCACCAACCAGCACATGCATCCCCTGGGAAAGCGCGTTCCGAAGGTCCGAGGCGCCATCTGGCAGCATGGCCCGTGTGAATACAACCGGATAACCGAGATGCCTGTACAAACCGGCCCAGAAATCCATGGCGTCTGCCGAGTCCTCATCCATCAGGTCGGCCTTGTTGATGACTATTCCCGCCGGAATGTCATAGACCGATGCCATGACAAGGAATCTGTCTACCAATCCACCATTGAACTTGGGCTTCTGTACGCTCTGCACAATCCACGCCACGTCGATATTGGCCATGATGACGTGCTCCACGCCAACCCGCCGCCCGGCAGCACGTCGGGACAACTTGTTCCTCCGGGGCGTGATCTCCATGACCCGCCCCGTCCCTTCCTCATCTCCCGGCTCAATATGGACAATATCCCCTATTACCACCGGGTTGGTGGCCACCGCCACCTGCTGCCTGAATCGGCCCGGTAACGTGCAGGACATGACGCCCTGTTCCGTTTGCACCTCATACCTGCTGCCCGTTGAGCGGATAACGAGCCCTCTCACCGCGCCTTTCGCCGGGCAGTCGTTTCGCGGGATGCGTCGCCCTGCGGCAATTCCACGGCCTCGTGCTCCTCGCTACCCGATGTAAGCGCACGCGGACTCCCTGTGGCATTCTCTTCGAGGTGTTCGATGCGCTCTGTCAGCTGCGCCGTAGCCGAGTCAACGGCATCCTTGATCATGTCCCGAAGCTCACTCGTGCTCAGGGATTTTTCCGCAGGCAGTGCGCTGCTGGACATGTCGCGCTTGTAGTCCATGATCATTTTCGTAAGCATAAGCGCAGATCCGAAAACAATTCCAATAATGGCAATGGGAACAATCATGCTTTTGGGTCGGCTTTTTCAAAAGGTACGAATACCGTCTTCCAAAGGTTGCTGCTACAGCGAAGTCGTCGTTCCGCGCCACCGTACGAATGCCTCTACGGCTTCATACTCGGCAAGTCCCAACTTGTCAAACAGTCGTGCCGTTGCCCTATTCCTGTCTTCCGCCCGTTCCCAGAACTCACGTGCGTCGGATCCGGGGAACATGGCCTTGTCCTTCTGGGATTCGTGCTTGAAAATAGCCATCCGCTTGCGCTCCAACTCACCCGGGCTGAGGGGAACCGACATATCAATGCGCTCGGGCTCCCATTCCTGCCAGGCACCCCTGTACAACCACACAACGCATTCCTGGTACCAATCATGGTCCGCCAGACGCCCAAATGCCTCAAATATGGCTGTCAGACACACCCGGTGTGTACCGTGGGGATCGGAAAGGTCTCCGGCGGCAAATATCATGTGCGGCTTGATCCGGTCGAGCAGTTCCACAGTCAGCAAGATGTCTTCTTCCGAAAGGGGTTTTTTGCGTACTGTCCCTGTATCGTAGAAGGGAAGATCCTGGAAATGCAGCCGATCCACGGGAATCCCGCAGTGCCGGCCGGCCGCCCGGGCCTCCCCGCGCCGGATTTCCCGTTTGATCAACTGCAGGTCATCACTGTCCTCTTGGCCTGGTCTCTTTTCGGCCATGAACCCGGCAATGCGGTCCTGAATCTCACCCGATACATCCGGTGATATCCCGAACAGTTCATTGTACGAAGATGCGAACTCCAGGAAGCGCTCGGCGTCCTCGTCAAAAACCGCAAGTGATCCCGACACCTGGTAGGCTACATGGACTTCGTGGCCCTGCTCGGCCAGGCGCATGAGACAACCGCCCATCGATATGACGTCATCGTCAGGGTGCGGTGAGAAAACAAGGATCCGTTTCGGGTGGATTTCATCCCTGGGCCACTTCCGGTCACCCGGCAGTTTCAAATGCGCGGGTTTTCCACCCGGCCAGCCGGTAATGGTCCCGTTCAGATCGTGGAAAACACGCAGGTTGATCTCATACGCTGAACCGTATTCAGCCAGTAGATCCTGGAGATGATTTTCATTGTAGTCCTCATCGGTCAGCTTGAGAATGGGCTTGTCCACGCGTTGAGCCAACCATATGACCGCCTTCCTGATAACCCTCTCATCCCACGCGACGGAGCCAAGCACCCACGGGCTTGTGTACCGGGTAAGTCTATCGGCCGCCGCGCGATCCAGGATCACCTCTGCATTGTCATGCTCCTGCAGGAAGGACGCTGCAATCACGTCATTGACATCTCCTTCCACGGCCTGCACCACAATGGGGGCCTTGCCCTCACCCAACGCCATCAGCACCACACGACGTGCACCCAGGATGGTGGCCACACCCATGGTTATGGCTCTCCTTGGGACATTGTGCTTTCCGAAGAAGTCGCCTGCAGCGTCCGTACGTGTCACATTGTCCAGTGTGATCAGTCGCGTCACACTGTGCCGCCCGGACCCCGGTTCATTGAAACCGATATGCCCCGTCCGGCCAATCCCGAGGAGCTGAAGATCAAGTCCTCCGGCCTCTTGGATGGCCTTCTCATATGCCGCACAGTGGGCCGAAACCTCTTCCAGCGGAAGCGTACCATCGGGCATGTGTATCTGCCCGGCCGGAATATCAACGTGATCGAACAGATGGTCGTCCATGAACCGGCGATAGCTCTGCTCCGCATCGGCGTCCATGGGATAGTACTCGTCCAGGTTGAACGTGACGACATTCCTGAACGAGAGTCCTTCCTGCTGGTGCATACGCACCAACTCTGCATATACACCGGTCGGAGTGGAGCCTGTAGCAAGTCCCAGGACACACTGCAGTCCATCCCCTTCCCGCTGCCGGATGAGATCGGCTATTTCCCGGGCTACAGCCCGCGATACGTCATGTGGCTCCTCATGGACAGAAACAGGAATGCGTTCCCGGGCAGACAGCATCTCAGAAGGCATCGACCCCATCAGTCGTTCCCCTTCGGAGTGAAACTCTGGATTCCGGTGATTTCGCGCCCCAGGATCAGGCCATGGATGTCATACGTTCCCTCGTAGGTATTGACGCTTTCCAGGTTCACCATGTGGTGAATGACCCGGTATTCACCCGTAATACCATTTCCACCCAGCATATCCCGTGCAGTACGGGCAATTTCGAGCGCTTTGCCACAGTTGTTCCGCTTGGCCAGCGAAATCATGGCTGGCGCCGCCCGGCCGTCATCCTTGAGCTGCCCGAGGCGCCATGCAAGAAGCTGCATCTGCGTAATTTCGGTCAGCATGTTGGCCAATTTTGTCTGCACCAGCTGATTGGCACCGAGTGGATACCCGAACTGCTTGCGCTCCATGACATACTGCCGGGCGCGTTGGTAACAGTTTTCGGCAGCGCCCACTACGCCCCATACAATCCCGTATCGGGCGTTGTTGAGACACGAAAAAGGACCTTTCAGCCCCGTGACATCCGGAAACATCATGTCATCGGGCACGAAAACATCCTCCAGCACGATTTCCCCGGTATGCGACGCTCTCAGTGACATTTTGTTGTGGGTCACCGGGGCCGAATATCCCTCGGCCGTCGCATCCACAAGAAAACCCCGAATCACGGGTTTTTTTCCCGGTGCTTCATGTGCCTTCGCCCACACGAGGGCCACATCCGCCACGGGCGAATTCGTAATCCACATTTTCGCACCATTCAGTATCCATCCGCCATCTCCGCGGACCGCATTGGTGACCATCGATCCCGGATCCGAACCGTGATCCGGCTCTGTCAGGCCGAAACACCCGATCAGTTCGGCCGATGCCAGCCTGGGCAGGTAGTTTTTGCGCATATCCTCCGTCCCGAAGACATGGATCGGATGCATGACAAGCGACGACTGGACGCTGGCAAACGACCTGTATCCGGAGTCGACGCGCTCCAACTCCCGGGCAATCAGACCATAGGCTGTATAGCTGGCCCCGACGCCCCCGTAACTTTCGGGAATTGTGGATCCGAGCAGCCCGAGTTCACCCAGCTCCGAGGGAATCTCATCGTGAAACACCCCTTCCTGGTTGCCTTCGAGCGCACGTGGCTCAAGTCGTGTCTGCGCGTATTCCCGCGCGGTTTCCATGATCAGACGCTCCTCTTCACCGAGCATGGATTCAAAGTGGAAAGCATCATCGATGGAGAACGGGGGCTGGGGCATGGATTGTACTCGGTACGGATGTGGAGATTCATGAAAAGATACAACGTATCCCGGATTGAGCCACCAGCTTTACGTGATTTCCATGGGCCGTGTGTACCTTGCCGCCATACCGGAAGAATCCACCCACCGAACCAATCCTCGACAGCAGGCCGATGCCCCCACGCATTGCCATTATCGGTACGGGACTCATAGGAAGTTCCCTCGCACTGGCCCTCCGGTCAGGGAAAGACGCGCCGTATGTGATCGGATTCGACCGCCCCGGCGCACTCCGGGAAGCGGTCGAACGTGGCGCCCTCACATCGGCCGCATCGAGCATGGAAGAAGCCGTCTCCGGCGCCGACATTGTCGTCCTCGCGACGCCTCTGCGTACGTGCGTGAAGCTTGTTGGGCAACTGGCTCCCCTTCTCGATCCTGGCACCACGCTCGTGGATGTAGCCTCTGTCAAGGGTCCCATGATGGATGCGGCGACACGGTTTCTCCCGCACGGTGTGCACTTCGTTGGCTCTCACCCCATGGCCGGATCAGAGCACACGGGAGCCCGGTATGCCGATCCCCTGCTGTTTGAGAACGCCACGTGGGTCGTCACGCCCATGGACGGATCCATCACGGAGGATCGGTTCTCTGCCGTGCGCACCATGATCGAGGCTACGGGAGCCCGTATCCTGGAACTCGGAGCTGACGTGCACGACTCCATCGCTGCCCATGTGAGTCACCTGCCCCAGCTACTGGCCGTAGCACTCATGCATACGATCGGGACATACGAAGGCAAGCGCGATGCAGCCCTGGAGCTTGCAGCAGGAGGCTTTCGGGATATGACCCGGATTGCCAGCTCACCGTTCGCCATGTGGAAGGATATATTCGACCTGAATGCGGAGGAGGCTCGCCGGGCGCTCCGTACATTCAAGAAGGTGCTCCTGGAGATGGAAGAACACCTGGCCGGAGGCGAGACCGAAGATCTTGAATACTATTTTCAATCTGCCCGGAATACAAGAAGCCGCGTACCACAGGCCCGGAAAGGGTTCCTGGCGCCCCTTTCCGACGTATTCGTTTCTGTTGATGACCGACCGGGAGCCCTGGTAACCGTTACCGGCACGCTTTTCGAGTCGGGTATCAACATCAAGGACCTTGAACTTCTGCGTATCCGTGAGGGTACGGGAGGCACCTTCCGGCTGGGCCTGGAGTCCGAGCGCGATGCTGCGAACGCCATAACCGCCCTGACCGGGAAACAGATCTATGCTTTCCGGCTGTAAGTGCCGGGCGCAGTACCACAGTCAATTTTGAAAACAACCATCATCAACCATCATCATACCGTGTCAGACGCACAGAAAAAGACTCCTCTTCATGCCACTCACCTCGCACTGGGTGCCAAAATGGTTCCGTTCGCAGGGTACGGGATGCCACTCCAGTATTCAGGAATAATCAGTGAGCACAATGCTGTCCGAACGGCTGCCGGATTGTTCGACGTCAGTCACATGGGCGAATTCCTGATCACGGGTAATACGTCCGGGACCTTTGTCAACAGCCTCGTCACGAACGATGTGTCGTCGCTTTACGACGGCAAGGCCCTGTACACGGCCATGTGCCGGGAGGACGGCGGGATCATCGATGACCTGCTCGTATATCGTTTCGGATCCGAGACCTTTGTTCTTGTCGTCAATGCTTCGCGTCGGGATGTGGATCTGGCCTGGGTTGAACAGCATGCACCGCCGGATGTCACGGTGCAGGACGTATCGGATGAAACGGCCCTCCTGGCGCTCCAGGGTCCACGGTCATTCGATATACTCCGGAAAGCATCGGGAATGGATTTTTCCGGACTCAAGTTTTACCACTTCGAGCGGCCTGGTGACTGTCTTGGTTCGAAGCATCTACTCGTTTCCCGTACCGGATACACGGGCGAAACGGGTGTGGAGTTGTACTGCCCCAGCGACGAGGCGGTGTCCATCTGGGAACGACTCATGGAAGCTGGACAGCAGTTCGGTCTTCTCCCGGCCGGCCTGGGCGCACGGGACACGCTGCGCCTTGAGGCCGGGTTCTGTCTCTACGGGAATGATCTGACTACAGAGACCAACCCACTGGAAGCGGGCCTGGGCTGGCTCACGAAACTCGAGGCGGGCCCCTTCGTGGGCCGGGATGCCCTGTTGCAAGTCAAAAAGTCGGGCCCGCGGCGCAAGCTGGTCGGGTTCATAGCACAGGAACGCGGAATTCCGCGTGCCGATAACGACATTCTGGCCCCGTCGGGAGACCTTATCGGCGCCGTTACCTCCGGATCACAATCCCCTGTGCTCGGCACCGGGATTGGCATGGGTTATGTGGAAAACAATCCGGCGTACACGACCCCGGGGGCGACACTCCAGGTTTCCGCCCGCGGCAGAACCACGGAGGTGAAGGTGGCTCGACCACCGTTCCATGTGAAGCGAACCGAGGGCTGATACCGTACCTTTGCGGCATGGCATCGACAATCAAAAAGCGCTCCGCCAGAAAGAAGGATTCGGCTCCCTCGTTCGTTTCCGGTGAACGGAAGCAGGAGGTTCTGGGGGTGGCCATTATCGGAATCGGCCTGCTCACGCTGCTTGCACTCGTGACATACAATGCAGCCGACAACCCCGTTGCCCAGCGCTTTTCGCTCGATCTGCTGCTTCGTCCCGGCGACCGATCCGTGGTCAATGCTCTGGGTCTGACGGGAGCATGGATGAGTCGGCTCCTCATTCCCTCGTTCATAGGATATGCGGTTCTGCTCTGGCCCGGGCTTCTCGTCGCATGGGGATATGCCCTGCTCCGTCATCGAAACGTGGAAGCGCTCAAGACCACGTCCCTGCTTGTGTTGGGGACATCGTTTGTTCTGTCTACACTCTTCGGCTGGATTTCGACACGTATGGATATGGACATCCAGTCCTGGACGGGGCTCTGGGGTACAGGATCGGCTACGTGGATGCAGAGTGTATTCGGCCAGTCGGGATCGCTGCTGCTGCTGATCCTGATCATTGTTCTGGCCGTTCTGCTTCTTGTGGACCGGGACATACAGCGCAGTATGGACCGGCTGGAAAATGTGTTTCGAAGTGTTTACGGTAAGGCCGAGACATGGTGGCTACAACGGTCAACACGGCGCGAGGCACGGACAGAACGCAGAAGACAGTTGTTGGAGGAGGAGCGCAAAGCCGCTGCAAGGGAATCGAGGGAACGCGCGGGTGAACGTGAGAAGATTCGGGCGGAAGAAGCCGCTGCCGAGCGACGCAAGGAGGTATTGACTACCCCGGAAAATGAGTTACAGGACAGCGAGCGGGATGTGGAAATCCATGTCCACGAACAGATTGTGGAGGAAAAAGCTCGACGGGGAAAGCAGAACGCATTCCGTACCGGCAAGTATGCATTCATCACGCCTCCGGTAGACCTTCTCAATGAGGCAGAGACTACAGGTCCTCGCGTCGACTACGACGAGCTCGAAGACAACAAGCAGATTCTGCTCGACAAGCTGGCCACGTACAACATCGAAATCATTTCCATCGATGCCATAGTCGGGCCGACCGTCACGCTCTATGAACTGACACCCGCCCCTGGCGTGAAGATCAGCCGGATCACCGCGCTTGAGAATGATCTGGCCATGGCCCTTGCCGCCCGGGGAATCCGCATGATTGCCCCCATACCGGGCAAGTCGGCCATCGGCGTCGAAATTCCGAACCGACATCGGGAATTGGTACTCGTGCGTGACGTGGTGGAAACACGCACATTCTCTGAAACCACGATGGAGCTTCCCCTCATCATGGGTAAATCCATCGAAGGGGAAGTCGTCCTGCAGGACCTTACAAAATTGCCGCACATGCTGATTGCAGGGGCCACGGGATCGGGAAAATCGGTGGGCGTCAACACATTCATTGCCGGGCTGCTGTACTCGGTACCTCCGTCGCTGCTCAAATTCGTGATGATCGATCCCAAAAAGATCGAACTCTCCGTCTACTCCCAGATCACGTCGCACTACGTGGCCATGCCGCCCGAGGCGGACGACGCCATCATCACCGACTTCCATCAGGCGCTCGGAACACTCAAGTCGTGCGAGAAGGAGATGGAACTCCGGTATGATTTGCTCAAGGAGGCGGGAGTCCGGTCCATCCGGGAGTACAATGATCGATTCCAGAAGGGTGGACTCTCCGAGGAGGATGGTCACCGGTTACTTCCCTATATCGTCGTCGTCGTTGACGAACTTGCCGACCTCATGATGACAGCCGGAAAGGATATCGAGGCGCCTATTGCCCGGCTTGCGCAGATGGCCCGTGCGGTCGGAATTCATCTTATACTGGCCACACAGCGACCGTCGGTCGACGTCATCACGGGTCTCATAAAGGCCAATTTCCCGGCGCGTGTAGCCTATCAGGTCGCCTCAAAGGTCGACTCAAGAACCATTCTTGACCAGAACGGAGCCGAGGGTCTCGTCGGCAATGGTGATCTGCTCTATATGCTAGGAAGCCGTGTCATGCGACTCCAGGGTCCGTTCGTGTCGCTTGCCGAGATCGATCGTGTAACCGGGCATATTGGCGATCAGGAAGGCCCAGGGCCCTACATTCTTCCCTCCATTGAAACTGAAGCCGAGGTCATGGGAGGCGCGGGTTCAACAGCGTCCCAGGACCGGGATGAGCTCTTTGACGAAGCCGCCCGGATCATTGTCCGTGCACAACAGGGCTCGGTATCGCTCTTGCAGAGAAAGTTGTCCGTAGGATACGCACGGGCTGCCCGCATTGTCGATCAGCTTGAAGATGCTGGCATCGTGGGTCCGTTCGAAGGGTCCAAGGCGCGTTCGGTGTACATCGACGACCAGGAGGCTCTCGAAGAATTCCTGCGTGGTTCCACCTCGTAGTACGTAACATCCCCGCATGAGCAGCAGTTTTCCTACCATCGGCATTCTCGGAGGCGGCCAGCTTGGACGCATGTCGGCTATGGCCGCGCTGCGGATTGGCTTTGGCGTGCGAACACTCTCCCCGGTTTCTTCGCCTTCCGTGGAGGGTATTGGACAGGCCCATGTCGGCGACTGGACGGACAGGAGCGTTCTCGACCGGTTCGTTTCGCGGTGTGATGTCATAACAGTTGAAAGCGAATGGGCTCCGGCGGAACGGGCCGAAGAAGTTGCCGCCGAACGCATACCCATGTATCCCACCGGACAAACCTTGCACACCATTCGGCACAAGGGGCGCCAGAAAAATGCATTGCACCGTGCCGGCATTCCCGTGTCTGATTACGCATGCTGCTCCATGCTGGAAGATGCGAAGCGTGCCGTGTCTGCCTTTGGATTTCCGGTCCTCTTCAAGAAGTTCGAGGGGTCCTACGACGGATACGGAAATGCCACCATCCGTACGCCCGGTGACATGAAACCTGCCTGGGACAAGCTGGCCGCCGAAGACGGCCTGCTCGTCGAGGCATTCGTCCCTTTCCGGCGTGAGTTGGCCATCATTGTGGTCCGTTCACCGTCCGGTGTGCACGTAACCTACCCGGTCGTTCACACCATCCAGCGCGACCATCGCTGTCACGCGGTACTGGCTCCAGCACCGCTTCCCGCAACTGTCACGACTCGGGTTGAGGAGCTTGCACGACGTGCGGCAGATACGGTTGGTGCGGTTGGGCTGCTGGGCGTTGAGCTTTTTGAGCACGAAGACGGTTCCATTCTGATCAACGAACTCGCCCCAAGGCCCCACAATACGGGACACTACACCATTGAGGCATGCCACACCTCCCAGTTTGAAAACCATGTCCGCTCGGTAGCGGGCTGGCCGCTTGGCGATGCGTCCCTGCGCGTACCGGCCGCCGCGATGGTGAACATCCTGGGTACCCGAACCGGCAAAGCCGAGACGAAGGGCATGCGCGAAGCCATGGCGGTATGCGGTGCATCCATCCATATCTACGGGAAGCAGGAAGTAAGGCCGAGACGTAAAATGGGGCATGTCACCGTCACGGCTGCGACTACCGAAGAGGCACTGGCACGCGCCGAAGAGGCTGCAGGCTATATTCATCTATGAACCGAAAAGAAACCATGTCTGATACACAGCCCGTCGTCGGCATTGCCATGGGGAGCAGTTCGGACCTGCCCGTCATGGAGGAAGCAGCCCATGTCCTGCAGGAATTTGATGTTCCTTTCGAAATTCGCGTACTTTCGGCACACCGTACGCCGGATGTCATGACGGAGTATGCCAAAACAGCCCGCGCACGTGGAATCCAGGTCATCATTGCCGGTGCGGGTGGAGCCGCACACCTGCCAGGCATGATGGCTGCATCGACGCCGCTGCCGGTGATCGGTGTGCCGGTACCGAGCCGCCATCTGAAAGGCATGGACTCGCTGCTTTCCATTGTGCAGATGCCGGCTGGCGTGCCGGTCGCCACCGTGGCTATCGGGGGTGCCAGGAACGCCGGGCTGTTGGCCGTACAGATACTGGGAGCCGGCCGAAACGATCTGCTCGATGCCGTCGAGGCGTACAGAAAGGACCTGTGCATCCGCGTGTCAGAAATGGACAGGCAGGCGCAATCTCAGTTCTGAGCCGAAGACAGGGGTTCGTCCAGGAAGAGGTCCTGCTCCATATCCACCGTGTTTCCGGAGACCGTATCGCGGATCCTTACGGACAACAGATAGAGACCAGGCTCCTGGTTCTCGGCCGAGAGAATCAGGAATTGGCCATCGGACTCATCCTGTACGGTGATGGGGAGTCGAACGGATACGCCTTCCGTATCGCGGCCAAGAAGTCTTCCCACGGCACGACCGACCGCATTACCATCCCGCTTGGGGGTAAGCTTCGCCTCGATGTCGTACCGGGCACTTCCCCCCTCGTCAAGCTCCAGATTGTACACTTCAAAGTACAGATAAATGGGTTGATCGACGCCGAATACAGACCAGGGAGCCGGTTGGATCGACAGGTTGCGCCTCACCACGTCGGACGGAATGACCGGTTTTCCATCGATGGTATCTTCAATACGGTAGGCCAACAGGATGTCTGACATGGCCAGACGATCGCCCGAGAAATCGTGGATGTCGACTTCGCGACGCTGCACCGCGACAGTACCCCCGCCCGCTGTTTCAAACTCGACCGAAACCTCATGCTTACCCGGCGGGACTTCGGCCTCAACCGTGTTGATCCATAACTGCGTATCGATGAAGGGCACGATCTGCTCCGTCCGGAGACCGTATATCACGTTACGACGCTCTACCAGCATGTCCCGGTTGCCTGCCACGACGAACGTTCCGGTGTTGGCCGTGATATTGATCACATCCTGTCCTTCGTTCAGATTTTCCGTGATCGGTATGCCATAATTGACAATCAGATCGGTCTGCCCATTCTGTCCCCGGAATGATGACACCATGTACGGCAATTCCACCTGGCGCCCCGGAGCCTCGTACTCGTATCGTTCCGGCGTCTCGAGGAAGGTCTCCTTCGCCTTGATTGTGTAATCGTTGGCCCACGGCAGCGAACCGTCCGCTATTTCTGATGCCGAAGGACTGTAAAGCCGGTACTCTCCGTTGCGGAATGGGTCCTCAAACACAAACTTGAATTCTCCGTAGTCCCAGATGTTGAAGGTGTTGGCTTCTTCTGCCAGGTCCATCTCCGACCCACGGCGGCCGACTTCAAGCGCCAACCCGACACTGCCTGTCGGGTCGGACTGCGTCCCGCCCACCGGGGCCACGCCCTGGCGAACGCCGGACGTACTTCTTGGAATAATCACGACATCTCCCTGGGGCGGTCCGTACCTGACCAGAATGGCTCCCCGTTCGGTATTCCAACCACGCAGGTCGAGATCCGGTGCGCCATAGAGCAGGTCAGCATAGGTTAAACGGACGTAATGCTCCATCTTGCGCTCGTTGTACGGCGTCAGGTACCGCGGATCCTTGCTTGTCCAGAAGCGCGATGCATAGGCCGCCCTGTCGGCTTCATAGGCTTTTTTCTCGTCGCGGGGCAGAATGATGTCCAGCCCGTCATAGGCCTGGCGTTCCTCCGGTGTCATATACTTGAAAGCTGTCTCGAAGGACTTGGAGGCGGCATCCATGTTACCCAGATTGTAGTGCGTGAAACCCAGATACGTCCAGAGTTCGCTGTCCTCCGGGAAGAACACGTACATCTGCGACAGCATGCTCATGGCTTCCTCGTACTCTCCCTTGAGCGCATAGATTTCCATGAGATGGTCGTAGACCGAGCGCTGCCGCGGATCCGCCTCAAGAGCCTTCCCGAGGTGCGAAATAGCCTTGTCGTACGCCTTCTGGGCCCGACTGGAGAGGTCCATTACAGGAATGCCCTGGCGCTTCAGCGTCTCCACATCAAACTCGTCGGCCATGAAAATCGAATTGGGGTCGTAGTTCGCTTCAACAGCGCCGATCAGCTCTGTATCCAGTGGTTCGGACTCCAGGTTACCCTGTGAGCGGTCGAATTCGTTGATGTCGTCCACCAGATACCCAGCCATGGGATCTATGGTCGTTGACCCCCGGTATTTGTACTCGTTGAATGTAAGCGCCGGATACATGAGTGCGTTGCGGTACCGCCAGAAATCACGGATGTAACTGCTGCCCATTTCCTCGTGTGCAAACGAGTTGTCCGGATCCAGTTCAAGAATGGTCTGTGCCAGTCGGCGGCGCTTGCTCTCCCGGATTTTTTCCGTGATGAAGTTCGATGCATCGGCCTTGTTCTGTTGCAGGGAAGCGACAAGATATTGCACATTGTCCGGTTCAATGGCGATGGCCTTTTCAAGTTCGTTTCCGGCCCGTTTAACGTCCCTCAGGGGCGTCTCCCAGAAAATGCGGGCGAGCAGAAAGTGTGCTTCGGCGTTGTCCGGGTTGGCCGCAAGGGCCGATTCAAAGAAGGACACAGCCTGTGCATACTCGCCGCTGCGAAAGGCAAGTATGCCATCGGTCATCGGATCCGATGCAGACTGCGCTGGAGCCAATGAGGCCTGGGCCAGGGTAAGTACACCCAGCAGTAGACAGGCTGCCAACAGGGACGAACGCTTGTACATGGTCATACTGTTGATACCAATTTATCCATGTCATGGTACTCCACGACACACAATCGGGTTCAGAACAAATCAGCGAATCGTAAAACCTGCGTTCTCTACGGCATCATCAGGCAGGTGAACGACAAACGCATCCTCGAATCCGGCCCCGAAAAAGCCGAATCCGTTTTCGACATTGGACAATGTCCCCGGCTGCACGAGTACTTCCGCATCGAACGAGCCAGTCGGTGAGCGCCATTCATCCGACGCCACGAACGGTGCAACCGTAATGGAGTCCAGTGTCATTTCATCGCGTCCGGCCTGCAGGTTCAGCATCTGCAGGATGGTACCCAGGTCGGCAGTGGGCTCAATCAGCGTGACGGGAGTGCCGTCAGAAGCGGTTTCAACCGCACCCGTCTGTAGTGTAACCACACCGGACGTGAAGGCCCCGCTCGACCCTCGACTGCGAAAACCCACATGGTAGCGCACTTTCAAATCCAGAAGCTGCGGTGCCCTGTTCCAGCGTACGCGGAATTTCACGTTGAAACGTACGTTCTGGATTTCCGACAACTCCGGCGAGGTTTCGGGGGGCGTGCGTACGAGCACCGAAGAAGCGAGACCTTCGGGCGTTTCCAGTTCAACGAGGTATTCCCGATCGAAACCGATCTCCTGACTGGCCTGGTACACATGCCCGTAAAATCCATCCGGAAACAGAATCAGCGAGTCACGCCATACAGTCATCTGACCCGACGCCACATCGGTTACAGCCATCGTGGCACCGAGTGGTTCGGGACGGGTGGGTTCCAGTACAGGTTCAATCCGGAATACACGCGCTTTCTGCCCGGTCACCGTGGGATCCAGAAAGCCCCACATCGTAAAGACACGCTCCGTCGGCACGACGGGGCTGACATTTTCTTCGCATCCAACCAGAAACAGAGATACCAGGATGGCAACCAGTGTCGACAATATCAGTGTATGGGCTTGCATGGTATCAGTGAAACTCCAATTTGAGGCCGAAATTCGGAATGATGGGAATCTGGTCCACCCTGTTCTGTGTGAATACATCCAGGAAGAACAGGTTGGAACGATCATAAATATTGATTACACCTGCCTGGAGCGTGAGCCGTCCGTGACCGGACACACGCATTGATTTTTCAGCCGAAATGTCCAGGCGGTGGTAGGTTGGCAGCTCTCCGCCGAATGGCTTGTCGAAAATTACGCGTCGGCTGCCGGGTTCCGTCGTCACATCCACATTACCGTCGAGCAGTACGAATCCATCAAAACCCTGTGCCTGATTGAATGGAAGACCGGATCCGAATTGCCACCGTGTTGAAAAATTTGCATAACGCGTGTCGAGCCTGGACACCACATTGATCTGGTGTCGCCGGTCATGGGCTGGTCGAAACTCCAGTTCATCCGTACCGAACCACACGGGAAGTGACTCCTGTTTGGCATTGTAACGTGTTCGCGACAGCCCGTAAGTCACAAAAACTCCGAACCGGCCCTTCTGGTAGTTCAGTCGGAAATCGCCACCGAGAACCTCCCCGTCGGCTTCCTGGAGATTCGTCGTAAACCGGGGAAACGCCGTCCACTCCGGAATGAAGAGATTGCGCAGCTCCTTGCCATACAGCTCTATGCCCAGCTCGAACGACTCCGAAAATGTCCGCTGCCAGCCGACGATAAGGTGCGATGATGACGGCACGCTGAACCCATCCGGCACAGCAGCCCACGCCGTGAACACGCCGGCCGCATCCCGACGGTCAAGCAGGCCAACGATTTCCTGGTGATAGATTCCGGCCGCCAGAGAAATCTCATTCACGAGCCCTGTCCGAACAAGTCGCAATCGGGGCTCAAGGAAACTCACACTCTTACTGGGGAAACTGTGGGCCCGGAGTCCTACCCTCACATCCCAACCCCCGCGAACCTCCCACTCCGGCTCCACATAAGCTCCCACCTCGGTCAGGAATTCTTCCCGAAGCTCTACGTTCTGGAACAAGCCGCCAAGACGCGATTCTGCGCGCAGTGACCGTGCAAAGATGCCCCATCTCACGGTCGTATCGCCGTTGAAGTACGTAATATCCGCGTTGCTGTTGACCGACTCGATCTCCGTGCTTCTCGAATTGGCCGTGCCCACACTCTGATCGGACTCCAACCTGGACACATTGATACTGAACTGGGCCATGGCCGGCAACACATTCGGAAGCACCGTATAACGGATGCCTGCTGCCGTATTTTTCCACTCCACCTGCTCCGCGGGTTCCACCGCCGTTCCCTCGAAGACAGCTCCCTCATCGTGCGTCGTAAGCAGACTGATGGACAACTGTGAGTTTCCGGATGGAAGCGCATGGATTTTCCCGTAGAAGTCCCCGAACGAGTACGGCAGATCATCGGACACCAGGTGTGATGCACCCCGTTCAATGACCGATTCCCGGTACGATGTCAGAAAGGAGACCTTGCCATTTGTATCGAGGGGCCCTTCCAGTGTGAAGCCTGTGATGAACGGCGCAATTGCCGCCGAGCCCTCATATGACCGCTTGTTGCCGTTGCGGCTGCGCACGTCCATGACCGAGGAGAGTCGACCACCGAACTGACTCGGAAAACCGCCTGCATAGACATCAACCGATGAAATGATATCACTTGGAAAAGCGGAAAAGAAGCCGAGAACGTGAAATGGCTGGTATACCCACATACCGTCCAGCAGGACCAGATTCTGCCAGGGTTCCCCCCCGCGGACAAACAGTTGACCTCCCCTGTCACCCACCGATACAATTCCCGGCATCGCGGTCAGATAATTGACCAGATCACCCGACACGTCCGGCGAGGGCACGAGGTCGATGTCCGTTGGCAGCACGGTTGTCTGGCCTGCCGTCACCTTCACGATACCATCGCGCCTGTCGCCCTCTACCACGACCTCGCCCAGTTCCGACTGCACAGGCTCGAGCGCGATATTGATGATTGTGCGCTCATCCATCGCTATCATCACCCTCTGCTCCCAGGCATCAAATCCCACGAATGTGGCTCGCAGCGTAAACACGCCTCGGGAAATACGCGAGAGCGCATAGACGCCCGACTCGTCGGTTACCGCCCCTTTGACAAGATCCCCGTCGTCACTGAGCAGCACCACGTTCACGCCGGGCAGAGTTTCTCCCGATGTCGCATCGGTCACCGTTCCGCGCACAATCGCCACCTGGGCAACCGTATCGAAATAAAATCGTGCCGACGAAAGCAGCACGACCAATGCGAAGCAAATCAGCCTTTTATCCATCTGCGTCTTCAAGAACGACCAGCATCGCCCTGTTCTCGGTCGTGAAAAAGTTTCCATGGCCGCCCGTCACACGCACCACCAGGTCATAGGCTCCCGGATCCACGTTCGAAACGTCGAGCACAAGACGCACAGCCGCCCAGGACCCTGTAACATCCTGCTCAAACCGAACCGATACCGCCTCCTTGCGCCCCCTTCCGAACCACCGCCGACCCTCGTCCCCGCTCCGCGGACCCAGTACGGCTTCAATGGAAACAGATTCAACATCCTCCGGAATCCCGTTCACTTCCGCGTACACGGACACCGGTTCGTTGGACGGCACGGCCGCTGGCACCAGCGGCTCTATCCAGAGATCTCCCCGCTCAAAGAATCCATCGGGCGGCGCGCTTTCCGGATCCCTCTCCACAATCAGTCGGGCCGGTACTATACTACTCATGGTAGATACGACGGCCTCGTGACGGGACACGGTGTATGTGCTCGTCGCCACCGCTTCCAGCGACATCCGCCAACGTCCTGCGGGCAACCGTACCTGACGCGTATTGGTCCGGCAATGTTCACTGCCGTCACCGGTCCCCGGCGAACCCGACCACTCCTTCCGGAGCACGACCTGTTGCCCATTGCGCTCAACAGCATACATACCCATCCGGACGTTCTCACTCCGCAGCGACTCCGGCGCGCACCATGCGGCAACAGCCGTCAACCCGTCTCGGCCCGGCGCACCTTTGCCGTCACTGAACACATACCAGGCCGTGTTCATATCAACGCGGTCCTTGTCCGGTATCCGGCCTATGTCCGGTTGGTTTTCAAACGCTTCCTGAGCCCGCAGAGCAAAATCCCGCTCCCACTGGGGCGTCACGCTCCGTGGCCCGGTAAGCGCCGCTGCCGAGCTGCTGTAGAAAATCCATGTACCGGCTTTTGCCATGTCGTGAAACAGGTAGTACTGATCCGGATAGTTCAGCAGCAGGAATCCATCCTGATCGGAAGAAAAACGGACTGTTTCCGAGGGGATCCCGTATCGGAGCACAAGTTGCCCGGGATCTGAAAAAAGAGCACGCTCGGGCGACAAATACGACCCGAAGAGAAGCTCTACGACCACGACCCGGGCCATGTGCTCGGCCGCCCGTTCATTTCCCTCGGTCATCCACAGCGGATCCTTGTCCATCCAGTCCTGGTCCACGGAGTCGGCAGCCATCATCGAGGGTGCAGCCACCGTCCGCAGATCTTCGACCTGCCGTAACCTGCTGGCCTTCATGGAACGCCTCGCGGCATCATGGCTTCGGAGAGCTTCTTCGGTCCGCCCCCCCATGATGTGGTGGAGCGTCCACAATTCGTGGGCTCGCGCCGTGTTCGCATGCCGCTCCAATTGTGTGGCGACGAATTCCAATAACGCTCCGTCACGCGTACGGACAGCGAGTTCTGCCAACCCATCTCCAGCCTCACTGGCCCAGAATGCATCTGATATGGCGGTTTCCAGGTGGCCCCGGGCACGTTCAGCATGACGGCCCGACACGTCGTCATCCCGAACCAGACGGGCGCGGGCATTGAGAAACTCCCCGTCGAAGAGGGAGACGAGCGTGTCTTTGTCTGATCTTTCCACCGCCACATCTACAAACCCCAGCCATGAATCGATCCGATTTCCCTCGGACAGCCGGGAGGGCAACTGGACCCGGTTGTGACTCTGGCGGAACAGGTCAAGCTCCAGCAGGCCAAGCACCAGATGTGCACCCGCATTCAGACTGTCGTCCCTGAGAAGTTGCCTCGCCGCCCGCTCCCTCATTTCGTGCCGCACAACGGGCATGAACGATCCACCAAACCGGTATCGCCGCCAGATATCAACCTCACGGGCTCTCGTGTGCGTCGGATGGCCATCCAACACATGTTGCAGGAGTGCTTCCCCTTCTGCCCGGTCCTCGTCTGTCCCCCGCAGCAGGTCGTAGACCATCTGGACCGTCGCATCCAACGTACCTTGTTCTCCCGGAGGGACCTGACGTGCTACCGAATCGGAAGCAACAAGGGCAGACAGCAGCGCTGCCAGCACCAGCATACGCAACAGGGATCGGTATACGCCCACAGGGTACATCATCCGGGTAGTATACTTCGCACGAGACTCACACGAGGGGGACAAAGTGACCATTGGTCCGCTTTCGCGTGTGAACGGTCTGTCAACGTGCCTTGGACAACCGGTCCATCCGCCTTTTGGTCTCCCGTTCCGCTATATCGTGGCGCTTGTCGTAGAGCTTTTTACCCTTGGCGAGACCGATCTCGACCTTTGCACGCCCGTTCCTGAAATAAATGGACAGCGGAATGATCGTATAACCTTTCTGCGCCGTAGCCTTGGCAAACTGGTCTATTTCCCTGCGGTGCATGAGCAGCGTTCGGGGCCTGAGCGGGTCGTGGTTCTGCCGGTTGCCATATTCGTATGGTGCAATATGACACTGAAACAGCTTCAGTTCACCCCCTTCGAGGGCACAGAAGGCTTCCTGGAGATTGGCTTTCCCATGGCGAAGCGCCTTGACTTCAGTTCCCCTGAGCGCCAATCCTGCCTCAAGGCGCTCCTCGATGTGGTATTCGTGGGTAGCTTTCCTGTTTTTGGTTACGATTTTGCGTGCATCTGTCATGGATGTGTCTCCTCTTCCTCGTCGTCCAGACTCGCAAACGTGACTCCCTGGATCTCCGGGGTCATCTCGTAATAAAACAAATAGTCTGCCAATTCACTGAGGCTGGCTACAGTCAGGTCATCGAGCCTCAGACGAACACGGTTGCGTTCCCTGTCATCGCGTTTGTCATCGAAGGCGCAGACTACATCACGTACCGTTCGGATGACCTCACCCGTCGCCTGTCCTTTGCGTGTGATGAACAGCGCCGCGACGAGGGGATAGTGCGCCATTTCCGACCATTCCTGCACAAGATCCATCTCAAACGGATCTCCCTCTCCTTCTGCCACAACCGCCGGCATCCAGGAAGGGTGGAGTTGGAACTCTCCTGCATCCAGGACCAGTACCTGTTTTCCGTAATGCTCCTTGAGCACGATACGCGCCAGCAACGTCATGTACAGTGACTCCGGCCCTGTCAGCAGGGAGAGGACAGGACTGGAAAGACCACTTGGCAGAACAAGACGCGAACTCTCGGCCTGCCACATGGAAACCGCCACGGCCGGCAGGATGTCCACATCGTCGGAAGCCGTCAGTGCATGATCAGCAGGGACAAGTGCGACATCGGCCTGGTCTGCAGCCAGACGGGCCACGACGTCTACCGACGATCCCTGGAACACGGAAATCCCCGGAACCGAATCGAACGCGTGTCCAACAGGCTTGGTAAACGGTGTATTCCAGATGGCCAGACGCACCAGGCGCGCTCTATTTGTTCAACAGCCTTCTAGCGCTGCCGCTCCTTGATACGGGCGGCTTTGCCCCGGCGATCGCGCAGGTAGTAGAGCTTGGCCCGGCGCACCGTTCCCTCACGTACGCGTTCGATCTTGGCAATCTTGGGAGAAAAGATCGGGAAAATACGCTCAACTCCAACGTTGCTCGAGACTTTACGCACCGTGAACGTCCGGCGGGCGCCAGAGCCCTTGAAACCGAGAACCACTCCCTGGTACTGCTGGATACGCTCCTTGTCGCCTTCCACGACGCGGACGTGCACATTCACCGTGTCACCTGCCGTGAAAGCAGGGATGTCGTCGCGTTTCTGCGACTCTTCAATCATGTTCATGACGTCAGTTGCCATGGTATACCTCGCAATTCGGGCTCAGAGTAAATGAAAATAGGTACTGTCTGCCAATATAAATGTGTCAATCCTCAAGCAGGTCCGGTCGTATACGTCGGGTTCTTTCCTCGCGCATGCGTTCCCTCCAGGCGCGGATGGACTCATGATTACCACTGCGTAACACATCCGGAACCTCCATACCACGAAAAGAGGCCGGACGCGTATACAGAGGCGCGTCCAGAAGCCCATCCTGGAAGGAATCGGTGAGAGCGGACTCCGCATCCGAGATGGCCCCCGGAAGAAGCCGAGCGAGCGCATCTACAAGCACGCATGCCGGTAGTTCCCCTCCACTCAGCACGTAATCACCGATGGAGACTTCCATGGTCACAACGGCATCCCGAAAGCGCTGATCAATCCCCTTGTAATGTCCCGCAACAAGAACCAGCCTGCTCCTGAGCGTCAGGGCATTGGCCGAAGCCTGCGTCAGAACAGGCGCATCGGGCGTCAGGTAGATGATTTCATCTACCTGCAGATCGCTGTCATCGGCCATCACCGACTCAAGGCAATCGAAGAGCGGCTCGGCCATGAGGACCATTCCGGCTCCTCCTCCATACGGCTCATCGTCAATCTGACGATAGCGCCCGAGACCAAAAGCACGCAGATCGTGTACATGCACATCAATAATGCCGGCACTACGTGCCCGCCCGACAATGCTGTGGGAGAGCGGCGATGCCATGAGCTCCGGTAGTGCCGTTATGATGTCAATGCGCATGATGTACCCGGCCGTCAGTCAATCAGACCTTCAATGGTATTGATGACAACGTGTTCGGTCGTGATGCTGCCGATGAAAGCAGGCACAAGGGGGATCAGAACGTCGGGTCGGCCAGGTCGGGAAACAACCAACTTGTCCTGTGCCGGCGCTTCAAGGATGTCCTTGACAGTCCCGAGCACGCTACCGTCCTGGTCCAATACCACAAGCCCGATCACGTCATCGTAGTAGAACTCATCGTCCGCGAGCTCGGGTAAATCCTCTGCTCTCGCATAGACGCGTTGTCCTGCCAACTGCTCCGCGGCATCCCGGGAGGACACCGCGTCCAGCTGGACAATAGCCGTGACACCGTGACGTGACGGCACCACGTTGGCAGACAATATGTCAAAGGACACAGCCGACTCGTTATCCGAGCCAACCAGGACCGTCTGAAGATCCAGATAGATTTCCGGACGGTCCGTTTCCGGGGCCACCTTCACTTCACCCCGAACACCATGTGGACGGACAATCCGACCAATCCGGCGTAATTGGTGCGCCATGATTCCAGCCCCTGGTTACGATGATCAGGCAGACTTTTCTTTGTCCTCAGCAGCTTCAGGCTTTGGCTCTTCGGATGTGGCCTCCTCCGCCTTTGGCTCTTCGGATGTAGCCTCCTCCGCCTTCGGCTCTTCGGATGTGGCCTCCTCCGCCTTCGGTTCCTCAGCTTTGGCTTCCTCAGCCTTCGGCTCCTCAGCTTTGGCTTCCTCCGCCTTCGGCTCTTCGGCCTTCTCGGCGTCTGCCTGCGCCTTGTTGGCTGCCTCCTGTTCGGCCTTCGCCTGGGCGGCCGCAGCAGCCCGCTCCTCTTCGGCCTTCTTGCGAGCCTCGTCGGCAGCCTTCTTGGCAGCGGCTTCTTCCTCGGCCCGCTTTTTCGCCAACTCCGCTTCCCGGGCCTTCGCCTCTTCTTCTTCGGCCTTCAATGCCGCTGCACGGCGCTCGGCCGGCGTGAGCTTCGCCGCCTGGGATGACTTGGCAGCATGGCGCGCCACATGGGCCTCAACAGCCTCCTTGACGGCCTCCTCCGTCGCGCCTTTTTTCTGCATGCTGTATGCCAGGAGAACGCCCTGCTTCTTGAGCAGCGAGCGGACCGTATCGGATGGCTGAGCGCCGTTGTCCAGCCAATAGTGGACGCGGTCCATGGCCACGGAGACGGTGGCGGGTTCGTTGAGAGGGGCGTATCGACCCAGATCTTCAATGTACCGTCCGTCGCGCGGGTGACGTGTGTCCGTTGCAACAATGGCATAGAGCGGGCGCTTGCGCCGGCCCATGCGTTTCAATCGAAGTTTAACTGCCACGTGTATTCAAATATAGGTTGATGGATTCAGTTGATGCGGCCCATGAGGCTTGACAGGTCGAGCGAACGGCCCTTCCCCATCAGCTTGGTCATGGTCTTCATCATCTTTTTCATGTCCCGGAACTGTTTCAGGAGTTGGTTCACATCCCGGACTTCAACGCCGCTTCCGTGCGCAATGCGCCGACGACGGCTGCCGTTGATGATTTCAGGATTGGTGCGCTCCTCCTCGGTCATGGACTGGATAATGGCTTCAACGTGTACAAACGCGTCGTCATCGATATCCACGTCCTTGAGCTTGCTGCCAACACCGGGCATCATGCCCACGAGGTCGGTCAGCGAACCCATTTTCTTGAGGCGGCCAAGTTGGTCCAGGAAGTCGTTCAGGTCGAAAGATTCCGACCGGATGCGCCCCCTCAGCCTGTCCGCCTGTTTTTCGTCGAACTGCTCCTGCGCCTTTTCGACGAAACTGACCACGTCTCCCATCCCCAGAATACGCTGCGCCATCCGTTCCGGGTAGAACGGCGTCAGGGCATCGAGTTTTTCGCCGGTAGAGGCAAATTTGATGGGTTTGTCGACGACACGGCGAATGGACAGGGCGGCCCCCCCGCGCGTATCGCCATCAAGCTTCGTGAGGACGACGCCGTCAAAATCCAGCTGTCTGTTGAATTCGACAGCCGTATTTACAGCATCCTGTCCCGTCATGGCATCTACCACGAACAGGATCTCATCGGGCTCGACGGCTGCACGGATGTCCGACACCTCGGCCATCATGCGCTCGTCAACGTGAAGGCGTCCCGCCGTATCGATGATCACCATGTCGCGAACCTGCTTGCGCGCCTCGGAAACGGCTTCGCGGGCAATGCGGACGGGATCCTGTACGACCTGACCTCCTTCTTCCAGCGTGAATACGGGTACTCCGATCTGTTCAGAGAGCATCCTGAGCTGGTCCACGGCCGCCGGACGGTAAACGTCAGCCGCAACCAGCATGGGAGCGCGTCCCTGACTTTTGAAGTACTTCGCAAGCTTGCCGGAAAACGTGGTTTTTCCCGATCCCTGCAGGCCGGCGACAAGGATCACGGTCGGTAATCGCGTGCCGGAATTGATATCCTGCTGCTCCCCGCCAAGGAAATGGACGAGTTCGTCGTAGACAATCTTGACGAGCTGCTGACCCGGGGAAACGGATGTAAGCACATCCGAGCCGAGCGCCTTTTCCTTGACCCGGTCCGTGAAATCCTTCGCTACCTGGAAGTTGACATCAGCATCCAGCAAAGCCCGCCGAATTTCGCGCATCGTGGACGCGATGTTCAGCTCTGTGATCCGCCCCTGCCCGGCAACGGACTTGAGCGCACCCTCCAACTTTTCTGAAAGATTGTCGAACATGTTCAGGAATCGTGGTTCTCACCAAAAATGGCGTAGACTGGATAAAATACAAAGAAAACAGTTTCTTTACCCACATCCCCCTTATTTATTGTCATCTTCACGCGTCCCTTCCGGAATCCTTTCACGCACCAGGTCGCGCGTTTCCACCGCATGACGCAAATGGGGTATCACGATGGAGCCCCCTACCACGAGCGCGACGTTGAAGGCATCGTCAAGCTCCGCATCCGTATAACCCGATTCAACGCACTGCAGAACGTGGTAGTCTATGCAATCGTTACACCGCAGCACCATCGATGCGACGAGTCCCAGCAGTTCTTTCGTCGTGCCCGGAAGGGCACCGTCCGCGTAGGCGTTTGCATCGAGATTGAAAAAGCGGCGTATACCCAGATGCGCATCTTTTGACAGGATGCGGTCGTTCATTTTTTTCCGGTACGCTTCGAATTCGTCCAGTCGGTTCGGCATGGTTACAGATTATTCGGTAGAAAAAGATGTCCTGCGGAAGGAATTCCGCGCGGCGCGGCGCGCCATGACTGAAGCCGAATTCATGCGTGAAAGTTCCATTCTCCGCGCGCGCCTGGCAACCCACCCGGCACTCGTCAATGCCAAGGAAATCCACACCTTCTGGCCCATGACAGACCGTCGTGAACCGGATTTGCGGCCCCTGCTGGATGCATGGCATGCGGAAGGCCGCCGCATCTGGCTGCCCGTTGTGAGGGGCGCGCGCCTCCGGGCAGGCCGGTACACAGGCAGCTCGTCCCTGAAGGTTTCCGCGTTCGGCATCATGGAGCCCGCCGTATCTCCCCGTTTCCGGGCAGATGGACTCGATGTCGTCATTGTGCCGGCGCTCGCCGTGGACCGGGCCGGGTTCCGACTCGGATACGGAGGTGGGTTCTATGACAGATGGCTACAGGGCGTGCACGCCGAAACCGTGTGCCCGATATTCGGTTGCGCACTCGTCGAGGCGCTCCCGCATGAAGATCACGACGTACCCATGAAACACATCGTAACATCCGCGTAACCTATCGTTCACCCGTTCGTAGCGTCAAGGTATGAGCACTTCAGAAAGACCCCTCAGATCACCCATCGACTCGCCGCGTCGGCCCCAGGCAGGTGCATATCATGCATTTCCTGACCTCGATGCGCTCTCGAACGAGGATCTGGAGGTCATGCTGTTCGAGGAGGACGTCGAAGAGGGCTCATCGGCGGTGAATCTGCCGACACTGGCAGGCATGTCCGTGATCCTGGTCGGCATTGCATACATTTTCCAGCAGATTGGACTGTGGGGCAGCGGAATTGATCTCACCGTACTTGCGGGAATGCTTCCATGGCTGGCTGGATTGCTGGTTGTACTGACCGGTTTCGGCGTCCTGTCCTGGCGGCCGGGCAGGAAACGCGCACGCAGGAAGGCAGAGAAGAAACTGGCCAAATCAGAAGCACGGCGCGCGAAAGAATTGAAGGCACCGGGCAGCAGGAAGCGGTTGTCCAAGAGTCGCGACAAGAAAATTGCCGGGGTAGCCGGTGGAATTGCAGAATATTTCGGGGTCGATGCGACGCTGGTGCGCATTGCACTTGTCGTTGGCACTGTCGTATCGGGCGGTGGTCCGCTTCTGCTGGCATACATCATACTGGCCTTCGCGATGCCATCGGCCGATGACCCGGTCCGCCCGAGTCGGGAAGAACGTATTACCATCATCCGAGACAGTTGAAACCATGAGCAGGAAACTCACAAAGTCCACGCACGACCGGAAAATTGCCGGAGTATGTGGCGGTCTGGCCGAATATTTTGAAATTGATTCAACTATTGTCCGCGTCGCATGGGTACTGCTCAGTATCCTGTCTACGGGGTTTCCTGGCCTGATCCTGTACGTCATACTGGCGTTCGTGATGCCGGATCACTGAGTAGAAGCCCGGTCAGTGACCGGTGCTGCCGGCGCTTATCACGTGCAGCTTCTCCACGTCGAGCCACGTCCGCACAGCGTCATTGATACGCTCCGTTGTGAGCGCTTCAATCCGCCGCGGCCAGGCATCTATTTCCGAGGCCGGATCGCCCCGTTCCAGGTGACGCAGCAGAACGCGTGCAAGACCTGACGTCGTGCCGAGTTGAACCCGGGCCGAGCCGGTAAGTGTCCCGACTACCGTCTGCCGCTCCGTCTTCGAGATACCGTCCCGGATGAACGTGCGGATTTCGGCGAGCGCGGAATCAATACCTCTCGACATATCTGGTGCGCTCAGCGACAGGGACGTAACCCACATGCCCGGCCAGTCCGGTTCCACGCCCGACAATGTGGATCCGATTCCGTAGGTCAATCCGTCGCGGTCGCGCACGGTGGCCATGAGTCGCGCCGAGAAATTGCCCCCGAGCGCAAACACACCTGTTTTGAGTGCGTCATAGTCTTCGTCCCTGCGCCGGATATCCACCCCGTGCCCCATTCGGACATCCACATTCGAGCGGTCAGCGAGCGGAATATGAAGGCGCACCGGCTTCGCCGCACTCAGTTCGGGAATCGTCCGACCGGAATCCGGAGCATGACGTTCTCCGCGCGGGAATTCTTCCAGCCCGCTTCCGACCCCGGATGAAATGCCCCGGCTCACCTGGCGGGCGTGCTGCGCCCCGACATCACCCACGATGGTCGCATGTACAAGGGCGGGAAGCAACCGTTGCCGATACCACGTAGCGACGTCCTCCGCTGTCATGATGTCAAGCTCAGCCAGGCGCTCATCGACCTCCCAGGCATATTCAGGATGCCCGGGTTCAAACACCTGTCTCCTCAGTCCGATCCCCGCCCGCGCAGCCGTCCGGGAGCGGGCCTGCATCAGGTTCGAGCGAAGCCGCAGCGACACCGATTCCATGGAAGACGCATCCATCCGGGGCTCCGTCATACAATCCACGAGCAGCGGAATAATGTCTGACAGATGGCGCTTCAACATGCGCACCTGGCATCTTACCCGAGTGCTGTCGCATGTAAAATGCAGTTCCACACCCCGGTCTTCCAGGTATGCGGCTACCGCTTCCTCATCCCGCCGAGCAGCCCCACGATCCAACAGTGCCACGGCTGTCTGATCCAGGATCTCCTCCCGGGGAGAAGCAGCCAGTGGCACGGGCCACGACAGGTGTAATGTGATGACGTCCGGGACGTCTACGGGTAGCATGCGCAACCGCATGCACCCTTCTGTGATTTCTTCAATCCGCTCTGAAATCGTACTCATCTGAGTCAGACCGATATCCGCTCCTCCACGCCCATGGCAGCGCAGATTTCCTCGAATACCGCATCGAGAGATGCCGTCCCGTCGATGGTCACCAACAGCCCTTTGTGGTCAAAATAGTCCACCAGGGGTCGGGTATCGCGGTGATATGTCTCGAGACGCGCCAGGACCGCTTCCGGCCTGTCATCCTTGCGCTGAATGAGTCGCTCTTCCGGCATGTGTCCGGGAGGTGGGTTCAGGGATATGTGATAACTGTCTCCGGTCTGCGTGTCCATTCGTCGCCCCGAAAGACGCTCCACGATTACATCATCGGGTACGTCCAGGTACAGTACCGCCATGAGCGGTGCTTTGTAGGCCTCGAGAAACGCTTCCAACCACTGTGCCTGCTGCATGGTCCGGGGATACCCGTCCAGAATGAAGTTGCTGAAACGCTGGTGGACGATGGCCTCACTCGCAAGGTCCCGGACCGTTTCGTCAGGCACCAGGCCTCCACACTGCACCAGTTCCTTGACACGCATACCCAGCGGAGAACCCTGGCGGATGGCCGATCGGATCAGATAGCCGGTAGAAATGATTCTCAGGCCAAGCGCATCACGGAGTCGCGCAGCCTGCGTTCCCTTGCCCGCCCCGGGCGGACCGAAAAGTACCAGCCGCATGCATGTACCCGTCGATGGTGAAAAGTGGCTCGACGCCAAACTACCCCACCCCCGACCACGTGGCAACGCCGCCAGGCCTCCCGCCCGGGCATTTCCCTGATATTTGGCATTCAGCGGGCACCTGATTACGCTCTGAGCGTAATTCCGGTATGACACATCCCGAAATCACCCGCATCCTGGGCACGAATATCCGGTCCCGGCGACACGACCTGGACTACACGCTCGCCAACGTGGCATCGCTCACGGGCGTCAGTATTTCACATCTGAGTGAGATCGAACGCGGCCTCAAGTATCCGGGGGCTGATACGCTTACCGTTATATCTGACGCCTTGCAGTCGCCCGTAGAAGACCTGTTCGCGCACTCCCGGGCCACCTCGTCCCGCACTCCGCCCTTTCGCACTACCGGGACATCCGCTGAAGACGCCACCATACCCGCCCACCTCACGCGTCGCCTCAACGAAACCATGGTATCGTGCAGGAACCGGCTTCCGCATGTCGAGGAGGCAGCCACCAAATTCCTCTCGGATATGGGGAGATACGACGGACAGGATCCCACGTCGGCCGTCGAGCTCGAAAACAAGCTGTTGCACATTCTGCAGCGCACCTGCGGCGTGACCGTCAACATGTCGGCGCTTTCGGAGAACGAAGACCTGAAGGGACTCAGATCCGTATCCGTACCGGGTTCAGATCCTCTGCTCCTGATAAACCAGGAGTTGTTGCCTTCACAGCGGGCCTTCATCCTCGCCAAGGAAATCGGAACCTTCCGGCTTCGCACGCTGCGCCGGACAGCTGCTTCTCCGTGGCTCACAACGCCGACGTGGCGGGACGTGCAGGACAACCACGCGACGTCCTATTTCGCTGGTTGCGTGCTGCTACCGGAGCAGGATTTCGTGCGCACCATGCGGACCTTCCTGGAGCGCCAGACCTGGTCTCCGTCACGTCTTCTCCAGTGCATGAATAGATTTTCCGCAACACCGGAAATGTTCTTTTACCGGTTAGGACAGGTCGCAGCCACCCATCTGGGCCTTGAGCAACATCTGTTCATGAGACTCAGCTTCCGCCGTCACGTGACGGTCTCGCGACTCTTCAACATGACACGTCTCCCGCTGCCCCACCTACTTCCGCTCACGGAACATGTGTGTCGGCGGTGGGCAGGGCTTCGCATGCTCCACCGGCGGGCAGAAGAGCGCGCCGACGGACTGCGCACCGGAGCAGAACCACACGCGCCATCAGCCCGGGCGCAGCGCGTTGAATTGGCCGGTGGAGGTGGCCCGCTCCTGGTTCTGGCCATGTCCCGCCCGCTTCAACTGGGCGAAACCGGCGACTCGGCGGTAATGATGGGCATACCGCTGGACAGGCCGGCCCATGAGCGGATTGGCTTTGCCACAGATCGTCGATTGCACCCCGTTCACGCCGGTACCACCTGCCAAAGATGTCCCCTTACCGACTGTGAAGACCGCCAGGCTGATCCCGCGCTTGTTACGGCGCGGGAGCGGCTGAAGAGCCGCTCCCGCGCCCTCTCCAACCTGATTCGTCGTATCAACCGGTAAGATCTGTCACGTAGAGTGCCGTGTCCGTGAGCAGGTACAGCAGGTCGCCTCGCTGAAACACGTCGCGCACCGGCGCATCGATCCGGAACCTGATGCGCCGAACCGGGACAAGACGGTCATCGAAGAGCACGGCAGAAGACGACGAAAGGCCGAGCAGCCGGCCGTCGGACAGAAGGGCCAGGCGCTCGAGTCCGTTGATGCGCAGCGTTCGGACGTGCGTACCGAGCAGATCGAATACGACAATGCCTCGGGCCGCATCGAGCACAAGCAGACGGGCGCCCCAAGCCAGTACATCCAGTGGCTCGGTGAGTACGTCGGTGCCTATGCGCTCAAGCCGTTCGCGGCGTCGGTCGGTCCTGAAAAGGGATGACGAGCGGGCGTCGACCATGAACAGGTCGTCGTTCGGCGCGGTGGCAATGGCGAGGGGTTCGGACCGACCCGTGACACCGCGGGCGGCATTCTGGACAAACACGGGACCCGGCGCATCATCGCCCGGATTGAACGGGAAGAGTTCAACGAGCGCACCGTCCCGGTCGAAGCGCTGTATACGACCGTTTCCGCGGTCGGCCGCCACGAGGAATATGCCTGAAACCACACCCACGTCCGATACGCCGGAAAACTCGGCCGCTCCACTTCCCGAGGTGCCAATGCGCATCACGTCACTGAGGGAATCACGGTCGAACCGCAGCACGCGGATGGTATTTTCACCGCTGTCGGCCACGTACAGCATGCCCGCCGCCGTGCCAGCCATGGCTCTTGCCTGCTTGAACCGGATATCTGTAGCACCTGCGGCCAGGCGCGTGTCCAGAAGCGAGACAGGCACATCGAGCTCGGACACGAGCATTTCCGCCGAGGGCGGGATGTGTTGCGAACGGCATGACGGAAGAACCATGAGCGCAAGGGCCAGCACAGCAACCCGCAAATCAATTCCCACGGCGTCGACTTTCGCCGCGCCGCCCCCCACGGCGTCGACTTTCGTCTTGGCCGCGTCATGTCTCATCCTTTCTGCCCCGACATGCTGTGCAGAAGCCCTTTCTTTCCGATATCGGTTCGGTGACAGGCACCTTCGAAATTGATGAGCGAAATGCCCGTATAGGCCCGCGCGAGTGCTCCCTGGAGACCTCTGGCCTGTGCCGACACAGCCAGAACGCGCCCACCTGCGGTACGTACCACAGGTCCGTCCTGCACCGTGCCGGCATGGAACACGAGTGTATTCGGCAACTGTGAAGCCATCTGCAGACCCTTGATGGGGAGTCCTTTCCGGTATGACCCGGGATATCCTTCAGAGGCTATTACGACGCACGCCGATGCCATGTCCGAGACCTTGACGTCGATCTCGCCCAGTCGCTCCTCTGCCGCGGCCAGGAACAACTCCAGGGGATCGGATGAAATGAGCGGCAGGATGGCCTGCGCCTCCGGGTCGCCGAACCGGCAGTTGTACTCCACCACGCGGGGTCCGTCATCCGTGATCATGAGGCCAACATAGAGCACGCCGTTGTACGGCATGCCCTCATGGGCCAGGCCCCTCAGCGTCGGAACCACAATCTGCTCCGTGGCGAGCGTCAGCATGTCCGGCGTCATGATGGGCGCCGGCGCGTATGCTCCCATCCCTCCCGTGTTGGGACCCGTATCGTCATCTCCGATCCGTTTGTGATCCTGGGCGGTGGGCAAGATGACCCAGGACGTGCCATCCGATACCACGAACAGGCTGGCCTCCTCTCCTTCCATGAATTGCTCGACCACGATCTCATCGGACGCCGCGCCGAAACGCTCGCCGTCAAGGAGCTCATCCAGGGCCTCTTCGATTTCCCGCCGCGACATGCACACAATGGCTCCCTTTCCTGCCGCGAGTCCACTGGCCTTGAGAACGAGAGGTGCTCCCTTTGACGCTGCGTACGCCCTGAGCTCGTCTTCGTCGCTGCGACGAAACGTCCGGTACTTCGCTGTCGGAATGTCGTGCCGGTCCATGAAAGCTTTCGAGAATGCCTTGCTTCCCTCTATTCGTGCAGCATCCCGTCCGGGCCCGAACACGAGGATATCTTCCTCGCGGAGCCTGTCCGCCAACCCGTCAACAAGAGGCTGTTCCGGGCCAATAATGACAAGCTCAATGCCGTGCTCTTCGACAAGCGGCAATACATCCTCCGCACGTGTTGAGGCCAGATCCAGGTTTGTGGCCACGGGGCCGGTACCAGCATTTCCGGGGGCAACGAATACGCCCGGTTTCCGCGGGCTGCGTAAGAGGGCCCAGGCGAGGGCATGTTCACGACCTCCACCGCCAATGATCAGTACATTCATGATTGCGGAAGACATTTGGTATGGGGAACGCATGTCGTACACGCGCTGCGCGCGTGCATGCTCTGCACGTTATGCATGAGTGTCATCATAAAAAGGATTGACATTCGGCTCTTCGAGGCCCAGGTAGATGTTCTTGTATCGAACATACCCATTGGCATAGGAAGAGATCGAGTCTGTTTCTTCCTGCGTCAGTTGCCGTACGACACGGGCCGGCGAACCCAGAACCATCGAGTGCGGGGGAATGCGTGTACGCCCTGTCACGAGTGCGCCCGCTCCAACAATGGAATGATGCCCTATGACCGCATGATCCAGAATAATGCTACCCATCCCGATCAGCACGTCGTCTTCTATCGTACACCCATGCACAATGGCCCCATGGCCCACGGTAACGCCAGAACCGATATGGGTTGGAGCACTTCCATGGGTAACGTGAACCACGGCATTGTCCTGGATGTTCGTTCGATCCCCGATACGGATCCTGTGCACATCGCCCCGCAGCACGGCGCTGAACCAGGCGCTGAAATCGTCTCCGGTCACAATGTCACCCGTAAGTGTGGCCGTATCGGCAATGAAAGGGTCTGAACCGAATTCCGGCTCTCGTCCAATGAAGGAATGTATCATGGGGTGTCCGGGAATAGTCGGGATGAAAGTTCGGAAAGGACAACGAGTGCGTCGAGCGGTGTCATCCGGGCCGGGTCCATCTCCCGGAGGCGGGCCAGCACGTCCCGCTCGGCCTCACCCATGACCGGACCCTGGAAGAGCTCCATTTGTGGCTCGGCCGCGATGGAACCCGTCCTCTTGCCTGCATCTGACGCGGGAACACGCCCGGCTTCCAGCTCCGCCAGGATGGACCGGGCCCGCTCAATGACCACGGGGGGCAGGCCTGCCATCCGCGCCACTTCAATACCATAGGAATGGTCGGCTCCCCCCCGGATCAGTTTCCTGAGGAATATGACGTGATCGTCGTGCTCCTGCACATGAACCCGGAACGAGCGGACGCGTGAGAGTTTCTGCTCGAGCGCGTTCAGTTCGTGATAGTGTGTAGCAAAGAGGGTTCTGGCTGCTACACGGGGCTCTTCATGCACATACTCTACGAGTGCCCACGCAATGGACAGTCCATCGAACGTACTCGTGCCGCGACCCACTTCGTCGAGCAGGATGAGGCTTCGGCCCGTAGCGTTGTTCAGAATGTTGGCCGTCTCGTTCATCTCGACCAGAAACGTACTTTCGCCCGCTGCCAGGTTGTCAGATGCACCAACGCGCGTGAAAATGCGGTCTACCAATCCAATACGGGCACGCGATGCCGGAACGAAGGAGCCCATCTGTGCAAGCAGCACAATAAGACCCACCTGCCGGAGAATCACACTCTTGCCGGCCATGTTCGGCCCGGTCACGATCATGATCTGATCACTCTCCGTGCTGAGATGGACATCGTTCGGTACGAACGGTTCACCCGGTGGAAGGCTTCGCTCGACGACCGGGTGCCGACCATCCCGGATATCGATCACGGTACTGTCATCGACGTCGGGCGCCGTCCACTCCTCTTCCACCGCCGTTTCAGCCAGGGACACCAGAACGTCCAGGCGGGCCAGAAGCCGAGCCGTCGTCTGTATCGGGGCGCCATATCCGGCCGCATGCTCACGGACATCCTCGAAGAGGCGTGCCTCGAGCTCTCCCATCCGTTCCTCGGCCCCAAGGATCTTTTCTTCGTATTCCTTGAGTTCTTCCGTGATGTAGCGCTCCGCCGACACGAGAGTCTGCTTCCTGATCCATTCCTGCGGCACCTTGTCGCGATGCGTATGCGTCACCTCCAGATAGTACCCGAAGACCTTGTTGAAACCGATCTTGAGCGATCCAATACCCGTCCGTTCGGACTCCCGTCGCTGCAGGCTGGCCAGGAATTCCTTCCCACTTCCCGCCAGGCGTCGAAGCTCATCGAGTTCATCATTGTAACCATCCCGGATGACCCCCCCGTCACGTACCGAAGACGGTGGATCGTCTACCAAGGCCTCTTCGAGCAGGGACGCGACCTCTGGACATGCCTCGAGCCCGTCACGGATACCATCCAGTTCACCTCGGCCCCCGATGTCGTTACGCTCCAGTTCGACACGAACAGCGGGAATGAGCAGGAGGGCGCGGCCGAGACCCTTCAGATCCCGTGGTGAACAGCGGCCCATACAGACACGGGCAAGCATGCGCTCAAGATCGCCCATGGGTTCGAGCAGTGCACGCAGACGCTCCCGGAAAGTAGTGTCATCCACCAGCGTTTGGACGGCTTCCTGTCGACGCAGAATGGGCTGAAGCTCCTGGAGCGGACGCAGCAACCAGTGCCGCAGCATACGCGCACCCATGGGCGTTGCCGTCCGGTCCAGTATCGATACGAGCGAGCCATCTTCACCTGAGTCAAAGGATGCCACGAGTTCCATGTTGCGCCGGGTCTGGGCGTCGAGCGTCATGTAGGACTGGCTCCGATGCGCCTCGAGGCGACGAATATGAGGAAGCGCTCCCTTCTGGGCCTCCTGCATGTAGTGCAGCACCGCCCCGGCCGCCACAAGACCAATGTCGAGGTCCTCAACGCCGAAACCCTTCAGGGAGTGTGTTCCAAAATGGGTCTTCAGGCGCTCGACACTTTCCGAGGGCGTGAAGACCCAATCATCCACGAGCGTGAACGACCGCTTTACTCTCGCCTCCTCCTCAAGCCGGGTTCGCGTCTCCCGCTTCAGGATAATCTCCCCCGGACCAATGGAGTCCAGAAAGCTGGCGGCAACGGCAGCACCCACTTCAGCCACACGAAACTCCCCGGTCGACACATCGGCGAACGCGATGCCCGCTATTTCCATGCGGGCCTTTCCGCGCCCACGCCAGTCAAAGTGCACTGCGGCCACATACGTTGCCCGAGACGGCGACAGCAGATTGTCACGGAAAGCCACCCCCGGTGTAACCACCTCTACCACATCGCGCTTGACAATCTTCTTGGCCTTTTTGGGATCTTCCAGCTGCTCGCAGATGGCAACCCGGTAGCCGGCCCGCACGAGTTTCGGTAAATATGTGTCCAGGGCATGATGGGGAAAACCTGCGAGTGCCACATCCGACGCCGCGCCGTTGGACCTTTTTGTAAGCGTAATACCGAGTACCGCGTGCACCTCCTTCGCATCCTCTCCGAATGTCTCATAGAAATCCCCCATCCGGAACAGCAGAATGGTATCCGGATGACGGTTTTTGATGGAGAAGAACTGCCGCATGAGGGGCGTCTGACCCCGAACCTGCTTTACAGCGGCTTGTTCATTCATGGATTGGGCGCGTGACTTGTGTGGTGTGTGCGCGCAAAGTACGTTACGTGCTCCTCACTTGCAGTTTCCAGATGCCTCTCGACACCCCCCTTCTGACCGCTCCCGAACTGAACGTCCTCGTGCGCCATCGCGTCCCGGATGTCTTCATTTTCGACTGCCGATTCAGTCTTGCCGACGAAAAGGCTGGCCTGCGGGCATATGCTGAAGGGCATATTCCCGGCGCGTATTATGCGCACCTGAACCGGGATCTCTCGGACATGTCCGCTCCCCCGTCCGAGGGCCGACACCCCCTTCCCGAGCCAGCGGCTTTCTGTGCGTGGCTGTCACGGCATGGCGCCGCACCACATTCCCGCTACGTGGCATACGATGACGCCGGTGGTGCCATCGCTGCCCGGTTCTGGTGGATGCTGCGCACACAGGGAGCCATGGATGCCCAGGTCCTGGACGGCGGACTGCCGGCATGGACCGGGGCGGGTGGCGAACTGGAGCCGGGACAACCGCCCGCCTCCCCGGAACCCGCCGTAAAACCCTCCTGGCCGGTCCGGCCGTGGCCCGTCGTCTCGCGCGAAGACGTGCGTCGTGCAGCAGCCGCCGGTCACCTCATCGATGCGCGGGACGCCCGTCGGTATCACGGCATAGAGGAGCCGATTGACCCTGTTGCCGGGCATATTGACGGTGCCCGCAACCTCCCGTTCAAGGAACTGTTGGCCGCCGACGGTCACCTGCTCCCGAGAGAAGAATTGGAAAGCAGATGGCGATCCGCCTCGGCTCATCCGTCCAGCAGCGTCGTCTACTGCGGCTCGGGTGTGACGGCCTGCCACCTGATCCTTTCGGCCGTAGCAGCCGGATTCCGTCCGCCACGCCTGTTTGCGCCTTCCTGGAGCGGTTACATTGCCCAGGAGGGCCTCTCTGGTCCCTGACGTTCCGCCTGCTGCCACAGACCACCGACGCCGGGCTCAGAATATCCGAGCAAAAGATATGCCAGCGCGGAAATCCCGCTCGTCCAGACGCCAGGCGCCATCGATCCGGAAGAGCGTGAAAAGGCCCGAGAGCGATACCCCGACTTCGTGGTGGCCCCCCGCCTGGGCGCCCGGAGCGGCCGCGTCCGTGCGGGGCGCCCAGGCCGCTCCATGCGCACCGTGCACAATCACATTCCACTGGCGCTCTACCGCCCAGCCCCAACCCAGCATTTCAAAAGGAATGGTTCGCAGCGTATGCTCCCAGGCCACCAGCCCATAGCGGGTCCCCTCATAGGGTCTGTCTTCCCGCGTCCGCAGCGCCCCGAATTCCATGAAGCGGGACGAGCCATCCACGAGCCCGTACCGTACGGACGGGGTTCGTCGCGACATGATACCCCCCATAATGCGGAGATCCAGCGCCTGGGGCAGGAGGCGTCTGCGATTGAACGTGGGTACACGCCAATAGACCTCCGCCGTGGCCCGTACATACGAATCGCTGTCTGGCATGCTTCCTCCGAGGCCGACTTCCACATCGGCCTCGGCACGCCGGCTACCCCCGATGCCGAAAGGGACGAACGCCCATTCCCGGCCCAGACCGATCCGGACACGTGTAAGGGTGCCTTCATCAATGGCAACATTGGGTACCTGGTCCACATCCGTACCCAGGAACGTATCCTGGACGCGGACAGGTACCGAACCGTATTCCGTGTGATCCAGGCCTGACTCCACCCACCACGACCCCGGTATTTCCAGACGGACGCCGGTGGCCACCCCTCGCCGGGAAACATAATCGAAATAGTCTGGGTCTCCAGCCACAACGGTCAGCGAGTTCAGCAACTGGCTTTTCATGAGGCTTCGGACGCGTACATCCACGTCATCGAATACCTCTGCCTGCCACCTCACGCGGTGACCAACGGCGAGCATTGCACGCTTCGTCCATTCCCGACTGGCTCCGTCATACCCGATTGTGGCCGCCATCTGCACGTCACGGGGCAGATCAACGTCCACCTGTGCCTCCGAATGCAAACCCTGCACCCGGTTGTACCAGAAACCCGGTCGAACGCTTATGGCAGAGAACATGCCGCGGCCGCCGATTGATGGTCCGCCCGTGTCGTCGCTGTCTCCACCCGCTCGACTCAACCGCCCGAGTATTCCCCCGGGTTGGAACGCATCTTCCATCGTCACGGTCGAGTCCAGCGTCGCATAGGCGGACTCCTCCTCTGGCGTGAGTGGCACGGCTATGAGTGCGGCGGGTCGCATTTTCTCCATACGGGTCGTATCGACTACGACCAGATCCTCCTGGCCGTAGAGTGAGTCCGGCACCGGCACATTGATCCTGAAGTCCGTGAGCCGGGACAGCTGCCGGATCCTGATTTCCGGAAGTGTGAGCATGCGCCCGAGTCCTATACGGACGTTGATATCGGAGGCCAGCGAAGCCGGCAGCCAATACTCCCCGGAAAACCTTGAAAACTGCTGCTCATACGTCACATCGATTTCTTCGATAGGTGGGGGGAAAAGAAACGATGCACCCGGGCTGAGCCGAGCATGAATCATGACCCACTCCTCATCCAGTACGGCAATCCGACCCACAAACCCTGATCCCCGATTTGACTTTGGAGCCACCAGGATATCGTAGACAATCCGACTGTCCATGGCCCGCATCGTGTCCAATCGGAAATCGTACATGGACAGTGCACGCGGGTGCGTCACCCCCATGAGTCGGTGTCCCGCTACATCAATGTCGTCGTCCGACAGGTTGACGACAAAAATTGCGGCTGGAAGGGCGTCATCCAGATCCGCGTTCCGGGTCTGCTCCTGCCATACCGATACTTCCCTGATACCCCGGTCGCGGTGCCACCAGGCTTCGGTAAAACTCTCCCAGATGGACACGATTCCCGTATCGTTCTCGACCCGGAACCGGTTGTAGGCGTCAACGGCATAACTCTCCAGCATTTCCTTCTGCTCCGCCTTGCGCCGAATGACCCTGCGCATGATACCCACAGCGGGGTCTTCAGAGGAAACGACGAGTTCCGGCAGTTCGATGGATGCCTGCCTCAGTCGAATGTCCAGCAGACCCGTTTCGTTTTCCGATACACGTACGCGCTCCGTCTCATACCCTATGAATCGCACTTCGAGCACGGTGGGAAGTGATCGGGCAGCAAGCGCAAACACTCCTTCCGAGTTGGTCACGGTTCCCGTATAGGTGCCTTCGATCTGGACTGTCGCCCCCGGAAGCCACTCTCCCGTGGCGTCGTCCCGCACGGTTCCTTCCAGCACATTCGTGCCCTGGCCAATCGGACCAGCCACCTGCGCCCGGGCCAACGGCGCGGTCATCAAAAGGGCGACCGCCACCGGGAAGGCTACAACCAACCTACCGCACAATGTGAACTGCCGCAGCAACCGATGCCCCGAGCAGGGACCCCACCAGGATGTCCGACGGATAGTGGACACCGAGCCAGACCCTGGAGAGCGCGACAGACGCAGCCCACGTGGAGCCGATGGCGATAATGGCCGGTCTCGGATGGGACAACATGGACGAGACGGCAAGAGAAGCTGCAAGTGAAGCATGACCCGAGGGCATGGACGCTGAATCGGACAACAACCGACCCGTTGGATCGCCACCGGCCCGGCTGTGATAAGGGTCTACGAACGCATGGGTCACGTACGGACGATCGCGCCGAAAGATGCGCTTGAGAACGACAGCCCCTCCCCCGGCCAGGACGGCCGACACACCGAGTGCGGCTACATCGGACGAGGACCAGGACCCTGTGGTCTCGGACACTGCAAGCGCAGTCGGCACCGACAGCATGAACACGGGCCACGCAGAGCGGTGGGCAGCCTGCAGGGGGTACCGGACCCACGGTGAGTCGGCCTCGTGCACGCGCTTGAGCCAGCGTACGTCCAGGCTTCGACTGTTCCAGGTGACATCGCCATGACCCTCGGAAGCCTGCGCTGTGGCTACCCGGCCCGGGGCTGCGACTACACAGGCGGCCAGCAGACAGACCCGGAAGAGGGCACCAGGAGCATGATGTGACTGGGATTTCACCCGACTTCTTCAGCTTCCTCGACGCCGTTCGTGGCGGTGACAGTAACCATGCCAATGGCCTCGCGCACGCGAGCGGCAATCTCGTCATGCAACGTCGGGTTGTCTGTCAGCCACTGCTTGGCCGCATCCCGACCCTGTCCGATTTTGATATCTCCGTAGGAATACCACGAGCCGGACTTGGTCACGATGTCATTGTCAACTCCCAGGTCAATCAGTTCGCCGCGTGAGGAAATGCCCTCGCCGTAAATGATGTCGAACTCGGCCTGCTTGAAGGGCGGTGCGACCTTGTTCTTCACGATTTTGACGCGCGTACGGTTGCCCGTCACGTCCGCGCCATCCTTGACGGCGCCAATACGCCGGATGTCCATGCGGACAGATGCATAGAATTTGAGCGCGCGACCACCGGATGTGGTTTCCGGGTTACCGAACATGACGCCGATTTTCTCCCTGATCTGGTTGATGAAGATCAATACGGTTCTCGTCCGGTTCAGCGTTCCGGTCAACTTGCGAAGTGCCTGGCTCATGAGTCGCGCCTGGAGCCCGACATGACTGTCTCCCATGTCACCCTCGATCTCAGCCCGCGGCACGAGCGCAGCCACCGAATCAATGACGATCACGTCGAGTGCACCGCTACGCACCAGCGTATCACATATGTTGAGGGCATCTTCCCCGGTATCGGGCTGCGAGACCAGCATCGTATCAATATCCACACCCAGCTTTTCCGCATACGTGGCATCGAATGCATGCTCGGCGTCTATGAAGGCGCACGACCCTCCAAGTTTCTGTGCCTCGGCGATGATATGGGTCGCAAGTGTGGTTTTTCCCGAAGATTCCGGTCCATAGATCTCAATGACCCGACCTCGCGGAACGCCTCCGACACCGAGCGCCGCATCGAGCGCAAGGGAACCGGTCGAAATGGCACCGATGCGAACGTCCGGCGTGTCACCCAGACGCATGATGGCACCCTTGCCGTAGGTTTTTTCGATCTGCTTGAGCGCCAAGTCCAATGCGCGCTGTTTGGCTGATTCCTGCGTACTCATGGTTCTATGTTTTCTGTTTCGGTTTTCGTGGCGTTACCGGGCCTTGCGGAACCAATATACGCACACATGACACACACATGATAGGGCCTGCCTGTGACAGCGTATTGTCACCTGCTTTGACACGATGTCAAGCGGAACATAACCACGCCACGCACAAGCGGGCGTCACGCACCCTCTCCAAGCAGGATACGGAGTTCATTCATGGTCTGCGCGGCCGCCCGCTCCTTGTTTCGGAGCCGACTCGTTCCGAGTCGAAGCAACCGGGCCTCGGTACGATCCGGAAGCGCCAGTCCAACCCAAACGGTGCCAACGGGTTTGTCGGGCGTGCCACCTCCCGGGCCCATGATCCCGGTCGTACTGAGTGCGGTATCGGATCCGAGTGCCGAACGTACCCCTTCGGCCATACAACGGGCCACCTGTTCACTGACGGCGCCGTGTTCGGCCAGGACCGTCGCATCTACCCCCAGAAGTGATGACTTTACAGAATTTCCATATGACACGATGCCTCCAACCATGTAATCCGATGCACCGGCTACGTTCGTGATCCGGTGCGCGACAAGCCCCCCGGTGCAGCTTTCCGCCACGGCAATGGTGTAGTTTCTCTCACGGAGCATGCGCCCGAGGGCACCTTCGAGCGTGTCGGAGCCCTCCCCGTATACCAGTACGCCAAGCCGCTCACGTATCCACACGGTGACCTCGTCGCGCCTACGTTCCGCCTCCTCTGCCGTTGCTGCCCGCACCGTAGCGCGTACGCGCACTCCGTGTATATTGGGGAGATAGGCAAGCGAAACATCGTCGCCCAGCAGTTCATCTATACCGGCAAGCCGCTCGTGCACCAGCGACTCACCAAGACCCGCGGTCAGCAGTGTTCGATGTGCAATGGCTCCGTGCTCACCCAGCGTCTCAATTTCCGGGAGCACGGCTTCCTCCATGAAATGCTTCATTTCGTGAGGAACTCCCGGCAAAAGTGCAACCAGGCCCTCTCCTTTGGGTGTCTTTGTTCGCCTGAGCAGTGCGGGAGCGGTCCCGGCACGGTTTACTACGGCCTTGAATGATTCCGGTGCCAACGCCTGATCGCGGTTCACATCGAGCACCCGGATTCCGCGGGAAGCAAAGCGGGCCTCCACCGCGTCGAGTACATCCTGACGGCGCGTAAGCCGGTCGCCGAAAAATTCGGCGACGGCGTGCTTGGTGACGTCATCGTGGGTGGGTCCCAATCCCCCGGTCAGGATGGCAATCCGACCGTTTTCCAGTGCCCGGCCGAGTTCATCTTTGATCATTGACGGAGAATCCCCAACGGTAACGGTCCGGATGACATCCACGCCCCGGAGCGTAAGCTGCTCACCGATCCAGGACGCATTCGTATTCACGATCTGGCCAATAAGCAGTTCGTCGCCAATCGTGACGATGGTTGCTGTCATGTCAATTGCTTCCTCCATGCGCAACGGACCAGGCCGAAGGGTCCCGGTACCAGGCTTCGAGCGATGAGCATTCCTCCTCGCCGAGGAGTTCCTTTTCGCGGGCAACTGTAATCAGTACCGGGAACGAGGAGAGCGTCACAATGGGTACGCCCGCGTCAGAAAAAGCCGTTGCGGCTTCGGGCAGCGCATACGTGAAAATGGCCATCACACCGAGTACATCACATCCAAGTGCCTCAAGGGGAGGCAATACGGCTGTTGACGACATCCCGGTCGATACCAGATCCTCTACAACCACCACACGTGCGCGGCTCGGAAGCCTCCCTTCAACCCGGTTCTCCCGCCCGTGTCCCTTGGCAGACGAGCGGACATAGGCCATGGGGAGGTTCAGTCTCCCGGCCAGCCACGCGGCGTGCGGAATACCCGCCGTGGCCGTGCCCACGATCGCATCCACCTCCCATTTTTCAGAAGCGATGCAGCCGGCGAAAGCACGGCAGATGGCTCCGCGCAGATCAGGATAGCCGAGCGTGAGGCGGTTGTCGCAGTATATCGGGGCACGCCGGCCGGAGGCCCAGGTGAACGGTTCATCGGGACGCAGTACGAGGGCTCCGATATCCATCAGTGCTGCGGCCAGCCATCGGGCGGTGTCATTGGTGGTACGTGCGGCAGGCGGTGGACTCATGCGGTTCTGAAATAGAGATATCCGGTGTAGAGTGTGACAAGGACGACCCCGGTAAGGACATAGACCAGAATTGTACTGTCCAGCACGACACCTGCGCCATGCCCCACGGCACCCGGGATATCCTGGGCCGTCAGCAGAACCAGAAAACCGATCAGGAACGTGAGTTGGGCCGCTGTCTTCCATTTCGCAAAGCGGCTGGTGGTCAGGCTGCGCCCCTGTCGCTCGTATACACTCCGAAGCAGCGTGACGCCGATGTCACGCAGTGCAATGAGCAGGACAGCCCACAGAGGCACAATGGATGGGTAGAGCCACCACAGCATGCCGAACGTCCCGAGAACGAGCACTTTGTCGGCCATGGGGTCCAGGAACTGCCCAAGCCGCGATCGGACCGAGAAAAGCCGTGCCAACTTGCCGTCGAGCCAGTCCGAGAGCGAGGCTGCTACAAAGAGCACCAATGCCCAGGCGTGTCCTGTGGCGCCACCTCGGTAAAGCAGGTAGAGCAGGACCGGCGTGACCAGGATACGGACCACGGTCAACGCATTTGGAACGTGCTTCATGTGACTGGATGTTCGACGTTGTGGCAATATACCAGTAACGCCACTGGAAGTCAGTTGAAAAGGATGCTGACAATATGTCTGAATACCCAAATCGGCATTGTTCTTGTATGCAGTCATCCATGACACTCTGACCGAACACCGAACTGAAACATCATGGGTAAAATTATTGGCATTGATCTGGGCACCACGAACTCCGTCGTCTCCGTCATGGAGGGTGGAGAGCCCGTCGTAATCACAAATGCAGAAGGCGCCCGCACCACGCCATCGATTGTAGCGTTCAAGAAGGATGGCGAGCGTCTTGTGGGTGCCCCCGCCAAGCGTCAGGCCATCACCAATCCGAACAACACAGTCTTCTCCATCAAGCGCTTCATGGGCCGGAAGCACGGTGAGGTGGGTAGTGAACTCAAGACCGTACCCTATGAGGTTGTCGAGGGAGACAACAACACGGCCCGCGTAAAAATTGACGACCGGGTCTATACGCCCCAGGAAATTTCGGCCATGGTGCTGCAGAAACTCAAGCAAACGGCAGAAGACTACCTCGGAGAGAAGGTCACCGAAGCTGTGATCACGGTGCCGGCGTATTTCAACGATGCGCAGCGGACCGCGACCAAGGAAGCGGGTGAGATTGCCGGACTTACCGTGCGCCGGATCATCAATGAGCCGACGGCGGCCGCACTCGCATACGGTCTCGACAAGAAAGAGTCCGAGGAAATCGTGGCTGTCTTCGACCTCGGAGGTGGCACCTATGACATTTCCATTCTGGAGCTCGGCGACGGCGTGTTCGAAGTCCGCTCAACCAACGGCGACACGCATCTGGGCGGCGACGATTTCGACCAGCGGCTCATAGATTATATCGCAGACCAGTTCAAGAAGGATGAAGGCATTGATCTCCGTTCCGATGCCATGGCCCTGCAGCGACTCAAGGAAGCCGCTGAAAAGGCCAAGATCGAGCTGTCCAGTTCCTCGGCCACGACGATCAATCTGCCTTTCATCACGGCCACACAGGACGGTCCGAAGCACCTCACCATGGATATCTCCCGGGCCAAGTTTGAAAACCTGGTCGAAGACCTCGTGAAGCGGACCATTCCCCCCATGGAAAAAGCACTCAAGGATGCCGGGGTTTCGAAGGACAAGGTCGACCAGGTCATCCTGGTCGGCGGATCGACCCGTATTCCGGCCATCCAGAAAGCCGCCGAGGATTTCTTTGGCAAGGCACCCAACCGCTCGGTCAATCCCGATGAGGTCGTGGCCATTGGAGCTGCCATCCAGGGAGGTGTGCTGTCGGGCGATGTGAGCGACGTGCTGCTCCTCGACGTGACTCCGCTCAATCTGGGCATTGAGACACTGGGCGGCGTATCTACCGTACTCATACCGGCCAACACCACGATCCCGACCAAGAAGAGCGAAACGTTCTCGACGGCGGCCGACAACCAGCCCTCCGTCGAAATCCATGTGCTTCAGGGTGACAGGTCCATGGCGTCAGACAACAGGACCATAGGCCGTTTTCATCTGGACGGCATTCCGCCGGCGCCGCGAGGCGTCCCGCAGATCGAGGTTTCCTTTGATATCGACGCCAATGGTATCCTGAACGTAAGCGCAAAGGACAACGCCAGCGGCAAGGAGCAGTCCATCCGTATCGAGGCCTCGTCCGGACTCACCGAACAGGAAATCGAGAAGATGCGCACCGATGCGAAGGCGCACGCCGACGAGGACAAGAAACGCAGGGAAGAGATCGAGAAGCTGAATTCCGCCGATGCGCTCGTCATGCAGACGGAAAAGAACCTGTCCGACTATGGCGACAAGCTGCCGGCTGACAAAAAGTCGCGCATTGAAGCGGCCGTGGCCGAGGTCAAGAAGTTGCACGAGGCCAAGGATGTGGCGGGACTTGAGCCCGCCATTGAGGAGCTCAATGCAGCCTGGGCCGATGCCAGCCAGGAGATGTATGCCGCGCAGCAGGCTGCAGGTGCCGATGGCGCTTCCGGAGACGGTGCCCACGCGGACGCCGAGCCCGACGCCGACGCCGAAGTCAAGGATGTGGACTACGAAGTCGTCGACGACGAGGACGAGGAGCCGAAGAGCTGATCGTGCTCAATCGCCCGGCAATTCAACCAGGCGGAAGCGGATCGTCACGTCATTGCCCGTATGCAGGGCGCCGAACATGGCGGTCGGCGGCTTGATGCCGAAGTCGCTCATTTTCAGCGCCACCTGCCCATCCCAGACAACCTGTCCCGACTGGTTCACGCCCCGCGTGACCGGTATGGTGACAGGTTGTTCTGTACCTGCCAGTTCCAGATTCCCGACCACGACATAGGTTGACGAATCGGACGGCGTGATTCCGGTGGATGCGAACGTGATCGTGTCATGGTTGTCGGTATCGAGTGCATCGCGCATGAGGCGGTCCATGATCGTACTTTTGCGACTTTCCATGGCCAGCGCGTCGACCCTCAGGCTCACGTCTGCCGGCTGATTGTCTTCCGTCATTCGGAGTGTGACCGAGAACTCCGGCGCATATACCGTCCAGTCGGACCTGTTGGATGTACCGTCAATTACGATGTGCGACGAATCGGCGAACACCGGCTCGTGCAGCGTATGGGAATGGGCCTGGCCTGTGTCCTGTGCCTGTGCGTCGGGTGCGGCCAGCGCACAGATGAGCAGGCCCGCAGCGAGGGTAAAAACAGGTTGTGACGTCATTCGTGGCTCCATGTCTGGACATTCAGGGTTGCCGTGTTATTTTACGGCACACGACACTTCTCCATCTGCGAAAATCCCATGTCCATCCCTGAAGACCCCCGAAAGTCCTCCTCCGCGGCATCCCGCCGGACCTTTTTGAAAAAGAGCGCCCTCGCGGCGGGTGGTGCACTGGCGGCGGGCCTCCCCGCAGGCCGGGTTGCCGGTGTGCCCGCCCCGGGCTCTGTGCTCGGCGCCAATGACCGGCTCAACGTGGGTTTCGTTGGCGTCGGCGGGCAGGGTTTCAGTGCGCACGTGCGTACGGTTGCCAACGCAGGAAGCGAGGGCGAAACCTGGCACAACTATGACTACAACGCCGTGGGTATGGCGGTCTGTGATCTGTACTCGGGCCGGCGCGCGCAGGCCCGGGACCTGCTCGACTCCGTACGCCAGGCTCGTAACCTGGGAGATTATACGGTCGAAACCTATGAGGATCATCGCCGCCTGATCGACAACAGGGATGTGGACGTCGTCTTCATCGGTACAGTCGATCACTGGCACGCCCAGGTGGCCATCGATGCGCTGGCCGCCGGCAAGCACGTGTACTGTGAAAAGCCCATGACACGCTACCTTGGCGAAGCTTTCGACGTGGCCGATGCCGTCAAGCAGTCCGGACGTAAGTTCCAGGTGGGCTCGCAGTATACGACCGAGGCCAAGTGGCACAAGGCGGCAGAGCTCATCCGCGCCGGGAAGATCGGACCACCTACGTTTGCGCAGAATTCGTACATGCGTAATACTCCCGACGGAGAGTGGAATTACTATGCACTCGATGAGGGCGTCACGCCGGGCACCATGGACTGGGAGCACTGGTTGGGGCCGGTCAACAATAAAATCGATTTCAACCGGGAGCACTACCATCGCTGGCGCAAGTATCTCCCCTACTGCGCCGGCATCCTGGGCGATCTGCTGGCCCACATGATCCATCCGCTCGTGATTGCCGCGAACATCACGGAGTTCCCGAAGCGGGTCGTCTGCATTGGCAACAACATCGTGACGCAGTCCATGCTGGGGCCGGACGACCGCTCGGTCACGGACAACACACAGCTGCTCGCTGAATTTCCGTCGGGACTCTGCATGCTCATCGCGGGCTCCACGGTCAACGAACAGGGTGTGGGACAGGTCATCCGGGGCCACGAGGCCACGCTCTATTTCGGTGGAAATTCGGTCGAACTGCGTCCGGAAAGGCCTTTTGCCGATCTGGTGGATCCGGAGTCCTACGAGAACCTGGAACCGGGACCCCACATTCCGGCGCACGTGGCCAACCTGTTCGATGCCATCCGGTCGGACACGAAGACGAACGGCAATATCGATGTGGCTCTCATCACGCAGGCCATCATCTCCATGGCCGAGGCGTCGGAGCGCTACGGTGAGAGCATCTACCTTGACCGGGAGAATCGCAGGTTCCATACCGGAACGGGCACACAGCTTGACATGCCCACGTACGGGACGTTTCCCGAGTCGTGAACCGCATCAGCGTCCGGACGTCGCGGCGCTGCATGGCAACCCGGTTTGAGTGTCTTCTGGAAGCCGATCCAGAAGATACGGGCCGCGCGCGGCTTACGGCCATGGGTGAGGCACTGCTCAGTGAAGCCGCCATCGTGGAACGATCGCTTTCGCGTTATGACGCCTCAAGCGAACTGTCCAGCGTAAATGCCCGCGCCGCGCGCGGCCCCGTCCGCGTGTCGAACCTGCTGCTACGTACGCTTGTTCTCTGCGACCGGATTACCCGGATGAGCGGCGGCGCCTTCAGCGCCGCAGCGTATCCGCTCATGGAAGCCTGGGGCATGCAGGGCGGTGCAACCGGCCGGCACCCCCACGCAGGCGTGCTCCGCCGCGCGACCCGCGCCAGCCAATGGCACCATGTCGCACTCGACCCCGGTAAACAGACTGTCGCTTTTGCCTCGGATGCCGTGTCGCTGGACCTGGGCGGGATTGGCAAGGGGGTTGCACTCGACGAAATCCGCTACCGGGCGAGCGAGGTCGGCGTGACGCACGCCCTCGTGCATGGCGGCACGAGCAGCATTCTGGCCATTGGAGGGCCGTTCAGGGTGGGTGTGGTGAATCCGGACAATCCGCCGGGCACGGGCGGCACGCAGCCCCATGTTCCGCTCGTGACAATGGATCTGACCGACGAGGCACTCGGGGTATCGGCAAGCTTCGGCCGCACGGGGCATGACGGCGAGCGCCGCATTGGCCATGTCATGGATCCCCGCTCCGGGGCTGTGCTCAGTGAGGCCCGTCTGGCGGCCGTCCGGGCATCCAATGCGGCGCTCGCCGACGCCTGGGCTACTGCCCTCCTCGTCGACCCGACCCTGGAATCCGCACAATACTGGCCCGACGGAGTTCGGGAGTGCAGGTTCTGGCAATTCCCGGAAGATGCAGAATAACAGCCAACGTATCTTTCCCAGGCTGTCTTTGCCGAGCGACTGTCTCACGATCCTCAACGAACATGCCTTTATCGCGCCGACACTTCCTCAAGATGGGCTCTCTGGCGGGCGCTGCAGCCAGCGCCGCCGCCAGTTACCGTATTCCGCGCGCTGCGCCCCATGCACCCGGATCGCCCCGGCGGGAGGTCGAAACGGTTGCCTGTGGCGTCATCGGATTCGGTGAATGGGGCCGGAAAATCGCCGCCACACTTGTCCGACTGGAGGAAGCGGAGTTGCGGGCAGTTGCCGACAATTACCCCATCATGCTGCGGCGCGTCCAGCGGGACCACGCAGGCGTCACCACGCACTCCGATTACCGAGCCATACTCGACGACCCGCAAATCAAAGCCGTCTTCATCGCGACGCCCACGCACATGCACCGGGACATCGTCCTCGATGCGCTCGCTGCCGGTAAGCATGTGTACTGTGAGGCTCCACTGGCGCATACGCTGGACGATGCCCGCATCATTGCACGGTCAGCGCGGGATGCCGGAAACCAGGTCTTCCAGGGTGGACTTCTGTACGGCACGGAACCCCAGTACCGCTCCGTATTCGGCTTCATCCGGAGCGGCGCACTTGGCCAGGGCGCCATGGCCCGGTCACAATGGCACATGAAGGACAGCTGGCGGCGCACATCGGCCAGCCGCGAACGGGAACGTGCGCTCAATTGGCGTCTCGACAACGAATTGTCACTCGGCCTGTTCGGTGAAATCGGAATTCAGCAGGTCGATACGGCCAGTTGGATCCTCGGCGGTCGGCCGCAGTCCGTCTCCGGGTTTGGAGGTGTGATGTTCTGGAAGGACGGGCGGGAGGTTGCCGATACCGTCCAGGCGGTTGTTTCCTACCCGAACGGGCAGAATTTCATGTACGATGCCACGCTTGTCTCGGGATTCGATGCCATGTATGACCTGTTTTTCGGTTCGGACTCCACCATCATCCTCCGCGATGGCAAAGCGTGGATGTTCAAGGAAGTCGATGCACCCATGCTGGGGTGGGAGGTCTACGCACGGAAAGACCGGTTCTACAAGGAAACGGGCATTGCTCTTCTGGCCAATGCAACCAAGCTGGAGGCACTCGGGCAGGATCCTGCCGACGACGACCCCAACGCCGAAACGCCCCTCTACTGGGCTCTGAAGGCGTTCATGGACAACTACTTTTACGGTCCCTTCGACGCGGTTGCAAACTGGCAGCGCTCCTATGAATCGACGGTCGTGGCCATCCGGGGACACCAGGCCATCCAGACGGCATCGCGCGTCCGGATCACGGATGAGGACTATACCGTCTGAACGTGCTACAAGCCGAACAGGCGCCGCGTATTCTCACCCGTGGTGCCAATGACCTCATCCAGGGCTACCCCCCGGTCCAGCGCCAATGACTCGGCTACCAGACGTACGTACGCCGGCTCGTTGCGCTTGCCACGATGCGGAACGGGCGCCAGAAACGGGCTGTCGGTTTCGAGCAGGATCCGCTCCAGCGGAATGGATCGGATGGCATCGGGCACGCCCGCATTCCGGAACGTGAACGTCCCTCCGATTCCGACATGGAAACCGAGTTCCATCACTGCATCGGACAGCCATTCCGGGCCACCGAAACAGTGGAATACACCGTGTATGAGCTCGGGCTGTCTGTGACGCTTTTTTTCTTCGCGCACTATCCGAACCAGATCTTCCGACGCCTCCCGGTTGTGGAAGACGAGAGGCAAGCCGTGGCGCGCCGCAAGGCGGATGTGCCTTCGGAGGAATTCCTGCTGCAGATCGTTGAACGATGTGTCCCAGTAGTAATCAAGACCGGTTTCACCGATGGCCACTACACGAGGGTCCAAGGCCAGGCGCTCGACCTCCTCCCAGGCGTCCTCGTCGACTTCGCGAACGTGACTCGGGTGGATCCCCACCATCACACGCACGTCCCGATGACGCGTAGCCAACTCAAATGCGGAATGGAGCGATGCCATGTCTATTCCGGGAACCAGAAAGGCCTTCACCCCTGCCTCGCGAGCCCGATCCAGGGCCGCCTCCCGGTCGTCTGAAAATTTTGCGTGGTTGATATGGACGTGTGAATCAATCAGCATGTATGGTAACGGACTGCATTGTGGATGGCACCGTAATGATACGGTCCCTATACTCGCGGGACCCTCTGATTGTGTCCACGCACGAACATTGCCGAGCGTTCCATGAACCCAGAACGGTCCCGTATTCTCCTTGTGCTGCTTGTCTTTGTCGCAGCGCTTTCCTCCTGGCCCCTCCTCCAGGTTGGAATGGACTGGTATGAGATTGCATCCTACCAGCAGGATGCAAATACACCCATGGAGTCGGGCGCCCGCGCGTCGGATTGGATCGTCTGGGAAGACGACGATGGATCCATTACTGCAGAATACGTTTTCCCGTCCGGCCCCGGATACGAGGCGGGTATTCGCGACGGCGATGTGCTCTTCCTGTGGGACAACCAGCAGTATTTCTACGCGGAGGACCTCAAGAATTCCATTGCTTTCCTGGGGCCCGGATCGACGCGCACGTACCTGCTCACGCGTGGAAACGACTTCGTGGAGGCCACGGTCCAGCTGGCTCGTCATCCCACGTTCCTCTACCCCCGCTCCAGCATTCTCTGGAAGTTTTCCCTGTGGGGATTCACTCTCGGTTCATTCCTGCACCTGCTCGGACTGTTCATTGCCGGTCCTCTCGCGCGGCACAACCGGGCGGCGCGTCTCGAACTCGCCCTGATTTCCGTGTCTTCCCTGTGGATATGGGGCAATCTGGCCCGCATGCTGCTTGTCGAACTGCTGGGGCCGCCCGACGCGGGCAGCCACTATGACGTGCTGTTCCAGGTTCTAACGACAGTCGGCCTTATTGGCTGGATCGGCTTCCCGCTTTTTCTTGTCCTCAAAGTGACGACCGATGCCGGCATATTGTCCCGTTCCGGACGTTGGATGCATCCACTCCTTCTCCTTGTACCGCTCATCCTGGCAATCGTTGTTCTGGTTACGTTGGCCCAGGGAGCCTTCGGACCCATAAGTGTGGAGGACCTGCTTGTGCCCATTCTCTTCTACGCGTCGTGCTATATCGGTGCCGGTGCGGGGGTGGCCCTTGTGGCCAATCCGGCGGCCGGTCATCCGGATCGCGTCGAGGCCTGGGGGCGGCTTGGGAGCTCCATCATCCTGCTCGTATCGCTGATCGTGGCACTTGCCGTACTTGGTGTCATCCCGCTCCTGACGGTGCTTACCGAGCAGATGACCGGATGGATCATCGTGTCGGCACAACTTCTGGCCGTTGTGCCCATCACCGTGTACACCATTGGCACGCTCCGATACGGGAAAGTGGAAGACATCCTCTCGCGAACATTTGTCTATACACTCGCTCTTGGTCTGATCTTCTTCACGTTCGTGGGTGGCGTGTCTGCGCTCGACACTTGGTTGGACAAGGGTGGGAATTCCAGGATCGTGATCGAAGGCTTGTTCGTCGTTGTGCTTCTCATGCTGTTTGAGCGCCTGGGGCGAAGCCTCCGTGTGCATGTGACCCGGATTTTCAGCGCGGAACGCTCCCGTGCCAGAAAGCAAATCTCCGCATTCATAGAGGAGGTCACGGGCTACATGGACGCCGGAACACTGGCAACGGAAGCCGTACGTGTTGCGGCAGGTGCCTTCGGTGCCCGCAGCGCCGTATTGTTCCTGGAGTCTCCATCCGAACCCGATACCTGGGTCATGGGAAATTTCAACCCGGCGCCCCCGTACGTCACGGAACAGGTCTTCCTGTCGTTGTGGCCGCACTTCAGGGCCAATCCCTCCGTCTGGGCACGAAACCCGGAACTGAATACACATACATTGCCTCCCCGGGCCCACCGGACACTGATCGAGTACGGCGCAGCCCTGGCCATTCCTGTCCGGGGTGACGATCGTCCGGTCGGCATGTTCATTCTGTCCCGGAAATCGGCCCGCCGAGCGATATACAATCTGGAAGACCTCGAGCAACTGCGCTCATTTGCCGTTCATGTCGGGCTGGCCACCGAGCGGCTGCAAATGGTCGAGCGGGAAAAGCGACTCGCCTCGGAGAGTTCTGAAGCCCACCTTGTAGCCCTCCGTGCACAGATAAATCCACATTTCCTGTTCAACGCGCTCAACACCATCCTCTCTCTCATTGAACAACAACCCTCGACCGCCGAGGAAGTAGTGGAAAACCTCGCCGCCATTTTCCGGTACACACTCCAGACGGGAAGCAAACCCTTTGTGCCCCTTGCAGACGAAATCCAGTTGGTACATCGTTATCTGAACATAGAACAGGCCCGTTTTGGAGATCGTCTGGAAATCGAAATTGCCATTGACCCCGATACCTGCACACACCCGGTGCCCGCATTCGCTGTACAGACCCTCGTGGAAAACGCCATAAAACACGGCATTGAAAAGGTTCGGGGTACAGGACACCTGCGCATATCGGCCCACTTTGAACAGAACGCGGCACAGGATGACACCCTGGTCGCCATCGATGTCCGGGATTCGGGAGCCGGAATACCGGCCCTGTATTCATTGGATGGGTTCACAACGGGTCGGCAGGCCTTCTTCGGTATCGGTCTCTCGAACGTGTTTGAGCGCATGTCCCAACTCTTCGGCCGGGACGACCTCCTCCAACTCACCAGCTCGCCCGGCGAAGGCACGACCGCCCGCCTCTGCATCCCCAAAAGCACACAGTCCCATGATCAGAACCGTAATCATTGACGACGAAGCACCGGCACGGCAGCGCCTGCGCAAACTTCTTTCCGGGCACAAAAAGCTGGAAATCGTTGGTGAAGCCGAGGATGGTCCGTCGGCACTGGAATTGCTCAACAGGGAGAAGCCGGATCTGGCATTTTTGGATATCCAGATGCCCGGCCATGACGGTTTCGAGGTACTGGATCGACTTGAACCCGACGCCCGCCCCGTTGTGATATTCACGACGGCCTACGATGAGTATGCCATCAAAGCCTTCGAGGCCAACGCGGTCGACTACCTGCTCAAGCCCGTCCCCAAGGACCGCCTTTCCGACGCCATTTCCCGCGCATCGCGCATACTCGGAACGCCTGCCTCCCGCACGGAGCTGGAAAACAGACTGGCACGTCTTCTGGACTGGATGGATGCGACGGCCGTGCAGGACGCTCCCGGGAGCGATCATGGACACGAGCAGGAATTCCTTGAGCAACTATCCATTCCGTACCGCGACCGCATTCTGATCGTACCAGTCACGGATCTGGTCTCGGTCGAGATATCAGAGGGGATAACGCGTGTCTTCCTGCTTGACAGGGAAAACGACACTCCCCGCCCACGACTCAAGCAGCACATTGTCTCCTACACGCTCGATCAACTGGAGAAGCTGCTCCATCCAGAGGACTTCATGCGGGTGCACCGATCGGCCATCGTGCAGCAGCGTCACATAAAAGAGCTGATCTCCTGGTTCTCGGGCCGCTTCAAGCTCGTCCTCACAGGAGGCCATGAAGTCATTGCCAGCCGCGAGCGCTCCAAAATCCTGAAGGACCGGCTCATGGTGTGACAATGATGGTCTGTGTGTGGAATTCAAACCCATACTGAACGGTGATCAGATACAACCCCGGACTGAGGCGTCTTCCCGACGCCGACGTCAAGTCCCAGTCAACGTCAGTCCCGGTGAATGTAATCACGCGTCGACCAGAGACATCATGAACATCTATCCGGGGCACGTCTGATGAGTAACGGGCGCTGGTCACTATTCGGACGTGTGACCGGGCCGGATTCGGATATATATCCACCGTCATGCGGACTTCCGGCACGGCGTCCTCCTTCGCGGTGCTGGTGGCAATGCTGGCAACATTGCTCTCCGGACCCTCCATGTTGTTGAAGGTCAGCGCGGTGACCACATAGTGGGCACTCCCCTCGCCAACCGGTGCCGGTTCGCTGAATCGAGGTTCATAGCTGACTGCCAGGAGGTTCTCCGGATTGTTCGTTACGGCACGCAGATCGACCGGCTCTTCCCCGATGACACGATATACAGCGAACCGACGTGCCGGCGCACCGAAAAACGACGGGTCCCAAGTGAGCAGAACAGATCCACCGGCCGAGAGTGCCGCCAGGTTTTCCGGCGCCCCCGGCGGGAACGTGTCCCGATGTTCCAGAGGAGCCCGAAACGCCGGCCTTGCATACAGGTCAGTCGTCAAAGAGTCTGTAAACCCCTGGTTGGTCTGTGTAAGCAGATCTGCCGTCCGGAAATGGACCGACCCGTTCACACCGGGGGTAGTACGGGCTTTGCGGATCTGCCGGGGGAGTTCTGCCGCCTCATAGCAGCAGTTGACACTGTCGCTCGTATCCATTTTGTAAACGGCATGCCCGACATAGATTGGCCTTGGATTCAAAGAACCTTGTGCCTGGGAGGCCCACCAGTCCACAAGCGTGGCGTAGTCCTGGCCACCGCCGAACTTCCAGTACAACTGCGGTACGAGATAATCGATGGATCCATCCTCGAACCAGGCGAGCGGATCTGCGAATACCACATTGTAGGCGTCAAGCCCGGTAATACCAGCCGGCACACCATTTCGCCAGATTCCGAACGGACTGACCCCGAACAGCGCTTCCGGATCGGTCGAAGTGACGGCCGCGTACACGTCGCGCATGAACGTGTTGATATTCTCACGGCGCCAATCGCCTTTGGGAAGACCGTTCACATTGTACGCAGCAAAGGTGGCATCGTCCTGTGCTCCGATGACAGGCGTGTAGGGATAGAAGTAGTCGTCAAAGTGGATGCCATCCACGTCATAACGCACCAGGATGTCCCGGATCACATCTATCACGAAGGCCCGCGCGTCCGGGATTCCCGGATCGAGAAGCTTTTGCGTCCCAACCTCCAGAATCCATTCCGGATTCGTTACCGAGACATGGCCGGGATCAATCGGATAGGCGTTTGTCTGGCGCACCGCCCGAAAAGGATTCACCCACGCATGGAGTTCCATGCCGCGCGAGTGCGCCAACTCGACGGCCGTCTCGAGTGGATCCCAGATCGGGTCCGGTGCCCGACCCTGGAGTCCCGTCAGGTACCGCGACCAGGGCTCCAGGGACGACGCATACATGGCATCGGCTTCCGATCGGACCTGGAAGAAGACCGTATTGATTCCCCGATCTTCCAGACCATTGAAGACTGCCGTCAGCTCAGCCCGCTGCGCTTCGACGGAAAGGTGCGCATTTGACGGCCAATCCAGATTGATGACCGTGGCTATCCATGCGCCGCGCATTTCCCATTTCTGCGTCATGTCCTGCGCGAGGAGCGCATAAGGAGCAGCTATCGAAAAAGCAGCCAAAAAGAACAGTGTTAATCGAAGGGCCTGGAACATGGTCGGTTGACAGAACGGGTCAATGTGTGTAATATCAATGTAAACATTTGCAGCACGGCCAACCTACCCCGGTGGCTGTGGCTTGCCCGTATATCACCAACCCACACAGAAAAACATGCGATTTGTTACTGTTTTAGCGATTGCCGCGCTGTTCATGACGGCTGGAAGCGCTTCCGCCCAGGTTGTCTCCACCGACTTTGCCTGGAATGTAGAAGCATCGTCCGACGGACCATACTCCACGAACCACTCGGGCGCACGCCAGGTTGCCGGCCCCTTTGATCTTGATGGGGACGGACAGGTCGAAGTCCTGGTCTCCGACTACTCGCTTGGTGGCCGGGTCCACGTATTTGAAAACAAAGGTCCCGATACGTGGGAGTTGATTTTTTCCACACCCTCTCTCGACAACACGGCCAACACGACCGGCAATATCCGTACCATGACCGGTGGTGACCTGGATGGTGACGGCTTTGGCGAAATCATCATACCGTCTGGCGCCGGCTTCGCGGATGACAATCCCCTTGGCGGCATCGGTCTCTTCTTCTTCGAAGCAACGGGCAATGACACGTTTTCCACAACCCCCGTCAAATATGATTTTGACGGAGACCCGTTGGATCGATGGACAGCCGAACAAATGGGCGCCGTGGATCTGGACGGAGACGGATTCGATGAACTCTACTTTGGGAATAACGGCGGAGCAAACTCCTCCGATGTCTGGATGGTTATCGGCGTCACGGGGGATATCGGCTCGGGATTTGAGACGTTCGTTCAGGAAGTCAAGCTCTCCTCGCGCGCCACGGAGGACTTCGATCCGGTAGGACGCGGCGGTGGCAGCCCGTACGGTATGGTTCCCGGTGACCTGAATGGTGATGGCGTAATGGATGTCGCCATGATGTCATGGAACAACTACAACTTCACCAACATGTCCGTGACGGGCCCCGATACATACGCTGTTCCGACCGACGGAGACCCCAATATCAACCTGCAGGCAGCCGCCGGTATCGGTGATCATGTTGCCTTTTTCGGGTGCTTCGGATATGACGTCAACAATGATGGCGACACCGAGGTGTACTGCCCGAACCTGCAGACCGGAGCCGTTTCGGTTCTGAACTACGAATCCGGCGAGAATGCACTTGAAGTCACGGCTGACAACGTTTCATTCAACGCCATTCCGGGACTTTCATCGCTGGGCCTCACCATCGGCGATCTGGACCAGGATGGTAACCCGGACCTGATTGCCGGCGGCCCATCCTACTCTCCGGGTCAGTTTGAAGACGGACAGCCTCCGGCCTGGTTGCGCATTTCCGAATTCACAGGAGGAGATGTGGAGGACCCCGCGAACTACACGGAGCCCCTGGACATCCGTATTGGCGAGCCGCAGGACGTGTTCAACACGATAGTCAGGGACTCTGCAGGCGTCGTCACGGAATTCCGGGAAAATGGCGGTCAGGGACCCGAGTTCGTGGCCAAGCTGGCGTTTCTCGGGGATGCGGACGGTGACGGCTGGAATGAGGTGGCAGTCTCCATGCAGGGCGTGGACGATAGCCTCTTCACGATCAATCGCACGTTCAACCCGGCTGACTCGACAGAGACGGATGTAGTCGTATCTTCGCGTCCGAATGAGCGTGTCTTCCTCCGGATCCTGACGACCGATGGTGTGAATGTCGCCATTGAGGACACGGACGTTGTGCTGCCCTCGGACTACATCCTGGAGCAGAGCTATCCGAATCCGTTCCGGGGCTCGACAAGTATCCGTTTCACGCTGCCCATTCAGAAAGCTGTTACGGTAAACGTATATGACTCACAGGGACGCGTCGTACGTACTCTCGTGAACAATGACATCCGTGCCAAGGGCACACATGAGGTCCACTGGGACGGTACGACCGATGCTGGCGCCATGGCAGCCAGTGGTACATACTTCTACACACTGGAGTATGGCAACTTCCGTCAGAGCAAGTCAGTGGTTCTCGTGAAGTAGAGCGCCCCGAAGTGTTATCTTTGGGGAGGCCTCGCGAGGGGCCTCCCCATTTTTTTCACCGGTGCAGCAGATTTCTCACACACCCTTTCAGAGATCATGTACAAAGCGGGTATTCTGCTCATTCTGAGCTGTTTCCTTGGTATCCATATGGCCGCGGGCCAAGGGAAGATTGCGGGTAAGATTACGGATGCAGCCACAAGGGAAGCACTCATTGGTGTCAATGTGATAATTGAGGGAACCACACAGGGTACGGTCACCGATTCTGACGGTAACTTCGTATTGCTGAACCTGAGGCCGGGTGAGTATTCGCTGCGCTTCTCCTATATCGGATTCGCTGCCCAACAGGTAACCGGCCTGCGTGTAACGACGGGTCAGACAACCCGCTACGACGTTGCGCTCTCTGAGGAAGTCATTGGTGGAGAAGAAATCGTCGTCCAGGCAGAGCGTCCCCTTGTTCAGAAGGATCTGACATCCTCAAAAACGTCGACCAATGCCGAAGAGATAGAAGCATTGCCCGTCGAGGGCTTTTTCGGCGTGCTCACGACGCAGGCAGGTGTTACCACGGGTCCCAGCGGAGCCATCCATATCCGCGGAGGTCGAAGCAACGAAGTCGCCTATCTCGTCGACGGCATGTCGGTGGGCAATCCCTTCGAAACGAACGGTCTGGCTACATCCGTCGCTGCCGATGCCATTCAGGAAATGACCGTCATATCCGGCGCATTCAATGCGGAGTACGGGAAAGCCATGTCTGGAATAGTGAACCTGGTCACAAAAGAGGGTGGTGACAAGGTGGAGGGCTCCATCAGTGTATATGGTGGCAACAATTTCACGACGCACGACGATGTGTTCTTCAGCGACAATGAGTTGCGTGCCAATGTCTACACGCTGGAAGGTACATTCAGTGGCCCCGTTCCCTTCGCCAAGCGCGTCAAGTTTTTCCTGTCGGGCCGTTTCGACAACGATGACGGACACATCTACGGACGCCGTACGTTCCTGCCATCGGACTCTGCCAACTTCAATGGAGATCCGGGCCTCATCAATCAGATCCGGGAATTCATCCCCGACTACGACGGCCCAGCCTGGTATTACGAAATACAGGGCAGACCATGGTATGAGTATGGGGAGGACGAACCCATCCCCGGAGAGACGGTCAGTATGAATCCGTCGAAAGGCCATAATCTCGTGGCGAAGCTGAATACAAAATTCTGGCCGGGTACCAAACTCGAGTACTCTTTCATTTCGGATGGTGGTAAGCGGACGCCCTTCAATTTTGCCTATCGACTTAATCCCGATGGTGTCTCCACCTTCCGCGATACAGGTACGAACCATGGTGTGGCTTGGACGCAGTCACTCAACGACAGGTCTTTTTACACAGTCCGGTTTTCGTATGCGAGCAATGAGGCCAGAAATTACCTGTACGATGACCCGAACGACCCCCGGTACGTGTCGACCGGGGCCATCGTCGGGTTTCCGGGCAACAACTTCCTCATGGGTGGCAACCAGAAGGGACGCGTCCTCGAGCGTTCGGACTCATACCGTCTGAAAACAGACTATACGCATCAAATCGGAGCAATTCACGAGGCGAAGGCCGGTTTCGAGTACAACCTCCATTATCTGGATCGACGCAATATGGTCGTGCTCTTCGACGGTGACCAGTACCTGGAACCCACGGTACCGGACGTGACTACTCCTGCCCACGACTACTACGAGGACCAGAAGGTCGTGCAGATCAGCGCTTACGCACAGGACAAGCTCGAATTCGACGACTTCATTATCAACGCCGGTCTGCGCTACGAGCGTTTCAACCCGCACGGCTTGTTCATCCCGAACCTGCTCGACCCCCAGCGTCGCAACAGTGAACTCCAGGAAGCCGACGTCGTCAACATCCTCATGCCTCGCCTTGGCGTATCCTTCCCCATTACGAACCGCGGCATCATACATTTCTCCTACGGTCACTTTGCCCAGATGCCGCGCCTTCGGAATATGTATGTGAACCCGGAATTTGAATTTCCGGTAGGCACAGCACCTACATTCGGCAATACCAACCTTCGGCCCGAACGCTCTGTTCAATATGAGATCGGCCTACAGCAGCAACTCACGGAAACCGTGGCCTTCAATGCCACGGGGTTCTTCAAGGATATCCGGGATTATCTGGCCCTGCAGAACATCAGATTTTCGACCATTTCCGGTGAAGACCAGTTCGCTATTTTTCAGAACCGGGATTATGCCAACGTGAAAGGATTCACGCTGGCCCTCACCAAGCGGCGTTCACCGGGAGGATATCTCGCAGCCACACTTGACTATACGTTCCAGGTTGCCGAGGGCAACAATGACGATGCCAATGCCTTTTTCTTCAATTCACTTTCCGGCAAGGAGACTGAATTCGAACTCATTCCATTGGACTTTGACCAGCGTCATATTCTCTCTGGCACGGTAACCATTTCTCCTGGACGGGCGTGGGGTGTTTCATTCATTGGTCAGCTTGCATCCGGCTATCCGTATACACCGCTACTGATTGACCAGAAAATCGACCAGTTACCCAACCAGGACCGAAAACCGACCACCACAAAACTCGATATGCAGATGCATCGCACGGTACACCTCAACGACCGGGCAAATCTGCGCGTGTTCGCACGCATATTCAATGTGCTGGATCGCCTGAATGAAAACTTCGTGTTCTCGGACACCGGGCGTGCCACGCGCTCACTGTCGAAACAGCGGGGGGTATTCGCGGCTTGGGAGGGTGCGGTCCAACGTGGACTTCCCGGCATCCAGTCGCTTGAAGAGTACGAGACCAGACCGAACTTCTTCTCTGCCCCCCGTGAAATACGCGTCGGCGCCACGCTTAATTTTTAATACTGCGACACCCACGTCATCACATGACACGTCTCCATCTTCGATTTTTCGGGCTCATCCTTGCAATCACCCTTCTTTCCTCTCCCGCTTCGGGACAGGAAAGAACCCGCGGGCAGTCGTATAGCGACCTCCGTACCTGGATCAATCAGCAGGTCAGCAAGGGCGGTGCACGGGCTGTCTCGGAGTGCCAGGAAGAAGCTTTTGCCACAAGGCGGGATGTCATCCTGAACGGCAACCGGATCACGACCCAAGTACTGAATTTTGGTTCCATCAGTTCGCCCGGCAATACCATCACGGACATCGTGTGGAATGGTCTCGGCTACGGATTCGAATTCGGTCCGTTTGTCGGAGCCGAGATCATTGACGATAACGATATCAGAGATCCCAAATCGGTACCGCTGATAGATGACAACGGGCAGCCCGTATTCGACGAGAACGGCGACCAGGTTTATGTCATGCATATCATCTCCGATGGACTGGTCTCCAATGGTGGTGAAGTGAGCCCCGATGGAACGGAGCATTGGGGCTGGCAACCCATTCCGTGCGCTGAACCCGTTGGAAATTTTGACGGACTCAATGTCGTCAATCCAGACTCTCCCCTGATTCCCGTGTCCGATGCTGAAGACAAGGACCTCGATGGCAAGCCTGACTCCTGGCCGGACGACTGGTTCAACGAAAACCTGAAGGAGTTCGTGTGGCCCGGAGCCCTGCAGCAAGGTGCTTCCAATGCAGACAAGGAAGCACTCTACTTCATGAATGACTACAGCAACAGGGAATTCAAGTACTACCCGTTTCCGTCGGATTCCACAAAGCGTGGTCTTGGCCTGGAAGTGGAGGTCCGACTGTACCAATGGGCAAATCCCCTGGCAGAGGACACCATCTTCATGGTTTACAAGATCACCAACAAGTCGGAAAAAGATCTTGACAAGGTTGTCTTCGGTATGTGGGGTGACCCGCACATCGGCGGCCCAGGCGACTGGCCGGACGATCTGGCTTTTTTCGATCCAAATCTGAATATGGTATTTGCGTTCGATGCCGATGGACGTTCAGATATTCCCGGGCGGGTACCGGGTTTCTTTGGCTACAAATTTCTTGAAAGCCCGGGTCTCGGAACGGAAATCATCAATGGACAGCGATTTGAGGGTGATGGTATTGACAACGATGGCGATGGAATGATCGATGAGTCCTGGACCGATGGCATCGACAATGACAATGACTGGGACCCCGAAACGGACGATGTGGGTATAGACGGCATTCCCGGTACTGGAGATGAGGGTGAGGGTGACGGCATTCCAACTGCGGGCGACCTGTTCGATATCACTAAGCCGGGTGAACCGAATTTCGAGTTTACTGATATCGACGAGTCTGACATGATTGGCCTTACCTCGTTCGCTTCCCCACCTTTTGCCGGCAACCGTATCAGTAATGATGAGCGGGTCTGGCAATTTGTTGAGCCCGGTAACTTCAGTGAGATTCCGGAAGAGCCAGGTGACAACGTCTTCATCTACGGGTCAGGCTACTTCCCGCTGCGCGCGGGTGAAACGAAGCGTTTCTCCATTGCCCTCGTACTGGGAGAATCTCTCAACGACCTTCGCCTCAATGCTGAAACAGCTCAACAGATTTTCGATGTTGGCTATCGTTTCGCACGGCCCCCCGCAAAACCCAACCTCAGAGCTGTCCCGGGCGACCGCAAGGTGTCACTCTACTGGGATGCCGTAGCGGAAGACTCGGTGGACCCGCTCTCACGGGACAAGGATTTCGAGGGATATGCCATTTACCGCTCGACGGATCCATCCTTCAGTGACCAGCAAAAAATCACGGATATCAATGGTTCGGCCTTCCTTTTCCAACCGCTTACGACAACGAATGGTGTTGAAGCCAAGTTTGACCTGGACAATGGTCTTTCAGGTCCATCGGCCATTCCGTTCCCCGGTCGTGGCGTGTCATTCAACCTGGGTAGCGACACCGGACTCTTCCATACTTTTGTCGACTCGAACCGTGTCGTGAACGGACAGACGTATTACTACGCGGTCACGGCCTATGACAGAGGGTTTTCAGGCGATATCGACAGTCCAGATGGCATACCGCCGAGCGAAACTTCCAAAACGGTCACATTCAACCCGGTCGATGAGTCCTTTATTTTTGACGTCAATACGGTGAGTGTAATACCAAGGCCTGTAACGGCCGGATTTCTTCCCCCGTCCATCATTGAGGCGGGTGGCATCCAGCACGAAACAGGACACGGCACAGGAGAAATTGATATCAGGATCCTCGATCCAATGGCAGTCCCCTCAGACGGCACGTACCGAATTGATTTTGATGTCCGGGACGGGAGCACCGTCTACTCGGTAACCGACCAGAATACGCGAACGGTGAGCATCCGTGCACTGACGGGTAAAACGTCCTCACTCGGCGCTCGCAATATCAACGCTGATTCATTCGTGCTTCGAACGGCCAATGGCACGCAACTCGTCAAGGACGTAGACTACGAGTTGATCGAGGCGAGTGGCAGCGTACTCGTCCTGGAAGGTCAGGTGTCCGATGGCGATTCGCTGACGGCAACATTTACGCACCGTCCGATTGCCTACAGTCACCTTCTGAACCGCGAAGAAGGCAATCCGGTATTCGATGGCCTGCACCTCTTCGTACAGGATGTGGAACTGAGCGTTGACGACGATCAAACCGGTTGGAGCTTGGGAGGCGCCAATATTCCATTCCAGGTTCGGGTGGCCACTTCAGGTCCTGGACGAATTCCGCAGCCCGCCGACTACGAAATCACGTTCTCGAATTCCGACATCGGAACCAGCTTCAGCAACAATCTCCCCATTCCCTTTCGTGTCGTGAACCTGACACAGGCCAACACGGAGCTTGACGTATTCACGCCTGACATCAACCGGAATGGAACGTGGGATGTCAACGAACCTATTATTTTTCTGGAAAATGTAGACGGAACGCTGACAGCGACGTGGCAGGTTGCGTTCGATGATGTGGATGAAATTCCCGGCGATGGCGACATCTTTTTTGTCCGTACCGAGAAGCCGTTCCGGGACAATGACTCCTTTACCTTCCGCACAATCGGGGCCCGTGACGACGTGGAGATATCCCGTGAGAATGTCTTCAATTGTGATGATGACCGGGGTGAGTGTATTTATGCTGTGCCCAATCCGTACGTCATGACCAATACCATAGAGCCGACCAACCCGGTCTCGCGCTCCGCCCGGGGCGACAGGCGATTGTACTTCGCGAATGTCCCGGCCAAGGCCACGATCAGGATATATACGCTGTCCGGTGAACTCGTGGATACCATTAAGCGCGACTCACCGGTCGACGATGGCAAACAATTCTGGGACCTTCGAACCAAAGACAACATGAACATCGCATACGGCCTGTACATCTTCCACGTTGACTGGGATGGTGGATCGTACGTTGGAAAATTTGCCGTCATCAAATAATGACTATCATGAGGCAAACCATTACTCGCTCCGTGCTGTTCGGCGTCCTTCTGGCCTGCTCGATGCCTGCCAAAGCTCAGAACACGCTCGAGAACGGTGAGACCGATACGATCACAAAGGTCGGTACAACCGCCGCTCAATTCCTCAAGCTGGGTGTAGGTGCAAGGGCCATCTCCCTTGGAGGCACTTTCGTCGCCGAGGCAAGCGACCTTTCTGCACTCTACTGGAATCCCGCGGGGCTCGCTCGCATGAACGGCTCGGCGTTGCAACTCTCCCACACGCAGTATCTGGCAGACATTGATTACAATTACGCCGCTTTTGGCATTGATCTGGGTGCCATGGGCACCGTTGCGGCCTCCCTGCTGTTTCTGGATTCGGGAGACATGGCTGTCCGAACGGTCGAAGAACCCCTTGGCACAGGCGAGTTGTTCAAGAAACAGGATTATGCGATACAACTCACCTATGGCAGGGCCCTGACCGATCGATTTTCCATCGGTGGCACAGTCAAGTACATCCGTGAGAAAATCTGGCATTCCACCGCCACCGCTACTGCCCTCGATATCGGTGTGCTCTTTACAACGCCATATGAGCGGCTGCGACTGGGCGCATCCATGGCCAATTTCGGACCACGCATGCAGATGTCCGGACGCGACATTCTGTTCAGTTCGGATCCAGCCCCGGACCAGCAGGGAAATGTTGAAATCGTCAATGCCGAATTTCTGGCCGAAGAGTTTACGCTCCCCCTTCTGTTTCGTGTGGGGCTGGCATGGGATGCCGTTCGGAACGCCGACTACAGGGTCGTGGCACTCGTGGATGCGGCCCACCCGAACGACAACAGTGAGTATATGAACCTGGGTTCCGAGTTTATTTTCCGGGACCTGATCTCACTTCGCGCTGGATATCGAAATCTGTTTGAAACGGATGGAGAGCAAGGGCTTACGTTCGGCGGCGGCCTCAATCTGCGTATTGACAGCAGTATCCGCGCCCGTTTCGATTATGCTTACGCCGATTTCGGTCGATTGGAACAGACCCACTGGTACACGTTCAATCTGCAATTCTGATCATTTCCTCCATGCCCAGCAGAATGAACATCACGACATTCGGAGCACTTCTCATACTGCTCCTGTCTGTACCGTCCGCATCGGCACAGATTATCCATGACATGATCGATGCCGAGGTGGCGTTTGGTCCGGTCACGACGGCGTCCCTCGGTAAGATGCAGGCCGTCTCCAGGCAGTCGGATCGGGTTCAGGTACCCTTCACCGGAGTTGCCGCGGAAATAGGCTCGACAGCGGATATGATCAATGTTGAGATCCGGTTTTCTGCGGATGAGGGTGCATCCTGGACCTCGTGGGAGGCTGCCCATGTAACCGCCAGCCCTTCCGGCGGAACGTTTCTCGCTGGACTGTACCGTGATGATCTGATCAATGCGTCGCACTACGAAATTCGCGTCCTGACAGAGTCGCAGGCCGTCACGGTGATCCGAGAATCCGGTGTATTCAACGGTTTACGTGATGTCGACACCAATCCACCCGAAGGGCTTGTGGTACGCAAAGGCAAGTCCACCGGTGATATCATTCCGCCCCCGCTCATCACGCGCAGCGACTGGGGCGCTGCGGCTTTCAAGGGCGGAAGTCCGTCGCCGCTCACTACGGGTGCCTTTCGCTATATGACCTTCCACCATGCGGCTGGGTGGTCGGCTACAACCAGGGCTGAGGGTATTGCCGCCGTCCGCGCCATCCAGGACTTTCATCAGAATGGCCGGGGTTGGAGTGACATCGGGTACCAGTTCCTGATTGATCGCGGAGGTCGTCTTTACCAGGGACGGCCATTCCTCGATGGATCAACATCTCTTGACCAGGTTCCGGCCCTGGCGCTTGGCGCCCATGTGGGCGGTGTCAATACAGGAAACATCGGAGTTTCCATTCTGGGCTGCTATCATCCACCGGACGGCTCACAGTGTTCAGAGCAGATCACACCTGAAGCGCTGCAGACGTACGTCACGCTATTCGCATTCCTGAGCGAACGCTATGAAATCGAACCTGAACTCATTCGCGGGCACAGGGATTTCTCACCAACAGCCTGCCCGGGTGATAATAATTATGTCCTGCTGCCGCAGGTACGGGCCGACGTGACTGAGTTGCTCATCAACGGAAATGCTCCCATCGGGTCGGCCGCTATCACAACGGCAGACGTGAAGGAAGGAAGTGTGCACTTGTCCTGGGACGTACTGGATACCGGTTCGCTCTCATCCATACTGATTGAGCGGAGTATAGGGCGTTCGACTACCATAGTTGCCGAACTGGATCCGACAAGTGGAACGTACGTCGACGCAATGGCTCCTGCCGATGTGGAAATTGCATATACGATCGTTGGCCTCTCCACTGACGGGCGGCGCCAGGAGTTGGCCAGCACCATAGTCAACGTCGATACACCGCTGAGATTTACGTTGACCGACGCGTGGCCCAATCCAACCACCGGTGCTTCGACATTCCGTTACTATACCCCCCACGATGGCTTCGTTCGCATTCACCTGTACGATGCCACGGGAAGGGAGGTCCGTCTTCTTCAGGACCGGTTCCTGGATGGAGGGTCCTGGCACACGACATCCCTACAGGTTGATGATCTGCCTGGTGGCGTCTATTTCTATCGCATGACGGTCGAGGGCTTCTCCGGGACGGTGTTTGACAAAACACACCAGCTCATCGTGAGATAGAGACGGCTTTCGTTCCCGCATGCCATGTCCACAAAAAAAGTGGCCCGGCCTTCTTGCGAAGGCCGGGCCACTCACCCAGAACCAATCATCACTGAGAGGTGATGAACCGACCGTGTGCCGTTGTCCAACGGGAGGTTGTGCCTGTTGAACCGATCGGTTACAGTGGCCAGTCTACGCCACGCGGCATATACGGGGATGCCGGGGTAATGACATAAGCCCACGTAGTCCAATTCCCTACGTGGGACCAGACATGAGACGCACCGACCTGCCTTGTGGCCGGAAAACGACCCGGCGACAATTCAGCAGGCCGACGCGCATTGTGGCATGATTCTCGCAGTTAGACATGCGACACCCTGTTTCATCCATGCTCACATGCAATTACTGGTACAGAACCGTCCCATGCAGAGGGGTGCGGAAGACGACTGCCTGATGGCTCATCTGGAGCTTTCAGCGCGCTCACATCCGGTTCCAAAACGCTCTCTCCATATCAGGAAAGCCCACAATACAGCCTTCCTCCTGACGGGTGATCTGCTCGGGCTCCTTGGTATTACCCTGTTATCTGAAATGTCACTCGCGGCTGCGGCCGCCTGCCTTGGCGGGTTTGCCATTCGCGGTCTCTACCCCGGCTGGGGGCTCGACAGACGGGAAGAATTCGGCCGGCAGTGGGCAACCATTCTGGTCGTTATGGGACTCTGGGTACTGTTCGCTCCCTCTGTCAGCCTGCATATGTTGCTGGCACTTCCCGCGGCACTCGTCGTGCTTCCGTTCATTCGCCACTCCGTGAAGAAGGTGCTCCTGGCGTCGTGCGTATTCGGTATGCCGGTTGCCATCTACGGCGCTGGATCGGACGGGCGTACCCTGGTCGAAGCACTGCGCGAGAATATCGATATGGGACTCATACCGGTTGCCTTTCTTGATGATCACCCGGCATACTGGGGTGCGCACGTGCAGGGATTGCCCGTTCTTGGAGACACCAATGTGGTTTTGAACCAGGCCTGGACGGGCATTCTCGCCATGCCGGATGTGGAACAGGAATTTCGACAGTATCTCATGGACGGTCCCCTTTCCTGTTACCCCTACGGATATGACGTTTCTGACGGGCAGAATCCACTTGACAGTCTTCGGGACGTGGCATGCCCAGGCATAATGAAACGAATAGTCGGATCCTGTTGGCCGTGGCCGCGTTCGGAAGGCTGAGTCTCGTTTCATACCCAACTTTGACATGCCATCGGATACGCCCGACACCCGCATTGATTGGACCAATCTGCTATTCATAGGTGGCTATCACGTCGCCCTCATTGTTCTGCTACCCATCTACCTGATGGAGCGCGCCCCTTCATGGGAGCTGGTTTTGGCGTCGTGGGCACTCTGGACACTGTCCCTGATGGCCATAACGACAGGGTATCACCGGCTGTATGCCCACAGGACGTACAAAACCAACCGTTTCATTGAAGCCGTCTTGCTGTTTTTCGGCACCATGGCCGTCCAGGGCAGTGTCCTCCAGTGGTCTTCTGATCACCGCATGCACCACAAGCATGTGGACTCGGATGACGATCCCTACAACGCCGAAAAGGGATTCTGGCACTCCCACATGCTCTGGATGTTCACCGGCAGACGTCTCGTTCGCGACCGGTGGGTACACGACCTCATCAAAGATCCTGTGTTGCGTTTTCAACACAAGTACTTTGCCCCGCTCATGGTGCTTGTCAATATCGTTGCCATAGCCGTGTTGTGGGCAATTACCGGCGACCTGCTGGGAGCCATCGTTGTTGGCTTTCTGGCACGTCTCTTCCTGGTGCATCATTGCACCTGGTTCATCAATTCGTTGGCTCACATGTGGGGCTCGAAACCCTATTCCACCGAGCACTCGGCCGTCAACAACTTCATCCTCTCGCTACTCACCTTCGGCGAAGGCTACCACAACTACCATCATACGTTTGCCGGTGACTATCGCAACGGCATCCGCTGGTACCAGTTTGACCCACCGAAATACGTCATCTGGTTGCTGAAAAAAGTAGGCCTTGCACGCGATGTCAAACAGGTGAATCACCTGACCATCAAGCGCAAACTCATCAACGCCGACAAGCAGATGCTGCTCGACCACATCCGTTCACTGGGTCAGGCACACCACGACGCCCTTGTGGCCCGAGTGGAAGAGATGTCTACCCAGCTGACAACGCAATACACGGCACTGAAAACCGTTTCCGATGCATACGCACAGGCCAAGAAGCGTAAAGACGAGGAAATGACGTATCTGCGGGGGCGCATGATCGAGCTTCGCCGCTCGGTCAGTCAGGACATGCAGGACTGGAAGCGGTTCATGAACGAGACGCTCTCCATGGAGGCTGTACCCCAGCCTGCGCCGCAACGGGCCTAGAAGGCCAGATCAAATTCCCGATGAAACGCCGTCGACCAGAGCGCCGCACGTACGCCGCGACCTGGAAACATCTGCATCCAACAATCGGCGTATAACGCAAGCTGGCCTTCATAGAGCGCCTTCAGCGCGCGCTCCGAAACACGGTCCGTCTTGTAGTCTACGATCACCCACGCGTCTTGGTCGCGCAGTGCCAGGTCAACCGTACCGGACACGATGCGGACAGGGCTCCCGGGCAGGGATGTCGTAAATGATACCTCTGAAAGTACTTCGTCAGCTTCCAGGACCCGCTGCCAGAGCGATCCCCGCATGAAACCGGAAAGGGCATCAACCACAGCAGTCACCGATGTTCCGGACGGCTCCGTCCCCATGGCCGCGCGCAGGGACGAGACGGCGATCTCGTGCAGGTCCGCCGTCCTTACGTCCGCGGCGTTGGTCACGAGCCGTTCCATGCCAAGATGTACCGCCTGACCAAATTCCCTGCCCTCCATTCCAATGGCCAAGGGTGGGGGGACGAGCTCGTCCACTGAATCCACGGCGGCTTCGACCTCTTCTTTGTCACTTGGGCGCACGAGTTCGTGCGTTGGCACCGAGGCGTTACCAACGGCCTGCCTCATGCGCAAAAGCCCACGGCGTCGCTCGTCATGCCAGTATGTGACACCGCGACCCTTGACATCCGGACCGCTCTCCTCCCCGGGGATGGAGATGCGATCGGGTACCTGGTCGAGTCGCGCCAGGACCGGCACATCAGCGAGCGCTGGTACAAGGTCACCCCAGTGACCGGCTTGTGGCGCATCCCGGACCGTCACGACAAGTTCTCGTGCCGCGCGGGTACAGGCCACATAGAGCAGCCTTTCATGTTCGGCGAGACTGAATGCCTTCTCCTTTTCAACAGCCCCGGTCCAGTCGCTTGGCGTGAACGTCACCTGGGGGCTGCCAAAAGCCGAGGGTGACCTCAGCGCGAGGGCAATGAACGCCAATCCATCCCGCGTAAATGAATGGGTATGTACCCTCGGTGCGCCCGGATACCCTGCATCCGCAAGATAAACGCATGGCGCCTCCAGTCCTTTCGCCTGGTGGACGGTCAACATCTGTACGCCGTCATCACCGTCCGCCGCGTGGAGTTTCATGGGCACGTCGCCGTCGCGGTAGCGCAACAGCTCTTCCGTGGCCTCCACCCAGTCCAGATTACGCTCTTCTGCCGCGGCAAAAAGCGCAAGAATCTTTTGCAGGACGCCGGTATCGATAGCAGCCGAGGAGCGGAATCGGAGCAGATCCCACCATCCCTCCGTGTCCGCTGTAACCCGAAGGGCTTCCCAGGGAGAGAGCGACTGAAAACGATGATAAATGCGGGCCAGGGTCGCGCTCGCCACCGCCACGGAATGCTTGGACGCGCCCGGGTCCACGTCCGGCCCGCTCCCGGAAAGATCCCCTGCCAGCGTATCAAAGCGCCCCCCATTCATGCGCCAGGCGTACAGATCAGCATCCGAGACGCCGAAGAATGGAGTCCGCAGCGCGGCAATCCCTGCGGCCTCATCACCCTCACGCAACAGGGATTCAAGAATGTTGCATACAGCGGGGAGGACATCACTTCCACCAGACACCTTGCCTCCGGATACGCGCACGGGAAGACCAGCCGCGGTAATTTCGGCCACATAGTCAGCGACGTACTTGTTTCGCCGGAAAAGAATCATGAAGTCGCTCGGCTTTTCGTAGCGGCCTTCGGCCAGATGCTCCCGGATGGTATGCGCAATAACACGCGCTTCAGCCACGGCACTGTCCTCGGCGCGCATGGTGCTGTTCAGCCAGATGGCCTTGACAGAAGGCGCCGCCTGCGTCCGCCGCGGTTCTTTCGCAGCCGCATCATATGGTTCCAGAGGCTCCCAGGGTGCCTGTTCGTGTCGACGACCCGTCTCCGCAGGCTGAAACAGCGGTGCAAGGGCCTTGTTGATCCAGCGGCAAATGGGCTCGGAAGATCTGAAATTCGTAGTAAGCACCAGGCTTCGCCCGCCCTGGGACACGATGGCCTTCTCCGATCTGGAAAACACTTCGAAATCCGCCCGGCGAAAGCGGTATATCGATTGCTTGTCATCGCCAACAAGCAACAAGCGGCCGGGCAGGAGTCGATTCCTCGTCCAGTCGTGCTCGTCGACTGCATCGGCAGCCAGGTTGAACAACAGGGACGCCTGTACCGGATCCGTATCCTGGAATTCATCTATCAGGATGCGACGCAGTGTGCCCTGCAACTCGTTCCGCACGTCAGCCGAGGTATACAACAGGTCATTCAGGATGTGTATCGGATCCGAAATGGTCAACCTTCCCTCGGCCCGCCTGAACGCCGCATAGTCGTCTACGGCATCTTGCACAAGCGCCATGGCACGGCCATGGACCTGCGCATCCCAGGCAGCGACCAGGGGCACGATCTGATTCTGGATACGGGACAGAACCCACCAGGGCGCAACGTCATCTTCCACGCCGTCCCGCACCGCTTTCATGAACTTCTGAGGCCGGTCCCACCGGTTCATGGTCATGCGAAGCCTGCCCACCCTGGTGTCGATCATATCACAGAACAGACGCAACCATTCAGCTGTCTGCCCCAGGGACATGGAGGGACGCATGCGCTCCATGAAACGCGCCTTCCGCAACCGGCTCTGCACGGCGTCTTCGTTGTCGCCTTTGTGCCCTATCGGACCCAGGTCTGCCATGACCTGCCGGGCCGCCTCCACGGCCGGTGAAAAATCCACGTCCCGGCGCTCCTCCCGCACAACATTCAAATCGGCATTTTCGACGAGCCGCCCGAACAGATCGACCAGGGAGGACCGATCCACACCGGCCTCCCGCAGGAACTCCAGTTCCGGGCTCTCATCCTGTTGCATGATGAATCCGCTCCAGAACCTGTTCCGCATTACCTCCTCTTCCTCCTCCTCCATCTGCCGGAAATCGGGAGGCAGACCGACCACATCCGCATACTGACGCACAATCCCGGCGCAGAAGCCATGAATCGTTCCGACGTGCATTTCATCGAGACGACGCCGAGCCTGCGACAGCCTCTCCTGTTCTCCTGCAACCGCGATTGTATTCACGGCGGCATCGACCGCCTCATGAATACGCCCGCGAAGTTCTGCAGCAGCCTTGCGGGTAAACGTGATTGCTACAATCGAGGAGGGCTCCTCCCCCATGCGCAGGTGCGCCAGCACCCGCTCGACAAGTGCCGTGGTTTTTCCGGACCCCGCCCCGGCACGTACAATGATATTGTGCTCCACATCCAGATACGGATCGGAAGACATGGGTGTCTTCCCATCATTCTGCCCGCGTATCGTGGCCCGTGCCTCCCAGTCCCGAACGCGGCTCATGTCGACTCTCCCGCAAACAAATGGCGCTCCGCGTACCACCAGGTGTCAAGTCTTCTGCGGAAGTCGTCGTCCGATACGGTCTTGTTTTTCAGCATCCGACCCAGCAACTTCACATCTCCGCAGACGGGCCGTACATCGCAGAACATGCAGGGAGATTCGCTGTGGCCCGCGGCCTGGGGAAACCAGCCCGCATTGACGCGGTCGGCAAGCACGTCAAGATGCCGCGCGCCATCATGGGTCAACGGGTCGTTGACAACCTGCAATGTACCCCATTCTCCCTCTTTCACGAACAGGTAGCCGGAAGAGGCTACCGTTGCCTGCTCGGACTGCTTTCGAACCAGGGCATACACAAACCACTGCAGCCTGTGCTGCATGGCTGTCAGTTTTTTCTCCTCATAGGGAGAGGACGAACCCGTTTTGTAGTCCAGGATACGCTCTTCACCCTGTGGATTGCGGTCCACGCGATCAATCTGCCCGCGGAGCCGCCACGGTCCCACGTTGACATCCCTGAACTTCCATTCCGCCTCCACCTGCGTCCATGTTTCCGTCTCCTGGGCGGCCAAGGCGCGCAGCGTGCCGACCATGGAAATCAATTCCGTCTCCGTTGCCATCCGGGTATAGGATCCGGGTGGAGGTGACAGCCGCGCGTGCTTTTCAAGCCGCTCCCGTACCAGTTCCGCTATGGCGTCGTGTCCATCCTGACGGGTCAGCAGTCCCCGAACGTGTGCGTCCTTGAACACGATATGCATGAGACTACCGCGTTCGGCCGCCGTAAGCCACTCGGTTCGTTTCTCGCGCGGGCGAACGCCGAGGATATCCCGGACGAAATACCGATACGGACACTCGGAGAGGCGCTCGAGCGACGATGCGGAGGCTGTCGTCGGACGACTGGTATGACCCAGAATCCCATTCTGTGCCGTCCATGATGTCCCGGAGCGCTCGTTCCACGCCTCCACGATGCGGGGCATTTTCTCCTCCAGTCCCTGCGCCAAGAGCGGCACGAGCAGCACGGGGTCAGGCCGGTCCATCATTGAGGCGTGCGTTTTGTCTTCAGGAAGGAGGCCGGCGCAGGCCGCGTGCGGAAACAGCTCCCGTGCCTGGCGGACATCGTAGGCCGGCACGCACAGCGTGATTTCCGATGTGCGCCGGGAGAGACGGTCGAGCAGGTCTGCCAGCGGTACGCGGTCTACCTCCTCCTGCACGGCGTCGTACCCGAGCCTGTACAGGACGTCCATGGCCGAACGGGGAAGCCCGTCGGTATCACTGGCCGACCGTCCGGCCGCAGCATTGTCATCCATCCCGACAACCCACGTTGCGCGGCGCAGGGAAAGAGCCGCCCGCTCCAGGGGCAGGACCAGAATGCTTCCTGGTGGCCCGTCATCGACCGGCATCTGTACCCCCTGCAGACTTCCCAGCAAAACATCCGCCGCCCGTGTCACGGGCATCGTGATCGATTCCGGAATGACCTGTGCGGCCCTTCCCCGGAGTGCCGTATTCATGATGTCCGTCCAGGTCGTATCGCGTGACGGCACGTCCGCCAGGACACGGCGAACCCAGCGAATCATCTGCTGCAGACTCATGTCAGGGCGAAGCTGGCCGCGGTCATCGAGCAACTCCTCGATGTATTTCCGGGCAAAGGATACCAGGCTGTCCACGGCATCCGAAGCACCCTTCACGGCTTCCCGCAGAAGACCGGCATAATCCGGCGAAAGCAGTCCGACCATGTCCACCGGCCAGGCATCGAAGAGAAGCTCGACCGCACACCGTCGACCCGGTGTGCGGTCGTCCTGGTTCAACAGGCCGGCGCGCGCGCACGCCACGGCCTGTTCCGGCCGGAGTCCACCGGACACCCACTTGAGCAGGGCCTGCACGTGGCGACCGGGCGGTGTGTCGAAAAAAAGCCCGCCATGATCCACTACCACGGGTATGCCGTACGTACGGGCGGCGACTGCAAGTCGCCGCCCGTACACGGCCGGTTGGGCGAGCGCGATCTGAACCTCGTCAAAAGGCCTGCCGGAGGCCAGCACGTCGCCGAGTACGTTGGTAACTTCATCATCCCGGTCCCGCGCCTTCAGAATGCGAAAAGAGGCCGCGTTTGTCACGCTCGGGGGCGACGCCCCGATGGATTCCACGGCCCGAATATGCTGCTCAAGTTGCTCCAGCAGCAGCCGCTCACCTGGAAGCGGCCGGATATCGTCCAGTTTGACGAGCAACGTCGGGTTTCGGAGGCGTACAAACTCCTCAACACGCTCCGCGGCCCGCAGCAACATCCCCGTGGCATCGAGCGCATCGCAGCGCCGCAGCATGTCGGCGTAGGCCTCCAGCAGGTCGGCCACCACCGGATCGCCCCCGGCGCTCCTCCATGCATCTGAACCGATTCCGCGGACGCGGAGCACCGAGATCAGGCGCTCCGCGGTCGCCGGGGACCGCCGGAGATAGTGGTCAGCCGGCGTCCCAAGGAGCTCCAGGCATCTGGATACAACGACCTGCGCCGCATCTCCCCCCCAGAAAACGGCCGGTTCCGCGCCGGGCACCGTACGCAGGATGAGGCGGGCAAGAGAGTGCAGCGTGACGGCCTCCACGTTGACAAGTCGCACGCCGGCGCGCGCCAGGGCAAGACGGAAAAATCGAGCCTCGCCGCCCGATGGAGCAATGAGTATCTTGAAGGCGGTCAGGCGCTCACCCGATTTGAGGGCATGCTCCGTTTCTTCGACGAGTGCCGGACGGTATGGAAAACTTATTTCGATGGACGCAGTGGACAGACCGTTATGAACAAGATAATGATTGCTTTCGATGTGGAAACGACCGGCAAGAACCCGGAAACCGATCAGATCGTGGAAATTTCCATGTGCCTGTATGAAGCCGGGAAGGAGCGGGCCATGACGCTGCGCATACGGCCGGACATCACCATTACCAAAGGTGCCGAGGCCGTACACGGGATTTCCATGGAAGACCTGGCCGATTCGCCTCGTTTCCCGGAGGTCGCCGACCAGATTGAGTCGTTCCTGGCAACGTCGAACGTGCTGGTTGGATACAATGTACGCTTTGATATCCGGTTCGTGGAGGAGGAGTTCAAACGCATGGGCCGTGTGCTGGATCTGTCGGACAAACTGGTCGTGGATCCGCTGCGCATCTGGCAGGTGCTCGAACCCCGGACGCTGACCGATGCCTACCGTCGTTTCGTCGGAGGCTCCCTCGAGGATGCCCACTCGGCAGAGGCTGATGTCCAGGCTGCCGTCAATGTGTTGCGGGGAATGCGGCGCACGTTCAATCTGGAGGAATCGACATGGGAGGATTTGGCGGCTCTCACCCAGCCGGAGAAAACCACCTGGGTGGGCCCGACCAACCACCTGGTCTGGAGTGCCGGCGAGGTGGTGTTCGGGTTCGGAAAATGGGCCGGACGGTCCATCCTGGAGGTCGCCCGGCGGGATCGTTCCTACGTGGAGTGGGTCAACAGCGACCGGGCCGACTTTCCGGCGCACGTGCGCAGCGTATGCAGGGGCGCACTTTCCAGGATAGACGAGGAGACATTCCATGCGCGGATCAGCGCCACACTCGGCGGACCGCCACCCTCGGAATAAACAGGACCGTTGCCCCGGCGGAACAGGGACACTTGCGAATGTGATGGAGCGAGGTGTTACTTTCATGGAAGTACCACTCACTTTCGGCACCTGTTCGCCACTCAGCCATGGACTACTCTCCCAACCTGCTCGCCGTGCTCGTTGCCTCTCTCCTGCCACAACTCATTGGCGCCCTCTGGTATGGCCCCCTTTTTGGAAAAATGT
>PCUY01000032.1:2839-13251 GCA_002787815.1 Bacteroidetes bacterium CG12_big_fil_rev_8_21_14_0_65_60_17 | reverse complement strand
CTGCTACACTTCGGCTCGTTCGCCTTGGCGGACACGAAATTGGCCTCCGTCAGCGGGCTCTGGCGTAGTGTGAACAGGCCCTAGGTCCTGGTTGTGACCAGGCGGAGGGCACCCGTGACGGGTGTCGTATCCGGGACTTCAATGTGACAGGAGGGCATTTGCTGCTTGAACACGGCGGTCAGCATGCGGACGTATGCTGCAGACAGGGCGAGGCCGCCCATGAGAGCGACTCTGGTCACCTCGCCCGGAAATGTGTCCAGAAGTCGTTTGCACTGGGAGGCAAGTCGTTGCGATTCTTCCATGGTTACATCCCTGGCGGCAGGGCAGTCTTCCTCCAGGGCCTCAAGGACGACCGGCGCGAGAGACGATACCTTGAAATCGGGTGCGTAAATGGCACCGAGCAGGTCGGCAGGAGAGACCGGATCGGGACCGAACAGGCTGATACCCGGAATCAGGTGCTTCGCAACACCGTCAGCCAATACGGAATACGTTCCGGACTCAGCGCGCGTGAGCGTGTGGCGCAGAGCTGCCATGCCCAGATTCCGACCACTTCCCGGGTCCCCTACCCGCGGCCCCCATCCGCCGGTCCGAAATTCACGGCCGTGTGTGTCGACCGTGAAACAGCCCGATCCCGTTCCTGCGATAACCAGTATGCCGGATGTCCCGCCGAAGGCCGCCTCCCAGGCAATGCGCTGATCGGAAAGCACCTCGGCTGCTTCAAGTCGGGGCAGGGCGTTGCGCAGCTCCCTGGCCAGCACCTCTTTGGTGCGCGGATCGTCCGCACCTGCAGCACCCATGCAAAGACGCACGGGGGCGTCGTGCGTGAGGACCTCATCAAGGACCCCTGCAATCCGCCGCGCAATCCGGCCAGGATCATCCAGGCGCAGATTGCCACCTGTTGTGGTCAGTGATTGCGTGACGGAGCCACGTCGCACAAGGATATCCGTCCTGGTCCCTCCAAGGTCAATTCCTACGGCGTAACTCATGGATTTCATTGATGACGTCATGTTGAGCCAGGAATTTCTGGTAGGGTACGCGGCGACTTCGGTAGGTAAGGGACCCGTCGGACCGGAGCAGGCCCTCCCAGGCGTTGGTGGCCTCGACGCCAAACGCGTGACGCCACACCATGGTGGTAGGATGACCGGCTGCATGGATATCTACAGGCGGATAGTGCTCCATGAAAATACGGATTGGACGCCTCATGGAGTCCGATGGAGGCTGCCAGCCCGGCCAGAGGAGCCTGCCGGGGCGCGCGTCACTCCATCGCCAGCGACTCATGTCCGGTCCGAGTGCGTTCTCGACGAGGGAAACAGCCCGCACGAGGCGGTCCAGAACGCTGGATGCGGCCGTCGTGCTGTCGAAAGCGGCCATGGCGTCGTACAGGGTGGCTCCGATTTCTCCACCATCGAAACGGCCGTTCCAGTTGGCGAGGTATGTCATGGCCTGTCGGGTTTGTACGGGCAACAGGGAGGAGTCGGGAAGAGCCCGTAGCAACGAGTCGAGGCCGGCCTTGGCCGAACCGCTGTAGTCGGATGTGGGCAGCTCGACGGCGGAGAAGCGGTCCAGGGCATCGGCCGGCGTCTGATCCCTGGGTTTTGACGCAATCAACACCGCGTCAGTCAGCCGGTGTTGCGTAGCGGGTGCCCCCAGAACGCGCCAATCCGGACCGGAGCGATGCCAGAGCAGTCCGTCGGGCCGCATGAGCTGCCAGGCATCGTGCACGTCCTCGCCGCGCCACAGATCGAGCCACGCGTCCGTATCGGTCTGATCTCTGAATCCAGGCCAGGAAACGTCGGGAAGCGTGACCTGTATGACGGTGTCTCGACGTCCGTCATGGAGACGTTTCCACCCCGCGACGGGACGAAGTCGGCCGGACGCCGGAACGGCGGCAGGTTGGAGCAGATAGGCCCATGAAACGGAGTTGTCGCTGGTTTCCCTGCGCGCCATGGGCATCATGAGTGTGCCGGGCACAGTCAGCGCCGTAATGGATGTACCTGGCCAATCGAGCAGGAATTCATACAGGAACGGCGTAGACGTGTGTCCCATCAGGTAGCGGCCCATGATGGCACCCTGGCTCCCACCCCAGGCTACATTCCATTCCCCACCAAACCACCCTACGTGGGATTGGAGAATGGAGTCGGCGGCCGTTCCCGTGTCGCCCTGCAACCACAGCACAAGACGCTCCACCGCCAGGCTGTGCCATGGCTCCCAGGGAGAGGGTACCACGTCGAGGAGAACGAAACCCGCTGCCAGGCGCACGCGCCGCGTGGCCAGGGCGGCATTTATGCCACGCGAATAGGCCTCCACCAGACGCTTATCGGACTCGGGCAGGGCGTCCCACGCGGCGCGTGCGCGCTCGGCAAACTGCAACTCGGCGCTTCGCTGGTCTGCCGGCAACGCGTGCGGGCCGAGCCACACGGCCGACCCGGAAAGGGCCACCTGTCTCAGATGGAACGTGACCCAAGGAGCGCGCTCGGCGTGCATGAAACCGAGTTTTTCCAGTGCATCGGCGAGCGATGGCGCGGAGACGTGGTGCCCTTTCTCATCGGGAGTACGGCCTTCACGGTATGAAAACGAGGAATTGCCCACTCCGAAGGTGAGGTAGCGGATGACGAGTCCAAGAGCCAGGACGAGGATTGCGGCTCCGGCGAGAGGTCCGGCAATGCGCCTCATCACGAGCGGGAGGCCCAGCGGGCGAATGCGTCCGCGCTGAACGTATTGAGACACTCACCGGCCTGCAGACCGCCCTTGCGGGCAGCCCGCACGCCCCACCCGGTCAGGTCCAACTGATCGATGGAGTGGGCATCAGGGTTGATCGAGACCAGCACACCGAGTTCCCTGGCGCGCTCGACCCATGTCCAATCCAGATCGAGCCGGTACGGGTTGGCGTTCAATTCAACGGCGACATCGTTTTTTGCGCAGGCCTCAAGGACGGCCTCATGATCAATGTCGTAGCCATTCCTTCTGAGGATGAGGCGGCCTGTCGGGTGTCCGAGAATGCGGGTCCACGGGTTTTCCACGGCCGTAACGAGCCGCCGCGTGGCTTCATCCCGCGTCATATTGAATCCCGTGTGTATGCTGGCGACAATGAAATCGAACAATGCCAGGACGTCGTCATCATAATCAAGGCTTCCATCGGCCAGGATATCACTCTCCACCCCACTGAATATCCGGAACGGCGGGCCGCCATCTTCCGCGAACCGGTCATTCAGACGGCGGATTTCTGCCTGCTGTCTCCTGACGGTGTCCGGGGACATGCCACTGGCTACACGGAGCGATTGGCTGTGGTCACAGATGCCGAAATAAGAATATCCACGTTCACGGGCCGCATGTGCCATCTCCTCCAGGGAATGGGCGCCGTCACTGTAGGTGGAGTGGTTGTGCAGGCACCCCTCCAGGTCCGACAGGGTGACCAGTTCCAGGGCCGCGAGCGCTTTGGTCCGCCGGGCTGCATTGGGTAGATCCCGTAATTCCGGGGGTATCCACGAAAGTCCGCCCGCCGCGAATACATCCTGCTCGGTACCGGGTACAGGCTGTTCTGAAAAGAGCGTTCGGAACGACTCAGGCCCTGTGCTCCGCGCAAGGGACCAGCCAGTTCTTTCCGGTTTCGTTGCCGACACGCGAATTTCGAGACCCGACTCGAGTTTTCCCTGGATGCACTCCAGTCCGTTCGCCATGCCGGGCGACAGCGACGGGAGTACGGCAGGCATGGGGTGTGGCATGTGTCCGTCTCCGGTTACGATCAAAAGATCAATGCAGCCGACGTCGTTGACGTTTCGGCGAACATCACCGGTAAAGAGCACATTCTCTACGCTCGGGCACTCTGCCTGGATGGAATCTGACAGTCGGGTGGCTGTCCCTACGGCATCGGCCAATCGTTGTCGCCCCATGAAGCGGCGCAACGTTGCGACGCCCTCCAGAATGGACGTCTGGCTGCGAGCTCCGAATCCATCGAGTTCGGCCACGCGGCCTGTACCGGCTGCCTGCTCAAGGTCATCGAGTGAGACGACACCGAGTTCCTGCCACAGGACACGGGCCTTTTTGGCGCCAAGACCCTTGACGGCAAGGATATCCAGTACTCCCGGAGGTACGGCGCCCAGTAGCTCGTCCCTGACATCGAACGAGCCCCGAGCCAGGATCTCGCCGATCTGTGAAGCCAGGCCCCTACCAATTCCGGTGATGGTCGTCAGATCATCGACATCAACAAGGCGTTCCTGCATGCGCTCAATGGTACGCGCTGCTCCGGAAAAAGCCCGGACCCGAAACGGATTGGCCCCTGTCAGCTCCAACAGGGCAGCTGTTTCCTTCAACAGGCGCGCAATTTCCTTGTTGGTCATGGGTGCAGGGCGGGCTGGTCGTTGTCTGGGTAGGGGCCTTCAAACGACGTGCGTGCCGTTATGTGCCCAGGCCGCGACAGGGCAGTGGCCCGTGTAAAACCCGTACCGGGATCGGGATCATTGCCCGGCCCGGTACCGTTTCGGATCAATCATACAAGACTTTCAGATGTCATGCGAAAACTGACTTCAGGCCTGCTTGTCGTGGCCATTGTACTTCTCGGATTTGACGTTTCCGTCCACCTCATGTCGGACGATCCGCGGGAAGCGCTTCAGAGAGTGGAAGACACACTCTTTTTGATAGACCAGCAGTACGTGGATGAAGTGGATTTCGATGCCCTTTCCGAAGCAGCAGTGCTGGGCATTCTGGAGAAGCTGGATCCGCACAGCGTGTATTTCACGGCTGAGCAGATGAAATTGGAGACCGAGCAGTTCAATGCCGGGTACGAGGGCATTGGTATTTCCTTCGAGCTTCTGCCGGGCAAGGATGGGCAGGACACGCTTTCTGTCCTGAATGTGCTCCCGGGTGGCCCCAGTGAAGACATTGGATTGCAGTCCGGAGACCGGATAATGACGGTTGACGGCACGTCAACGGTCGGGTTCACCACTTCCGATGTCCAGAACCATCTAAAAGGTCCCGGCGGCTCGCAGGTCACGATCGGAGTTGATCGACCCGGCGTTCCCGGTAGACTCAGTTTTACAATCACGCGCGACAAAATTCCTATCTACACGATGGATGCGGCGTTCATGCTCGACAGTCGCACGGGATATATCCGGATAAACCGATTTGCCCGCACAACGCATGAAGAGCTGCGCACCGCCATACAGACGCTGACGGCCGAGGGAATGGAAGAAATGGTCCTGGATCTGCGTGGCAACAGGGGAGGCTTCATGGACATGGCCGTGCGAATGGCCGATGAATTTCTCAGGAACGGACAGGTTATCGTGTCGCAGAAGGGACGTGCAAACGGAAGCAATGAGACGTTCCTTGCCACGAGTGGTGGCCTCTGGGAAGACAAGCCGGTCATGGTACTCGTCGATGGCAATTCGGCCTCCGCGAGTGAGATCGTAGCCGGTGCCCTCCAGGATCATGACCGGGGGCTCATCGTGGGTCGCAGAACGTTTGGTAAGGGCTTGGTCCAGCGGCAGTATCGAACGCGGGATGGTGGTGCCATCCGGCTCACCATGGCGCGCTACTACACGCCGTCTGGACGACTCATCCAGACGCCCTACGAGGATGGCGACAGGGACGAATATTACGCGGGGAAAGCAGATATCCGGCAGGAGGACGGTGCCATGAATGCGGCGGATCTACTGGAGGGCATTGCCGATTCGCTGACGTTCAAGACCGATGGCGGACGCACGGTTATTGCCGGTGGTGGCATTGTACCGGACTACCTGGTCGCGCCGGACAGCCTGTCGCCCTTGATGCGGGGCGTCCTGGGCCGGGGACTGGGCAATGAGTTCGTGCGGCACTGGATCGATTCACATGGAGCAGCCTTCAAGGATACCTGGGGCAACACGCCCGACCGGTTCGTGGCAGAGTACCGGGTCGATGCAACGCTTCGGAACGAATTCCTGGACTGGCTATCGACAAAGGGCCTCTCGGTTGAAGACCGCGTCATTCCCGATGACGTGGCCAATGCGCAGCGACAGACGTTCACCGCAGATGATTTTGCCGAGGATGCGCACCTTGTCGATGCACTCCTCAAGGGCCGCATGGCGACGAGGCTCTGGGATCGGAGTGTATGGTTTGAGGTCTGGTCCAACGTGGACCACACTGTCCTGGAGTCCCGGAAGCTCTGGGAATCGGCCCGGGATCTGGCGGTTTCCTATTCGGAGGCACGGTGAAAGGGGAAAAGATCCATCCATCGGTGCCCGGAACAGCAACTTCCGGCAATTCGTGTGGTCTTTTGATTGACAATAGGTTGAGTAATGGATATTATTCGACCTGTACTGGACGGCCGTTCATCAACATTGGTGACGCGGCCGTTTGACTGAAAGGATGTTCCGTATTGTCCAGAAACCTGTTCCTACGAGGAGGGATTAGTTCATGAAGCTTATCAGTTTGCTTCTGATGTTGCCGCAGGAAGCGGCCGCGAACGAAGGTCTTGTAAATGTTCTCGTCCAGCGCTTCAACGAAGGCGGCCAATTCATGTGGCCTGTGCTGATCTCGTTGATTGTTGGCCTTGCTATCGCTTTCGAGCGAATCATCACCCTTAATCGCGCGGATATCAACACGCGCAAGTTCATTGTCAAGGTGAAAGGTGCTCTCGAGGAGGGCGGTATTTCATCGGCAGAAGAAGTCTGTGCAAGCACACGTGGCCCTGTCGCCTCTGTGTTCCAGGCCGGCCTCCTTCGCCATGACGAAGGTATTGAAGCCGTCGAAAAAGCAGTTGTCAGTTACGGATCCATTGAAATGAGTTTTCTGGAGCGCGGTATGGTATGGCTCTCCCTGTTCATTTCCCTGGCTCCCATGTTCGGATTCCTCGGTACCGTTGTCGGTATGGTTGAAGCCTTCGATGCCATTGAGAGCGCGGGTGACATCTCCCCGAGCCTCGTTGCCGGTGGTATCAAGATCGCCCTCCTGACAACGGTCTTCGGGCTTATCACCGCCATTATTCTGCAGTTCTTCTATAACTACGCGTCCTCCAAGATTGACCGGATCGTGGTGGACATGGAAGAGGCGTCGATAGAGCTCATTGACTCGCTCGTGCTGCTCAATGCAGGCCGCCCAGCGTCCAACAACTGAAGAATCCAAAACTGAAAGAACATGGAAGGTTTAGTACCTATCACCGTCTGGGTCGTACTCGTTGTTACCGGAATGGGTCTTCTGGCCATCGGACTCTTCGGAATCCGGTCCCTGGTCCAGGGCAAGATCAATCCGATGAGCATGATCCTGACCATGGTCCCCATCGCCTTGCTGGTTATTCTTGGTCTGATCATGGACTCATGGGCAGAGGCGGCCGTGATGGCGTTTCTGATTTCTCTCGGACTCACGGCGGGGGCACTGTTGCTGTCGGGTGTTCGCGGATTGTTCGGCTAAAAGCAGCAGAGGCAACCCATGGGTAAATTATTGCAGAAAAGAGGTCGCACGGAAGCCGAAATCCCCATGTCGTCCATGGCGGATATCGCGTTCCTGTTGCTCATTTTCTTTCTTGTGACAACCACCATCGATGTCGACACCGGCATAGGTATGGTACTGCCACCCAAGTTGGAGGAAGATGTTGAGCCACCACCGATCAAGGAGCGCAACGTGCTCAAAATCCTGGTGAACGAGCAGGGAATGGTGCTGGTTGAGGATGAGCCATCCTCTGTCCAGCTCATTCGTAACCTCGTGACGACACACGTTCTGAATTACGGACAGGATCCGCGATACTCTGAATCGCCGGGGCAGGCGCTCGTGTCCATCAAGACATCCCGGGAGACACCATACAATGCATACGTGGATGTCCTCGACGAGGTCTGGATGGGATACTTCGAAATGTGGGACTCGGAGGCCCGCAGCCTTGGATATGAGAACTACGCGCAGTATGTGGATGTCGTGGTCGACGGACAGGATGCACCCAACGCCATCCGGGAGAAGATCAAGGCGCAGATCTCCATTGCTGAACCTGACCAGAACTGAGACGAGGATGCATCAATGAGTACACATTTCAAGAAGAAGGCCAAGACGAAGCAGGAAATCCCGATGGCATCCCTACCGGATATCATCTTCATGCTGTTGATTTTCTTCATGGTGACTACCGTACTTCGTGAGCAGACCGTTCAGGTACGTACGGTGCTGCCCCAGGCGGAGGCCATATCGAAAATCGAGCAGAAGCGCCTGGTGTCTTACATCTGGATTGGGCCCATGAAGCTGGAAAACAATCGCCTGGGAGAGACCGCTGTGCAGATTGACGATGCCCTCATCGAAGATGTCGGGACCATTCGTACGGTCATGTATCGCAAGCTGGTGGAACAGCCTCGCCTGATTGTCTCGCTTCGCGTGGATGAAACGTCGGAAATGGGCAAAGTCTTGGATGTTCAGCAGGAACTTCGTGAAGCCAATACACTCCGGATCAACTACTCCACCAAGCGTCAGCTCGCAAACTGAGTGGCGACGGGCCGCAGCCGGACGAAGAGCATTTGCCTGCCTCGTCGGTGACCTTACTCGTGAATTGAAGTGGAAATCAAAAGAGCCGCGCCCTTGGCGCGGCTCTTTTTGTATGTCTGACCGTTATGCTGCTTTTCCTCCATGAAAGCACGTGCCGATGATACAGCGGATACAAAGTCTCTACCTCCTGGCAGCATCTCTTGTACTCGGTGGCGCTTTTCTTGTGGATGAGGTATGGACGGGGCCTGCCGCTACCGACCAGGCCTGGTTTCTGCCGACCTCAATGGCCATTCTCGGGCTTGTTGCCGTGGGGTCCTTCCTGGGTATTTTCCTGTACGGTAACCGGGCGTTCCAGAGGAAATTCGTATCGGTGGTACAGTTGCTGCTGCTCGTGGGTATTGCCGTACTTTTCGCCGGGCAGGTCATGGCAGGTACGCTTCCCGATGCCAGTGTGAGCGGGGATTCAGTGGGAGAATGGATCGTGCTCGTGATTCCTCTCGTTTCCTACATCTTTCTCTACCTCGCGCGGCGTGGTATTGATGCGGACATCCGTCTGGTCAAATCCATGGACAGGCTACGCTGAGCGGATGACAGATACGCGTCCGCTGCACGTATATGTGGTTCTCGGTATGGGTCTGCTGGCCATCTCGGTCAGTGCAATACTCATCAGATACGGCAGCGAAGCTCCCGGAGAGGTACTCGCCGTTTGGCGTACCGTGTCGGCGTCCATCATGCTTGGCATACCGGCTCTTTTTGGCCCCAGGTCCCGGAACGAAATGGCGAGTTTCAGCCCCCGAGAGTGGTTTCTTGTCGCCACATCGGGCGTTTTCCTGGGCCTCCACTTCGTCCTCTGGATCTCTTCACTGTACTACACGTCGATTGCAAGCGCCTCGGTGCTTGTATCCCTGAGTCCCATTTTCATGGGCATAATCGGATACGTGGTGTTGCGCGAACGACTGCGCCGTATTGAAGTGTTCGGAATCTTCATTGCCATTGCAGGTACCGTATTGCTGCAGGTCGTTGATTCCGGGCATGGCAGTGACGTGGCCACGAACCCTGTCCTCGGCAACCTGTTGGCACTGTCGGCCGCATTCATGGTATCGATCTACCTGCTGATCGGACGGGTCGTTCGTCAGAACAGGAGTTGGCTGGCCTACGTGGCTCCCGTGTACGGTTTTACCGCCCTGACAACACTTGTGGTCGCTCTTCTCCGCGGCGTGCCGCTCCTGGGCTGGCCGCTGTACATCTATGCGCTCTGTGTCGCCATGGCTGTGGTTCCGCAGCTCATGGGACACGGGGCACTGAATTATGCCATCCGCTGGTTTCCGGCAGCTACGCTGGGGGTGGCAAGCCTCCTGGAACCCATCGGTGCGTCGACCCTGGGTTGGCTTTTTTTCAGTGAGATACCGGCTCTCGCTGCCGTTGGCATCATGCTTGTCATTCTGGGCGCGGTGGTGCTGGTACTTTGGCCGCGCCGTCGTCCAGCCGGAACGTAACCGGAAGGCTCATTTTCACTCGCACGGCCTGTCCCCGCTGCCGACCCGGAATGAACCGAACCTTCGAGACCGCGTCGACAGCAGCCTCATCCAACCCCGCACCAACACCACGTGTAACCTTGATATCTTCGGGTACGCCCTCTTTCGATACAATGAACTGCAGGTAAACCCGACCCTCAACGCCTGCCCGTTTTGCGATCGGTGTGTAGGTGACCTGTTCTGCAACGGCCGCAAGGCCGCCAATCAGCTCCGGCATTTCTTCGACGATCACGAATACATCCTCGTCGCCAGGCTCGTTCAGTTTCGCAACCGGGCCATCAGTAGCGGATGGCGAAGGAGGGGGCGCCTCGTTCACAGCCTCAAGTCCCGTATCGGAGCAGGCCGAGACCATCAGGGCCAATCCGGTGATCAGGAAAACAGCAGCCAGCAGGGAGAAATCGGGAAGTCGCCTCAGCATGATCGTCATGACGGTTCAAGGATTTGGTT
>PCUY01000032.1:2153-2779 GCA_002787815.1 Bacteroidetes bacterium CG12_big_fil_rev_8_21_14_0_65_60_17 | reverse complement strand
TCGCCAGCGAAACACTTTTTTCCTGGTAGATGCGGCGCAGGGCGCATTCTGAGCCCATATGGCGCGTATTACCTGTCCCGATCGCTCCTGGCACGCGTCTTGTTTCTGATGGAGGTGTAAGTAACCAACACACAACCGGCCCCCGGGCCACAGCCTCCACCAGGTACAACGCCATGAAAAACTTCAAGAACATCTTCGCTCTCGCCTTTGCTCTTTCACTGACCGCTTCGACCGCCTTTGCGCAGTCGAACAAGGCTACCCACAGCGTGACGGTCAACGTCGCCGAGATCGCTGTCATCTCGGTAGGTGGTGATGTCAGCATGCGGATTGCCTCCGCGACGGCCGGTCAGGCACCGGACCCTGTAACGGCAACGAGCACGTACAACGTGACGACCAACGGCAAGGACAAGAAAATCACGGCCGAGCTCGACACGGACATGCCAAAGGGACTGACGCTGAACGCCGAGATGGCGGCTCCCGAAGGCGCGAAGTCCGCTGGCAAGCAGACGCTTTCGAAGAAAGCAGTGGACCTCGTCTCCAAGATCACGCAGGTCCGCGGCCAGGGTCTTGGGCTTACCTACGAAGCCGTTGCAACCGTCGAAGCTGCCCCGGACAACGTATCACGC
>PCUY01000032.1:0-2103 GCA_002787815.1 Bacteroidetes bacterium CG12_big_fil_rev_8_21_14_0_65_60_17 | reverse complement strand
GGGAGCGCGGGGCCCGGCGCTGGAGCGCAGGTCTACGCCAGACATGAAACAGAAAGGGGCGGCGCCGTGAAGGCGCCGCCCCTTTTTCCATGCCCGGAAGCAGCCCCCTACCGATGTATTCGCGCGCCCACCAATACGCGTTCGGAACGCTTCAAGCCCCAGAGCATGTCCTTGCTGACATCCCATGCAACACCCTGGCCTTCACCCGGAAACGGAATGATTTCGGCCAGGCGAAGTGTAGCGCCCAAGTCCGGAATTTCCATTACGTAAACCTCCGTAGCATCGTGTCCCGTAGCGTACAGTCGGTCGTCAGGACCGAATGCAGCACCCGAGTTGGAGCGGCCCTCAAAACGCGACGTTACCTCTTCCGGATAGACCCAGCCGCCCACACGACGGAAGTGGCGGTCATAGACCACAATGTTGGTCCATTCGGTACTCCGGCCGGGCGTTCCACCGCGTCCGTCATAGTTTGCAAAGCCAACCCACCACATACCGCGACGCCGATCAATCCACGTTGCGGACCCATGACCTATACCCAGTGCGTGAGAGCCTAGGTGAGTCAGTGTCTCGGGGTCGAACATCTCTATGCTCGACACCATGGGAACGCCCGGATAGTTCGAATGCGCCGCATAGAGCGTGTCGTCAATCACGATACCCGAGTTGAGGTGTGTCAGCGGACCTTCCCAGAGGGCCAGGCGCTCTCCAGTCTCCACATCGTACCGGCCTATCCGACTGTTCGAAATGGCATAGACGCTTCCATGCCATACGGCCACGGCTTGTACGGCCTCGTCGGCCGCCAATACAGGTCCCGTTGTGAAGCGGGCATTCTGGGCCGCGGCATCAGCCGCGGCCCAGAATGCCAACATGACCAGCAAGGACACGCAGCGTGTAATTTGCCCGTCGCTGCGGACGAACTCAGAAGCCATATCGCACACCCAGTGTTGTCCAGAAGCTGTAGGACTCCTTCTCATGCAGGCGCGACCGGCTCGATGAGGGATCGTGTTCGATTTCCGCATTGGCCTGGTTGGTTATGTTGTTCAGGCTCCAGACTACGCTCAGGTTCTGTTTCGGAAAACGCCAAGCAAGCGATGCGTCCAGGTGGAGTGTTTCCTCCAGCCAGATGTCGATTTCGTCCTCAAACTTATTGAACATCCCTGCGCGGTAGACACCAGCCAGTACAGCCGTGAAACGGCGATCCTCGTATGTCAGACTCAGGTTACCAATCCGCTCCGGACTGTTGAGCAGTGGCAGCTCATCGAGATCAAAGTTGTTCGCCGCTCCGCCCAGTTCGGGGTCGAGTGCGCTGAAAACGTTGTCCGTCTCCGAATCGGTCCACGTAAAATTGGCATTGATCCGGAACGGTGACAGCGCCGGAACCCCGAAGACGGCCAGGCTCTGCTGCACAGCCACTTCCAATCCGTAGAGGTCGGCCGAGCCGGCATTGCGCTGCTGTCTGACCTGAGCCAACTCTCCCTGGAACGTCTCCGTGAATTCCGTGGGCACGATGATGTTGTCCAGGAACTTGGCGAAAAGACCTACACTCACGAATCCGAGACGGTTCGTGTACCACTCGCCCATGAGGTCGAAAGAGTGGGCATAGGTTGGCTCGAGATCAGGGTTTCCCCGTGCAATGAAGAAACTACCGTCGTCACCTTGCGACACATCCTGAAACGGAATGAGCGTGGTGTATTCGGGCCTGCTCAGGCCTGTCGACCACGCACCACGGATCTGAAGTCCACGCGAGCCCCGCCAGGTCAGATGAACCGAGGGGAGAACCGTTGTATAATCCCCGGCACCGTCAAGAGGCCCTGCGCCATCGAGCGGTTCGTACTCGGACGACGTATTCTCTACGCGTACGCCGGCAAGTGCAGACAGCATCGGGGATACCTGGACCGAGCCCATGACGTAACCCGCTGCAATGGTTTCCTCGCCGTTGTATCCACCCTCGGAAGCCTCGTCCCTGAGGAAACCGAGTTCGACGAACTTACTGTCTGTCCAGCGCACGTCCGGGAAGGGAAATACGCCGGGAGGTATGGTGGACAAGGCATCTTCGAAGCCCGGCGCAATGCTGCCACGGGCGCTGCCGTTTCGGAACTCGCGGTC
>PCUY01000002.1 GCA_002787815.1 Bacteroidetes bacterium CG12_big_fil_rev_8_21_14_0_65_60_17 | reverse complement strand
TCCCTTCGGGTAGCGTCGGAAATGGCGTTTCTCTGTGTTGCTCGTCACTCTAACGTCAACGTCTCATTGAATCGCAGAACGAGCGCCTGGAGAAAGAGGTCGACGCGCGAACGCAAGACCTGCGCGCATCGATGAAACGGCTCCGGGAAACCCAGTCCCAACTCGTCCAGTCCGAAAAACTGGCCTCCCTGGGATCTTTGACCGCCGGCCGTGACGGAAATTGTCGAAGACCTGCTCCAGAACAAATCCCAGATCGCCAAGCACGGCAAGCGTGCCAAGGACCATGCCCTCGAGTGCACGGTCGAGCGCGACCTGGCACCCGATGCGGGCCCGGTTCTCCTGCAGTCACGGGACATGGGCCGCGTCGTGCTCAACCTGCTCGGCAATGCCTTCTACGCGACGCACATAAACGGCGCGGCGGCGAAACCCGTTGTATGCGTTGAAACAAGCCGTTCAGCCGATAAAATATATGTAACAATAAAAGTTACATATTCAGGACCCGGCATTCCGGACGCCATTCGCGCCTGGATCTTCGAGCCCTTCTTCACGACGAAGCCCACGGGCGACGGCACGGGGCTTGGCCTGAGCCTGAGTCATGATATCGTGACGAAAGGGCACGGCGGGATGCTCGCCGCAGACAATGCGCCGGGCGGCGGCGCCTGTTTTACCATCACACTTCCACGCGGAATTGAGCCGGTGTGACGAGGAATGTCGTATATAACGTGTCGCGTGAGCCCTGCTCATTGAGTCCTGCCATGCCCACTCACTTTTACCCAAACAAATGTACTGCCGGACTATTGCCCTGCTGGCCCTCCTGCTGACGGCGCTTCCATCTGAGGCCCGCCAAGTGCCCAGCGACGAAGTGACTTTTTCTCCCGGCGCCACGGACCTTCCCATACGGTTTGAAAACGTTACGCTGGAAGACGGGCTCAGCCAGTCCACGGTGTATTCCATTGCCCAGGACAGCAAAGGGTTCATGTGGTTCGGTACGGAAATCGGCCTGAACCGCTACGATGGAACGCGGGTGGAGCGTTTCATGCCCGACCCGTTCGATTCCACCTCCGTTCACGATACGTACATCTGGGAAATCAAGGAAGACGATGAGGGCTACCTCTGGATGAGCTACGAGGACGGGAGCATTGGCCGATTCGACCCGAATACGGCTACATCCAGGAATTACTACTCGTCGGCAGTCGACAGTACCAAGCTGCACCCGAGCCGAAGTGTATTCCTGGACATTGACTCGGAGGGTCGCATCTGGTCTTCGGCGCTGACCGGGTTCCAGCAGCTCGATGAGGAATCCGGTCATGTCACGCATTGGGGTAGCCACAGTGGCAATGGCGGCGATATCGGGTGGACGAGCGGTATCGTGCAGGAGGGAGATGGGGACACGTTCATTATATCGGGAGAAGAGGGCATCTTCCGGTTTGACCTGCAGGCCGGTACGCTGACCCATCTGTTCGACGTGCCGAGCGGGGCGACCACGGCCACCGAGGACGTGCACGAGCCGGGCATATTCTGGATTGGAACGCTCAACGACGGTATTTACCGCCTCGATACGACGGATGATTCCTGGAGGCACTATGACGTCACGAAGAGCAGTGCAGACCGGGCTGTACAGGCCGTTTCCGATCCGAATACGCCCGGTATTGTCTGGGTAGGTACGGTCGAAGGTGTGGTCCGGATGAACGCGCAGACGGGCGCCTACCAGACCTACCGATCCGGGTCCGGCTCGGGGGCTGGCGGGGGCGAACTCCTCTCGAATGCCATTGGTACCATGTATACGGATCGGACCGGCATTCTGTGGGCGAGTACGGGGGGATTCGGCGTGACGCGCTTCGATCCGACCGCCATGGGCTTCGTAAAAGGGGAGGCCAGGCCCGATAATCCGAACTCCATGCGGGGAGAGGTGGTGTGGGCCATTTACCCCGAACCCGATGGCATCCTATGGGTTGCGGCATTCGGGTCGGAATCCGCGGAACCCGGATGGTACCTGAACCGGATAGATCGGACGACCGGCACGGTGCAGTTCTGGCGCACTCAAATGTCGACGCAGCCGCCCGTTTTCCGAGGACAATCGGGTGATCTCTATGTCGGTACGCACGTGAATGATGACATCTCGGGAATGGGCGGCGTACTGGTCCATGATGAGCGTCGGCAGCGCCTCACACCGCGCTATACGGTCGAGAACGGCATGCTCCCGAACAATAACGTCCGGGACATGAAGGAAACCGCGGACGGCATCCACTATGTTGCGACCCGTGGAGGCATGTCCCGCATTGACCCGCGCACGGGAACGGCCCAGTTCTGGTCCAAAGATGAGCCTCGCGGCGTAAAGGTCGACAACGACGTGATATGGAGGCTCATGCTCGACAGTCGGGGTACCGTCTGGGCCAGCCTGTTCGGTAATCTGATCTACTTTCCGGACGGGGGAATTACTCCCGAGGATTTCTGGGACCGGGCGGACGCTCCGACCGACCCGCACCGCTTCCTGCCCCGCGTGATGACGGAAGATACCAACGGTATGCTCTGGTTCGGTCTGGCACAGGACGGCGCCCCGAGCGTTATTCTACGTTACGATCCCATAAGCGACGAGGCGACGTACTTCACGCACCGCGCCGGTGACAGGACATCCTGGAGTGGCGGGTCGGTGAGTGGCATCCATCCCCACCCGGAGGATCCGAATCAGGTGTTTTTCAATTCGTACGGGGCAGGGATGAGCCGGCTCGATGTATCTACAGGACGATTTACCCACTACGACACGGACGACGGCCTCATGGACCCGGCGGTCTACACAGGTATATGGGATGCGGACGTGACGCTCTGGGCGCCCACAAACTCGGGCCTGTACCGGTTCGACCCGGAGACAGAGACCTTCCGCCGGTTCGGAATGGAGTACGGACTGCAGTCATTGGAATTCAATGAGGGCGTGCTGGCACGGACGGCGTCGAACGAACTGTTTTTCGGCGGTGTGCAGGGCTTCAATGCGTTTTTTCCCACGCAGCTCCGAACAAACAACGTGCCTCCCGACGTAGCTATAACAGAGTTCCTGCTGTTCAACACCAAGGTTACGCCGGGTCCCGGTTCGCCGCTCACCAAATCCATTGTGGATACGGAAGCGATCGTGCTCCGGCACGACCAGGATGCCCCGTCCTTCCAGTTTGCCGCGTTGCATTACAAGCGCCCGGAGGCGAACCGCATTCGCTACCGGCTGGAGCCCGAGCAGACCGAGTGGATCGATGCCGAGGGGCGCAACGAGGCCTCATATACCAACCTTGCACCGGGCGAATATACCTTCCGCGTCATCGCGGCGAACAGCGATGGCGTCTGGAATGCCGACGGCGCATCGGTAACACTGACCATTCTGTCGCCATGGTACGCGCGCTGGTGGGCCCTCCTTCTGTACGTCGCCTTGTTCGGTGCCGCGGTGGTTGCTGTGGACCGCATTCAGCGCCGCCGACTCGTGCTGAAGGAGCGCGAAGCAGTCCGCGAACGCGAGCTCGAGCAGGCCCGCGAAATTGAAAAGCAGCACCGGGCCCTCGAAGCCTCCCACGCTGAACTGAAGGCCACGCAGACACAGTTGGTGGAGCAGGAAAAACTGGCCTCGCTGGGATCATTGACGGCGGGAATTGCCCACGAAATCAAGAATCCGCTCAACTTCGTGAACAACTTCGCGGAAGTAAGCAGCGAACTGGCCGAGGAGCTTCGCGATGCCGTGGCTTCGGGAGATACGGCGGCCGTGGCAGGAATTATCGATGATCTGCTCCAGAACACGTCCCAGATTGCCAAGCACGGCAAGCGCGCCGACAGCATTGTGCGCGCCATGATGCAGCACGCGCGCGGCGGTGCCGGCGACAAGGAAGAGATCGACGTAAACGAATTCGTCGGCGAGTATGCATCGCTCGCTTGGCACGGCATGCGGGCGCGCGATCACGGTTTCCAGGTGGACATTGACCGGGACTTCCAGCCGGATGCCGGTCGGCTTCGTGTGCAGCCGCAGGACCTGGGCCGTGTACTCGTGAACCTGCTCAACAATGCGTTCCAGGCGCTGCATGCGGCGGGTGTCAAGAACGGATGCGTCCAGGTGGCGACGCGGCGCACGGGGGGCGGCGTGGAAATCACCGTGTCGGACAACGGCCCGGGTATTCCCGATGATATCAAAAGCCGGATTTTCGAGCCGTTTTTCACGACGAAGACGACGGGTGAGGGTACGGGGCTCGGTCTCAGCCTGAGTTATGATATCATCACGAAGGGGCATGGCGGAACCATGACGGTCCGCGAGAGCAAAGGCGGCGGCGCCGAGTTTGTGATTTCGCTTCCCGCGGCATGACGCCTGGGGCTGCTGTTACGCCTCCCGCTGCATGGCCACAAGCGTGAGATCTTCGCGCTGGGGGGCGCCATCGGCGAACTCGCCGATGGCGCGCAGGGCGCTCCGGATGATGGCCGTGGGGCGAAGATCGGTGGTATCCCGGAGCGTCGCGGCCAGGCGTTCGACCGAGAACGCCTGGCCGGCGCGGTCGGTGGCGCGGACGCAGCCGGCCGACGGCAGAACAAGGGCATCGCCCGGGCCGAGCGTGGCCGCCTGGACCGACCACGACGAGGCGGTGTCTTCCCAGATGGGCGGGCCACTTCCGTCGAGCGTGTCGACGTCGCCCAATGCGCGGACCACCCAGGGGTCCTGGTGCCCGGCAGACAGGTAACTGACGGCGCCGCTCGCCGAATCGACAATGACGGCAACGAGTTGGAGTGATACAGAAGGCAGGTCATCGGCAAAAAGCATGTGGTTGAGCATGCTTACCGCGCGCGAGAGCTCGACGCCCTGCTGAAGGAGGCCCTTGAGGAATGTCTGGCCCATGGTCAGCAGCAGTGTCGACGTAACGCTGCGGCCCCGGACCTCCCCGAGGATGAGCGCCGTGCGGCCTGCTCCAGCGTCAAAAGCGTCGTAGAACGTGGAGTTGATTTCGCTGGCCGGAGAGGAAAAACCGAACGTCCCATCGGGGAAACTGACGGGGAGCGTGGCATCCTGTATGCGGCGCGCCACGTCCATCTCCTGGTGGATGGATACGGCCTGGTTCTGCCCTCGCAGCGCTCGGCGGTAGGCGTCGAGGTCGGCCGCCGCCTTCTCGATCGTGGTTTCAAGATCCTTGAAATCGATGGGTTTCGTCACGAAGTCGAAGGCCCCACGGTTCATCGCGGTGCGGATTTTTTCGAGGTCGCCGTAGGCCGATACAACGACTGTGCGGAGCGGGCGATCGAGCGCGGCAAGGCGCGAGAGCAGTGTCAGGCCATCCATGCGGGGCATGTTCAGATCGGTCAGGATGACGCCCGTCTCCGGGTGTGCCTCGAGCTTGTTGAGCGCATCCTGCCCGTCGAGTGCGAAGATGAATTTCCATTCGCCGGCGCGGATTTTACGGCGGAATCGCTGTTGCATGAGGAGCTCGAGTTCGGGCTCGTCGTCGACGCAGAGCAGGTGCAAAACGCCGGTTTCGTCCGCGCCGGACGGCGGCGCGCCCACCGGCTCGGCTGCCACGCCCACAGACTCGGCCGTCACGCCCACAGACTCGGCCGTCACGCGGCCGCGTACCTCGCTTCGGGCCGCGGCGCGGGAGCGCACCGCAGCAATGGCATCGACCATATCGTTCAGTGATGAAAAGCGGTTGGCAGGCTCTTTCTGAAGCGTGCAGTCCACGATATCGACGAGCTGCAACGGCAGGCCGGCCCGTCGTCCGGAGAGCGGCTCGGGGTCCGTGTTCATGATCCCGTAGAGGATGGCCTGCGGGTACGCACCGGGAAAGGGGCGCTCCCCGGCCAGCATCTCGTAGAGGATGGAACCGAGTGACCAGATGTCGGTGCGGTGATCGACTCTGTGGCCGGAGGCCTGTTCGGGGCTCATGTAGGCCGCCGTGCCCATGACGGTGCCCACCTGGGTCATGGTGGCGTGCGCAGCGCCCTTGGCGAGTCCGAAATCGAGAATGACAACGCGCCCGTCGGGCAGCACCATCAGGTTTTCTGGCTTGATGTCACGGTGCACAATGCCTTTGGCGTGTGCCGCGCCGAGCCCGCGTGCGGCCTGCTCGGCAATATCCAGAGCCGAATCAACATCGAGCGGGCCGCGATCTATGAGACCCCGCAGCGTCGTGCCCTCATAGCAGGCCATCGAGATCCAGGCGTGGCCACCCTCTTCGCCGATTTCGTAGATGGTGCAGACGTTCGGATGATCGAGCGCCGATGCCGACTGGGCTTCGCGCAGGAAGCGCTCGCGGCCGGGGGCATCGATTCCGGTGAGCAGTTTGAGCGCGACCGTCCGGCCGAGGCGTGTGTCTTCGGCGCGGTAGACGGCGCCCATCCCACCGTCGCCGATGTGATCGAGAATGCGAAAATGGGCAAGCTCGGAGCCGACAAGGTGGGGGCGGGGTGCAGTCACGGGTGTCATGGATGGCAGGTGGAGGTCCCGGGCGAGGCGGTCAAGATACGCGGATGCCTGTATATACGTCGAAAGCGCGTCGTCAAGCTCACCTCGTATGGTTTCCGGGGCATTTTCGACAAAGACGCTCCGTTCGGACTCGGGCAGCAAGAGGGCGCGCTCCAGCCACTCGGTGGGCGAACCTGTCCCTCCGGGCGGCCCGCTCATGAGAGCAGGCGCCAGAGCGCAATCTGGGCATTTGTCCAGTCGCGCTTGACGGTCGCGGGTGACGTGCCGAGCGCGGCTGCCGTGTCCTCAATTGACATGCCGCCGAAAAACCGGCACTCCACCACACGGGCTTGACGCTCGTTCTGCGAGGCCAGCCGGTCGAGCGCCCGCTGCAGGCGAAGCAGTTCCTGGGCGGCTTCGAGCGTCATATCGGGCAGGGCGGTTGAGGGGTCGGTGTGCGTCGCATCTACCAGGGAAACAGGCTCTATATTTCCGCCACGTTTCAAAGCGGTTTTCCGTTTGGCGTAGTCGAGAAAAATGTGGCGCATGGCCTTGGCAGCAACGGCGTAGAAATGAGCGCGGGAGGCCCAGTTGCCACCTGGCCCGGTGCCGTCCGCTCCGACCAGTTTGACGTAGGCTTCGTGGACGAGCGCCGTGGTATTCATGGTGGCGTGTCCTCCGAGGCGACGCCGTTCCTGGCGGGCGCGCTCGCGGAGTTCGTTGTAAACGACCGGGAAGAGTTCATCAAGCGCCCTTCGATTGCCCGTGCCCAGGGCATTGAGCAGCATGGTAACGTTTGCATGATCGGGCCGTTGGGCGTCGGGGCCTGGCATATCGGATCCGGGTGTCGGATATTGACAGGACAAATGTACAGCATTGCACCCACATGAAAGTACTGGTCGTAGACGACGAGAAAGACGTCGAAATGCTCTTCCGGATGCAGTTTCGGCGCGAAATCGCGTCCGGAGAAATAAACCTGCTCTTCGCGTTCTCGGGCGAGGAGGCGCTCACCATACTGCACGATCATGGCAAAACCGACGTCGTACTGGTACTTTCCGACATCAACATGCCGGGTATGACGGGACTTGAGCTGATGGAGCGTATCAAGGCGGAGCCGCCGCCGCTACCCGTTTGTATGATGACGGCCTACGACAACGAAGAATACCGCGAACGGGCGAGCGCGCTCGGCTGCGCCGGGTACGTGTCCAAACCCGTGGACTTCACGGCGCTCAAGACCAGGATCTGCGAACTGGCCGGGTGACGCGTTGGCAGCCCCTGCTTCTTCTTCGCGCGTCATGGCCCGATGCTGGGCAATATCCCACGCATCGACTTACTGCAGCTTCAGTTCAACCCTTCCCGGTTTTCCTTGCGCAACGAGCTGTTTCGGAGACGGGCGGTATATTTTCGCGATGAATGGCCGTTTATTTTCCGTCGCAAATTTTTCGACCACGGAATAAGTATTCACAAAATTCTTTGCGATCTCTTCAGCTTTTACATGACCCCCCACCAGAATGAATAACCCGACGCCGCTTTGCATCACCGCAGACCGCTGGACCTCGCCCCGGAGAATTCCTTTATCGTTGGATAACACAAACCATCCTCTCGCAGCAACTTGAGGTAGCCACTCCTCATCTGGGGAATCAGGAGTGAAGTGATGTACATGGATCTCTACATCGATTCCGGCCTTCTGGAGAATAGAAGGGAATATTTTGGATCCCAGGTCTCTATCGAGAAAATACGTCAACGGACCAATCAGGCGGCCTGCTCATATACAATGGCGTCTACGATCTCTTTCTGTTCCAGGTTGTAATCTTCCGCCAATTCTTCAACGGACTCACCGGCATCAACCCTGGATACGAGCGCGGCTGTTGTTATGCCTTTGTTCGAAATTGTTGGCTTTCCGAATGACACCTGAGGGTCTATTACAATCGTTTTACGTCTGTCACCAGCATTTTCTCTGGAGATGAATGGATAGAGCTTTTTGGGGAGTAGTTTGTCATCTCTTTCTATCCGTTGCAGGTACGATTCGAGAAGGGTTTTGATTGCCAGCTGGCCAGATTGGGAGAGGTTGATGAGCTGACCATATTTTTCGATGAACAGATCCCCGGCCGATGTTTGCAGTTGCTCGCTGATGAGAAGACGCTCAATCCTGAGCTTATTTTCTGCGAATTTGATTGCTTTGCGGACTGAGAGGATGGTGACATCATGCTTTGTTCGAAGCGCTCGAAGAACGTGAGCCTCAACCAGATTGTTGAACGACAGCTTGGTCACGCCATCATCAGGTACCGCGATCAGGGGGTCAAAATTCGCGATTCCCTCTGACGTCTTGTAGTCTCTACCAAGAACCCAGGACCGAAGAGTCGCAGGTGCGATGCGCAGATAAAATGCGGCCTCGCCTATGGAGTAGATCGGGAGATCTCTTACATCATGAGCCCTGTAGAGCATGTTGAAGACTGTATTACCGGATATGGTTCAGGCAATGTACGACTGCTGGGGCTTCCAAGGTCCCATGGGGGCACATGACCAAACGGTTGTGTTGCGCCCATTCGGGCGCCGCCCGGTTCCATAAGTCGGTCGTGCATCCTATCATGCGGGGACTGTCTCACCACTTCCCGATTGCCCGTGTCTGATTCCATGAAGCGCCCCGTCGCCATTGCCGACTGGGCCGATCTCTCCGACCGAGAACCCGCCCACGCCCTCGTCGAGAACGTGGATCTCGTCATCATTCCGTACGACGAGGAGGTGTCGGTCCTCTACGGCCGCTGCCTGCACCGCGGCGCACTGCTCGCCGACGGGTTCATTGACGGCCACAACCTGATCTGCGGCCTGCATTTCTGGGACTACCGTTTTGACACGGGCGTATCGGAGTACAACAATGAAGAGGCGCTCTCCAAATTCCGGGCTGAGCGCAGGGACGGCAAGGTCTGGGTAGATGCGGCGGACGTCGCTGCATTCCACGACGCGCATCCACAGCCCTACGATCGCGACGCGTACCTGGGAAATTACCAAGATCCGACGGGTGCGGCCGAGGAGCCCTTCAACGCGCAAATCCAGGAACTGGCGCGCAACGGGCTCTCGAAGACCGGCCACCACGGGCCCATCTCGGCCATGGGCGTCGGGCTGAACACGCTGCCGCGGTGGGATGCCATCCAGATCTTGACGGCGCAGATGGCAACGCGTCCGCTCGCCGATGACGCCGCGGTAAATACGCAGCTCGTGATTGGCCCGCGGGCAAAAAAGCCGCTCACTCTCGAAATTCCCATCTTCGTGTCCGACATGAGTTTCGGGGCGCTCAGCGAGGAAGCCAAGGTGGCGCTTGCCACGGGCGCCGAGCTCGCTGGAACGGGTATCTGTTCAGGCGAGGGCGGCATGCTTGAAGATGAAAAAGCGGCCTGCAGCCGGTATTTCTATGAACTGGCATCGGCCCGTTTCGGGTGGAGCCTGGAGAAGGCGGCTTCCTGCCAGGCATTCCATTTCAAGGGCGGGCAGGGGGCAAAGACGGGTACCGGAGGGCACCTGCCCGGTAGCAAGGTGCAGGGCAGGATTGCTGAAACACGGGGCCTGGAGCCCGGAACGCCGGCTGTCAGCCCGTCGCGGTTCGCGGACCTCGTGACGCCCGCCGATTTCAAACGGGTTGCAGACGAGGTCCGCGAGGCCAGCGGCGGCATTCCGATCGGGTTCAAGCTGTCTGCGCAGCACATCGAGGCGGACATTGATTTCGCGCTCGAGGCGAGCGCCGACTACATCATCCTGGATGGCCGTGGCGGGGGGACGGGCGCCGCGCCCAATGTCTTCAAGGATAATATTTCAGTCCCCACCATCCCCGCTCTTGCCCGCGCCCGGCGCCACATCGGCGGGCGCGGCGCCCAGGACGTCACGCTCATCATCACGGGCGGCCTGCGCACCGAGTCCGACTTCGTGAAAGCCCTCGCCCTCGGCGCCGACGGCGTCGCCGTGTCAAACAGTGCGCTACAGGCCATTGGCTGCCTCGGCATGCGGGCCTGCCATACGAACGATTGTCCGGTAGGCATTGCCACACAGAAAGAAAAGCTCCGCCAGCGCCTGGTTGTACAGGCATCGGCCGCCCGGCTCCGAAACTGGTTCGAAGCCACGACCGAGCTCATGTCGGTACTGGCCCGCGCCTGCGGCCACGACAGCCTCTCCGCCTTCCAGCACAGCGACCTCACCACGTGGGACGTCGACATGGCCCGGCTGTCGGGCGTGGCGTTTGCGGGGGTCGGAAGCGTGTGACGGGAGCCGGGATGGCCCTACTCCGATGACTGCAGGTTCGCCGTTATGTGCTGGCGTGTGGTCGA
>PCUY01000022.1 GCA_002787815.1 Bacteroidetes bacterium CG12_big_fil_rev_8_21_14_0_65_60_17 | reverse complement strand
GACGTCGCGCTTGCCGCCGCCACCCGGAACGTCGTTCACGAAGGTCGGGGTATTGAAACCGGCCGCGAAGCCCCGGACATTGCGTTCTATTTCGAGGGTCTGGGCAACCGTCGTGCGCAGATCTTCGACGCCCTTGACCATGTCGTGCTGGTAGACGTAGTAGGGCTGCACGTTGACCCAGGAAAGGCGCTTCGTGAGCAGTCTCATGACATCCGGGTCGTCATTCACGCCGCGGATGAGGACGCTCTGGTTTCGCACTTTGAGCCCTCCCTTGAAGAGGCGGCTCATGGCCCGGCGCGTGATGTCTGTGATCTCGGCGGGATGATTGAAGTGTGTATGGAGACAGACCTCCTTGTCATGCTGCCGGCCCTGCTCTGCGAGTTCGAGCAGCGTACAGGTCCAATCGTCGTCGCTCAGGATGCGCATGGGCATGACGGCGGGCCCCTTCGTGGCGAATCGGATGCGCCGGATGTGGGGAATGGCCAGCAGTGTCTCACCGATTTCACGGAGGCGGTTGGGTGGCAGGAAGTAGGCATCTCCCCCCGATACCACGACGTCTTCCACTTCCGTCCGGGAAAGAAGGTAGGCGAATGCCTCATCCCAGTTCGAGTTTTTCGGTTTGTAGCTGACCTTGTCGACCATATCGGTGTCGCCCCCGATGGCATAACTGCGCGTACAGAAGCGGCAGTAGACGGGACACATGTCAAGCGCAAGAAAGAGCACCTTGTCGGGATATAAGGGAGAGCAGGTAGGGTGAGAGTCGAAGCAGCATGGGGGCTTGACGCAGCCCCTCTTTCACGTCTTCTATGAAGGCATCGCCCGTAAGCTCACCAACCAGCTGTTCGAGTTGCTCGGCGGTCTTGGCCGAGTTCCTGTTCTGGAAACGGGTGTCCAGGAATTCGGCCTCATCCGTGGTGGCGAATAGGGAGGTGTGCTGCCAGAATGCATCCGACCGCCTTCGCGGTGTGCGAACAGGGTAGGGTCGGGGTCGGGTTTCAGGGATGAAGGTGTGTCGAGTTCAGTGATTCGGTCCGGTAGTGTGAGACTTTGTTCAGGCACAGGCCGGGTGTTTTGTCATTCAGGTAAGGTCAGACATCCCCATAACTTAAAAGCACGGCGGCCAATCACAAGTCCGGGCTGTAAATCCCGCTCGCATTGGGAGGGTCGGCTGCTGTTCACCGTGGGAGACTTCGACACGCTCCCGTAAATGTCGGGGTGGCGGGATTTGAACCCACGACCTCGTCGTCCCGAACGACGCGCGCTACCGGGCTGCGCTACACCCCGTTGACCGCGGGTGCATGGACCCGCTCGTCAGGAGCTCTGAAATGCCCCCTCATGGCACAGGTTCCACGTGCTGCGGGCCGGGATCTGCAGGGCGCTACCTGATGCCCTGGTACATGGAGTCAATCAGATCGGCCAGGCGCTCCTCGATCACATTGCGCTTGAGCTTCATGGTGGGTGTCATCATCCCGTTCTCGACCGTGAAAGGCTCGGCCAGCAGGCGAAAATCGCGGACCTTTTCATGCGCGGCTGCCGAGCGCGAGTACGATTTGAAAATCTGGGCGAAGACCCGCTGGATTTCGTCCCGTTCCAGAAGCGCCTCATAATCATCCAGGGGAAGGCCCTCCTCCGTGGCATAGGGCCGGATGGCGTCTTCGTTGGGTACGACGAGCGCCGTTAAAAACTCCCGCGCTTCGCCCACGATGTTGATCTGGTCAATCCAGGGCTCGTGTTTGAAGCCTTCCTCGATGGGCCCCGGATAGATGTTCTTGCCGCCGGCAGATACGATCATGTGCTTGATCCGGTCCGTGATGACCAGAAACCCGTCGTCGAAACGACCGACATCACCCGTATGGTACCACCCGTCCTTGTCGATGGCCTCCCGTGTAGCCACCTCGTTGTTCCAGTACCCCTTCATGATGTTGGGGCCTTTGGCAATGATTTCGCCGGCCTCTGTTGTCAACGACGTGGGGTAATCGGTACCGGTGATCTGACCCAGGAGACGCCCCGACTCCAGATCGACAATGGCAACGGTGACGTTGTCAATAACGTAGCCGACGGCGCCGTAGCGGGGGTTGTCAAACGGCGACACCGTGAGGACAGGCGCCGTTTCGGTGAGGCCGTAGCCTTCGATGATGGGGATCCCTGCAGCGAAGAAGAATTCGCCGATGTTCTTCGGGAGAGCAGCCCCTCCGGAGACGCCAAACCGGACGTGTCCTCCCAGCTTTTCCCTGAGTCTGGAGAATACGAGCTTCTGGGCGAGCGCATACTGCGCGCGCAGTACCGGACCCATGAACTGGCCGCGCGCCTTCGCCAGGTTGTGCCGGTATCCGACATCGCGAGCCCAGGCAAAGACCTTCTTTTTGGCTGCCGATCCTTCCTCGACCGACTTGAGCGCGGCGCTGTAGATCTTCTCATACAGGCGCGGGACAGCCATGAGCAGCGTGGGCTTCGCATCTACAATATCCCGGGTCACGGTGTCTATGCTCTGGGCATAGGTAATCACCACGCCCGCTGAAAGCGCTCCCAGGTAGCCTGCCGTGCGTTCGAACGAGTGGCAGAGCGGGAGGAACGAAAGATGTCTGTCGCCCACGAGGAACGGAATGCGTGCAATGGCATCCCGCACGTTGGATGAAAAATTGCCGTGCGTGAGCATGACGCCCTTCGGATGGCCGGTCGTTCCGGACGTATAGATGAGGCAGGCCAGGTCATCCGGCTTTACACTGGCCTCATGCGCGTGGATGGCATCCCGGTACTCCTCGTACAGAGCATGGCCTTCCTCGAGCGCCGCATTGAAGAAACTCGTGTACTCCGGGTGCCCGTCCTCGAGCTCGGTCATGGAAACGATGTGTTTCAAATCCGGACAGGCATCGTAGATGTCGAGAGCCTTCCTGAGTTGTATCCGGGTAGATACGACGAACACCGACGACCCCGAGTCGTGGATGATATAGGAGACCTCCCGGGGGGGCAGCGATGTGTACAGCGATACGTTGACGGCTCCCAGGAGCTGCGTGGCCATGTCGGTGTACGCCCATTCGGGACGGTTCTCGGACAGGATGGCCACCCGGTCTCCCGGTCGAACGCCCTGGGCGTAGAGGTAACCGGCCATGGCGTGGGTCCTATCACGGAATTGTGACCAGTGGATGTCGGTCCATTTTTTGGAGTCCCGGTCCATGTAGCGGAGTACGGTCGGGTCATCGGACTCATAATGCGTCCAGAGACGGTTGAACAGCTGCGGGACAGTGTCGAACGGGACAATGGGTTCCATAGGGGTGTGGGTGGCTTGCTGGGTTGGCTCGTTGGGCCGGCTTTCATTGGCGGCTTTCAGGTGCGGCTGCCGGTCACCTGCGAAATCGATGCGTATTTCTCCGCCTCGGCAAGGCGCACAAGGCCCTGCTTGATGCGCGCGATGAGGCCCGGACCGTGGTAGACAAGACCGGTATACAGTTGTACGAGGGAGGCGCCAGCTGCCAGACGCTCGTACGCCGCCTCGGCACAGTCGATCCCTCCGACACCGATGATGGGCTTCGATCCGTTGGTTCTGGTATGCAGGTAGCGGACCAACGCGTTCGATCGTGTGGCAAGCGGAGGGCCACTCAGACCTCCCTTGTCATGGGGTAGCGTATTGGTCGCCACGAAGCCATCTACCCGGTGCGTTGCGCACACGGCAAGGATTTCATCATACAGGCTGTCGAGGACGAAGCGCTCGCGCTCGGGGGGCGAGAGTTTGACAAGGAGTGGGGGCGTGTGTGCCGCACCCTCACGCTGCCTTTCGGCCGTGATGGCATCGATGTGCTGCAGCAGCGTATCCAGGGCTGCCGGATCTTCAAACGTTTTGCCTTCCGCAGTATTGGGACACGAGACGTTCAGCGTAATGTAACCGGCATGATCAACGACGCGCCGGTAGGTCTCGGCGAAGTCTTCGAGGGCCTCGTCACCCAGAATGCCGGGGCTGTGTGTCTTGGCAATATTGACGCCGACAGGAAAGGCAGTCTGGTGCGCAACGCGTTTCAGCCGCGGCGCAATCTTTGCCGCTCCGTGGTTTCCGAGTCCCATCCGGTTTATGAGCGCCTCCTGGTCCGGAATCCGGAACAGGCGGGGGCGGCTGTTTCCCCGGCTCGGCCTGGCCGTGACCGAGCCGACCTCCGTGAATCCGGCACCGAGCAGTCGGAAAAAAGGCACCAGGCGGGCGTTTTTGTCAAATCCGGCTGCCAGACCGACCGGGTTAGTGAACGTCAGTCCCAGTACCTGAACCGAGAGCGCCGGGTGTGAGAAGGCGAACATGCGCTCTATCAGCGAGGGTATAACCTTCTGGGCAAAACGGGCCCCGGTCGAGGCCAGCAGGTGTGCCTCTTCGGGACCGAGTGCAAAGAGCAGGGGACGAATATGGGCGTACATGCCCGCAAAGATACAGACCGGAGACGAAGTTGCAGACAGTATATATCGTGAATGCATGTACACACGATGCGGACGGTGGAAATCCTGCGGCTGTATGCGTGTTGGAAGGCACGGCGTTTCCTGACGAGGCGCATATGCAGCAGTTGGCGGCAGAAATGAATTTGTCGGAGACCGCCTTCGTGATCCCGGATACAGGTGAGCTGCGATGGTTTACGCCGACCCACGAAGTGGACCTGTGCGGCCATGCCACACTGGATACGGCGCACGTGTTGCTTTCGGGCGCGGCGGCCCCGCTTTTATAGTCCATGGCCCTACCAACCTGGAATGAGCTGGAATCCGAAGTGGGCTCCCTTTCCGGGTCGCTGCCACGGCTTGGCATAGAAGATTTCTATGACCGTGTAACCGAAGAAGTTCATGCGGGTCGATACACCCGTTGAAAAGACCGGGACACGATCCGGTGTGGACCCCGAGTCGAACCGCCAGACGGGGAGGTCATCTTCCGTCCATGTGACTCCGCCGTCCGCGAAAAGGGAAACTTCTGTTGGCAGATACGGAAAATTGATCAGGCCGAATTCAGGCGTTCCGAACAGCGGAATACGCGTCTCCACGCTTACGAGTCCCATGCGTGTACCAAAAAGGCGTTCCTGTTCCGCACACTGGCCGGTGGAGGTAGGCGTACATTCGTCGAAGCTGTCGAACGACGAGAACGAGTACCCCCGCACAAATCCGATACTGTTGGCATATCCCAGGTACTCCTGCGTGAAGATGTCACTCTGGTCGCCGGTACGGGCTCCGAGGTTGGCCACATGCAGGCCGCGGAAGGCGAATGTAAGTGGATTCGTATGGAAGTAGCGGCGGTAGTCGGCTTCCAGGCGCACATACTGCTGAGACCCGACAAAAGGAGTCACGGCAAAGCGGCTGCGTCCCCCGCGTATGGGCGAGGTGAATCCGAACACGGAATAATCCGTGACCAATGCGACTCCTGCCTGCGCAAAATAAATCGCGTCCGGTTCCAGTTCATTGAGACTGGAGCGTTCCCGCGTGACTCCGAACTGGTTGAAAAAGAAGCGGTCCACCTCGTAATCGAATCCGTACCGAGTTGCGCCGCCCGTGATGTCCACTCTCCTGGTTGTGGAGAACGGATAGGACATGATTCCCTGGACCTGGTCGACGAAAATCCGCTGCCGAATGTTTTCGATGGTGCGCGAGACCACCCCCGTTTCAGGGTCCACGGCATTCGGTCCCACGCGGGACGTGCCGAAGAGCAGGGGAATATGGGCGGCCTGTCCGCCCCAGTTTATACGGTTGGCGCGGTTGAAATACGAGACCTGTGCGCCCACGTCCTTGAATGTTCCGTTTGCCTGGGCCACGACGGTCAGATTCTGGTTTCCCAGCATGTCACTGAAGAAAAACCCGACACCACCGGATACTCCCGAGCCGTACACGCCACCTACCTGGACTCCGACCGTGGGCGGTGCCACGTAATCCAATTTCAGGCGTGGGCTGTAGGATTCTTCCGCGTAGTCCTGATCGGGCGGAAGGCCACCCAGCGGATCATTCAGGTAATTGCCCACGAGACCGTCGTCATACCCTGTATCCGGAGGAAGCGTGGCAGCCAGCCGATAGGCGTCCGGCTCTCCCGGCTCGTAAAGTGTTCCCTGCAGCTCACCGGGCTCCTTGGCGTAGACGGTGTAGGCACCATCGCTGAAGACGGAAAACATCATGCGCCCACTCTGTTGGGCCACCGACATGGCCGGAGACGTTTTGGTAATGCCCGAAATACCGGTTTTTACATTCGTGATTCGGTATACGTCGCGCGTGGCCAGTTCGTACCGGTAGATATCCTTGAATCCGTCATGATCGGAAATGAAGAACACGCTGTTGCCGTCCGGCGAAAATTGGGCGTTGTGGTGCATGCCGTCAAATGGCTTGACGATTTCGATCTCGAACGTCTCCGTGTTGATGATGCCAATCCGTTCCCTGCCGTAGGAAAGCTTCTGGAAATCGGTGCCGTCTTCTCCCCGGTCGGTTGTGAACGCCAGGTGGACACCATCCGGCGACCAGGCCGGCTGCAGATCGGAGAATCGGTCGTCGGTGAGCTGCTGGACTTCGGAGGACTGCAAATCGAGAAGGTAGAGGTCGGAAATACCGCCATCCATGCCCGAGAACGCCAGCTGGCCGCCATCGGGTGACCATGCCAGGTTGGTAATGGCGGTCACGCCGGCCACCGAAATGCGGCGTTTGATTTTACCATTGGACCAGTCCATGATGGCGATTTCATTGTCACCTTTGACGAACGTGATGAATGCGAACTGTTTACCATCGGGCGACCAGGAGCCGGCCGACGAGATGAACCGGATGTTGTCGAAGTGACTGTTTCGCGTCGTGGACTTGAGTCGACGCACCACTTCCCCCGTATTGGCATCGGCGATGAAGAGGTTGATGTTGAAAATGTCCTTCTCGGACAGAAACGCTACGTATTGCCCATCCGGGCTGAGCACGGGAGCAAGATTCATTTCCCCGCCATCCATGTCTTCGGCCAGTACCTTTCTGCCGGTGTCATCCGGATGGTCGCGTCCCTCTGTGAGCGGCAGGTAAGACTCTTTGACGGCTTGGGCCCATTCGGTGGATAGCGAATCGGCGGTGATACCGAGTGTGTAGACGAAGGCGGAGTCGACCCCGACACGCCCAGAGAGTTTGAACAGATTGGCAACGGCTGCATCTCCGTACTTGCCACCAATGTAGGCCAGGTATGCCTGGCCGTATCGATACGGGAAATAGCTCATGTCCCGCGTGATTGTGGCAATGGATGGAAGGTCGTCGCGAAGCGCCGCATCCCTCATCCACATGGCGGTGTGTGTATCGGAGCGCCCGACCGAGAAGTATTCGGCCATGCCCTCGGTCAGCCACAGCGGTACAAGTTGGAATGCGAATCGGGACGAATCCTGCCTGGAGAGGGCAATATCGTACTGGAACGAGTGCACGAGTTCGTGTCCCAGGACGTGGTCCGTGTCGGCATAGGAGCCCGTCAGGGGCATGATGACCCGCTCCTTCAGTGATTCGGTGACACCTCCGGTTCCTTCGCCGAGTGTACCGCTGATGGCATTTGTCTGGTGGAAGTCAGCGTCATTGGCATACAGGATGATGGGCTTGCGCTTGTAGAACTCGCGCATGAACGTCCGGGAATGGCGCTCGTACCACCGCTCAGCCATGCGTGCAGCATCGGAAACGGCCAGTTTTTCTTCTGGATAGAAGAAGATTTCGAAGTGGTCCGTCTTGAACGAACGGAAGTCGAAATCGTCGTACTGGACCTTGTTGCGACCAAAATATTGAGCCGAGGACGGGATCGCGAAGACAAGTGTAATCACCAGTGTGAGAGCGAAGCGTAGAATGAGTCGTGTGTCCATGAAGCGCATGAATATGATACAATGGGGACCAGCGAGCCCGGAGAAACCAGGTGTTGTGCGTGGGGTACCAACGACGGGAGAGCGTGTTGGTTTGCGTCTTTCAACGGTTTCACCTACATAGAGTCGTAACAAAAGCTCCTTTATTACAGTGACAAGTGATGAGTTGTCATTATTAGCTTGTCACCGGGCTCCGATGCCCCATCAATGGCACGGCAGTAGCCGGCAACTTCGATCAACAGGGATTCATGGACGAGACAAGGCTGCGACTTCGTATTTTCTCAGTCTTCACGGCGCTTCTCGTGATGGTGCTTGTCCTGCGGTTGGCGCAGCTCCAGATTGTGGATTATTCGGACCACAGTGGAGAGTCACGGAGTAATGCTGTCAAGGAGCAGCGGGTCCTTCCCGCTCGAGGCATGTTCTTCGACCGGACAGGACGACTACTTGTTGACAATACCCCCGGCTACAATCTTCTGGTGACACCACGGTATTTCGACGCAGGCTCTACGGGACTTTTGGCATCCCTGCTTGATGTCCCGGACAGTCTTCTCGTCGCGCGCGTCGCGACGGCGCGCAAGTGGAGTGCGTTCCGGCCCAGCATCCTGTATGGCGACGTACCTTTTGAAACGCTGTCCATGGTACTGGAGCAACGTCATCGCCTGCCAGGCATTTCCTACGAACTGTTCCAGAAACGGCGCTACAGGTCGGAGGCCAATATGAGCCATGTACTCGGCTATGTCCGCGAAATAGGGGAAGCGGACCTGAAGGCCATGCGGGACAAAGGGTATCGACCGGGCGACCGGATTGGCAGTGCGGGGCTCGAGCGGCAATACGAGCAGAATGTGCGTGGGCAGGTCGGTAGTGCGTTCAAGATGGTGAATATTCGTGGGCAGGTGGTCCAGGACTATCTGGGTGGCCAGGAAGATGCGCCGGCGTACAGTGGTTACGACGTCCATCTCACGCTCGATGCCGCGACACAGGCACTGGCAGAATCACTTTTTACGGACAAGCGTGGAGGATTGATAGCCATGGATGCCCGTACAGGGGGTGTTCTGGCCTTTCACTCGGCGCCCGATTATCCGCTGGACCTGTTCACGGGAACCATCGATGATGATGTGTGGCGTTACCTGACCACGTCTCCGGAAAAACCATTGTTCAACCGGGTCACGCAGGCCGCCTTCATGCCCGGCTCCACATTCAAGCCACTGATAGCCATCATGGCTTTGCAGGAAGGCGTCATCACGCCGGATACCCGATTTTATTGTCCGGGCTATCACCCCCGCGGAAATGGCAGGATTTTCAAGTGTCTCGCTGCGCACGGAAACGTGAACGTGATGGAAGCCATCCGTGAGTCATGCAATACGTTCTTTTTTGAAATGATGCGTCGCATCGACGTAAATACGCTCGACAGATGGGGGCATAGATTCGGTTTCGAGGAGAAGGCCCACATTGATCTGTCCCAGCGTGAAGTCGCGGCCGGGCTGATTCCCGATTCCGCATGGTACAACGAACGTCTGGGTGTCGGGAGATGGAATGAGGGTGTTGCCATGAATCTGGGGGTGGGGCAGGGCGAGATCCTCGTTACGCCGCTACAGCTGGTTCGCTATGTGGCGGCCTTGGCCAACGGGGGGACGCTCCTGACGCCGTACCTGATAGATCATATGGTCCAGCCTGAGACGAGCGAACGCCTTGTGCCGGAACGGCCAGCCGCGGAAACGCTTCAGGTCAACCCGAATTACCTCCGTCTCGTCCGCGAGGGTATGAAGCTCGTCATTTCAGAAAAAGCTACCTGGTTGCAGATTCCGGGTGTGTCGTTGGCGGGAAAGACCGGAACGGCGCAGAATCCGCGGGGTGCAGACGACTCCCTGTTCATTGGCTATGCGCCGGCAGATGATCCGCAGATTGCCATCGCCGTCATGGTTGAGAATGGAGGTTCCGGGTCCGGCAATGCGGGTATTATGGCCATGTTCGTGATGGAGCAGTATCTGAAGGGACATGTGGACATGCGTGGACGTCAATTCCTGTGGCAGCAGGTTCTGGATCGGAAGAGTGAACCCCTGGCGAGAGGAACAGGTGCGCCATGAGCTCCTTGAGCAGCAAGTTGGACATCACGACCGTGGTGCTGTGGATGCTCCTGGTTGCGGCGGGCCTTGTTGCCATCTACTCGACAACCCACGGCGCAGCCGCTGAGCTGTATACGTCCACGCCACGCCAGAACTTTGATCGGCAGGTGATGTGGCTGGGGATCAGCCTCGTGGCCGTGATAGCCGTTCTCATGCTGCCCATACGTTTTTTCCAGCTTGCAGCGTTTCCGGCCTACGCGTTGACCATTCTGCTTCTGCTTGCGGCACTCGTCTTTGGCCGGGAGATCAATGGGGCAAAGGCTTGGCTGGCATTCGGACCCGTACAGTTCCAGGTCTCGGAGTTTGCCAAGGTGGGTACGGTGTTGGCGCTGGCCCAACTCGTTGGGATGCGTCGGCCCAAGACGATGGGTCTGAGTGTCGGACTTTCCATCGTGGGCATTGCCATGCTTCCGGCGGTGATCATCCTGCTCCAGAATGATACAGGTACTGCTCTCGTGTTTCTCGGCCTCATCCCGATTGTGCTGTTCTGGAGTGGACTCGGGTTTGATATACTGCTGCTCATGCTGGCTCCGGCTGTGGCGGGGTACCTCTCGGTGGTACATTTGCCGTCAGCGGTCGCGTTTTCGCTGGCCTTCGCGGCACTCATGTGGTGGCGAACCCGGGACAAGCGGGTGGCAGGGTTGGCAGCGCTGTTTGCCGGTGGCACCACAGCGGTGGCCTCGTTTGCCATGGCCAAACTGCTCCAGCCGTACCAGTTGGCTCGGGTGCTTTCTTTTACGGATCCCGGGGCCGCCGAATTCCGAGACAATGCCGGGTTTCATCAACTTCAGTCCATGGCGGCCATTGGCTCTGGAGGTTTGGCCGGGAAGGGCTTCCTCGAAGGCACCCAGACGCAGGGTGCGTATGTGCCCGAGCAGTCCACCGATTTCATATTCTCGGTTATCGGTGAGGAGTTCGGGTTCGTCGGAGCGGTGCTTCTGCTGGTCTTCTTTCTGGCCCTTCTGATACGTCTGTTGACTCTTGGCGCCCGAATGAAGCATCCTTTCGGTGTCATGGCGGCGGCGGGAGCTGCGGGAATATACCTGATTCACATGTTCGTGAATATCGGCATGGCCACATCCATGTTGCCGGTCATCGGAATTCCGCTGCCATTTGTTTCCTATGGCGGCTCAGCTCTACTGGCCAATTCGGTGCTGCTTGCTATTGTGGTATCGCTCCACATGCGACGGGACGACTTCTCCATTTACGGTTATTAGGGCCTGTTCACACTACGCCAGAACCCGCTGTAGCAGTCGAAAATGGCGTTTATCAAGGCGTGAGGAGCGAAGTATGGCCGGGTCATTT
>PCUY01000071.1:31467-83457 GCA_002787815.1 Bacteroidetes bacterium CG12_big_fil_rev_8_21_14_0_65_60_17 | reverse complement strand
AGAAGGACATAGTCGCCAGGCTCCACATCGCGTCGCATGGAGGCATACTGGTCGTCGATCGTGACATTACGCGTCAAGAGACGAACCGTCCCTCCGTCGGGCATGGCGTCGCGGGCATTCACCGAAAGGTTGAGGATGACCTGGTTGAGCTGCGTGGGGTCCCCAATGACGGGCCAGAGATCGTCGTCAGATTCGGTCTGTATCCGCACGTTCTTGGGGAAGCTGGTCTTTGCCATCGTTACCACTTCCCGCAGGACTTGGTCGAGGAAGAGCGTAACGCGCGCCCCTTCAACGCCCCGGGCAAACGAGAGTACCTGCCGCACCAGACTCGTTCCACGGCTTGCACTCTGACCCATATTCCGGATGACCACCTGTAGCGCATCATCGTTTACCCGTTCTGCCAGCAGGTCCACGCCCATTACGATCGGCGCGAGCAGGTTGTTCAGATCATGGGCAATGCCACCAGCCAACGTCCCAATGCTTTCCATGCGCTGCGAACGAAGGAACTGCATTTCCATGCGTTTGCGCTCAGTGATATCCTGCTTGATGGCAATGAAATTGGCTACCTTCCCCTCGGCGTCTCGTATGGGCGTAATGGTCAGTTCTTCGGTCAGCAGCGATCCGTCCCGGCGCTTGTTCACTATCTCACCAAACCATACGCGACCCGACAGGATGGTCTCCCACATCTCCTTGTAGAATGCCGTGTCGTGCACACCGGACTTGACGATATCACCCGGCCTTTTACCTGTCAGTTCTTCCTCTTCGTAGCCATAGCTCGTGGCAAAGGCCGGATTGACCCAAAGCAGGCGTCCTTCATGATCGGTGATGGCAATACTGTTTGCCGCTGATTCAAGCGCCGCTTGCTGGAGGCGCATGTGCCGCTCGTTCTCATGGCGCTCGGTGATGTCCATCACGACGCCAGTCAGGAGAAGGGCCTGCTCATCGTCTCCAGACTCCAATTCGCCGAGTTCGTGTACCCAACGGACCGTACCGTCGGGCCGCGTAATCCGGTGTGTGATGTTCAGCGCCTCCCGCCCGGCGAGAGCCCGCTCCTGCGCTGTAAGAACGTCTTTTCTGTCCTCTTCGACGACGCACGCCATGAAGGCATTGAACGAGGGTTCGAACGTTTCCCTGTCCCTTCCGAAAATCCGGTAGACTTCGTCGGACCAGGTCAGTTCGTCCCGCACGACATCCAGTTCCCAGCTGCCCACGTGGGCAATGCGCTGCGCGCGTGCCATCTGAGCCTCGCTGCGTCGCAGCTGTGCCACCAATTCGTGATTCCTCACAAGCAGTCCCACGCGCGCCAAAAGCTCCGCGTTGGAAATGGGCCGCGCCAGGTATCCGTCTGCGCTTTGCGCAAGCACTTCTGCCTGATCTTCGGACAGCGTCTGCGCCGCACTCATCATGATGATGGACGGCTGAGGCAGATCCTTCAGGCTTCGAATGGCACGCAGGACTTCGAATCCATCCATGTCCGGAAGTGCCACAGCGAGCAGTACGACCGAAGGACGGGATTTCTGTACGACATCCAGCGCTTCATGGCCACTGCCCACTCCCGTGACACGGTACCCCTCCCGGCCAAGCAGGCGCAGTGCCGCTTTCAAGAGGGCCGGGGTGTCGTCTACGACAAGTATCAGAGAAGAGTGTGGCATGGCAGGCTCGTTCATTCAGATGGCTACGCCACGCAATGTGAACCAGAACGTGGAGCCTTTGCCCTCGGTGCTGACGGCTCCTGTCTCGCTGCCGTGTGCCGTTACCAGACGGTGCAGAGTGGCGAGCCCCAGTCTGGTGCTCGGCTCGCCTTCCGTTGCGAGAACGCTTGTCTTTACAAACGGCTTGAAGAGAATGGTCGCAACAAAGTCCCGGTGTTCTTCGGAAAAAACACTGCGGGCTTCGTGCTCCAGAAGGTCGCTGTATGTCAAAATGACACCGAGGGGAGTTCGTAAATCATAAGCGGCTGTACCCGGTAAACGATTTTTTTCCTCAATCAGCGACATCAACCGTGCAATTTTCCTGGCAAGCTCCCGCTGCACGTGGACGAGGGTCTGGTTCGTTGTTCACGCGCGAAAGTTCATTGAGCAGCTGAAGTCTGCGTCCTGGCTTATGACGCCCAATTCCCACCGTCTCCTGACTTCGTATTGTGCAGGTTGCAGGATATCCAGGTAAATGCGCTGAATGGGCACGGCGTACCTGGCCGCGATCCGGTCGTGACATCACGATTTCTCAAACGAAACGCGGACCATCGTTCCCTCCTCCGGTGCGCTGTCTACCGACAGCGTCGCGCCGCACCGCTCTGCAATTTTCTGCACCAGGAAAAGTCCGAGACCCAGGCCCTGCTGTTCGTATTTCTTGCGGTCAAACTGCCGAAAGGCGCCTATCGTGCTGAGCTGAGCCTGTGTCATACCGCGCCCTTCGTCCCGGACCGTGAGTTCGCCGTCCGGCGTGCACGTGACAGCGATGGGCGCACCTCTGGGCGAATACGCGCATGCGTTGTCCACCAGCTCCTCGACCAGAACCGTGAAGTCGCCCGTCAGGCCACGCAGCGCGCAGGGAGCGAGCGAGACCTGCACGTCATCCTGCCGATCGTGGCGCAACATGGCGTTGTCAACGCCTACTTCCATGGCGCGCCGCACCCGGTCGGCGTCAATCGAAGGGGCGTGTTCAGGACTGGCAGGACTTGACTCCAGGTCGATGGCAGTGAAATAGTTGTTCAGCGTGCGGTGCAGCCGCCAGCCGGACTTCTGGATATCGGCCAGGAATTCGTCCAGTTCTTTCGCGTCCACCTGTGCATTCTTGTCTCGCAGCAGTTCCACGATTCCGAGTATTCCCGCCAGTGGCGTAAAAAATTCGTGCGGCAATGTGGACCGCAGGCTTACCCGGAGCTCCGACTCCGCCCGCTGCGCCAACCGCGCACTGATTTCAGCCCGATGCAGCCGCGCTTCCACACTTTTGAGCAATTCATCCTGACCAAACGGCTTGGCCAGAAAGTCATCGGCCCCCACCTCCATCCCGGCCCGCGGCGTAATGTCCCGCGTGTTGCCCGTCATCAGGATGAACTGCACATGCGCGATCTGTGGATCGGACCGGATGGCCCAGAGCACATCCCATCCGTTCATGCCGGGCATGTTGACGTCGCACAGGATGACGTCCGGCTCTTCTTCCTGCGCCAGTTCAACGCCCTCCGCACCCGACTGGGCAATAAGCGCCCTGTAGCCTGCGTTTTCGAGCGTGAACGAAAACATGGTCAGGATGGGCTGATCATCGTCGATGATGAGTACGGACTTCATGATATGGGTGGGTTGCAGCGAGACCTGATGGGCAATGTACGTATCGTTACGTGGAGTCGCGAAGCCCTGCCTGGCAGTATATTGACTTATTGACCATCCGACATCCCGCTTTTTCACCGTTCCCGACAGCGCAACCCCGGGCCTTTTCACTTTTGCAACCAGCACGCCATGTCTGCCTCGTTACGCCGCCTTCTGCCCGTCTTCCTTGTCTCTGTCCTGCTTGCACCCGTCCTTCTTTTTTCTATCCCCATGGCTGGAATTCAGACGGCCGCCGCCCAGAATCGTCCCAACGCGACGTCGTCCTATCCTGGCACGCTGATCCTCGCTGGAGGCGGCCCGCTCGCAGGCACCGGCATACTGGAAACCTTTATTGAGCGCGGAGGCGGCGCCGAAAACGGCCGCTTCGTAATTGTCCCGACGGCGGGGGGCAACTACACGCGTGACGGAAATGTCCGCGTTTTCAATGAGGACGAGGTGCTCGCTCCCTGGCGGGCCTTGGGCCTTCGGCACGTCCGCATGCTGCACACGCACGCCCGCGAAATCGCCAACTCGGATGACTTCGTAGAGGTCGTCGATGATGCCACCGCGCTATGGTTCACCGGCGGCCGGCAGTGGAATATTGTCGATTCCTACGCTGGCACGCGCACGCTCGAGGCCTTCCACGGGCTACTTGTCCGCGGCGGCGTTATCGGCGGCAGCTCGGCTGGCGCGACCATCCAGGGTACGTACCTGGTTCGGGGCGATACGGAGGGCTCGGACATCGTAATGACGGACGAGCCCAACCACATGTATGGGTTCGATTTTCTGCCGGGAACGGCCGTCGATCAGCATATCGATACGCGCGGCCGCTGGGACGACCTCATTCCTGTCATTGAGGCGCATCCCAACCTTCTGGGCATTGGACTGTCAGAATCGACGGCCATCGTGGTAGAGGATGGTGCGCTGGAAGTGATTGGGCGCTATATGGTTACCATCCATGACAATAGGCGCGTGTACCTCCCCTGGGAAAAGCCCTACTTCGTGCTTGCGCCGGGCATGAAATACGATCTGACGACGCAAAATAATATGTAACTTTCATTGTTACATTTAAATCAGCTACCGGTCAAGCCGGATTGGTGTAGCTTCCCCCTCCACAACAGGTCGAATGCCGGCCGTAAGTGCCCGAATGACGCCCGCCATGTGGGCCGGATCAAGGAGCTCGGGGGCGTTTACGTCCGGAAACCACGTGCCGGTTTCCTCGACCGGACTCGTTCCGACAGCGTGCGCCACAACACCGCGCTCCGCCATGGGGGCATTGCTGAGCAGCTCAAACAGATTGAACCACGGGTAGGGGTCGGGCCCGAACGCAGGCTGGAGGCTGTCGCCGCGCGCCGCCTGCATAAGTTCCAGAAGTGTGGACCGGTCGTACCCCGTGACCCAGGTGGCGGCAGCCAAACTCCTCTCGTTCCCGCCCTTCGTCCCAGCCTCCATGGCTTCCCTGTAGTCCGCGGGCTCCCCGATCCGGTCTACGTGCAGAAGCGCAATGATGTGGGTGGGGTCGACCGACAGCGAAAAATGCAGGGCCCCGAAATCATCTGGTGGACCATAATTCTCCGGTGGCCCGGACACATCGAACAACGCTGGCGCCGAGGTCCGCTCGGCATAGAGCACGAAGACGAGCGTCCGCTCTGGCCGGTCGCGCCGCGCGTAGTAGCGCGCCAGTTCCAGGATGGCCGACGTGCCCGAAACATGATCCCGACTGGCCGAAAACACAATCATTTCATTGGGCCGCTTACCGGGCAGAAGCCCCACCACGTTCGCCATTTCGCGGACTTCCGAGTGCGCCGACCCCTCGACCCGAAACGCCCGCGGAGTCGCGGATGAAAGTACGGCCACCATGTCGTGTCCATCAACAACCTCGAGCCCGGTCACGGGCTCGGCCATGCGGCGGGCAACATCATTGAACCGGTCTACGTGCTGCGCATCGACGAGAAACAGAATTTTTCCAGCGGCGCCGCGCCAAATGAGCCACGCATTCATCGGGTCTCTCTCGGGGCCGACACGTACTACAGAAATCGAATCCTGGTCCGTCCACCGGATGTACTCCGATGACAGCGATGCCGCCACACGCTCCGCCGGCACCTTCACGCCGTCGAGGATGACGGAGACTTCGCCAGCGCGCCTCGCCGTTACCGTAAACACCTGCTCGAAATCACTGTCTCCGCCAAAAGTAGCCAGGCCAAGGCGGCGAAATGCCAGGGCCGCAACAGTCGCCCGTCCGGCACCAGCGCGGAGCTCTTCGACCTGGGCCGCCACTCCCTCTGCTGTAATGGTGTACTCCGGAGGCCTACAGGCCACCAGACCGGATAACAGCATGGCCGCAGCAACCCAACGCCGCGCTTTCATTCCATCTGGATTTCCTGGGCGGCGCGCACAAAAAGCACGCACGGAAGCGCCGGGTGATTCAGGAAAAGGTCCTCACGACGCTCGGCCAGGCCTTCGCCATCGAAGCCGATGATGGTCAGATCGGCATCGGCCGAACGCTCGGTCACGAGGTCCAGGAATTCATGACGGTCATCGGTGGCCAGGTACGTGATGTTTTTCTCCGAAATCGGCAACCGCCCCTCGTCTATGAGCTTCTCGATCTCCAGTCGCTGTTCCACGATCTGGTCCTTCGGGAGCGCGGCGAAGACGCTGATCTCGGCATCGTCCCAGTCCCTGTGACCCAGCAGGATATAACCCAGCAGGATCATCACGTTGGCGTTCGTGTCATCGTTCCACGTCAGCCAGATGTGGATCCGCTTCTGGTCGCCGAAAAAATGGTCTCCGTGTCGAAGCACGAACTGGGACATATTGGTCGATGCGGAGAACTCCGCACTGTCCACGATTTCCGACACCACCTCGCGCGGATCGTGGATGGAGAATTCGAACATGATGGAGTTGTTGGCAATGCCCGACACACCCGGCAATTGAAGACTCTGCGCCAGCGCCGACGTCATGGACGGGCTCACAATGGTGTCCAGATATACGGCATTGTCCTGCCCCTCAACAAGTTCCAACAGCCTATCCCGCTGCCGGACACTTTCCTGGTAGGTTTCACGGTTGAGCACACCCGGAATGAAATGCAGGTATGTTCCAAATCCGTAGCGGTGGGAAATCCAGCGGAGCAGCTGCAGCGGCGCGCGGCGGTCGAACGTCCGCTCGTTGACCATGATCATACTTGGACGCCATTCGCGGTCCACCTCGTGTCCACTGCGCACCTGCAGCTTGACATGCAGATAGCGCGTAAGCTGTGACATGGCGCCTTCAAACATATCGGCCAGGTCGTGTCCCGATCCCGCTGTGGAGCGCGCAATCACCTGGTAGAGGCCGACCATGACGGCGAGGGCCAACAGGGCAAAGAGCGGATCCATCTGGAACATCATGAACAGGCAGATCAGCGCCCCAAAGAGTGAGATATACCACCTCGAGCGGAAGCTCGGGCGATAGCTCGGGCGGGACGCGAAATTTTCCAGGAAGCTGATGGCGCAGAGCGAGCCGTAGGTGACCATGAAGAACATGGATATCAGCCGCGCGACAAAGTCCACATCTCCCAGAAGGACTACAAAAAGGGCTATACTGCCCGTGGCGATCGTGGCGCGGCGGGGCTCATTGACGTCCCCTTCTCCGCGGGCCAGCCACCGGTTCAGTCGGCCCACGGGGAGCGATGCGTCGACGGCAAGCGCCTGGATGGTGCGGGGGGCTACGAGTATGGATCCAATGGCCGAGCTGATGGTGGCCGCACCGAGCCCAATCAGGATAATGGGACCCCAGGCCGATATCCGCATCATGATGAGTTGGTCGGTGGCCAGGTCCTCCGCGCTGGCTGAGAACGCCAACTTGGTCACGATGGCGACATATACGACCATACCCACGAGCGTCGCGGCGATGGTGCCCCGTGGAATGGCCTTCCGCGGATTGGCCAGATCTCCCGACAGGCCGACGCCCGCCGTCATGCCCGTGAAAGCCGGAAAGACGATGGCAAACACGAGCACCAGCGGATCGGCATTCGCAATGGTCCCCGAAATACTGGCTGTGCCCGGATCGAACCCGTCGACGGGCGATCCCAGAAAGAACATCACAAGCGCTGCACCGAGCGTTGCCGCCACCACGTAGAGCATACGCACACCCATCGATGCGCCCTTGAAGATCATGATCGCGACCAGAGCCAGCGTCGCCGGAAACGAGATGAACCGCGGATCCATGGCATAGCCCGTGTAGGCCTCGAATGCCGACGCAAAGGGCTGGAATGCCTCGGCAAAGGCAATCATATAGAACGCTACGGAAATGGCCTGCGACAGGTATAGAGAAATTCCGATCACGCTTCCAATCGACGTCCCGAACGAGCGTGAAATAATGAAATACTCGCCCCCACCCTCCACTTTCCGGTTCGTCGCGATTTCGGCCAGGGCGAGCGCCGTGGGAATCGTCACCATGTGGCCAAGCAGAATGATAACCATGGCCCCGAGCCATCCGACATGCCCTACGGCATAGCCGAACCGCAGGAACATGATCGCACCCAGGATGGTGCTGATTCCCGCCAGAAAGACCGGCAATACACCGAATCCGTGGCCGCGCCGGCCGTCCGTTGCGGCTCCCGCCTGCTCCGAAGTCGTGGTTACCATGCGTTTTCAGTAGCTGGGATCATATTGCATGTCGCGCAGGACACGCCTCAGGTCGTCCGGCCGCTCCGCCCGGGCGAGCCCCTCCGTGAAGGCCACCTCAGCCACGGCGTGGGCCACCTCAAGGCTGACTTGCCGGCTGTTTTTCATGGGGGGATACAGCGCACCGCGTTCCAGTTGCTCGTCTGAGACGAGACTCGCCAGCCGCTTTGCCGCCGCCATGAACATGGTGTCCGTTACGCGCTCGGCCCGGCAGGCGATGACCCCGAGCCCCACACCGGGAAAAATGTAGGCATTGTTTCCCTGGGCCGGGTGATACGTTCTGCCTTCATACTCCACCGGAGCAAACGGACTGCCCGATGCGAAAAGGGCCCGGCCACCCGACCACGCGTACGCCTCCTCGGCCGTGCACTCGGCCTGGGACGTTGGGTTGGAGAGCGCAAAAACAGCTGGCCGTTCGTTGACGTCGGCCATTTTTCGCACCACCGACTCGGTAAATGTGCCTGGCGCTCCTGTCGCGCCAATAAGCACGTTGGGGCGGATATCTTCAATCGCCTCCTCAAGTTGCATGGGAGCATGATCGTGGGCGAAGGACTGCTTGTGTGGTGCCAGATCGTCGCCCCGATCCTTCACAATGAGGCCCTTTGAATCCACGAACCACAGACGCCTCTTGGCCTGAGCAGCGGACAACCCGTGTTCAACGAAAGCCGACGCCATGAGATGCCCTATACCAGTCGCTGCCGATCCTGCTCCAACAAACAGGATGCGCAGATCTTCGAACGGGGTGCCTGCCACACGGGTGGCGGCCAGTACACCCGAGAGCGTAACAGCCGCTGTCCCCTGGATGTCATCGTTGAAGCAAAGCGTCCTGTCGCGCCACACGTCAAGCAGTCGGAGCGCATTCGTCGTCTCAAAATCCTCGAACTGCACCAGAACGTGGGGCCAGCGGTCGGTGACCGCGGCAATAAACTCTTCCATGAGCGCATCGTACGCATCTCCTCGAACGCGCTCGTGGGGCCAGCCCATGTACAGCGGATCCTTGAGGAGTTCGCTGTTTCCCGTGCCCACATCCAGCATGACGGGTAAACACCAGGACGGATGGATGCCGGCGAGCGAAACATAGAGTGCCAGCTTTCCGATCGGGATACCCATACCGTTGGAGCCCAGGTCACCGAGTCCCAGTATGCGTTCCCCGTCGGTTACCACAATGACGCGGACATCGTCTTCCGGCCAGTTGTCGAGCATACGGCGGACATGACCCCGGTCATCGGGCGAAATGTAGAATCCCTTGGGGCGACGGTAAATGCTCGCGAATTCCCGGCACGCCTGCCCCACCGTCGGCGTATAGACGATGGGCATGAGTTCATCCACATACTCCATGAGCACACGGAAATAGAGCTGTTCATTGCGGTCCTGGAGCGCATTGAGGGCAATGTAGCGCTCAATGTCCGACTCCTTGCGCCGAAAATGCCCCAGGATGCGCTCCATCTGGACCTGCTGACTGCACCGGTTGTAGGGTAGCAGCCCCCTCAGACCGAGTTCATCACGCTCTTCTGCGGTGAATCCCGTTCCTTTGTTCAGAGTCGGGTTTCTCAGTAGTTCCTTGCCTGTTGTTCGTGCCACGTCCTGCCACCTTGATTGCGAATAATTATTGCGTCCTTATGGTACGCGTTCTGGCCGACATTTACAGGCCCTGACGGTGCTCCGCATTCATCAGAATAAGGGCCGATGCCACGGTCTCACCCGGGAAGGACGGTACCTGGTCCACGTGGATCTCCTTCATGCCGATTCTGACGCGGTAGCCGAGACGTTGCATTACGGCCTCCAGGGCGCGGCAGATGGTTTTTACATCCTTGTCGGCGCGCCAGGCGGCACGGATGAGGGCGTCAAGCTGGTGCTCGATGGCAGGATCGATCGGCGTAATGAGTTGCAGGACAGGCGGTAAGCGCCGAATGAATCGCCGGGACACATGCTCTGTGTGGGGATTCGGGCTCGTGTTGATGGTTACGGTGTAGGGCATGGTCAGTTGATGGGAGGATTGCGGGGCGGTAGTCTGTCCTGAAAGGGACCCTTTGCATGATCGTCCGGTACATGCCTGACTGAATGCGTCCGGGAGCATTCAACTTTTGGTGAATGGATGGCGAGATGTTTGACTCGCGTCGGGCCGGCACCCTATATTTGGCGTCCTTCTGTCCGCGGCCTGAACAGGCCGACTTGCGGGTCCTTAGCTCAGTTGGTTAGAGCGCTACGTTGACATCGTAGAGGTCGGTGGTTCGAATCCACTAGGACCCACACCTGCCGCGGGATGCCTTCTGGGCGTGTTCACACTCCCCGCCCATATCCCACGCCAATGACCCCGGACAGCGTGTGAGTGAGTCCGAGGGCCAAATGTTCCGGTTTCCAATAGCCGTCCGGAACGCATTGAGTGGGCGTGTCGCAAGTGCGGAGACATCCTCGCCGCAACTCGTCATCCCGAACTCATCCTGCGCTACCGGCACGAGTAGCCGTGCAGGCGGGACTGAGCACATTGCGTGTGAAGACAATTTAACGAGCACGAATGGATGGCGATGGGTATTATTCCGTCATGTGCATGACGACGACATATTCCTGTGGCCGCCTCCTCTGGCTTGGCCTGTGTACGCCGCTTGAACGGTAGGGTAACGACCGGCAGTCTACCCGTCCCCCACCAAACCCTACCGTCATCATGGAACTTCCCCTGTTACCGCTCCTCGCGGTATTGGCCTCAGCTTTTCTGGCCGGCAAACTGGCTGAACGCATAGGCTACCCGTCCGTCCTCGGCGAACTCATGGCGGGCATCGTGCTCGGTCCACCCCTGCTCGGACTGCTCACCTCACATCCGGCGCTGGATGTACTGGCTCAACTCGGCATCCTGCTCATGATGCTCTATGTGGGCATGGAGATCGACCCGTCCGAGCTGGGCAGAGCGTCCAAGGGAGGCATTCTGGCGGCGCTCGGCGGGTTCATTACGCCGTTTGTACTCGCTTACTGGGTTGTCACATCGTGGGGCGGCTCCACGATGGAGGGACTCTTTGTCGGTATGGCGGCCGGCGTTACATCGCTCGCCACGAAGAGCCGGATCCTCGTGGATCTGAAACTCCTGGATACACGCATAGCGCATGTGATGATGGCCGGTGCGCTCATTGCCGACACGCTCTCCCTGGTCATCTTTGCCGGTCTGATAAGCGTCGCCAACCCGGAGGACGGCGGCAGTCTGTGGCTCGTTGCAGGCAAGGTCGTGCTGTTTTTCGGGGGAACATGGGCAGCCGGAACGTATCTGTTACCCCGGTTCGCAGGAGCACTGCAACGCATGGGTACGGCCGGTGTCTTTCCGGTCGTGATCTTGGTGCTGCTCCTGTTCTCGGAAGCGGCCCATCTGGCTGGTGCCCACGGCATCCTGGGCGCCTTCATTGCCGGCATGTTCCTTCGTGAAAACGTGATTGGCCACACGGTCAGCCGGGATATCATGACCTGGGTCCGTCGAGGTGCCGTCGGATTCCTGGCTCCGGTCTTTTTTGTCACGGCGGGCTTCCAGGTGGACCTGGCCGTACTTGTTGACAGCACCATGCTGGTCGTGATTGTGGTCGGTGTAGCGACGGTGGGCAAAATCCTGGGTACCGCCCTGTTTTACCTTCCTACAGGTTACGGATGGCGCGAAGGTCTGGTACTGGGTGCGGGCATGAACGGTCGGGGTGCTGTCGAAATCATCATTGCACAGATCGGGCTCGCGGCAGGTATTATTTCGCAGGAGATGTTCTCCGTACTCGTCGTAATGGCCATTGCGACGACTGCCACGGTCCCTGTGCTGCTTAAACTCGGCGTTACCTGGCTACGCGCCCGGGGCGAACTGGTTACTGCCCGTGAAAGCCGCACCGGCGCCATCATCATTGGTGCGTCACCGCTCAATCGCCTGCTCGGCAAGGTGCTTGCCGACAGCATGCCCGTAACACTGATTGACACGCGCGAGGACCACTGCGCGGCCGCCCGTGAGGCCGGGCTTGTGGCCGTTCAGGGCAGCGCTCTCGAAGACGTAACGCTTACCGAGGCGGGTGCCGGCAAAGCGGCCTACCTCCTGGCCCACACGGGTAATCCAGGGATCGATGCCCTCGTAGGGAGGCTCGCACGCCAGGTGTTCAGTATTCCCCATGTGCATCTGCTCTTCGATGCATCGCGCATGAAATCTTCGGCGCATCAGAACGCCAAGGCTCACGTCCTTGGCGAGACGTCGTTTACCGGATCTTTCGCGCTCGACGAATGGGACCGCCGTATAATGGAGGGTTCCGCGACCGTCTGTGAAGCACCGGTGCCGACACGTGCCGACGGCACCGTCCTGAAGGATGAACTGCCAGCCGGACTGCTTGCAGTCCGGCGTGGCAGGGACGTCCTGCCCATACATACCCACTTCAAATACCACCCGGAAGACATCCTCATCGTTCTCGATTCATGAAAAACGTCATAGCAAGTTTTCAGTCTTTTTTCCGCACAGCAGCAGCCGGCGGTGTACTGTTGCTCGTTTTTGCTGTCATAGCCCTTGTCTGGGCCAATTCGGGCTTCTCCGATGCATATTTCGGCCTCTGGCAGACCTATGTCACGACCGGTTTTGGATCCCATGAGATATCCAAGCCCCTGCTCCTGTGGGTGAATGACGGGCTGATGGCTATCTTCTTCTTCCTGGTGGGCCTGGAAATCAAACGTGAAATGCTCGTTGGCGAGTTGGCCGATGCGCGGCAGGCCATCTTCCCCATGGCGGCCGCCCTTGGTGGCATGGTCGTTCCGGCACTCGTCTACGTCGCCGTCACGGGAAACACGCCGTTTCTCTCCGGGTGGGGCGTCCCCATGGCTACAGACATCGCGTTCGCTCTTGGTATTCTGGCGCTGCTCGGCTCGCGCGTGCCTGTGGCGCTCAAGATTTTCCTCACGGCGCTGGCCATTGTCGACGACCTGGGAGCGGTCCTCGTGATTGCGCTCTTCTACACGGCCGAGCTGAACACCGGCTCCCTCCTGGTCGCCGGAGGTGTCCTCGTGCTGCTCACCATCCTGAACAGGATGGGCGTGAGGCGAACAGCCGTCTACGTCTTCTTCGCCCTCATCCTGTGGGTTGCCGTCCTCAAGTCCGGTGTGCATGCCACGGTTGCGGGCGTACTGCTCGCCATGACGATACCCGCCCGCCGCGAAATCGATACGGATACCTTCAAGCAGAAACTGGCGCATCTCGCCGAACGCATGCGGAGCAGTTCGCCAAACGATGCCTTCCCGCACTGGACTTCGGGCGAGCAGCAGGACATCATCCATCATGTGGAGGAAACCGCCAAGCGGGCCGAGACGCCGCTGGTACGCATGGAGCATGCACTGCACGGCTGGGTGGCGTTTTTCATCATGCCGGTCTTTGCACTCGCCAACGCCGGCGTATCGTTCGAGGGAATCAATGTCGGTGAGGCGCTTCTCCACCCCGTCTCGCTGGGTGTGCTTCTCGGATTGTTCATAGGGAAGCAGGTGGGCGTGCTTGCCTTCGCCTGGGCGGCGGTCAAGTCCGGACTTGCCAAACTCCCGGCCGGCGTTACCTGGAAGGCGGTCTACGGCGTAGCCTGCCTGGCGGGCATCGGCTTCACGATGGCGCTATTCATTGCCGGTCTGGCGTTCGACGACGCAGCGGCGCTTGACCGCGCCAAAATGGGTATCCTGGCAGGATCGTTCCTGTCGGGCATTGTCGGCTGGGTTGTGCTCAGCCGCCTCAGTACATCCTCGTGACATGAGTCGCCGCAATCGAGTCGAGCTGCGGATATTGTTCGCGGAGCGTCGCGGCCGTCAGGTCTGACCGCATGGGCACGGGTCCGTAGCCTGAGAAGAGGGAGTCGACCGTATCCATGCCACGTGTCACCCGGCCGAGGGGCGGAAAGCCAACCACGTCGCCCGAATCGACCGAGTCGAGCCGCGCATTGTCGGCGAGGTTGATGAACATGGTCATGGAACGTGACCGGGCACCGGCCCGGGCGAAGGCAAGCGTACCGCGCGCGTTGGTTCGGCGAACGGGCTCGTCGGCGATGGGCAGGGCGCGCCAGATGGAGTCGAGCGCCGCATCTCCCGAACCCCCGAATTGCGCCACAAACCCGTCGATGACGCGGTAGAAACGGGCCCCTTCGTAGAAATTGTTGCGAAACAGGTAGAAGGCCCTGTCGACTCCGAGTGGTGACCAGTCCCGGATGAGGCGCAGCTCGAACATGCCGGCACTCGTCAGGACTTCGACGTCGAAGGAATCCGGTGCCGGGCGGTTGAGCGTGGCGAAGGATGGACTGTAGAGAGGATCGGACGATGCGCACCCCATCATGATGGCGCCCGTGAGCACCGTGGCTGTGAGAAGATGTCGAAAACGAAGCATGGTGGTGGTCATGATGAAATTGGTTTCTATTATACGGGATGATCATGACGCAGCACAAACACGGATATCCATGAAACGCATTTCATCCACAACCCGCGTGCGCCTGGCCGCCGCACCTCTTCTTTTCGCACTCACTGCAATCGGCTCCGGCGTTTTCCCGGGCAGCGTGCATGCCCAGACGTATCCGGTTGATGACCCCGTAATCAATGCCATGTGGGAGACCGGAGTAATACACTCCAGGGTCGAGGAGTTGGCTCACGAACTGCTCGACGTGATTGGGCCGCGGCTGACAGGCACCGAGGGGCTGGCCCGCGCCCAGGACTGGCTGCTGTCCAGGTACGACGAATGGGGCATTGAGGCGCACCGAGAGGCCTATGGAAGCTGGCAGGGCTGGGAACAGGGTCTTCTGCACGTGGACATGTTGACGCCGCGGCGTACGTCACTCGAGGCGAAGCTGCTCGCATGGAGCGCCGGAACGGATGGTCCCGTCCGGGCCGACGTCGTTTTGCCGCCGACGTCCTCGGATCCGGACAGTCTGGCATCATGGACAGCGGCCGCTCGCGGCAAATTCCTCCTCGCATCCGCACCCGAACCCATGTGCCGCGCCGCGCAGGAACTGGAAGCAAACGCACGCCAGGAAACGGTAGATGCGCTGGCCGAGGAGCGCCTGGCACTTCGGCGCCAGTGGGGAGAACGGATGGGGATCGTGCGGGAAGCCAGATCGCCAGCCGGGTTGGAACTTGCCGGTGTGATCACCTCCCGGTGGTCCGGCGGGTGGGGCGTCAACAAGGTCTTCAGCGCGGGCAGTGATGTCGTGGAAGTGGATGTGTCGTGCGAAGACTACGGACTGCTGGTCCGCCTTGCCGAATCGGGACATACGCCGCACCTGCAGATCATGGCAGAAGCCGAGCGCCGCGGCACTGTCGAGCAGTTCAATGTGATCGGGCAGATCACCGGAACGGAACTGCCGAACGAGTATGTGCTTCTTCACGCCCACCTCGACTCGTGGCATGCGGCCACGGGAGCCACGGACAACGGCACCGGTACACTGGTCATGCTGGAGGCCATGCGCATTCTGCGGGAAACCTACCCTGAACCGAGAAGAACCATCCTGGTCGGCCATTGGGGTGCCGAAGAGCAGGGTCTGATTGGCTCCGGATCGTTCCGGGAGGACCATCCTGACGTGGTCGACGGTCTGCAAGCTGCCTTCAACCAGGACAACGGCACCTGGCGCTTTGAAAAAATCGATGGTCAGGGGTTTGCGGACGCTGCCAACCACCTGCCGCGATGGATGAATCCCGTGCCTACCGAAATGGCATCGCGGGTGCTGCTGGAACTGCCCGGCCCGCAGGCCAATGCAGGAAGCGACCATACCTCGTTCGTGTGCGCCGGGGCACCTTCCTTCCGGCTCCAGTCCCCGTATGATGAGTACCGTCAGTATACGTGGCACACCAATCGCGACACGTATGACAAGATCGTTTTCGATGATCTCAAGGAAAATGCAACGCTTGCCGCCATGTTGGCGTACGGTGCCTCGGAAGATCCGAACCGGTTCGGGCGCGAGCAGGCAAACCTCCCGGGCGCGGACCGTATGGGGAATGCCCGCACATGGGGCCCCTGCCGCGCTCCAAGGCGGAGCATGAACTGACCGATCAGACGAATACTGTTACAATCATGGCAACTGATGTTACCCTCACCTTCCCTGACGGATCGACCCGATCGTTCGCACCTGGCGTTACGGGTATGGATGTGGCACGGGATATTTCGGAAGGGCTGGCGCGCAATGCCGTGGCCATTGAACTCGATGGCGAGGTGCGCGACCTCTCGCGTCCGGTCACGTCCGATGCCACTGTGCGCATACTGACGCTCCGCGACCGGGAGGGCTGGAACACGTACTGGCACTCGTCGGCCCACCTCATGGCTGAGGCGCTCGAAGAGCTGTTCCCCGGCGTAAAGTTCGGCATCGGACCTCCCATTGAGAACGGGTTCTACTACGACGTGGACCTCGGAGACAGAACCCTCTCGGAATCGGACCTGGCCCGCATTGAGAAAAAAATGTCGGAGTTGGCCAAGCGGGACGTCGCCTACGAGCGGAGGAACGTGCCGAAGGAGGAGGCCATAGCGTACTTCGAGGAGAAGGGAGATGAGTACAAACTGGAGTTGCTCGAGGACCTTGAGGACGGCACGATATCGTTTTATACGCAGGGTGGCTTCACGGATCTGTGTCGCGGGCCGCATATTCCGTCTACGAAAACCATCAAGTATGCCAAGATCCTGAACACCGCGGGTGCCTACTGGCGCGGCGATGAATCGCGCAAGCAGCTCACGCGGCTCTACGGTATCACGTTTCCGAAAAAGAGTGAGCTCGAGGAATATCTGGAGCGACTCGAACTGGCTCGCCAGCGTGATCACCGCAAGCTCGGCAAGGAGCTCGAACTGTTTACGTTCTCGAACCTGGTTGGTCCCGGGCTGCCGCTCTGGCTTCCGAAAGGCACCCGTATCAGGGAGACGCTCTCCGACTTCCTGAAGCGCGAACAGGTCAAGCGCGGATACGAACCCGTCGTATCTCCCCATATTGCCCGCCTTGAGCTCTTCAAAATAAGCGGACATTATCCCTACTACAAAGACAGCCAATTTCCGGCGATGATGGAGGACGTGGAGCGTGACGAGGGGTACCTGCTCAAGCCCATGAACTGCCCACATCACACACAGATCTATGCCGACAGGCCACGATCCTACCGTGAACTGCCCGTTCGCTACGCTGAGTTCGGGACCGTGTACCGGTATGAACAGTCGGGCGAGCTCGGTGGCCTGACGCGCGTTCGGGGGTTCACGCAGGACGATGCACACATCTTCTGCATGCCCCACCAGGTCAAGAACGAATTCAAGAACGTGATCGAACTCACGCTCAGCGTTCTCTCCGCGCTGTCGTTCACCGATTTCAAGGCGCAGATCTCCCTGCGCGACCCGGCCAACACGGACAAGTATATCGGCGACGACGCGCTCTGGGACGATGCCGAACAGGCCATCCGCGAGGCGGCGGCAGAAATGAATCTGGATGCCATTGAAGAAGAAGGCGAGGCGGCGTTCTATGGCCCGAAACTCGATTTCATGGTCAAGGATGCCCTGGGGCGCGAGTGGCAACTCGGCACCGTGCAGCTCGATTACAACCTGCCGGAGCGTTTTGACCTGACCTATATCGGCGAAGACAACGCGAAGCATAGGCCGGTGATGATCCACCGGGCGCCCTTCGGGTCGCTGGAGCGCTTCATCGGGGTGCTGATTGAGCATTGCGGCGGCAATTTCCCGACCTGGCTCGCGCCGACGCAGGCCGTGGTGCTTCCTGTAGGGCAGGACTTCAACGAATATGCCCAACGTGCTGCCAGCGAGTTACGTTCTGCGGGTTTCCGTGTCGAAACGGACGAACGCAGTGAAAAAATCGGCTACAAGATCCGGCAGGCGGAAATGCAGAAAATCCCGTACATGCTCGTCGTTGGTGAGCGCGAACAGGAAGCCGGCACCGTTGCCGTACGTCGGCACGGCGAGGGCGATCTCGGGGCCGAACGCATAGCCGACTTCGTGTCGCGGCTGCGAAATGATGTCGCGCACGTAGTCTGACGCCCCATGGCAGTTTGATTGACTTCTGCTTCGTATATTTTCATGATATCCAGGAACAAGACCTCCAACAATTATCGCAAACCAGAATACGCGGGTGAACGACCGAATCCGGGCCAGAGAGGTCCGCGTTGTCGACCCGAAAGGCAATCACGGTATTTTCCCCATTGACGATGCACTCCGCATGGCAGAGGACCAGCAATTGGACCTGGTCGAAATCTCTCCCAACGCGGAACCGCCGGTCTGCAAAATCATGGATTATGGGAAGTACCGCTACGAACAGCAGAAAAAGGAAAAGGAAGCCAAGAAGAAGCAGCACACGGTTGAGCTGAAGGAGGTACGCTTCCGCCCGCATACGGACACGCATGACTTTGATTTCAAGGTCAAGCATGCCAAGAAATTCCTTACCGACGGCGACAAGGTGCGCGCGTACGTCCAGTTCCGTGGACGCGACATCATATACAAGGATCACGGCATGGAACTGCTGGCCCGGTTCATCCAGGAGCTTGCGGACTATGCCAAGATTGACCAGGAGCCCAAGATGGAAGGCCGCCGGATGACAACCATTCTGAGCCCGGCCAGAAACAAGAGCAGTTAAGGGCGTGTTCACACTACGTCGGAGTCCGCTGACGGCACCTCGGCTGCGCTATCGACCTTCATGGAATTTCCGCACCGGACCGGCACGTCCCGTTTGCAGGAAGAACCGTCGTTTCGTACTTTTGCAGGCTCATCAGATTTTGCGCTGTTATGCCGAAAATGAAATCAAACAGTGGAGCCAAGAAGCGTTTTACGCTGACCGGATCCGGGCGCGTCAAGCGCAAGAAGGCCTTCACGAGCCATATCCTCACGAAGAAGTCCCAGAAGCGCAAGCGTAATCTGCGTAAGAGCACCGTGGTCGACAAGACCGATGAAGCCCGCATGAAACGCATGATCGGCGCATAACCGTCTGCACAACGTATTTGTAAGAAAACATGCCACGCGCAACAAACAGAGTCGCATCGCGCCGTCGTCGCAAAAAAATCATGTCGATGGCAAAGGGGTACTGGGGACGTCGGAAGAACGTCTACTCGGTAGCCAAGAATGCCGTCGAGAAAGCCCTCACGTACCAGTATCGTGACCGCCGGGCACGAAAACGTCAGTTCCGTCGTCTCTGGATTTCGCGTATCAACGCAGCGGCCAGAACGAACGGCACCAGCTATTCCCGCCTCACAGGAGATCTGCGCAAGGCAGATATCCAATTGAACAGGAAAGTGCTGGCCCATCTGGCCATGCACGATCCGGATACGTTTACCAAGGTCGTCAAGGCGGCCTCGTAAACGCACATATCCCATGCACATTCGAGTCCCGCCTATGCTCTGTCACAGGCGGGACTTTTTTTGTGGAGTATCCCTGAAAGGCTCGCTGCCACGCCGCCACACAAGATCATGTCAGAAGATCTCGCTACCCTCCGCCAGGAAATCGAAGACACCCCACTGGGGACGGAAGAGGCCATCGATGGCTTCCGAATCCGATTCCTGAGCCGCAAACAGGGAGTCATCACGGCTCTCATGAAGCGTATTCCGGACATCGCGCCGGAAAACCGAAAGACCTACGGCCAGGATGTCAATGCCCTGAAACAGCGCGTCGAGGCACGCCTGGAAGAGGCCCAGCAGGCGCTCTCATCGAGCAACGCACCGGGAACTGACCAGACAGACATTACGCTTCCCGGTCGAGTGGTACCGGAAGGCAGTCTGCATCCGCTGACGCAGACCATGGACCTGATTGTCCACGCCTTCTCGTCATACGGCTTTCAGATTGCGGAAGGCACGGAAATCGAGGATGACTGGCACAACTTCACGGCACTGAATTTCCCGGAAGACCACCCCGCCCGGGACATGCAGGACACGTTCTTCATCGAAGAAGGAAAAACACTGCTGCGCACACACACCTCGCCCGTTCAGATCCGCGTCATGAAGTCGCAGCCGCCTCCGGTCCGCGTCATCGTACCCGGCCGCGTCTACCGCAATGAGGCTATTTCCTACAAGTCCTACTGCCTGTTCCACCAGGTCGAAGGACTCTACGTGGACCAAGGTGTGAGTATGGCCGACCTGAAACACATTCTGCACGCGTTTGCGCGCACCCTGTTCGGTCACGATGTACGCATGCGATTCCGGCCTTCCTTCTTCCCCTTCACGGAGCCGAGTGCTGAAGTTGACATCTGGTGGCCGGATCCTGATCTGCCCGGCGGTGGGCGCTGGCTGGAAATCCTGGGATGTGGAATGGTTGACCCCAATGTACTGGAGGCGGTCGATGTTGACCCCGAGGTCTATACCGGATATGCGTTCGGTATGGGTGTGGAACGCATTGCCATGTTGCGCTATGGCATTGATGACATCCGCACCCTCTACGAAAACGATGTGCGCTTCCTCAAACAGTTCAAGTCATGATAATCAGTGCCAATTGGTTGTCCGCGTACGTCCACCACGGACTCGGCATCGACGCGCTCGAAAACCTGCTCACAATGTGCGGCCTGGAGGTCGACGGCCTTGAGCAGATAGGTTCCGATCTCGACGGAGTCGTCATTGGTCAGATCGAGCACACGGCTCCCCACCCGAATGCGGACCGCCTGACCTGTTGTACGGTCTCGCTTGGAACGGGAAATCCGCTTCAGATCGTTTGTGGGGCACCAAACGTCGCGAAGGGTCAACGCGTACCCGTTGCCACCGTCGGCACCACGCTGCTCCTGCCGGACCGGAACGATCCCGCCCGGAAAACACCCGTCACGCTGAAAAAAGTGAAACTCCGTGGGGAATTTTCCGAGGGCATGATCTGCGCCGAGGACGAACTGGGGCTCTCCGACAACCACGACGGGATCATGGTGCTTCCTGGAGATGCGCCCGTGGGCGAATCCTTCGCCCGTTGGCTCGCCGAGCAGCGCGTATCGGTCCATGATCATGCCATTGACGTGGCCATTACGCCCAACCGACCCGATGCCATATCCCACATCGGAGTGGCGCGGGATGTGGCGGCACTCGTCGCATCTCCCCTGCGACTCCCGGAGGTGGCCGTTCCGGAGCCCGGTGGAGCCGCCGCCGATCGGATCTCGATTGACATAGAAGCGCCGGAGCTGTGCCACAGGTATGTCGGCATGGTGGTTACTGGCGTTCGAATCGGGGAATCGCCTGCATGGCTCAAGCAGCGGCTCACAGCCGTTGGCCTTCGCCCGCGCAACAACGTTGTCGATATCACCAATTTCGTCATGCACGAGTGTGGTCAGCCGCTGCACGCGTTCGACCTGGCCATGGTCGAAGGGCGACGTATCCGGGTGCGTGCGACGCGTACGGAGCAGGCGTTCGTGACGCTCGATGACAAAGAGCGGAGGCTGCCCGAAGGAACGCTCATGATCTGTGACGGTGCGCGTGAGGTGGCTATTGCCGGGGTGATGGGAGGACAGAACTCGGAAGTCACCGATGAGACGACGGACGTGCTGATTGAAAGCGCGTGGTTCGAGCCCTCATCCATTCGGCGGACAGCCAAGGCGCTGAGTCTACAGACCGATGCAAGTTACCGGTTTGAACGCGGTGTCGACCCAACGGGCCAGGCCTGGGCGGCGGCGCGTGCCGCGCAGCTCATGTGCGAGCTCGCAGGCGGTACACTCGTCGATGGCATGGTCGATGCGCACCCGACACCGTACGAGCCGCGTTCGGTCCATGTGCGTGGTGAACGTGCACGGGCCATCATCGGCGTGGACATCCCGGTAGAGCGCGTAGAGGGACTGCTTGCTGCCATCGGATGTACACCGGTGCGCCTGGAGAAGGACGGATTTCCCGGACAGGACACACCCGTATGGGATGTCACGCTCCCGCCGTACCGTCCGGATATGGAACGCGAAATCGACGTCATCGAGGAGATAGCCCGCCTGCATGGATACGACAACATTCCGGAACCAGAGCGATCGTCCATTCCCAATTTCACGCCGGATCCCGACCTGGAGCGGGGACTGAAAGCACGAGTCCGGTCGCAGCTTGCTTCGAGGGGCTTCCGGGAAATCTATACCAATTCCATGCTACCCGTCGAAAAGGCTCAGGCTTTTCTGGACCCGGCTCTGCCTGCGGGCCAGTTGGGCGAGCGTGTCGTGGAGACGCTCAACCCGATCACGACGGAAATGGCTGCGCTTCGTCCCTCCCTCCTTCCCGGTGCGCTTGACGCCATCCGGTTCAACCGGAATCACGGTCGGCGTGGCGTGCGTTTTTTCGAGCTGGGGCGGGTGCACGTCAGAAAGCAGTCGGACCGTTCCGTAATTGACGGCTTTACCGAGATCGAAACGCTGCTCCTCGCTGCCAGCGGTGTGTGGAAAAAACAGGGGTGGACGGGAAGCGAACGCGATGTCGACATTTTCGACATCAAGGGGCACGTTGAAGCCATTTTTGCATCGCTTCGTCTCGTTGGCGTCCGGTTCCTGCCGGCCGACGGCCCTTTCCCGCAGCTTGCGCGCATGGAGTGGGACAATACGTACATGGGAATCATCGGGTGTACTTATGCGTCGGACGTGACCGGCCAGGCCGTGTGTTTTGCGGAGCTGGACTGGGATGCGGTGTCCGCGGCCGCTCTTTCGCTGGGTACCGTCCGTTTTGAGCGTATTTCAAGGTATCCGCGTGTAGATCGTGATCTGGCGCTCGTGGTCAATAAACAGGTGCCCGTGGGGACGCTTCTGGCAGATATTGTCGAGGCGGGCGGCGATCTTCTCATGGATGCTTCCGTGTTCGACGTGTTCGAAGGCGGGCAATTGTCTGAAAAAGAGCGCAGTGTGGCATTTTCACTCACGTTCGGTGCCCATAGAACCCTGCGCGACAACGATGTCGACACGGCGGTCACACGTATTCTCGAAGCCGTAGCTACCAAACATGGTGCACAACTTCGGGCCTGACGTGTATATTGCATCATGGCCGAGCAACAGAACATGTTTCCTGACGATCAGGACCCGGTACGTCGCACGGGGCGCGTTGATGTGCCCAGGCATCAGAAACCGACCCGGGCCCTTGAAAGTCTGAAGGTCCGCATTGACCTGATCGTCAAAGAACTGGCACGGCTCCGGTCGGAAAATGCAGCGCTGCGAAAGGAAGTGGAGTCGCTTCGCCAGGGTGCACTGCCGGAGGGTGAAGGTACGAGCGTTACGTTCGCGGAGAGTCCGGACGAGTTGAAGGAGCACATCCGCGAACTCATCGCATCGATTGACGCCCACCTGGAGCAGGCCCGTGCAACCACATCAACGGAGTCCTGACATGCCAGCACTCAAGCCCATCAAGGTTCGTTTCCTCGGGAAGGATTACACACTCCGTGTTACGGAAGAGGACGAACTGGCTACGCTCGAAATGGCCGAGTATCTGGATGCCAAATTGCGCACCTTCAAACGTGAACATCCCGAACAGTCTGACCTTACGGCCGCGCTCATTTCGGGCCTTGCGGTCACCGAAGAACTGTTCGTGGAACGAGCCCGGAAGCTTGACCCTGGCGATTATGTGAACAGCTCGCTGGCCGACATGGAGCGCAAACTCTCCGACGCGCTGCTCTCGAGATAAGGCCTGATACTGGCCCGGCATCGTTTGAAGGCCACTTGAATATGCGCAAGGATGCCGATTTACCTTGCATCATGACGTGTCCAGCCCGTAGGTTGCTGTCAAGGCACGATGCCTGCTTTGGACGCATAGTAAGAACCTAACGTTTACGTCCTGGGAACCCATCTTCAACGTCGGACGACAGGCCCCATCCGCTTTGGCGGACCGCACTTCGGTGTAACCGGGGAAGTTGGAAGACGGTGAGCGGTACCCACACTGTGGTTGAGAGAGGTTCTTCTCATCCTCTGGAGCGGGATCGTGCTTTTTTTGTGCCGTGACGGCGCGTTCCCCTGTTCGATTCGTACGTTCTTCGGGGATCAAGACGGAATCAGGCGGATTCCATTTCCCACGCAAGCCCCCACTCCCATGCTCGGAATCATTGGAAAAGTCCTGATCCTCGTGGCCATCGTCAGTTGCACGGTGTCCGGGATCCTGTTTTTCAGATCGGCCCGTGACGAGAGCCAGCCCCGGGCCTTGGCCAGAACCGCCGCAGCGCTCTGGTGGGTCATGACAGGCGCTGTCGTGACCGCATTTGGCGTACTCGTCTACCTGAGCATTACGCATGCGTTTGAGTATGCGTACATCTACTCCAACACCGCACGCGATCTGGAGCTCAAATTCCTCATTTCTGCAGCGTGGGCCGGACAGGAGGGCTCGTTCCTCCTCTGGATTGTATTGAACGCCCTGACGGGCGTCGCGGTAATTCATCTGGCCGGGGCTGAATATCGCAAGCCGGCGATGGCTGTCATAGCGCTCTGCCAGGTCTTTCTGATTTCCATGATAGCAGGTATCCAGTTCGGGCCGCTCCCTATAGGCTCAAGTCCGTTTGCCACGCTGGCTGAGAAATTCCCGGATGCGCCCATGATCCAGGCCGGGATTATACCGGCCGACGGGCAGGGTCTCAATGACTTGCTTCGCAACTACTGGATGGTGATTCACCCGCCCATATTGTTTTCGGGTTTCGCATCCATGATTGTGCCGTTTGCCTTTGCAATTTCTGCACTATGGAAGCGGAGGTACACGGAGTGGGTACGTCCCGCCCTGCCCTGGACACTGTTCGCCGTAATGGCCCTGGGCGTTGGTATTGTACTGGGCGGCTACTGGGCCTATGTAACACTGTCTTTCGGTGGATACTGGGCATGGGACCCGGTCGAAAACTCGTCGCTCGTTCCCTGGCTGGTAGGCGTGGCAGCCCTGCACACGATGATTGTGCAGAAGCGGTCGGGACACAGCCAGAAGGCCAGTCTGTTCCTGAGTATTGGCGCCTACATGCTGGTCGTCTACTCTACGTTCCTGACCCGGTCAGGCATTCTGGGCGAGGTTTCCGTCCACTCTTTCGTGGATCTGGGCCTGTATAACCAGCTGTTGTTGTGGATTCTGGCTATGGGTGCGCTCGGTTTCGGCCTGTTTGCCATCCGGTACCGCGAGCTACCTGTACCCAATGAGGAGCCCGAACTTCTCTCCCGGGAGTTCATGATCTTTTCGGGCGCCATGCTGCTCTGCGCTCTGGGGGCGGTCGTTCTCGTGGGTACAAGTTCACCCATCCTCGGACGCATATTCCGGGACAGCCCGTCCGTCGTTCCGCTTGAGTTCTACAATACCTGGTCCATGCCACTGACCGTCGTGTTCATGTTCCTCGCCGGCATGGCACAGCTCTTCTGGTGGCACAAGATGAACGTCGAGACCATCAACCGCGTGCTCGTCAAGCCGGTAATTTTTTCGGTCGTGGGCACCATTCTTCTCATGATATTCAGTCCTTTCCGCGAGGTTGTGGCGTGGAAGGGTGTTGCCGCCGGTTCGGCTGAACTGCAGACGGCAGGAATCGGAAATGCCCTGGAAGCCTGGTGGTCGGCCAACAGTTACGGGCTCGGCATTGTGATGATTGTTTTTGTGTCGTTTTTTGCCCTGTTCGGCAATGGCGCCGTATTGTGGCGCATTGCACGTGGCAACCTGCGCCTTGCCGGCGGTGCCATGGCCCACGTCGGCCTGGCCATCATGGTACTGGGCATCATTGTGTCCTCCGGGCTGAGTTCGCCAGTATACCGGGGCGGCGTGCAGATTGGAGACAACCGGGACAACTTCATCCTTGCGCGCGGCCAGACACTGGCGCTGGGAGGGTATACCTTCTCATACACCGGACAGGCCATCAACGATGAGGGCCACCCCTTCTACCGGCTCGATATTACGGACCCGTATGGACGGCAGTACGATATGAATCCCGTCGTCTACCTGTCCAACAAGGGGCAGTGGATCCAGAACCCGGACGTGCGCAAATTCGTGGAGAAGGACCTTTTCCTGGCCGTCTCCCCGAACGTCATGTTTGATCAGGACGGAGAAGGGCGGCAGGGAACGTTGAGTCTGGCGCGCGGCGATTCTGCCCTGGTGGGTGAGGGGCGCTACAGTATCCGATTCCGTGAGTTCCAACTGAATGTGGATCCAGATCTGCTCTCCGACTCAACCGATGTAGCCGTCGGCGCCGCCGTTGACGTGCGCGAAGTAAGCACGGGAAGGACGCAGACGGTTCGCCCTGTCTACATGATCATGCAGGACCGCTCGGTTCAATATGTCCAGAACACCATCACTGACTGGGGTATTACCGTAGCCTTTACTGGGATGAACGTCGATAATGGAGAAATCACGCTGGGTATTGACGGAGTGCGGGTCACGCCAGAAGATTGGCTCGTGGTCCAGGCCTATGAAAAGCCCCTGATCTCTCTCGTCTGGATTGGTTTCATCATCCTGACGGCCGGATTTGTCATTGCCATCCTGCGTCGCGCTCAGGATGTGCGTATGAATCGGGAGCGGGCACTCAAGTTGAGCTGACGAATGCCGATACGGGAGGTGTAGACATCCGGGACTTTCACCTCCGAATCCATGCATATTCTGCTCGCAGAAGACAACCCGATCAACCAGCAGGTGGTACGGCGAATGTTGGGACGCATGGACCATTCCGTTCATGTCGTCACGAACGGACGGGAAGCTGTCGAAGAGGCAGAAAGGTCCACGTACGATGTTATACTGATGGACATGATGATGCCTGAGATGGACGGAATGCAAGCTGCAAGCACCATTCGTGAAGCCGGAAACACCGTCCATATGGTGGCCCTTACGGCGAACGCCACGTCCCGGGACCGGAGCATGTGCATGGCCTCGGGGATGAACGACTTCCTTTCGAAGCCTTTTTCTCTCGATCAGCTCCGCGCTGTGCTCGAACGCGTACCGGACCGGGGGCTCCATGCCATAGATCCTTCCGTACTGCATGTCTTCCTGTCCAGCATTGGTGATGACCCGGCGTTCCTCCGCGAGCTGTTCCAGGATTTCTTTGCCGATGCCCACTCATGTCTATCCGAGACACACGCCGCGCTGGCGTCAGGCGATGGCCCCGCCGTGCGGCGTGCCATGCATACCCTCAAGGCCAACAGTGCCATCTTCGGGGCTGATACGATGGCCGAACTGTGTGGGCGTCTCGAGCATCTCGCGGAAGAGAACGACCTGGACGCCATATCCCGCGACATGCCCACCTTTGAAGAAGCCCTTGATCTGGTTTCCCGTGATATCAAGAGCCTCATGTCACGGTATACGCAGGACAAATCCCGAGGAGCGGTCTCCCGTGTCCACTCCGGTGATACGCACCAGGTACTGCCCGGCTGATACAGTGCCAAGATCAATTCGGTGGCGACTCTTTCCCGGCGGTACCCCGACAATGTGCGTTGCAGACGTGCGTCGACCGAGGACGTCAAACACGTCCACCCGTACATCCTGAAAGGCCCTGTTCACGATGTCGATCGACAGGCGCTGACCTGCGCCCCGCAGCGGGTTCGGATACACACCCGCGAGCGCAAAGCCACCCGGCAGTTCGTCCCCTTCCACCCTCGACACGGCACCGGTCTCGAAGACAGGTGCCACCGTACTCCGCACCATGGTCGATGCATCGCGCGTCATTACGCTCCACCGCCAGCGGCCTTCGGGCAACGCGTCAAGGAGCAGTTCGTAGGACGTATTTTCCGTCCATCCGCTCAGCATGACCTCCCCGATCGGCGATTGAAGCGCCACCTGGTATTCGAGTGGAGCCGCCGGCGCGTCGACGATAACTGCATCGGGATCGACGCCGACCGTCCAGGTCAGCACGATACGGTTGTCTACGACCAGTGCATCGGCAGGCTGTGCGGCCAATGGAGGTGCGTCCACACCCCTTCCCTTTCCAATTACCAGATGCTGATCGGCATCCAGGCCCACGTACCGCTCCACCTGACCGTCAGGCCAGCGGACAATGAGCGAATCAATCCTCGCCGCATTCCCGAGCCCGGCATGTACGCCCGCTCCCGTATGCTGGCTTATGAAACCCTGTCCCGCCAGGACTTCCCGCACCATGTGCCTTCCCGCAGCATGTATATCGAGCCGCGCCCCGACAGCGTCCCGGTTCGGTGCCGGTTGATTCAGCCGCACCGTCACCCAGTGCCCGGCCGCCGGGTCTTCGTTGAGCATGACGCGGTTGAACGGATCGGTATTCGAGCCCTGAAACAGATCTATCCGGCCATCCCGGTCAAAATCGCCTGCGGCCACGGACAGATGGGAATGAGCCGACGGCGGATTGCCTCCCAGCGAGACGAGCAGCCCCGCCTCGGCGTACACGTCAGTGAACGTCCCGTCGCCGTTGTTGCGGAAGAGACTCGCCGCACCGCCGAGCTGCGTCGCCGCGTACAGATCCATGTACCCATCGTTGTTGAAGTCGGCCGCCGCTGTGCCGAAAGTCTGCGCGGTGGGCGGACCGCTGACGCCGGCATCCACCGTGACATCGGTGAACGTTCCGTCGCCATTGTTGCGGTAGAGCACATTGGCGCCATCACGCCCGTCGGATGCCGGCATGTTGGCCACGTACACGTCAAGCAGGCCGTCGCCATCGTAGTCGAGCCATTCTACGCCCCAGGCGGCACCGTCGTGGGCAACACCTGCGGCCACGCCCACCTCGTCGAATGTGCCGTCTCCGCGGTTTCGCAGCAGCAGGTTCACGGATTTCTCCCGCGTCAGGGCATCGCATGCGCCGATGTAGATGTCCAGATCCCCGTCCCCGTCATAATCGGCCGCAGCTACGCCATAGGCCTTTTCAATGAACGCACCGAGCTCCGTGTTCTGGGGAGATGCGACGAACTGCCCCGAGCCGTCACCGAAGTAGACCTGGCTGCCGCCACGATCATCCCCGATGAAGATATCCAGCGGGCCATCGCCGTTCAGGTCCGCGAACACGACGCCCTGTGCCAAGCCGTCGAAGTCGATACCGCTGGCCTCCGTGTCCTCCACCAGCCGCATACCGGCATCGTTACGGTAGAAGCGGCTGGCAGCGCCAAGCAGCACGCTTTCGTAGCCCTCCGGAAACCCGTCATCGTCCACGTCGGCCCATGTGGCCCCGAACACGAATCCCGGCTGGTATGTGCGGCCTAGCAGGCTGTCGAAGCTGGCCGTAAACCCCGTGTCGGCGCCGCGCGAAAGATACATGCGGCCGGGCTGATAGATGTCCAGGTACCCGTCTGCGTTGAGATCCACAACGCCGGCAGCCCACGTCGATGCGCCCTGGCGTGTCTGCACGTCGAGCAGATGCGAAGCTTCGGTGAACTGCTGTGCGCTGGCCGGTGCGGCAAGAAGAATGGTAATCGCCAGCGAAACCACGCCGTGCCTGGTTGATGAACACATTTTATCATCGGGTCAAGATTCTGCCCAATATAACGCACATGGGGCGGCGGGCCTTCCGGCCCGCCGCCCCTTTCGTGCTTCATCCAGGAAAAACTGTGTGTCGCGTGAGGATTACCTGAGAAGTACCATGCTCTTTGTAACCGATCCTCCCGGTGTTGTGAGTCGGTAGAGGTACATGCCGTTTGTCAGGTTCGGCGCCTCAAAACGCACTTCATGCTGACCGGCTGGCAGTCCGCCATCGTGCAGTACCGAGACGCGGCGACCCAGGACATCGTAGACTTCCAGACGCACATCCTGAGCGGCCGGAATCGAGAACTGGATGGTCGTCTGTGCGCCGAACGGGTTCGGGTAGTTCTGGTTCAGCGAGTAGGCGCGGGGCAGTTCGACGCCCGGCTCTTCCGTGTCGACAGACGAGGCATACTCGATCGGATCGAACCGGAACATCTCCGCACCGGAACTGAGCACGTACACCCCTTCATCCGTAAAGGAGATATCCGCGATTTCACCGGCCTTGAGCGCAAAATCGGTAAGGGCCGTACCCTGCCAGTTCGGTGATACCCAGACGCCCTGGCCCCATGTGCCGGCGAAGAATACACCATTTTCGTCAAAGCTCACGTGACGCACCTCCGGAGGTACATTGGGCTCGGGGAAGGCCGTGTTCAGGCCGGTCCAGTTATCCCCTTCGTCGGCGGTGTAGTACACGCCAAGTGCCGTCCCAACGAACAGGTTGCCGGTAACCGGGTCGAACTCGATGTCGAAAATGTGTCCGTTTCCGAGGCCATTCCCCTTGGGACGCTGCCACGTCTCGCCAAAATCGGAGGTCACATAGAGCGAGTCTCCGAACGTGCCTGCGTAGAGCTTGCCGGGCGTCGTCGGATCGGCTTCCAGCGACCACGGCGTATCGGCCGAGCCAAGCGGCAGTTGCTTGGCCTTCTGCCACGTCCCCCCGCGATCGAAACTACGGTACATCTCCCCGTTGTTGGCGCTGATGAAGAGCGTTCCATTGATGTCCTCGCTGATGGCATAGACCTGTGCAAACGGATCGTCTACGCCGTCCGGCGAGCCGCCTGGGCCACCCGTCAGGTCGAGAAATGGATCGGTCCACGTCTTGCCGTCATCGTCCGAATAGTACAGGCCACCGAAGCCCCACGTCGTCAGCCAGATACGGCCACTCTGATCGCGGAACAGGTCGGTTACGACGAGTGGCGAGAAAAGTCCTTCCTTCGCCGGGAGTCCCTCACCGCAGGAATACCACAGGTTTCCCAGACCGCCATCCCAGCCGGCGGCGCGGTTCTGACCGGGTACGCGGCACATGACCGCGCCGATATTGAGCGTTCCGGGGTCAAGTGCGCCACCAAACAGGCCAACAATGTAGCGAGGGCCGGCGTCGGTCGGCGCAAATACGCTCGCCTGTATGGCAGCTTTCGCCGGGAAACCGAATACGCGGTCGAGCTCAACGCTCGTGCTGTCCACGTTGTTGGCGAGCACATCGTCGTCATTCAGGAGCGTCGCCCAGTTGGCAATTTCGTCTGTCGTAATGAGCGTATTCACGATAACGTCGTACGTCATCGTCTTGACTTCGCCGACATTGAATGACTGATCTGAATCGAGCCGCCAGAGCATATTCCGGTTTCCCGTGACGTCGACCGTGCCCTCGTCCACGACAATGCTCTGCTCATTGAGCGAGAACCGGTGATCTGTGACGTCTGTTACCCAGAGGGGGTTTCCTGGTCCTGCCGACGTCGGATCCAGGTCAACCGTCGTGCCAGCAAGATTTTCGACCGTCACCGTAAACGTGATGACATCTCCCGGATGAGCCGTGCCGAACGTATTGACGGTTTTCGAGACGCGAAAATCCGTGATGGTCTCGTAATCAAATGCTGTTTCGGCAATGTTGTCGATCGTGACGGTCTCGAAGCCTGCAATTGCGCCTACAGCTGTGGGCGATGCGACGATAGGCAGGACCGGAATCAGGTCCGGGTCGCATGCTCCGCCGACATCGGCGCAGTCCAGGAAGAAGTGGTTCGTGCCGGAGATACCGTCCACAATGATATCGAAATCTTTTGACGGACGGACCACGAAGTAGTCGTCACTCGCGCCGCCCCCCTGACCTCCAAACAGCCTCAGTGTCTGCAGCAGATCGGGCGCATCACCGTCGGGCGTAAAGACGGTGAATACGTCCTGGCCATCCACCACACCGCCGGTATCGTCGCTACCGTAGATACGGACGTCCTTTTTGTTACGGAAATTGATGAGTTCGAATGTCGGGTCTGCACCGCTACCGATCCGGAATGTATTCCGACCGAATACGGTCGGGCCGTCGATGACATTGACCTCATTGTCCGTATCGGGGGGTAGCAGCACGCTGTACGCCCCGTTGGTAATGATCACGTCATCGATGGGTTCAATATTCAGGAAGTTGACAATCGTTGTGGTGCCCGCCGTGATCGTCTGCGGAAACAGCGTATCGTATTCAAACAGGATCGAGCCGCTCCCCGTCGACGATACCCCGGGTATGCTCCCCCAGTTACCCATCACATAGGCCTGCTTGGTCACCTGCTCGCTGCCGCGCAGTACCACGCGGTCGAACCCATCTTCTCCATTGAATTCCAGACCACAGATGGCGGAGAGCGGCGTAACGCCACCCTTACAGACCGCACTACCGAGGCCGTTGGGAATGGGGTTTCCGTTGTTGAAATCGATAGTCAGAAGGTCGTCACCAGCCGTTCCATTGAGCACGATAGCCCGAATGCCGTCAGAGAATGAAGGACCAATTGGGTCAAATGCATCTCCCGCAAAAAGAACCCGTGCCCCTTCGCGGACCGAAAAATCTCCGTTCAGCTCTATCCCGACCTTGTACGATGTGGACTCGCCACCCGGAAAAACCGTCAGATCGAACGGATCAAGGCCAGGTGTAAGGGTTCCTGCGAGGTTTACGATCGTCGCACCGTCAGCCGAATTGTCTTGTGCCAGTGACTGCGATGAAAAATAGGCATCCGAGTCAGGTCCCAGGAGCGACTGCGGGTTCGGGTTGAGCGTTTTCCAGAACGGCGCCAGGGCGAGTTCGTCGACCTTGGCTTTACGGCCTGCGTTGTGGACGTATGCCAGTGTGGTCGAGAAGCTGCCGTTGTCTTCAACGATATCCGTATTGCCTACATCAACAAATACACCGATGTCCAGATCGTCTCCATCGGGCGTGTGGCCCGCATACGTATTTCCTTCGACACGTCCTCCGTTGTTCGGAAGCTGATTCTCGGCGTCCTGTACAATACGAACTCCGATGGCTGGCTCACGCCCGTCCACGAACTCATTGAAATTGTCCTGATTAAGTCCTCTTACAAGGTCAAAAAAGGTGTTTTCATGTATCCAGGCTCCACATGCAAACTTGTTGATGATGTTGCACTTGGCCGGATCACCTGATATACCCTCAACGTGTACACCCACTCCCGCCGTAACGTTGGCCCCGGCAAGTCCTACGCCACCCATATCGTACACGCTGTTACCGCGCACTTCGCCACCGGTCATGGTCACGGATCCGCTTGTGGACTGCGCGTCGGCGTACACACCAAAGGCATGATTGAATGGATGTCCGGGACGAATCTGGCCAAAATTGTGGATCACATTATGCCGCACCGTCCAGCGATTGACATCGCCTTCGATGACCACGGCCGCCCAGGCAACAGAAGCGCCGCCGTCGTCCGCATCTCCCAGGAACTCAATCCCTTCAATCGTCACATTGTTCGCCTGGATGCGGAACGCATAGGCGTTTCCGGCAACATCAATACAGGCCTCCGACCCGTCGCAGGACAAAGCGCCTGGTGTCGAAGGAGTAAATCGGCCGCCCGCTCCGACAGCAACGTCGCTTCCGCGTGAGCTTCGAATAGTCACAAACGATTCCGTGATATCCCAGGGTCCTGGATTGGGACCTGCGCTGACGGCATAGGCGTGGCCATGGGCGAGCACGACGGTGTCGCCCTGAAGAGCCTGTGACAGCGCGTACCCTACCGTCACGCAGGGAGTGACGGAGCAGTCGCCCGCATCAATGGCGCCCAGCGCTGAAGGATCGACCAGTCTGTCCGTGGCTTCTGCGCTACCCACGAATACAAAAGTGAGCAGCAGTGCGAGTACTGTAAAACGACGATTCATAATTAATGACTTTGATGGTGCACCGGTAGTGGAGGTGCCTCGAGCAGCCGAGGCTGCGGTTTGTCACTATTGGAGTACGACAAATATGCGTCGATTTGCGCGGACCATATTTCTATTATTTCGTTGTGCTGCAATTACTTACGAAAACGCAAATACATCAGTTTTTCTCGTACACGCTGCCCGCTCATCCATGAGAGAAGCCATCAGGCGATAAATTCCAGGACGAAAAAAAGAGCGGCGGGCCTTGCGGCCCGCCGCCCTTTTTCAATGCAGCAGGAAGTCTACAGTGAGGTGCCTACTTGAGCAGCACCATGGACTTCGTCTCTGAACCTGTTGGCGTAGAGAGCCGGTACAGGTACATGCCGTTTGACAGGTTGGGCGCCGTAAACTGCACCGCGTGCTGTCCGGCCGTCATCGTACCATCCACCAGCGTGGCCACGCGGCGACCCAGGACATCATAGATCTCCAGACGCACATCCTGCGAGGCAGGCAGCGAGAACTGGATGGTCGTCTGCGCGCCAAACGGGTTCGGATAGTTCTGGTTCAATGAGTATGCGTTCGGAAGCTCCGTACCGGGCTCCTCCGTGTCAACAGCCGATGCGAAGTCCACGCGATCGAATCGGAACATCTCAGCGCCTGAGCTCAGGATGTACACACCACCGTCGCCAAAAGCGATATCGGCAATCTCGCCGGCCTTGAGAGCGAATTCGCTGAGCGCCGTACCCTGCCAGTTCGGTGATACCCAGACGCCCTGCCCCCACGTGCCTGCGAAGAACACACCGTTCTCGTCAAACGCCACGTGGCGCACTTCCGGCGGAACCGATGGAATGGGGAACGCCGTGTTCAGACCCGTCCAGTTGTCACCTTCGTCGGCCGTGTAGTAGACGCCGAGCGCCGTACCCACGAACAGGTTGCCCGAAATCGGATCGAACTCGATATCAAAAATGTTGCCATTACCGAGGCCATTTCCGTCCGGCCTCTGCCACGTCTCACCGAAATCGGACGTGACGTAGAGCGAATCGCCAAACGTACCAGCGTAGAGTTTGCCAGGCGTCGTCGGATCGGCTTCCAGCGACCATGGCGTGTCGGCCGAGCCAAGCGGTAGCTGCTTGGCACGCTGCCACGTCACACCGCCATCAAAGCTGCGCAACATGTCGCCATTGTTCGCGCTGATGAAGAGCGTACCGTTGATGTCTTCGCTGATGGCGTATATCTGGTTGAAAGTATCCGGATTGCCATCGGGCGCATTTCCGGGACCGCCACCGAGGTCGAGCACCGGCGCCGTCCAGGTCTTGCCATCGTCATCCGAGAAGTAGAGTCCGTTGAAGCCCCAGGACGTCAACCAGATGCGGCCACTCTGATCGCGGAAAAGGTCCGTTACCACAAGCGGTGAGAACAGTCCATCCTTGGCCGGCAGGCCTTCCGAACATGAGTACCAGAGATTACCAAGTCCGCCATCCCAGCCGACGGCCTTGTTCTGGTCGGGAACGCGGCACATGACCGCGCCAATGTTCAGCGTACCCGGATCCACCGCGCCACCAAACAGGCCAACTATGTAGCGCGGACCAGCATCCGTCGGCGCGAATACGCTCGCCTGGATCGCGGCCTTGGCCGGGAAGCCGAACACACGTTCAATCTCTACCGTCGTATCGTCGTGGTTGTCAGCGAGTGCACCATCCGGATTCAGAATGGACGCCCAGTTGATGATGCTTTCGGTCGTGATGAGCGTATTTACAATGGTCGAATAGGTCAATGTGGCCGTTTCTCCAACGGCGAACGATCCATCCTGGTCAAGACGCCAGAGCAATGCGCGGTTTGACGTTATGTTAACCGTACCCTCGTCGACCACGATGCTCTGATCCTGAACTGACAAGCGATGGTCAATGACATCCGTGACCCAGATGGGGAGCAGAGTCAAGTCAACAGGTGCCGCACCATTGTTCGTGACCGTGACCGTGTACTCGACCACATCTCCAGGGTGCGCGTCACCAAACGTATTGACCGTCTTGGAAATCGTGAGGTCTTCCGTGTGCGTCAGCGCCGTCGCCTCCATGCCTGCCCAGTCCACATCTTCGAAGCCAGGCACGGTAACCGTACCCGCAGCCGCTATCGGAGACGAAAGCGGAATGCAACCAGGGACCAACGCACAGTCAACGAAGAACCAGTCGCTGCCTGCCGCATCCTGACCATCCACGGAAATCGGGAAATCGGCCGATGGACGCACGACGAAGTAGTCGTCCAGCGTCGGGTTTACGGCTGCTTTTCCACCGAACAGGGAGACGGACTGAAGCAGTGCCGGCGCATTTCCATCGGGCGTAAACACGGTGAAAATGTCCCTACCGAATCCTGAGACCGTTGCATCCTCTGCGCCATGAATGACGACATTCTTTTTATTGCGGAAATTGATCTTCTCAAACGTGGGTGTCGCACCACTGTTGATCTGGAATGTATTCAGGCCGAACACAGTCGGTCCGTCAATGAGGTTGATCTCGTGGTCCACGTCATCCTGCGCGACGACCGCGAACGTACCGTTCGTGATCACAACATCATTGATGGGCTCAATATTCAGGAAGTTCACGATCTTTGTAGTCCCAGCCGTAATGGTCGGGGGAAAAAGGCCTGCGTACTCGAAAACAATGCTGCCGCTTCCTTCGTCAGAGGCCGTGCCCAGACCCCCATTACCCATATAGTAAGCCTGGTCCGTAACCTGCTCCGCACCGCGAAGCGTTACGGCGTCAAACCCGCCCACAGCATCGAACTGGAGACCACAATCGTCTGAATCCGGATGCTCAAGCAGTGCACATCCTCCAGCAATGCCCTCTGGAATGGGGTTACCATTCACAAAGTCGAGTGTCAGAAGATCGTCTCCCTGTGTACCATTCAAGAGCACCTGGGCGACGCCTGCAACGGCAGGAGCGGCCGTGCCAAAGGCATCGTCATAGAGGAGGCGTGCACCCTCGCGGACATTCAGATCTCCGTCGTTGTCAATGGACACGCGTACACTCGTGGTTTCGCCGCCTGGAAATACCTCAAGAACATGCAGGGGTCCAACTGACAGTTCTACGATGGTAGCCGTTTCGTCCGAGTTGTCGTCGGCAAACTTGAACAAACCCGTATTGTCCGAGAAATACGCATCCGAACTGGGACCCAGGAGCGATTGAGGATTCGGATTGAGCGATTTGAAAAACGGTGCGAGCGCGAGCTCGTCCACGTCGGCCCCACGCCCCGCATTGAAGACATAGGCAATGACCGGGTTGGTCAATGTACCCGTAAAGCTTCCGTTCGGCTCTTCAACAGCCGATCCACCGATTCCGATGAATACGCCTACGTCAAGACGCGTTCCGTCCACACTGTGGTCCGTATAGTTGTTGTCATTGACGCGCGCACCATTGTTCGGTAGTGCATTCTGCGGGTCCTGACGAATGAATACGCCGATGGACTGCTCGCGGCCATCCACGAATTCGTCGAAGTTGTTGATATTCAGGCCGCGGGCCAGATCCCGGAAATCGTTGTCATGGACCCACGCGCCACACGCAAACTTGTTGATGCTGTCACACTTCGACACATCGCCCGAGAGTCCTTCCATATGCACAGCCACACCGGCCGATACATCCGCGCCGCCCAGATTGACACCACCCAGCTTGAAGATGAAGTTGTCGGCGACTTCACCACCAGTCGTCGTAACAGAGCCGGAGGTGGTCTGTGTATCGACAAAAATACCGTAGGCATGATTGAATTCCCAACCCGCCACTTTCTGTCCGATGTTGTGGATGATCGTGTTCTTGACCGTCCAGCGGAGTGCTCCCGTACGAACCACAACGCCGGCATAGGTGTCTTCGGCTCCCGTGTCATCCGCGTCGCCCACGATCTGAAGACCATCAATCGTCACGTTGTTCGCCTGGATTTCAATTCCGAAATCAAAGCCATCCGTATCCAGGCATGCTTCGCCCGCTTCACATATTACGGACCCCAGACCCGAGGCCGGATTGAACGTTCTGTTGATGCCGTCAAAAATGGGAGCATCTGCGCCCCAGTCACTGCGGATGGTAATAAAGTCCTTATCAATAACAAGGTTGCCTTCCGGAAACGTTTTACCGGCAAAGAGGACGATCGTATCACCCTGCAACGCCTGTGTGAGCGCGTGCGCAATCGTGGCGCACGGACTGCCAATCAATGTGCAGTCGTTGGGCCCGGCGTCACTGCCAGCCGGATCAACGAATCGATCCGTGGCCGATGCCGAGGAAAGGCCGAAAATGGCCAGGAAGAGCGCCAGGATTGTAACTCTGTAATTCATGATAGCGTGACTGTATGGGCGGGATGTCGTGGTAATATACTGATCTACCGAAAGGAACGAGTAAATTTCCCGTATTCGCGTCGTTGACGCAAAAATTTTTATTTCAACACCTGGTCGACGGTGTGGGTGGCCGCGGCCTCAGGTCCTGGCCAGCCGCTTCTGCGCCTGCCCGCGGCCATGTGCTGTGAGCGAAAGGACATCGCCATGTTGCTCCGCAAAACCCTCACGCAGTGCAGCCCGGACGGCCACGGCCGCGAACGCATGTTCCCAGCGCAACTCCTCCTCCAGGTGCCGCACGGAGCACTCCTCGGCTGCATTTTCGAGCCCTTCATGGTGCAGCAGGTGGATGATCAGCATGGTGCATCCGAAGTCCTCACGTTGGGCGCGCCGCCGCAGGAACTGCGGTACGAGACCCTGACCGGGTGCCGCCAGGAAGGAGATCACGAAGATCACCCCAGCCATACCCGCCATGGAGCCTGCAATGGACGCATCGAGCGCGAAGGCCACGTGGTAACCACCGATCGCCGACGCCACACCGAAGAGTGCCGACAGGCCAATCATGACCTCCAGCCGCTCCGTCCAGAGCCACGCTGCTGCCGGTGGCGCGACCATGAGCGCCACAACGAGGATGGACCCGACGGCATCGAACGCCCCCACGGCCGTCACGCTGACCATGCCCATCAGTCCGTACACGACAACACCGGGCGCAAACCCGAGGGCCGCCGCGAGCGACGCATCGAACGTAACCACTTTCAGTTCCTTGTAAAAAAGCGCCAGAAGTACCAAGTTCAGCACCAGGATGACACCCATCACGATGAGCGCCTGCGGGCCCAGATCCACCCCCCCGAGCGTGAAGCGGTTGAATGGCGCGAAAGCCAGTTCGCCGAGCAGTACGGCGTCGATATCGAGGTGCACATCGCCAGCGTAGCGTGCAATAAGCAGCACGCCCACGCTGAAAAGCGCCGGGAAGACGATCCCGATGGCCGCATCCTCACCGAGCAGTCCGGACCGGCGCAGCAGTTCCACGAGCGCCACCGTCAACATGCCCGTCGCCGCCGCCCCCAGGATGAGCAGGGGCGAGCCAAGATCTCCCGTCAGGAAGAAGGCCACCACGATACCCGGCAGGATCGCGTGACTGATGGCATCGCTCATCATGGCCATGCGCTGCAGCACCAGAAAGACGCCCGGCAGCGCACACGCCACCGCCACGACGACGGCAATGAGTTGTATTTCAGCGGAGGGTCCCATCATCGGCTGCCGTCCGCGTTTCCGCCTCCGTACTGCCGCCGCATGACCCGCTGCGCCCGCTCCACCCCTTCATGGGTCAACGCCCAGTGGTCGCGGTCCACCCGGCGGGCGAGTCCCAGTACGCGCAGCAGCCGAAGCGTTTTCCGGGTAGATGCGCTCGTTTCCGACATTACATCCAGGGCGCGCCGGCTGTGGGGGTGGCCGCTCGATTCGTGCTGCGATGCCATGGCGTAGAGATCGGCCAGCACGGCATCGACCCTGAGCGCACGGCCTTCGCGCCACTCCCGCAGGCGTCGCCAGAGGAGACCACGCTCGGGGGCCAGCAGAAGCGAAAAAACGACCACGCCACTGACCAGCAGTACAATGGCCGGCCCCGTGGGCACATTCGCCGAGCGCGCACTCACAATGGCTCCGCCGACGCCCGAGACAGCTCCCATGAAACCGGACAGGAGAACCATCGTGCCGAGCCGGTTCGTCCACTGTCGCGCCGCCGCTCCCGGTGCCACGATCATGGCGCTCATGAGCACGACACCGACCGTCTGGAGTCCAATCACGATGGCGACCACGAGCAGCGCCGTCAGCAGGCGGTCAAGCCGCGATACCGGAAAGCCGAGAGTGCCCGCGAACCCGGCATCGAACGAGAGCAGTTTGAACTCTTTCCAGAAGAGGGCCACAACGACCAGCACGAGCACCCCCAGAAAGCCTATGGTCTGCACATCACGCGTCACGAGCGCCGCAGCCTGTCCGAAGAGAAATGAGTCAAGGCCCGCCTGGTTTGTCGCCGGCATGCGCTGTATGTACGTCAGCATTACGAGACCAATGCCGAAAAATACGGACAGCATGATGCCGAGCGCCGAATCGTAGGTCACCTTCGTGCGCTGGGTCACCGATGTGATGAGCGCAGCGCCGAGCCACCCCGCCAGTGCGGCGCCCACAACCAGCACGAGCGGCGCCTTGCTGCCCGTGACGAGAAACGCCAGTGCAATACCCGGCAGCGCGGCGTGCGAAATGGCATCCCCGAGCAGCGCCTGCCGGCGCAGGACCGCGAACGCGCCGAGTGCACCCGACACAAGGCCGAGCAGTCCAGCCCCGAGGGCAACCGTGCGAAGCGTATAGTCGGTAAACAGTTCCTGCATCATGGCGCTCGTCCGTTTACTGGCTTGCCGCAGCGCGCACGAAAGAAACACGCCCGCCGTAGGTGAGCCGCAGGTTCTCTTCTGTATAGACGTCCTTGACCCGGCCCGCGGCAATCCGGCGCACGTTGAGCAGCAGCACATGGTCGAAGTATTCCGGCACGGTCTGCAGGTCATGGTGTACGACCAGTACGGTCTTGCCACGCTCCCGAAGCGCGCGCAGTAGATCCACGATGGCCTTTTCGGTCATGGCATCGACCCCCTGGAACGGCTCGTCCATGAAATAGACGTCCGCATCCTGCACCAGCGCCCGCGCCAGGAACACACGCTGCTGCTGCCCGCCTGAGAGCTGCGCAATCTGCCGCTCGGCGAACGACTCCATGCCCACCTGGTCCAGCGCGCGCAGCGCCCGCTCTCGCTCCCTCCGCCCGGGACGACGGATCCACCCCAGCCGCCCGTACAGTCCCATCGTGACGACATCCAGCACGTTGGTCGGAAAGTCCCAGTCCACACTCCCGCGTTGCGGCACGTACGCCACGCGGCTGCGCACGCGCCGGTAGGGCTCGCTATGGATCCGGATGGACCCCGCAGCCGGTCGTACAAGTCCCAGGATGGCCTTCAGAAGCGTCGTCTTGCCCGCTCCGTTGGGACCCACTATGGCCATCAGAACGCCCGCAGGGACACGAAGATCAATATCCCAGAGCACGGGTTTTTCTCGGTAGGCAACCGTCAGGTCGCGTACATCGATCGCATGAGTTGTCATTCCTCGCCGCTCCCTGCCAGACCGTTTACAATTGTTGCTGTATTTGCCCGGACCATCCCGGTGTAACTGTCCGCACCGGACCCTGCAGGTCCCAGGGCGTCGCCATACAATGTACCTCCAATATGGACATCAAACCCCCGGGCCCGCACGGCCTCGCGGACCGCTTCAATGCCGCGTGGCGATATCGAGCTCTCTATGAACATCGACGGGATGCGTCGTTCGGCGACAAACTCCGCCAGGCCCTGCACGTCCGCCGTGCCGGCCTCGGTAGCGGTCGATATGCCCTGCAGGCCGCGCACGTCAAAGTCGTAGGCGCGTCCGAAATAGCCGAAGGCATCGTGGGACGTTATAAGCACACGGTGCTCCTCCGGCACGCGTGAAAGCGATGCACGGATCTCCTCGTCGAGCGCGCCGAGCGTATCAACAAATGCCAAGGCCCGCGAACGGTACGCTTCGGCGTTCAATGCGTCAACCTCCACCAGGCGATCGCCCACGAAGCGCGCCGCCTTCTGCCAGAGCGACAGATCAAACCAGATGTGGGGGTCATAGTTGCCGGTGAACAGTTCCGACTGCAGGCGCTCGTCCTCGGCAACGGCGTCGGTTACGGCAAACACCCGCTGGCCACGCCCGTGCATCTGCTCAAAAATCTCCGCCATCTTGCCCTCCAGATGCAGCCCGTTGTAGAACACCACGTCGGCACCGGCCATCCGGGACACATCACCCTGGCTGGCCTGGTAGAGATGCGGGTCAACGCCCGGGCCCATGAGCCCCTCGGCACGGACCAGCTCGCCGCCGACCACCTGCACCAGGTCCGCGATCATGCTGGTCGTGGCTACAATCCGAAGCGGATTGTCGGGCGTTACGGGGCCGCGTTCGGAGGCACCTCCACCAGCGCATCCAAAAAGAATTGTGGCCATCAAGACGGCCGAAACGAAATGAAGTCTACGGGTCAGTTCATGCACGGCTCGGTAATCGCAGTTTGGTTCAACTACGACCCCCGAACGACACACATCCAAAAAAGTTTAGCCTCGCCTAAAACATGGGCACCGGGCGCGCGGAACCTGTCATTCCACCCACTCGGCCACGAACACATTCGTTTCACGCGTTTCCTCTCCGCTCGCCGTGCGGTTCGAGGAAAAGGCCAGCCGCGTACCGTCGTAGGAAAACATGGGAAACGAATCGAACGTCTTTGAGAACGTGATCTGGCGCAGGTTGGAACCGTCTACGCCGATGGCGAAGATGTTGAACACGCGTCCGCCCATGTCCTGCGTGTGGTGGTTCGATGCGAACAGGATGTCCTCACCCGACGGATGGAAGTAAGGCGCCCAGTTCGCGCCCGGCAGGTCGGTCACCTGGCGCACGTTACTGCCATCGATGTCGGCCACGAACACGTTCATGTCACTTGGCTCCACAAACCCGTCGGCGAGCAGGCCTTTGTAAGCATCGGCATCGACGCCCGTTGGCCGCGATGCGCGCCAGACGATCTGTCTCGAGTCCGGCGAGAAGAACGCCCCGCCGTCGTAGCCCAACTCGCTCGTCAGCTGCAGCAGCTGGCCCGTGGAAATCTCGTAACGCCAGAGTTCGAGATCTCCCGATCGCGTACTCGTGAAAACAATGTACCGGCCGTTGGGCGACACCGTTGCCTCGGCATCATACCCCGGCCCGCCAATAAGCAATTCCGTGCCCGAACCATCCGGACTGGCTGCAAATATGTCGTACGTATCGTAAATGGGCCACACGTAGCGGCCCTGCTCGAATATGACCGGCTCCGGACACGCCCTGTTTTGTTCATGCGTCGACCCGTACAGAATACGCCCGTCCGGAAGGAAATAGCTGCATGTCGTCCGCCCTATTCCGGTAGATACGAGCGTGTAGTCGGAGGGGCTGCCGGTGAGATCGGCATCCGGGTCCATGACATAGATCTGATCGCACCCCTGCCCATTGATCCGGTCCCAGTCGCTCTGGAATACCAGGTGGTCATCGTCGCGGCTCCAGTAGGCTTCAGCATTGTTGCCGCCGAAGGTAAGCTGTTTCACATTGCGCAGATGAACTTCACCGTCCATGCGAAGCGTATCGAGTGCCGCGTCATACGGGGCTGCCGGGGCAGCATGCGCACCGTGACCCGCTGGCGCATTGCTCCCACAGGCCGCGACAAGGAACACGGAAAAGATGAAAATCGTGGATACGGAGAATCCGATGCGGCTGGTCATGAGTTTTACAACACAGATAAAGTCGGGAGCAGTTACGGCGAAAACCTCAGCAAGTCTATACAACCCATGTCATACGAACTGAAAAACTTTCAAGAAGACGTACTGGAGCGCAGCCGGACCATCCCGGTCGTCGTGGACTTCTGGGCCCCGTGGTGCGGGCCGTGTCGTACGCTGGGTCCGGTGCTGGAAAAACTGGCTGCCGAGCAGGCGGGCCGCTGGGAGCTGGTCAAGATCAACTCGGATGAGCACCAGGACCTGGCGCAGCAGTTCGGGGTCCGGGGTATTCCGGCCGTGAAATTGATTGTGAATGGCCGCGCCGTGGATGAATTCACGGGTGCGCTTCCCGAGTACGCCGTGCGGCAATGGCTGGACAAGGCCCTCCCGACGGAGGAGAAAAAGGATATTGCGGCGGCCGAGGCGCTGATCGAGGAGGGCCAGGTGGCCGAGGCCATGGGTAAACTGGAGCAGGTATTGCTGTCCGAGCCCACCAACGCCCAAGCGGCTGGCCTCCTCGCCCCGCTCGTTGTACTGCAGGACCCGGAGCGCGCCATGGAACTCGCCGGCACGGCCGCCACCGCCGAGCCCCGCTTCGCGCAGGCGGCCCATGCCGTTCAGACGCTGGCCCACGCCCTGCTGCGTGACGATTTCTCGGACCTGGAAGGCGAAGACGGTGTGGGACCCTACCGGGGCGCCATCGAGGCCATCCGCGAGGGACAGCCTGGCGCCGCCATTGACCTCCTCATTGAGGTGCTCGGAAAAAACCGGTATTTGGACGACGATGGCGCCCGCAAACTGGGCGTTGCTCTGTTCACCGTCCTGGGACCGGGACACGAAGTCACACGCTCAAAGCGCCGCACGTTCGACATGTGGCTCTACTGACCTCAGAGAAGCCCCGGGTCACGCCGCCTGTTCACTGTACTGGAGTTCGTAGAGGCGCCGGTAGAGGCCATCCTGTCGAAGCAGCTCCTGGTGACTGCCCCGTTCGCGGATCTGTCCGTGGTGCAGGACGAGTATCTGATCCGCGTGTTGCACGGTCGAGAGCCGGTGCGCGATTGCTACCGTCGTGCGCCCCTCCATGAGCCGCTCGAGCGCACGCTGTATGACCTCCTCCGTCTCGGTATCGACACTCGACGTAGCCTCGTCGAGCACCAGAATGCGTGGATCGTGTACCAGCGCCCGCGCAAAGGACACGAGTTGCCGCTGGCCGTGACTGAGCAGCGCACCACGCTCGCGCACTTCATGGTCCAGACCGCCCGGCAGACGCCCCACGAACGGCCTGGCTCCGATCGCATCCACAGCACGTTCACAGGCATCGGTCCCGATTCCGGGCAGGCCCAGCGTGATGTTCTCCCCGATAGTGCCCGAGAACAGAAACACGTCCTGCAGCACGAGTCCAATCTGGTCCCGCAGTTCACGCAGCCGTACGTCCCTGATTGACACGCCGTCCAGCAGGATGTCTCCCCCTTGGATATCGTAAAAACGCAGCAGTAGACTGATGATGGTCGTCTTTCCCGCCCCCGTTGCGCCCACAATGGCGAGCGACTGACCCGGTTTGACCTCAAAACTCACATCCTTCAGTACCCACTCCGCACCGTCGTCGCCTACGCGCGCCTCGGGATCGTAACTGAACCACACGTTCCGGAATGCTATCCGGCCGCGGACCGTGCCGAGCGCCCGCGGCTCACTGGCCTCGAGAATCGATGCGTCCGTATCGAGTAGATCGAAAATGCGCTCGGCTCCGGCCATGGCGCTCTGGAGTGTATTGAACTGGTCCGAGAGGTTGCGCATGGGCTCAAAAAACTGTCGCGCGTACTGGATGAAGGCAATCAGGACGCCGACGGTGAGCGTCGAGGTCATGGCCGAGAGCCCGCCGTACCAGATCACCAGTCCAAGCGCAATCGAGGACACCAGGTCAATGGCCGGCCAGAACAACGCAAAATAGAATATGGTCCGCAGATGGGCCTCGCGGTGGTCGTCATTGACCGCCTCGAACCGGCGCATTTCCTCGCCCTCACGCCCGAACAGCTGTACAATCCGCATTCCCGATACGTGCTCCTGCATGAACGCATTGAGCCGCGCCACCTGCGCCCGCGTATCACGGTAGGCATCGCGCACCTTGCGTTTGAACCAGAACGTGGCGTACAACATGATCGGCATGACGCTGATGGTCACGAGCGCCAGTTGCCAGTTGAGCGAAAACATGAACCAGGCAATGAAGAAGATCTTGAAGGCGTCCCCCAGAATGGTCACAAGCCCCGCCGACAGGACCTGGCTCAGGCTTTCCACATCGCTCGTCGCCCGCGTAATGAGCCGCCCTATGGGCTGTCCATCGAAAAAACGCAGCGACTGCCGCTGGATGTGCCGGTACACACGCGTTCGCAGATCATAGATGGCTTGCTGGCCGATCCACTGCGTGAGATAGGCATTCACGAACGAAAGCACACTTTCCGCCGCCAGGACCCCGATGAGCAGCACGATCATGCGCCGGATACCCTCCACATCGCCCGCCACGATTTCTTGGTCAATCGTGACCTGAACGAGCTTCGGAATCAACGGACCAAGGAACGATGTGGCCAGCACCGAGACCAGCGCCACGCCTACCCAGACCGAATAGGGACGCAGGTATTCGACAATTCTCCTGAGGGTAGATGCGTCGCTCACGCCATGGCCTCCAACTCTGCTTCGAGTTGCTGTTTGCGACAGAGCGCTGCGTAGAACCCGCCAGCCGCCTCCAGCTGCGCGTGCGTTCCACGCTCCACGATCGCGCCCTCATCCAGTACCAGTATCTGATCGGCGCTCTGCGCGGCCGATACGCGGTGCGTGACGAGCACGACCGTCCGCCGGCCGTAGTGCCGCTGGAGGCGCTCAAGAATGGCACGCTCCGTGCCGGTGTCGACCGCCGAGAGGGCATCGTCCAGCAGCAGGATCGGAGCCTCGCGGATGAGCGCCCGGGCAAGCGAGACGCGCTGCTTCTGACCGCCGGAGAGCGTAATGCCGCGCTCACCCACGAATGTCTCATATTTTTTCGGGAACGCCTCGACGGCATCGGCAAGATCGGCATCGAGCACGGCTTCGCGGAGCGCCTCCTGGTCCGCATCCATCCGTCCGAACCGGATGTTGTTGCCTACCGTGTCGCTGAAGAGGAAAACATCCTGCGGCACGTATCCGATACCGGCGCGCAGCGCCTCGAGTGGCCACTCGCGCACATCCCGGCCGTCGACAAGGACGCGGCCGGCTACTGGATCAACAAGGCGTGGAATGAGCTCCATGAGCGTTGTTTTGCCCGATCCCGTTCGGCCCACGATGGCTACCGTCGTGCCCGCTGGAATATGGAGTGAGATGCCATCGAGTACGGTCTGGTCCGTATCCGGATACCGGTATGACACGTGTTCAAACGTGATCTCGCCACGCACCCGGGTATCCCCGGGCTGTAACGGCCCGGCAATTTCGGGCTCGGCGTCGAACACATCCCCGAGCCGCGTCATGGACGCCGACGCCCGTTGGACCATGGTAATCACGAAGCCCATCGACGCCACGGGCCAGGTCATGAGCGCCACGTAGATCATGTACTCGGCAATGTTGCCGAGGGAGATGGAGCCCTCGATAACGAGCGCCCCTCCTTTCCAGACCACGAAAATGCTCGACAGGCCCACCAGAAACACGAATACGGGACGCCAGGCGGCCTCGACCCGTGCCAGGTCCAGGCTGCGCTCACGGTAGGCTGCACTTTCCCTCTTGAAACGCTCCTCTTCCACGGCTTCACTCGCATAGGCTTTCACGACCCGGATTCCGGCGAGCGCTTCCTGTACGCGCGATGACAATACCGAGTACTGCGCCTGCAGTCTGTCGGAGCGGACATGTACCATGCGCGCCACCAGGAAGACGGAGAGTCCCAGAAACGGCATCGGTATCAGTGCATAGAGTGTCAATTTCGGCGAAATCACAAACATCACCGTGAGCGCCGTGCCAATGGTCACAACTGCACGCGTCGTGTACATGATGGCCGGACCGATGTAGCGCCGGACCTGCTCGATGTCAGACGTGGAGCGCGTTATCAGGTCCCCGGTCGGATGCGTCATGTAGAAACCTGACGACAGCCGCTGCAGATGATCATATAGCCGGTTGCGGAGGTCGAACTCGATGTGACGCGACGCGACAACGACGGTCTGCCGCATGAGGAACGAAAAAATCCCGCTCAATATGGACAGCCCGACAATGGCAACGCCCATGAAAGCCAGCGTGGAAAACAGGTCCCAATAGACGAGGCTTTCAACGGGCGTACCCCGGACGGCATTCCAGGTCACCACAAACTGTGGGATGGCATCGATTGCGCGCCGCACGACTGTCGGGACAATCATGGCGAATACGGACGAAATCACGGCAAACAGCAGCCCCGGGATGAACAGGTGCCTGTACGTCCAGTAGTAGGAATTCAGTCGGCTCAGCGGGCCCATGAGCGTGCCGTTCGGGATCGGGTTTCAGGCGGAAAAGGAGTCACGCGCGCTTCGATGTGTTCCCGAAACGCACAGAACTTGTCACAGATCCGCGCCATTGTCGTACATTTGGCTCATGTCCGACACCACCCAACGACGACTACAAGCCCTCGAGAAGGAGAACCTGCAGCTGCGCCGCGCAGTCGAGGAACTCTCCATATTGAACGAATTGTCGGTTGCCATCAGTTCGTCCCGCACGACGGAGGACATCATACAGACCATCATCCGGAGGTCCATCAAGGCTATCAGCGCCGAGCAGGGCGTTATTACACTGGTAGGTGAAGACCAGGCCGATCCCACGCAGACCCTCGTCCGAACCATGTCGAGTTCGGGAGATCGGGAGGCCTATTCGCCCGATCAGAACCTGCTTGGATGGATGTACATGAACCGCCGCGCCCTGATCATCAACGATCCGAGGGGCGATGACCGATTCAAGGGTGTCCGCTGGAGCGACTCGGTCCGGTCGGTGCTGGCCGTGCCGATGGTCGTCCACTCCCGCCTGATTGGCGTACTTACGCTTTACAACAAGAAGCAGAACAGGGAGTTCAGTCAGGAGGACCAGCGTCTCCTGTCCATCCTCGCCGGCCAGTCAGCCCAGGTCGTGGAAACGGCGCGGCTCTATGAAGAGGAGAAAAAGCTGGCAAGCGTCAACCAGGAGCTCAGTCTCGCCTTCGACATCCAGTCACGCCTGTTGCCGGCGGCAGCGCCCGAAATCGACGGCTACGATATCCACGGCATGACCGTACCTGCACAGAGTGTGGGCGGTGATCTGTTCGACTTCATTGAAACGCTCGACGGCAAAGTTGCCGTCTGCGTTGGAGACGTATCGGGCAAAGGCATGCCGGCCGCGCTCATGATGTCCAATGTACAGGCGACCCTTCGCGGACAGGCCCTGTTCCTTGACTCTGCCAAGGGAACCATCGAGCGGTCGAACAAACTGCTGAGCCAGAGTATCAAGCGGGGATCGTTCGTGACCATTTTCTACGCCGTGCTCTCTCCGCTCAATCACAGCGTGACCTACGTCAATGCCGGCCACAACAAACCCTATATCCTGCGTGCCGACGGCACGCTCGAGAAGCTCGAGGAAGGCGGTCTGGTGGTTGGCTTCATGGCAAGCCAGTCCTACACGGAATCAACCCGGCACCTGGAGCGGGGTGACACACTTTTCGTATATTCAGACGGTGTTACAGAAGCCATGAACGCCGCGCATGACCAGTATGACGAAGATCGTCTTGAAGCCCTGCTGCCGACCCTTTTCGGACAGTCTGCTTCCGATGTCGTCGGGGCGGTATGGACCGATGTAAAAAAGCATACTGCAGGTTCGCCTCCCAATGACGATATTACCATGCTCGTAGTTCGAAGAACGTAAGCCCTTCAGACGGGCTCTCAACCCTTTTTACCCGTACCCAATGCCGTTCAGTACAAGCGAAAAATACCAGGCCGTCGTGATTTCGATCACGGGCAAATTCCTCGGAAGCATCGAAGGACCGGCTTTCAAAGAAAAAATTGAAGAGCTCAAAGAAGCCGGGAAAACACGTGTCGTCATTGACCTGTCAAAGGCGGACTTCATGGATTCCTCGGGCATTGGTACCCTGATCGGTGCACTGACCTCCATAAAAAAGGCGGGCGGTGATATGAAGCTGGCCAGGATGAAAGAGCGTATCAAAAACCTCTTCCTGCTCACGCGCCTGTTGGGTCCGGTCTTTGACGACTACGACTCTGTGGAAGAAGCCGCGAAGTCGTTCGGATAGGGCGTGTCGCGGCAGCGGATTTTTTTCAGCCGACCGTTTGAATCGGACTGCGGCCGTGCCGATACCCGGACCAGAGAAACCTTTCCGAGTCATGCGCACCGAAGCCATGGACAGTCTGTCTGTAAAAATCCGGTCGTTCCTGCTGAGCGCAGGTATTCGTCCCGACCCCGAACTCTCTGAATCCGATGCCATTGTGTCCCACTTCCGGGATACGTACGGCGTCGAAATGATGGCCTTCCTGGAACAGGAATGGGTCAATGAACAGGTGGACCGTGATTTCGGGAAAGATGGCCCCTTCCGGCCACTCCTGGACAAGGTATTCAGACAGAACGCCGGTATGTCAGCACTGGATGACTGACGGTCTCAGAATCGCATGCCGACGCCAATCCGGAAATTCAGGATGTCGGTTTTCGAGCGGTTCACATCGAATATTACGTTGCCATTTTCACGCCGAACCGACCCCTCCTGCAGGTATTCGGCGTGGCTGCCGAACAGGTAACGCGCACCAAGGTCCACATATACCGCGTCCGGGCCGGAATCCTTCGCCCGCTGCGTACCGTCCCAGACCTGGAACTGCACGCCCGCCCCGAACCCGTAACTGAGCGCCGTATCGTCAAAATTCGTGCTGCGCGCGACGGTGTTGTCACCGTTGTTGTTGAAGCCATCCGAGCGGATACGCGTGTCCGTGAACAGGTACTTCAGCCCGAACAGCGCGTCGGCATACGGTCGGAATTCACCTGTGGGCGGTTGCAGGCGCAGAAAGAGATGCCCGAGGAAAATATTGTTCGTCGTGATCACGTCCACGCGCACGTCGGGAATCGTCGTGGAGAACGGTTCGCGGCGTACTTCCCGGCCGTAGATCAGAAAACCGAGATCCACTCCGAACAGGACCGGTGAATGGGCCAGACCAACGGCCCCGTAGAGTGAACCTCCGAATCCCGTACTCGAGAGTTGATCGCCGAATTCGCCCTGCGGCGAACCCACGGTGAATGTCAGCCCTGCCTCACCCCGCGCACCGATACCCGACTGGGCGGCGGCATCAGGGAGCAGATACAGAGCCAACATGGCCAGCACGAGATTGGAGGTGACAACAGAATATCGCATGGACGTCGGGGTGATGATTTCGCCCATCTACGACGCATGCCCGAAAGGGTTGCCTTACACCTTCACGCCGGCAGTAGCCAGGATGCCATCGGTCAGCCACTCGGCCAGTGCCTGCCGGTTGCCCGGCTTCATGAGGCGGATCTGGTCGCCCTGGTGGCGGATATTCCCGAGCTCAACCAGTACGGCGACGGGAATCGTGTTTTGCAGGATGTACAGATTGCGGCGCTCAATCCGCTGACGGTATCCGCGCCCTGGCTGATGCGCCGCGTATTTGGCCCGCATCGTATTTGAAAGGGTCCGACTCACTGCATAGCCCCCCGGAGTGGCGTGCACGAAATGCACATCGATCTGCGGCTCGACCCGAAGCCCGGTGGCATCGACGTGGAAGGCCAGCACACGCTGCTCCTTCGCCGTCTTCCGGTGTTTGCGGTACAGTGTATTGATCAGTTCCGTACGTGCCTTGAGTCGCTTGACAGGATTCAAGGCAATCGCGCTGCCATCCGCATGACGCTCGTCCTTGTCACCCTCCAGATGCTCCTCATCCCGGATGCCATCATCGTCCTGGATGATTATTTCGACGGTTGCACCGTGCGCAATCAGCTCGCGTGCCGTCCGGAGCATAGTGTCATAGGCAATCTCATCCTCATATACACGCTTTCCCCGATAGGTCCCGATGGAACCGGGGTCTGGCCCGCCATGGCCACTCACCAGGTAATACACATGCCCCTCGAGCACCCGGGATTTGTGCACGACGCGCTCGTATGCAGGCCCGAAAATGGGATGGATGGATGCGCGCGTCCCGCCTGGCAAGCGATAGGAAATATCGGAACGGAGGGTTTCACGGCCGCGGAGGCGATCTGCGTTGAGTTCCTTGAATTCGGCAACCGACGCGGGCGTTGGGACGATTCCATTTCTCCGGAGCAGTGCCCAGATGCCTTCTCCCCGCTCCGGTACTACAGCAACGTATTCCGTGGATGAATCACCGGGCCCGGACTGGGCATGTGCCGGAACGGCGCTCTGCAGAGCGCCGGACAGAAGCACCAGCAGGCATACCATACCCGGGGACAAGAGCGAATCACACCTTGGAGAATCTGACATGTGACGCTGGGAATGAATACAGTGGAAGGAAAGCAATGGAACCGTGTTGTTCTCCTCTTTTCGGCGGCATTCCCGCCAACTTAAGTGCCGGGGCCAGGCCGCCGAACGTTATGCGTCCAGCCCGTGCATGGTAAAGCGTCTCAGGAACAAGCCGCGCACGACAGGAAGCATGAGGGTCCGCAAGAGCGCGTACCGGGCGGCCGCGCCGCCGGCTGCACACGGGGCGCCCATCCACATGTTGAATTCCGCCCGGCGCGCGGCCGCCCGGAATCGCCGCGCTTGTCGACCAGCTGTGCGTTCCCGTGGCTGCGCCTGCCCGCCCTCTCGCAGGGGCGCGCCGTGCCCCAGGTGCCGCACGAGGGCCTCAGCCTCCAGCCAGCCCAGGTTCATTCCCTGACCACCGATGGGGCTCACGACGTGCGCTGCATCTCCCAGAAGCACCATGCGCCCGCGCGCCATGGGCACCGCTTCGCGGCGCTCCACACCGAAGGATGAGACCATGAGGCAGGCATCGGCCGGCAACAGGATGCCC
>PCUY01000071.1:13382-31455 GCA_002787815.1 Bacteroidetes bacterium CG12_big_fil_rev_8_21_14_0_65_60_17 | reverse complement strand
CGCCAGCCGTACCACCCACCGCCTGGAGCCTCCCGGCAGAGGAAACGATTCCACAAGCCCCTTCCGGCCCAGCATGATCACCGCGGCGTGTCGCCACCTGTCGTCCGGAAAATCGCCCATTAAATACGGAATACCGTAACTTGCTCCCTTCCAACGCGCCCCCATCCGGGTCCGGACCAGGGATTGGTGTCCGTCGCATCCGATAAGCAGATCGACGCGTTCGTCGCCCCGGGCGCCCTCGACGTCCACCAGAACACCGTCACCGGTGTCGCAGAGCCCGCGCACGGGGGAGTCGAGTCGCAGTGCATCCGGATCGGCGGCCATGAGCGCCTCCTGCAACAACGCTTCGGTCCTGTGCTGCTCAAGTGTGGCCAGCGTCCCGTGGAGACCCGTCATGTCGAGTCGCCCCACCAGACGGCCGTTCCACCAGGCCTGCCCTTCGTGAATGGGACGCGCCCGCGCCCGGAGTGCGGCTCCCAGACCGGCCCGCTCCAGAAGGAGCCACGCCGGTGGATGAATGCCGATGGACCGGCTGTGCTCGCGGAGGCCCGTGCGCGCATCCCATATGCGCACCCTGTATCCTTCCTGCACCAGGCGGAGGGCCGTGTACATTCCGACCGGCCCGGCTCCCACGATCCCGATTACCGCTTGTGCCATGCTACGACGCCGCCCCGGCGAGTTCATCACGGAGGCGATGCGGCGTGGCGAAGAGCAGTCCGGCGCGAAACGGGGCAGCCCGCACCAGCATCCAGTCCGGACCCGCCAGCGCCGCCAGTTCTCGGGCCGTGAAAGCGCGCTGGATGGAGCGCGTACCGTCCACACCCACGAACGTGCGCGGAAAAAGCGGCCGGACAACCTGGAACAGCACCAGTGCCGCCCAGGACCGGGCTATATCATTGTGGATGCATACGAGCGCGGCGCGGTCGGCACCCGCGGCCAACAACTGGCGCACCTCACGGTCCGTCATGTGATGCAGCAGATGATTGGAGATGATGATGTCCACCGGCCCCGACACGTCTTCCAAGTGGCCTTCCAGAAAGGACATAGGGGGATCCACGCTGGTCCGGGCCTTTTCGCGGGCGAAGCGGATGGCGCGCCCGTCGGGATCCACGCCGAGCCCCTCCACATCGAATCCGTCCCGACGGGCGCGCCGCATCACATACCGGAGCACATCGCCACCGCCGCAGCCCACATCCACAATCCGAATGGGCTTTCCATGCTCCAGGCCGGCGGGCACCCTGCTCTTCGCTGCGTGCCGTGTCTCCTCGCGCCGCGCGGCCTCGTGCTCCAGCACGGGCCGCACGTAGCGACCGTAGAGCCGCCCCCATCCCGACAACCACCTGTTGATGTGTACGAATGCCCGGTAGGTCCGCTCGAGTGCATCAGCGTCGCAGTCATCTCGGTCCATGATCTCTTCCAGATCGGGCCTGCGCTTCGACAGCCGGATCATGTTCCGCCTCCCACGCGCCGCAGCATGGCGGTTTCGACCGTCAGGCCCGGCCCGAAAGCCAGCGCGCAAACGGCCGCGTCGGGCGGGCCAACGGCCGCTCCCTCGCCCGTCAGCAGATCCTCCAGTACGAAAAGGATGGTCGGCGAGCTCATGTTGCCATAGCTGCGGAGCACGCGCCGTGAGGCGGCAAGCGGGTCCGTCCACCCGTCGTCCCTGTTCCCGGACAGCCTGGACTCCCCGGACGGCCTGTCCAGTTCCAGGCCGCGGGCAACCTTGTCCAGGATGGCGCGGCCGCCGGGATGCACGGCCCAAATGTCCACATCCTTCCCTGTCGCACCGGCAGCGCCCTGTTCAATGCCGGCGCCCGCCAGAAGATCGGGCACGTTTGCCTCCAGGATGTCCGGTACGTAGGTCGAGAGCACCATGTCGAACCCGTTGTCCCCGATGGTCCAGGCCATATCGGCTTCGCTTCCCGGCGCGACATGCGAATGGAAACTGTCCAGATGGTAGCCGTGCCCGGGTGGGGCGGCCGCCACAAGGGCGGCCGCCCCACCATCGGCGAAAACCGACGCCGAAACGAGTGCATCTATTTCCGTATTGTCCGCCTGCAGATGCAACGTGCAGAGTTCCACGCATGCCACGAGGACAACCGCCTCTGGATGGGCCGTCACAATCGTCGCCGCCGTGCGGAGTGCCGGAATGGCGGCATAGCACCCCATGAAACCGAAATGCATGCGCGCCGTCGAGGGCGGCAACCCAAGCCGTTTTACGAGTTCAAAATCAGGCCCCGGCGCCATGAAACCCGTACACGATACCGTGATCACGTGCGTCACATTGGCCAGCTCCACATCCGAACCTGCCCGCCTGGCCGCCTGCGCGGCGCCGCGGGCCGCCCGTTCAAACAGCGCCGGCGCCTGCCGGGCGTAGATCGCGTTTCGTTGGCCAGTGGTGGGTTTCTGCCACCGACCGTCGTATCCATCGAAAAAAACACCGTCCGGACCGTGCTGCCTGTAGTCCGGAATGACGCTGTAGCGCGTGTCTATGTCGCTCTGCCTGTAAATGCGCTCCATGAAGCGCGCTTCCCGCGAGCCCGGCTCCAGACCGCGCCCCAGCATGGTACGGATGTCCTCCTGGGCATATTCATGTTCGGGAAGGACGTGTGCCAGGCCGTGGATAAAGGCCATGAAAGATGGCTGCTGTGATGATCAGTGCTACGAAGTACATACCATCAACGACGCGTGCTGGCTAAATGTGCCGAATGGGCGACAGGCCCGCACGGTCAGCGCGGAAGTCGCTGCGGCAAATCCGCCACCGCATGGGCCATGACCGCCATCGTAGCCACCGACAGACCCACATCCCACGGATCCAGTTTGTCGACGTAATCCGCCTTCGTGTGGTGATACCAGAAATAGCGCGAGCCATCCACGTTGAGCCCCATTCCGGGCACACCCTCGTTCATGATGGGCCCGATATCCGCGCCGCCACCACCCCTCGTGATGGTACCGGACCCGATGGGCTCGAGCAATTTTCCGATCTGCGTCAGCACGTCAAAGGCGGCGTCCGACCCCGTGACGCCGAACCCGCGGGGCGTGAAGACGCCCGCATCGGACTCCATGGCCAGAATATGATTGTGGAGCTCCTCCCGGTGCATGTCCCGGTAGGCATTCGCGCCGCGCAGCCCGTTTTCCTCATTCGTCCACATCACCACACGGACCGTGCGCTTCGGCCTGAGGCCGAGCTCCTTCATGAGGCGCAGGGCCTCCCACGCCGCCACGCACCCGCCGGCATCGTCCATGGCCCCCGTGCCGACGTCCCACGAGTCAATATGCCCGCCGAGCACCACGATCTCATCCGGAAACTCGGACCCCGTGATCTCCGCCACCACATTCGCCGATTCGGCATCCGGCAGCCAGTAGTCCTCCATCCGGAGGCGCACCCGGATGCGCTGGCCACGGTCCTGCATGCGCTGCATCATCATGGCATCTTCCATCGTGATCGATGCATGGGGGATGCGGGGCACGGCGTCGTCGTAGGCAGAATTGCCCGTATGCGGGGTGTACATGGAAAACGGACCCACGCTCCGTATGAGACTTGCAATTGCGCCCTTTTCGGCCGCCCGGATGGCGCCCTGTGACCGGTACACGACGGTCGATCCGTAGGAGGTGAACGGCACGTTGAAGAGCACGATTTTTCCGCGGGCCTCGCCCGCGCGCGCTTCCAGTTCGTCGAACGATCCGACCACCAGCACGTCGCCCACCAGACCGCCAGGCCCCGTACCTGGGCTGCCCCCGAGGCCCAGGATGTCGAGGCTACGCTTGTGCGGCTCAAGCAGCAGAAGCTCCTCGCGCCCGCGCACCCAGTGCGGCACCATGACGGGCTCTTTCCGCACGTTTTCCAGGCCATCGGCCTTCATTTCCCCTACGATCCAGTCCATGGCCCGCTCCAGATTCTCCGATCCCGAGAACCGCGGTCCGAACGTGTCGGTCAGATAGGCGAGCCGCTCCCAGGCCGCGCTGTCGGCGAGGGCAGCCTCGATAAGCCGGTCGGCGTCGGACTGGCGGGCAAGGGCCGAGGGCGCAAAGGCAGTGCCAAATAATGTGGCCGAGGCCAGGACGGTGATCACGAAAACGGTAAGGATGTGCGGACGAAACGGAAAATGCATGACTATGGTCGGGGCAGTGGGTAGATTGTTCGGTGCCCTAATCTACAATTCTTCCACCGACATGCCGCAGGCAGACGAACGACCCGTTTCCGAACTCAAGAATCTTGGTCCCTCGTCGGCGGAATGGCTCGCCGACGTGGACATCGTCACCGTTGGCGACCTGCGGCGTCTGGGTCCGGCGCTCGCCTGGCGCATTGTGCGTGAACGCTTTCCGCAGGCCAATATCCTGCTGCTCTGGGCCATGGCTGCAGGACTCGATGACCGGCACTGGCAGTCACTCCGGACAGACGAAAAAACGGCCCTGCGTGCCGAGGCGGAACGTATATCCCTGGGGCCAGGCGCCCGGTCGGTGCCGCCCGATATGCGCATTCCCATCCTTGTTCTTGCAGCCTGCAGCCTCCTTGGCCTGACGACGGCCCGCTACACGCCTGCCCAGGTGCCTGCCTTCTCGCCGCTTCTAGAGGCCCAGGTCTACCCCGCCGGGGGCATCCTGGTCGGCGGCGTACGGTTGGGGCCGTTCGATGTGCACGCCGGGTGGAATCTGGCGCGCCGCGGCAACTTCGGAAAGCACGACAACGAACGCGGCGGCGGGCCGGGCCTGGGCGCAGGCATCTGGCGCTCCGGCGGACCCGGCATGGCCGGCGGACTCCTCGGCGTGGCTGGCCTGCATGCCGGCCTTCGCGTCGACCTCTGGTACCTGGATATTGACTGGCGAGACCGCGCGACGCGTGGCTCCACGCAGATCACTGTCCTTCAGCCGACCATCCGCCTCCGGTTTGACCTGCCGGGCACCCCGCTCGCCATGACGGCCGCCGCAGGCGCCGAAATCAACATGACCACGGACGGCGAAGACGTTGGCGAAGGCGCCATCGGACTCGTCGGACTGCGGTGGGCTTTCTGACGAGGCTCAGTCCGCCGCCTCATCGTCCTCGAAGAACTGCGCCGCCAAGCGGTTGAAATCCGTCTCGGTGATGATGCCTACGAGCTGCCCCTGATGCACGACGGGAAGCGCCCCGACTTTGCGCTCACGCATGAGACGGATGGCATCGATGGTTGCTGTCTCTGGAGTGACCGAGATGGGGTCCCGCTTCATGATCTCGGAAACCGGAATATCCTCCGTCACACCAGCCGCCTTGTTCTCGGCGAGCGCCCGGAGCAGCGAATGGTTCGTCACAATCCCCACGAGCCGGTGCTGATCGTCCTCCACGAGCACGTGCCGTATGCGCTGCCAGTTCATGAGTACCGCCACGAAATCCACCAGTTCGTCCTGCCGGACCGTGAACAGGTCGGTCGACATGAAATGCTCGACGCGCGTGCCCTGGATGCTGCGCCTCGGAGGCCGGAGAAGCCCCGCCAGTTCCCAGGTATGCCCCGGTCGGCCCTCCTTCTGAAGCGCCACCATGCTCGCGACGAGCGCATCGAGCCGCTCGGCCCTGGTCGATCCTTCACGCTTCATCCGGGCGAGCGAGAGCAGCTGCCACTGCGAACCCGTGTTGCGCGCGGCGACCCGCTCGTGCACAATGCCAATGTATTTGTCAATGTCGGCCTGCGAAATGCCACTCTCCTCGAGCCCGTCACGCGCCACGTCCACCAGGCGGTCCACAATCAGATCCACGACCGGCCAGCGCCGCCCGTCGATCCAGTTGATCTCGGACGCCAGCCCCTGCCGGGCCGCCGCAATGAAATTGCTCTTCGCCTCATCGAAATCGAGCAGCGGCCGAATGTCGGCATGCTGGCGCTTGAGCCCCACCAGGAGACCAATCCAGAAGGCCGCATTGGCCACTTCATCGACCGGTGTCGGCCCGGACGGAAGCAGCCGGTTCTCGATCCTGAGGTGCGCCTTGTCGCCACTTATTCCGTAGCAGGCCCGGTTCCACCGGTAGACCGTCCCGTTATGCAGTTGCAGCGCACCGAGCTTCGGAATCCGGCCTTCACGGATGGCCTCGAACGGATCCTCGTGCTCGCTCGTCATGATGATCCGAAATCGCGCAATGTCCTCCCGGAAAATTTCCAGCACCGATTCGTCCACCCAGTCCGATCCAAAATGCACACGCGGACTCATTTCGCGCAGGTACAGGTTACTCGAGCGGGTATCGACCGCCTGCTGGAACAGCGCTATCCGCGTCTCCCGCCAGAGCCGTTTGCCGAAGAGCACCGGGCTGTTGGTAGATGCGGCGAGCACCGGCGCGGTCACCAACTGCGCAATGTTGTAACAATGGGCGAAGTCCTCGGGCGATACCTGGAAATGCACCTGGAAACTGGTATTGCACCCTTCCATCATGATATTGTCGTGGTGGAAAAAGAGCTCATCCGTACCGCGTATATGGTACTGGGCGGTGCCTCCCTTGAGCGCCATGATGGTGTCGTTCAACGCGTGGTAGCGCGGCTTGTCGACCATGTTTTCAATGCGCAGATCCCAGGCGTGTATGGTCGGCAGAATGCCGGCCATGGCAATGTCGGCACCCACCTGCTCAGCCAGTGCCCGCGTTTCGGCAAGCAACACATTCAGATTCCGTTCCATGTCCGAGAAACACGTCCCCTCGAACTCAAGCGGATCCATGTTGATTTCGAGATTGAACCGCGTCAGTTCGTTCACGAGGCGGGGGTTGTCGGACAGCGCAAGAACCTTCTCGGCCAGCGCGGCCGGATGATGCCGCTTGTCTATCAGAAACAGCTCCTGTTCGGCGCCTACACGGTGAATACCCGACTCGAACATGCCCTCGGTCAGCATGAATTCCATGGCCCGCATGTCATCCATGATCTGCCGGGTGAAGCGGCGGACTTCGGCGGCTTCGACAGGCTTCCTGACGTCGTGCTGTCCCATGTACGTGGTGGAGGTGGTTTCCGGTGTGCTTCCAGTATACGAAACCTGCCTATCCGGAGCCGGTTGACATATCCCTATGAACACCATGTCCCCCATGTCGAAGGGTTGGTCCGTAATCATGGCCTGCTGCCTACTGGCCCTGGCCGTCCCGGGCCGCCCCGAAGCCGCACTGGCCCAGAACGCCGAGGACCGCGCGCTGCACGCCAAGCGCTCCATGGTGCGTGCGCTTACCCACATGCGGGTGGCCCGTTACAATGACGCCGTGGTAGTATACCAGGAAGCGCTCCGCATCAACCCGGAACACCCGGCCTTGCTGACGGGAATGGCCGACGCCCAGGTGGCGGCTGGCGACCCGGGGGCGGGCCTTTTCTACATTGGCCAGGCGGTTGCCCTCGACTCCTCGTCGGTACCCGTCCTCACGGCGTGGCGTGATATCGCACTGCAGGCTGGAAACATGACCGATGCCCTGGATGCCTCTTCGCGGCTTCTGACCCGGGCGCCCGACATGGCTTCCGTCTGGCAGCGACACCTGCTTCTGCTTCAGCGGCTCGATCAGTTGCAGCGCGCCCTTGCGCTCGATGCCGAGCTGGAGAGACGTTTCCCGCGGCACACGGGGCTGCTTCGACTGCGCGCCGACGTGCTCGAGAAGGCGGGGCGTACCGAGGCGCTCGTGCCCGTGCTGGAGCGGTTGCTCTCGTCAGACCCGGTCGAAGTGCGCCTGGCCCGCGCCCATATGCGGCTGGGAAATGCCACGCGCGCAGCCGAGCTGTGGGAGCGTGCGCTTCCAGATCCGGAGGCCGAGGCTGCGCTCGCGACGCTGGCCGAAGACCGTGAGTTTCCGGCCGGCGCTGGACCGGATACAGACTCCAATGGCGCGAAACCAGCCGCAGCCGGTAGATTGCCTGAAGAAATCCGCGATATCGTCGAACAGGATCCCCGGCAAATCGACCTCTGGGTAGAAGGCGTACGCGGCTTTTTTGACGCCGGGCGCTACCGGGAGGCGGCAGATTTCGGCGAGAATGGCCTGCTGCTCTATCCTTTCCACGGCCCGCTGACACTCGCAACCGCACCTGCTCTTGTAGAGCTGGGCCACGCCGCACGCGCCCGGGAGCTGGTCGAGGCCGCTATTGCGCGCAGCCGGCCCGACGACCCCTGGACGACTCCCCTTAAGGATCTGCTGGCCGGCCTGGACAATCCGCAATGAGCCGCCACATGTTGACACTGGCGGCCGCGGTGATCTTTTCCGGCCTCATCGGTGGCTGCCGCTCGCTCTCTCCTCCCGGCGCATCGCTCCCGGCCGATGACGGTACGGCCCGCATGCCCGCGGGCTATCCCGACCATACGCTCGAGGAGGTCCTTTCGCGGCTTCCCGATATGCCAGCCGAATTCCAGGAGATAGCTGCCGAGGCGAGCGTTCACGTCGCATCTCCCGAAGAATCGGGGCGGTTTACGGCCCGCATAGCCTGGCGGCGGGCCGATTCCATGCTTGTCCGGGTCCGCTTTCCCCTCGGCATTGAAGGCGCCCGCGTGCTTATTACGCCCGATTCGGCCTACGTCTGGGACCGGATTGAAAAAACCCTCATTGTGGGTACGCCAACCTCCATCGAGGCAGTGCTACCGGTGGCCGTGGCCGGCACGGATCTCGTGGCGCTTGCCACGGGCTTCATCCGGCCCGGCGGCTCCGCGGTCGGCGACGGCGCCGGTCGCGATGGCGGCACGCTCGACCCGGCCGCCTGGTCTCTCCGCGCCGACAGCCTTCATTACGAGTTGAGCCGCAAGGACGGATCCGAGCGGCTGCTCGTGGACCCGGCGCGCTGGCGCGTGGTATATGCCGAATACAGGAACAGTGACGGCCGCATCCGGGAGCAGCGGTGGTATGCGGCGTTTGCGGAAATGGGAGGCTATCTCGTTCCCCGCCGCGTGAGCGTGAGCCAGCCACTTGAGGACACGCGCATTCTCATGTCCCTGAGCCGGTTCAACACGCAGCCCGACCGCCTGTCCTTCGATCTCGGTGCCGAGAACATAAAGGAGCGCTTTGACATCGAATAGGTATGAGATCCATCCGTGTGCAATAGACTGATGTCCCTCGCCCGCCTTTCCATTTCTTCGGTGCGGCGCAGCGGCACGCGCGCCCGCTGGCTCATTGTGCCCGCCATGCTGCGACGGGGCGCACCCGCGGCGCTCCTCCTCTGCGTCCTGCTCGCGCCGCTGACGGTTGCTGTTGCCCAGGAAACGGTGGTCCGCGAAACGCAGACGCGGCTCCAGCAACTCCAGGAGCAGATTGCCGAGGATGAAGCCCGACTCCGGGAAACACGCCAGCAGGAAAGAACCTCGGCCTCCCAACTGAATGATCTTGAGCGCCAGATTGCACTTCGCGAGGAACTGGTCGCTCTCTACGATCGCCGCACCAGTGAACTCCGCGCCGAAACCGACTCGCTGACCGCCCTCATCGATACGCTCCAGCATGAGGTGACCGCGCTCGAGGAAGACTACCGCAAGCGCGCCACGCACGCCTACAAATACGGGCGACAACACGACGTGGCTCTCATCCTGGCCGCCGAATCCATCAACCAGATGCTCGTCCGGATCGGGTATCTGCGCCGCTTTTCAAACGAGCGGCGCGCCCGGTTGGCCGACCTGGCTGCCGCCACCGCGACGCTTTCCGAGCGGCGCTCGGAGCGCGAAAAAAGACTGGTAGATACGCAGCTCCTGCTCGATACAGCCAGCCGCGAACGGGAGACGCTCGCCCAGCTCCGGAACGAGCGAAGCCAAGAGGTGACGCGCCTGCGCGCTCTGCAGGTTGACCTGTCCAATGAACTGGAAAACAAGCGCACGATGGCGAGGGAACTGAGCGACCGGATCGTAGCGCTCATGGCATCGGCCGAAGCGCGGCCCGCCGCGCCGGGGCGCCCGTCGCCACGTGTGGCGACGGGCGACTTCGCGGCGGGCCGCGGCGTTCTGTCCTGGCCGACCGACGGCGCCGTCGTGGAGCCCTTCGGCGAGCGCATCGACCCGGTCTACGGCACGCGCACGCCCAATCCCGGTATCCTGATCGCCACCACGGCCTCGGCTGGCGTGCGCGCCGCTGCCGGGGGCGTCGTATCTACCGTCGACCAGATGCCTGACATCGGCTCTTATATCATTATGGAGCACGGCGACTTTCATACCGTCTACGGCAACTTTTCCCTCGTCTATGTGGCCACCGGTGACCAGGTCGCCGAGGGCGACCTCATTGGCCGCGCCGGTACCACGGCCGAGCCTCGTGGAAGCGCCCTCTTCTTCGGGATTTTCGAGAACGCCGTGCCCGTCAACCCCCTCGACTGGTTGCTGCCGAGGTAGCCCGCCAGCCCATGCCGCCCCCGTAATTGCACACACGCCCCCCGTTCAGTAGCTTGATGCATGGCCGGTAAAACCGTCATATCTGAGGCACACATCCGGGACGCCCTGCGACGCGGTCTGCGCACCATGACGATTGCGCCGAATGCACTTGTCACGCCGCTCGCCGCCGACGCTGCCCGCGCGGGCGGCCTTGCGCTGCAGCGTGGCACGCCGGACCTCGCGCCGTCCGCCCATGCGGACCACGCGGCGCCCCCGAAGTCGCTGGCCATCGGCTCCGATCACGGTGGGTATGCCATGAAAACCGAACTCATCCCGGTACTCGAAAAGGCCGGGTACCATGTCCTGGATGTGGGAACGGATGCCCCGACCAGCTGCGATTACCCGGATTTTGCCTACGGCGTGGCCCGCATGGTGAGCAGCGGCCGGACACGACTCGGTATCATGATCGATGGCGCCGGCATCGGTTCGGCCATGGTCTGCAACAAAGTCCCCGGCATTCGCGCCGCCTGTGCCTACAACGAATTCACGGCCTGGAACGCACGCGCCCACAACAATGCGAACGTCCTCACACTCGGCAGCCGCACCCTCGGCATTGAAGTCGTCAAGCGGATCGTGGATGTGTTCCTGACGACCGATTTCGAGGGCGGTCGCCACGCGGCGCGCATCGCCAAGCTCACGGACATCGAGACGCGCTTCGCCCGCGACTGACCCACGCGGGACGAGCCGTTTTTTCACCCGGTTTCAACGGCCGCGCCCCGCACCCACACGTGGCGAAACCGTATCTTGTGGCTCTGTCTGTTCTTCTGACCGCCTTGTCTGGTCATTCATCCGAAACAATTCCGCATCATGGCTGCATCTTCCTACGACGTCGTTGTAATCGGTTCAGGCCCCGGGGGCTACGAGACCGCCATCCGCTCTTCCCAACTCGGTCTCAAGACCGCCATCGTGGAAAAGAACAAGCTCGGGGGCGTGTGCCTCAACATCGGATGCATTCCTACGAAGGCGCTCCTCAAAAGCGCCGAGATCATGGAAACCATGAAGCACGCGGCCGACTATGGGCTGACCGGTGGCGACAGTGTCACAGCCGATTTCGGAAAGGTCATTGACCGCAGCCGCGCGGTCGCCGACAAAATGAACAAGGGCGTCGGTTTCCTCATGAAGAAAAACAAGATCGACGTCTACATGGGAGCAGCCAAGCTTTCGGCAAAGGATACGGTAGAAGTGGCGCCCTCCGAAGACATGGACGGCAAGAAGCAGGGCAAGAAAGCTACGCTCAAGGCGAAGAACATCATCATTGCCACGGGCGCCCGCCCGCGCGAACTGCCTTCCCTGCCCATCGACGAGAAGAACATCGTCTCCTCGACCGGCGCCATGCTCCAGAAAGAGCGTCCGAACCGCCTCGTGGTCGTGGGCGCCGGAGCCATCGGCGTCGAATTTGCCTATTTCTATCACAATATGGGCACAGATGTCACGATCGTGGAACTCTTGGACCGTATTGTGCCCGTCGAAGACAAGGACGTCTCGCGCGAACTCGCCAAGGCATTCAAGAAGTCCGGCATCAAGATCATGACCAACGCATCGGTCGAAAAAGTCAATACTTCGGGCAAGGTGCTCAAGGCCACCATCAAGACCAAAACAGGCGAAGAAGTCATTGAGTGTGACCAGGTTCTCTCGGCCGTTGGCGTCGTTGGCAATATCGAGAGCCTCGGCCTCGAGGCCATTGGCGTGGAAACGAACAAGGGCTCGGTCAAGGTCGATGGATACGGACAGACAAACGTCCAGGGCATCTACGCCATTGGCGACGTGGCCGGCCCACCCTGGCTTGCGCACAAGGCATCGCACGAGGGCATCATCTGCATTGAGCATATCGCGGGAGAAGACGTCCACGCCCTCGACAAAAGCAACATTCCGGGCTGTACATATTGCCAGCCGCAGATTGCCAGCGTGGGGCTCACCGAAGAAAAGGCCAAGGAAGAAGGCTACGACCTGAAGGTCGGCAAATTCCCGTTCACGGCGAGCGGCAAAGCCGCCGCTGCCGGCCACCCGCAGGGATTCGTGAAAGTGATTTTCGATGCGAAGTACGGCGAATTCCTCGGCTGCCACATCATCGGGTATGACGCCACGGAGCTGATTGCCGAGGCTGTCGTGGCCCGTACGCTCGAAACCACGGCGCACGAAATCATGGACTCCATCCATCCGCATCCGACGCTCTCGGAAGCCATCATGGAAGCCACAAAGGTCGCCTACGACATTCCCATGAACATCTGACGCGCACTCTGTGCATCAACGCAGCGCATGCACGAGGTCGATGGCCGGGCGAGCGTCAGCGAGCCCGAATCCGCCACCTGCCAGGATGTCTTCGTAGACGCGGGTATGCAGATCGGTGAATCCGCCGCTGAACTCGAAAGCCTCCCCGTCCAGCTCAAGACGTCTCCACGTCGGCATATCCGCCGCACGCGCCTCATCCGGCAGGTCCGCCGCATCTACCGAAAGAAGCCATTCCACGTCGGCGCGCTCCAGTTCGAGCGTTCCGCTGATGTGCCGTTCGCTGCAGTCCAGCACCTGGACGCCGCTCCCACCCCGCGATTCACCCGCGCCGGGCACGCCGCCCCGGACCGGCCCGAAAATCCACAGCAGCATATCGAAAAAATGGACGCCGATGTTCGTCGCCACGCCACCGGATTTGGCCTCTACCCCCTTCCATGAGTGGAAATACCACTGTCCGCGCGACGTAATGTAGGTCAGTTTGACGCGGTGCCGCCCGCCCGCGCCGACACCATCCTTGTCCGCTTCACCCCGCACGCGCTCGCGCAGCGCCACGACCGCCGGATGCAGCCTCAGCTGCAACACATTGAAAATCCGGCCACCCGTCTCGCGCTCCACCTCGGCCAGCGCATCCACATTCCACGGATTCAGGACGAGCGGCTTCTCGCAGATGGCATTGGCTCCCACGCGCAGCGCAAACCGGATATGGGCATCGTGCAGGTAATTGGGAGATGCGATGCTCACGAAATCCACTCCACCTCCGCGCCCTTCGCCACCGGACGCGCGCCCCCCCGCCTCCCGGCGGAGCTTCTCAATGTGTCGATCGAAGCGCTCGAATTCGGTAAAAAACGCAATGTCGTAGCCGAATGAATCGAGCACGCCCACCGAATCGTGCGGGTCGAGCGCGGCCACCAGCCGACCTCCCGTATCCCGGATGGCTTTCATGTGGCGCGGCGCCACAAATCCCGCCGCACCAATCAGTGCGTAGGTCTTTTGGCCAGCATCGGCTGGAAGTGTTCGTGAGTCCATACCAGAATATACGGTTGCATGGTGAACCAGAACCCGTAGACACGGATGTTGCTGCAGACCGATCCAAAATGGACGGGACGGGCCGAGGTCACTCTACTCTCCTTGCACGCCGGGGTGGCGGACATCGACGGCCTCGACGAGGAAGATGACGCTCTGGGCGACATTCTTGGCGTGGTCGGAAATACGTTCGATGGCCTTCGACACGGAGATGGCGTGCGCAACACTCTCAATCGACTCCGGATTCTCGCGCCCAAGCGCGATCAGCGCCTTGAAATTCTCCTTGTGGATGCGGTCAACAGCGCTGTCCTGCCGCATGACGCGCTCGGCAAGACGGCGATCGCGGTTGGTGAAGGCATCCTGCACGTCGCGCAACATCTTGCGCGCCGCATCTCCCATGTCATCGAACCGCGTCACGGCCAGCGCACCCGAATGCGCACGGATATCCATTGTTTTCTTGGCAATATTCTTGCAGTGGTCGCCAATCCGCTCCAGATCGGTGTTCACCTTCACCGCCACAATCAAAAAACGGAGTTCGCTCGCCACAGGCTGGTAGAGCGCAAGAATACGCTCGGCCTGCCTGTCGACCTCGAGTTCGAGCGCATCTACCTCGTCGTCGCGACGCCGAACCTGTTCGGCAAGGTCATCGTTTTTTTCCAGCAGGGCATTCAGGGCGCCTGCCACCTGCTCGTCGACCAAGTCGAACATGTCCAGGAGACGACTCCTGAGCAGTTCCATGTCATTGTCCAGATTGCGATGGATTGGCATTTCGGGTTCCTTCCAGTGTTTTTCGCTCATCCGAACCGACCGGTAATGTAATCTTCCGTGCGCTTGTTCTCCGGTCGTGTGAATATCACTTCCGTGTCGTCGAATTCAACCAACTCGCCCAGATAGAAGAACGCCGTCTCGTCGCTTATGCGCGATGCCTGCTGCATGTTGTGGGTCACAATCACAATCGTGTAGGCGTCCTTGAGTTCAATGATGGTTTCTTCGAGCTTGCCGGTGGCCAGCGGGTCGAGGGCGCTCGCGGGTTCGTCCATCAACAACACATCGGGTTCAGCCGCGAGCGCCCGCGCAATGCACAGCCGCTGCTGCTGGCCACCCGAGAGTTCGTAGGCGTTATCCTTCAGTCGGTCCTTGACCTCGTCCCAGAGAGCCGCCTGCCGCAGGCAGCGCTCCACGAGCTCCGGCATATTACCTTTATAACCGTTTATACGCGCGCCCCATGCAATGTTCTCTTCGATCGATTTGGGGAACGGATTCGGCTTCTGGAACACCATGCCCACGCGCCTGCGCAGCATGATGGGATCGGCCGAGCGGATGTCCTCACCGTCGAGCAACAGGTCGCCCTCCCACTGCGTATCGGGAATGAGTTCATTCATGCGGTTGAAACAGCGCAGCAGTGTGCTCTTGCCACAGCCGGACGGACCAATGAATGCCGTCACCAGGTTCGGCTTCATGGACAGCGAAATGCCTTTCAGTGCATGCGTGGTCCCGTACCAGAAGTGCAGGTCGCGGGCCGCCAGTTTCGCTGAAACATCCGTGTCGGGAGGTGTCTCCATATCAATAGGGCCGGTTGCGTTCAAAGTGGTTGCGAAGCGAGATCGCACTCAGATTCATCAGGAACAGGAAAATCATGAGGATGACGATGGCTGCCGCCGCAATTTCCTGGAAGTCGGCCTGGGGGCGCGATGTCCAGTTGAAAATCTGGATGGGCAGCACGGTAAACGGATCCATCACGCTCTCCGGCAGAAAGGCGATGAATGTCAACGCTCCGATCATGATGAGGGGTGCCGTCTCACCAACGGCGCGGCTCAGCGACAGAATGATCCCCGTCATGATGCCCGGTGCTGCAATAGGCAGCAGATGACTCCAGATGACCTGGCTGCGCGTGGCCCCCAGCGCATAGGCGCTTTCGCGGATGCCCTGCGGCACGGCCTTGAGCGCCTCCTGCGCCGAAATGATCAGGATGGGCATGATGAGCAGTGTCATGGTGAGCGCACCCGCCAAAATGCTGCGCTCCAGCGCCATGAACCGCACGAAAAGGCCGAGCCCCAGAATACCGTAAAGCACGGACGGTACGCCCGCCAGATTGGCAATGTTGAGTTGAATGAGATTGTAGAACCAGCCGCGATTGGCATACTCGGTCAGATACACGGCCGCGCCCACGCTCACGGGCACGGCGAAAAGCGCCGTCAGACCCATCATCCAGAGACTCCCCACGATCGCGCTCTTTATGCCGGCTTCTTCCGGGTTGCGCGACGGAAAGTTCGAAACAAAACCCCAGTCCAGCCACGAGAAGCCCTTGGCCACGACGTCAATCATCAGGACCATGAGGACCAGCAGCCCGAACACGGTCGCCATGAAAAAAAGTCCCCGTACAATGAGGGCCTTGCGCCGTCGCTGCGGCAGGCGCGGATCGAAATTCCGATCCCGGACCTCGGTCCTGGCTTTGGGCGTCGCATCTACCATATCAATAGTTTTCCTTGTACCGGCGGATGACCTTGTTGGCCACGACGTTGAGCCCGAGCGTGATCAGGAACAGCATGAGGCCAACTGCGAAGAGGCTCTGATAGGCAATGGAGCCGGCCGGCGTGTCGCCGAGACTGACCTGCACGATGTAGGCGGTCATGGTCTGGATGCTTTCCATGGGGTTAGCTGTGAGGCGCGGCGTCGCGCCGGCCGCCAGCGTCACAATCATCGTCTCCCCGATGGCCCGGCTCAGTCCAAGAATGAAGCTCGCGATGATGCCCGAGAGCGCCGACGGAACCATGATTTTGGTGACCACCTCCAGTTTCGTGGCGCCAAGCGCGTAGCCCCCGAAGGCCAGGCTGCGCGGCACGGCACGGAGTGCATCTTCACTCAGACTTGCGATCATGGGAATGATCATGATGCCGACCACGATACCGGCGCTGAGCGCGTTGAATATCTGCAGATCCGGAATGAATCGCTGCAAAAGGGGTGTCACGAAGGTGAGCGCGAAGTAGCCGTAGACCACGGTGGGGACGCCCGCGAGCAGCTCCAGTCCGGGCTTCAGCACGCGCCGTGCCGAAGCGGGCGCATACTCGGCGATATAGACGGCACTCGCCACACCGATCGGCACCGACACAAACGCCGCAATCAGCGTCACCAGGAGCGTTCCCGAAAGCAGCGGCCAGATTCCGTAATGCTTCTCAACGAACTGCGGCGTCCACTCGGTGTCCGTCAGGAAATCCAGCACATTCACATTGCTGAAAAACTGGAAGCTTTCGCCGAGAAGCACGAACGCAATCCCGAAGAGGGTCAGCACGGTAGCCACGGCGCACGCCCCCAATACAAACTGTACGACGCGCTCCTTCGGGCTGTTGTATACGTTCGTCTGCAGCGATCGCAGCGGCGTCCGACTCATGTCACTGCCCCAGCTTGAGCAGATCCTCCAGCCGCACGCCGATCTGGCTACCCTCGCCCTCGAACACGCTGCCCGACACGCGGGCCTTCGAACGTTCCACGCCCAGACGGTAGGCCTCATCCGAAAGGCCTACATATCCAACCTCCGGTGCCAATACCGTCGCGTTGTTCATGTAGAACTCGACGAATGCCATGACCTCCGGGCGGTCAAGCGCTTTCATATTCACGTAGATGAACTCGGGTCGCGCCAGCGGCTGGTACGTACCGTTCTGGACCGTTTCCGCACCCGGCTGGATGCAGCCGTCACCGTTTTCCGGATTTTCATCGTCAATGCCGAGCAGCTTCAGCTTGTCCATGTTCTCGGCGTAATAGGCGTAGGGAATGAACCCGAGTCCATTGGCGTCGCCGGCAATGCCCTGCACGAGCACGTTATCGTCTTCACTCGCCGTAAAGTCACCCCGGCTCGCCCCTTCCTCACCCGTAATGGCGGCCGTAAAGTAATCGTATGTGCCGCTGTCGGTGCCCGCGCCGTAGAGGCGCAGCTCCCGGTCGGGGAAACCCGCGCGGACCTGGCTCCAGTTATCCACTTTACTGCCCGCCTTCCAGACCTCATTGAGTTCGTTGACCGTAAGGCACTCGGTCCAGTCGTTCTGCGGACTCACAATCACGGCCAGGCCGTCATAGGCAACCGGAAGTTCGACGTACTCGATGCCGTTCTCAGCCGCGAGCGCCGCTTCGCTCGGCTTGATGGGACGGGATGCATCGTTGATGTCGGTCTCGCCGCGAACGAATTTCGAAAATCCTCCGCCCGTGCCGCTTACGCCGACCGTGACGCGCACGCGCGGATTCACCTTCATGAATTCCTCGGCCATCGCCTCGGTGAGCGGGTACACGGTGCTCGATCCGTCGACCTGCACCATGCCTCCCAGATTATCCACGGTAGATGCGCCGCCCGTCGATCCATCACCGCATCCGACGATGATCATCAACAGCGCCATCAGAACCGTAACGAAAGGAACGGAGGCGGTACGATACGTGACTGCAGGTCTGGCAGCTAAAATGCCAGGCAATATGCGTTTCATGGCAATGGGAGTTTGAATGCGTCGCAAGTTTACGATGC
>PCUY01000071.1:12259-13356 GCA_002787815.1 Bacteroidetes bacterium CG12_big_fil_rev_8_21_14_0_65_60_17 | reverse complement strand
GAAATCAACATGTGACACTCTCGTGACAACTTCTCCGGGGGGGTGGGCGAATATGAGGGTAAATACCCAACAAACCGGAGACACGACCATGAAAACCATCACTTTATTTATTGGAATGGCCATGCTGATCACCGCGTGCGATTCGAGCAGCGCCATTGAGAACAGCACAGACACAGACAACGCCGCATTTACCCTTCTCTCCTCGGATCTCGGCGTTTCCAGTACGGAACTGGCTGCCCTGGCAGAGCGCTCCGGCGCACAGAGCGTGAATCCGGACGGATCGTTGCGCGACCCCGGCGCGCTCTGGGCGCTGGCGGCAGAGCTTCACGCGACCATGACGGAGGAGCAGCGCGAACGCCTCCTCGAGCAGCTGGAGCGCCTGGCGGCGAACCGGCAGGCCAACGGCGGGCGTGCGTTCCGTCCGGGACCCGACCGCAGTCCGCGCGGCATGCGCCCTGGAGCCGGCCAGCGTGGCATGCGTCCCGGAATGCAGGGTGAACGGGTAGATGCGCTTGCCCAGCTCGACCTGACGGCAGAGCAAGAAGAAGCCATTGCCGCCATCCGCGAGGATTACCGTGCCCGGTTCCAGACGCTGCGGGACGACTTCCGCACCGCGGGCCCCGGACCAGCAGCGGATCGGGATGCATTCCGCGAAGCCCTCAGCGCGCTTCGCAAGGAGATGCACGCGGCTGTCATTGGTGTACTTACGGCAGAGCAGGCAGCCACGCTTGAAGAGCTGAAGGCGACGACCGAAGCGGAGCGGGAGGCCCGCCAAGCCGATCGGGAAGCGCGCCGGGCAGCCGTCGAGACCGCGCGTGCCGAAGCGCTGAACCTGACAGCCGACCAACTGGCAGCGCTCGACGAACTCGAGGCGGCACGCGATGCGTTTCGTGAAGAAGTGCGTGCGCTTCGGGAAGCGGGTGCATCGGCCGAGGAAATCAGGGCGGCCATGGAGGTCCACGGGCAGGCACACCGCGCGGCCGTCGAGCAGATCCTCACGCAGGAGCAGCTTGAAATCACGGGTATCCATCGGCTGCTTACCCTCCGCATGGCCACACGCCGTGCACAGGGCGGCCCGGGCGCTCGCGGCCGGAACT
>PCUY01000071.1:232-12247 GCA_002787815.1 Bacteroidetes bacterium CG12_big_fil_rev_8_21_14_0_65_60_17 | reverse complement strand
CGGGGCCGCCCGCGCCACAGCCGTTTTCGGCCGTTCATGACTCCTCTCACCATCCGACGGGCACACGCATGGCATCTCCCGAAACACCATCCAACATGACCCGCCCCGCGCCGAGTCGAGAACCTGTGTGGCAGCGGGGTGTCCGCCTCATTGCAGCCGCGATCTTCCTCGTCGGAAGCCTTAACGGATTCTTCGCCTTTTTGCCTGTCGCCGAAGTGCCGCCGTTCATGGACATCCTGATGGATTCGGGATATATATATATTGTCAAAGCCATTGAATTACTGGGCGCACTGCTACTCGTTTACCGGCCAACAGCGCCCTTGGGCACTATTCTGTTGGCCCCCATTGCCGTCAATATCATAGCCTACCACGCCCTCATCGACGCCACCGGGGCGAGTCTGGGCATATTTGCCGCCATGCTCGTCGCCGCACTGCTTGTCATTCACCGGCGCACCTTCTCCGGCATTTTCGTCTTTCGGGACTGACGCAAAAACAGGCTGAGCCCGCACGAGGAGGTTACGCGGGCCAATTCCGCGTGTCCATATGGTCCCTGTCATTTGGAACTGTGAAGTGGATCATGTGGAGGTCAGCCATGCGCACATTGATATTTGTTCTTGCCCTCTTTCAGGGCGCCATAATAAATGTAACCGCACAAGTTACATTTTTTGAGGAGTTGTTCGATGCCTCGGGGGGCGCCATCCCCCCCACGATTGCCGAGATCGGACCCGGGTGGAGCGTCGACGACGGCTCGTCTTCAAGCGGAAGCGGCGCATTCAACCTGTCGCACACGGGAACGACGCCCGCGCGCACCGTCATGGGGCCCGTTCGCCTTGAAATCGCAACCAGCGCCACGCTCTCATGGCTGGCCCGCCGCACGGGCACGTATGAGCAGGACAGCCTGTCGGTGCACGTCGGCGCATCGATCCAGGGTCCGTTTGCAACGCTCGCCCCGCCCGGTGACGCACTTCCTGCTGCAACGAGCAGCTGGTCGGCGCTCTCCCTTTCCATTCCCGATTCGCTCCTCGGTGGTCCGATCTATGTGGTCTGGGATGCGCTTGGAGGCAACAGCGGCGGCTCGAACCTGCGCCTGGATGACGTGCGCGTCACGGGAAGCGCCGACCTGTCGCTCGTAACGGGAGCGCTCGGTTTTTCCGTAGCGGGGCAGGACATCGGCGTACTTGCCGACGACACGTCCGCGCCGAATGAGCCTGCCGTCCAGGTGCCGCTTGACCTGTCCTTTCCGGGACCCGATTCCCTGGCTGGTCTGCAGTTTGATGTCACCTGGGACAGGTCCTGGCTCAGCGATGCCGGCATTTCGCCCGGCCCCGCCCTTGCCGACAGCACCCTGTGGGCCATCCATACGAGCACGCCGGCCCCGCAGACGTTCCGCGTCCTTGTGACCCCCCGCAGCCCGTCCTCGGGCGCGGCCCTGCAGGCGGGCCTCCACCCGGGTCTTGTTACGCTCACGTTTGGCGCTGCGCCTCCCGCGTCGACGGACAGCGTGCGCGTCACGCTGACCGATGTCATTGCATCGGCCGCCGCGCCCGATGGCCATGACATCCTGCTGCCGGAGGGAGAACGCGTGTTTCTGGCGCGTTTCGTCGCAGCGACAGCACACTTCAGTCTGGGTGATGATGGGGGCTCGGAGTTGACAGGCAATGGCGCACCAGCCCGTACCACGCTTGCACCCACGCCCACGGGAAGTACAGGCGTGGTGACCGTCTATGTGCGCAACCGCGACAGCAGCGACCATGCGGGCTCGGGCAGCGATACCGGTTCAGCCGGCAGCCCGCTCACCGTCGACAGCCTCCGCCTCTCCCACGATCTGTTCACACTGCACGTGCCCGACGGATCGGGCGGAGCGGGCGAGCCACTGCCCACGTCATTTACTGTCAGCCCGGCCGATTCCGCGGGCATTGCCATTGCGTTCCAGCCCTCACCGACCCGCTTCGGCTTCATCACCGCCGAGCTCATCCTGTTCCATTCCGCCCCGTCCTCCCCCGACACACTCCTCGTTCACGGCACAGGAACCGGTGGGCGGGGCGATACGGACCAGGACGGCGCTGTTGACGTCGCGGACATTGTCCGCGGCGTAGACATGGCGCTCGGTCTTACAGGTCTCGACCTGGATCGATTCGACCTTTTTCCTTTCCCGGTGGGCGATGGCGCCATTGACATCCGCGACATCACGGTCGCCACACAGGCGGTCATGAACAATGCGTGGCCTGACGACGTCAGTCTCCCCGTGCCCGTCCCCCCCGATACCGCACCCCCGGGCCCGGCAACCCGCAGCCTCATTGTGTATTCAGACAACCCCGTCGTTACCACCGCCGAGCCCCTGCGCGCGTTGCAGGTAGAGTGGATACCCGAGCCCGGCAGACAGGCCGAAACGCGGGTCGATGTGCGCTGGCCGGGCGATGAAATTCCAGCGGGCGATATCGCGCTGCCACCGGGCGAGGTGCTGCGTGTCGTCATGGTGAATGAACGCGGCCTCAAGAAGATCGCCTACGGCGAGGGGTTCACGGCAACGCACACGGACGGAAACGGAAGTTCGTCGCCTGAGAAGGCGCTCCCCGTCACGGGTCCGGTGCTCGAGCTGTGGCCCAACCCCTGGCAAATGTCGCAAAGCAATGCGCTTTCTGTTCGGCTTCACGACGAACGGGGCGCGGCGCATGCGGGCCGCACCAGAACTGGCCGCACCGGTACAGGCCCCGTAGAGCCCGAGGCCATGGTCTATGATGCGCTGGGCCGGAAGGTGCTGCGCGCAGCACTTCGGCAAACGGGAAAAGGGCTGTCGGGAGAAATCCTGCCGGAGAGCGCACTCTCGCCCGGACTTTACTTTGTGCGCATTGGCGCGCACACGGCGGGCATCATCGTGAAGTAAGGCCTGACCGGAGTCACGGAAACAGGTACTGATCCATGTACAGGAAAAGAAGCGTGCTCGCCGTACCAATCCAGATGAAGAAGACAAAGACGATCGCGACGAGCTTCCAGGTGTCGGTACGCCGTGTGCCCGTTTCGTCAGTCGGTCCAACGCTCGTCACCCGGTCAGTGCCAGCCCTGGAGCCTTTGCCGCGGGGGGCCGAATCCTTGGACCGGCCGAAGGAAAACGCTTCGAAGAAACCCTTTCGCGCCGGGGGCGAGAGAGGATTCACCGAGACGGGATTTACATTGAGTACCACGTCCTGTGGGCGGCCGCTCTGGCCGTCGCCGGACGTGCGGCGCACGGCCTGCCCGTCCCCCGGTACAACGCGGGCTCTCGCAGAAGCAGAGACACGACGCCCCTGTCCATCGCCGCTGGGCGTTCGGACGGGGGCATTGTACATGGGAAAGAGCGGGTTTGCATGCGAGCTGCGACCATCACCTCCATGCCAGAGAGGCATCTCATCTGTCGACCTACCGTCGTTCACCGCGGTGGGTGTGTAATGCCGGTACAGGTGGTGACTCATGGTGGGATAAAAGCGTCGTTGTGTCTGCCATTGGAGAACGAGCAATTATGCAGAATTTGCGATCGCTTCCGGAAAAAAATCCTCCCGGTTTACGCAACGGGATCTGCTCCTTCAAGAAACCAAAATCGAGGTCGGTTCGCAAGCAGAATACCCACCATTAACGCTACTGCCGAACCGCCTCGACACGGGCACGAAGCTCCGCGAGCGAATCGCCCCCGAACTTTTCCAGCACGGCGTTTGCCAACACGTGCGCCACGACTGCTTCCGCGACCGTCGAACCCGCAGGTACACTCGTCACATCGGACCGCTCGTAGCGCGTTGGCTGCTCCTCACCGGTCAGCAGATGCGCCGTACCGAGTGGTTTTATCAGCGTGGGAATTGGCTTCATGTAGCCGCGTACGATGATGGGCATGCCATTGGACATGCCTCCTTCAATGCCACCCGCGCGGTTCTGCGTCCGGGAGAAAACCCGCCCGGAGGAGCCCTTCGAACCGGAGCCGGAGCCCGTCGAGCCGGAGCGGCCGGACTGCTCTGCCCGGATGGGATCGTGCACGCGCGAGCCGCGCTCCGATGCCGCCGCCACGCCATCACCAATTTCGACAGCCTTCTGCGCCTGGATGGACATGATGGCCTGTGCCAGTTGGCCATCCAGCCGCCGATCCCACTGCACATACGAACCGAGGCCGGGCGGCACGCCCGTCACCACCACTTCGTAGACACCGCCGAGCGAATCACCCTCTTTCTTGACCGCCTTGATGTGTTCTACGCAGGCGGCCGAAAGCTCGGAACTGAGCATGCGGACCTCGGACCGATCGGCCAGGTCGTTGATCTGCTCCGCATCTCCCAGTATCTCGTCCACAAGCGGGCGCCACCCGGGCTCGCCATGGCTTCCGGTTTCGTACCCCACCTCGCCTATGCGGACCACATGGCTACCAACAAAAATGCCGAGCTCGGCGAGCAGGCGCCGGGCCACCGAACAACAGGCAACCCGCATGGCGGTTTCACGGGCACTGGAGCGGTCAATTACCGGGCGGATGTCATCGAAGCCATACTTCTGGGCTCCCGTGAGGTCGGCATGCCCGGGCCGCGGCAACAGGACTGGCTCCACGCCTTCGCCCGTGCCTTCCACAGCCATGACCTCGGGCCAAGAGGACCGGTCCCGCGTGTAGGCCGCGTTGTCGAGCCTGAGGGCAATCGGGCTGCCCATGGTCTCCGAAAACCGGACGCCGCTGTAAATGTGCACCAGGTCCGTTTCAAACTTTGCGCGGCCTCCCCGCCCGAATCCGAGCCAGCGCCGCGCCAGATGCCCGTTCACGTATTGTGCAGTCAGCGGAACGCCCGCCGGAACGCCCTCCACAATGCCAATCAGGGCTTCTCCGTGCGACTCGCCCGCAGTCAGGTACCGGATCACAGTGTCACCTCGAAAAACAGCACGGCGCCATCTGCGCGCCGGACCTGGAGCAGAACCGGCTCCGAGTCCGGATCCGTGTCAAGCCGCTCGGCCGCTGCATCGAGACGGGAAACGGCATCGTCCAGCGTGAACACCTGCTCTCCATCGATGTGCGTAATTACCTGTCCGCGTGAGAGGCCGGCCAGCGAAAATGGGCCATCGTTCTCAACGAAAGCCACGAACACGCCGTGCGCAACCCCGAATTGATTTCGGATGCGGGCGTCAAGGCCTACGAGCCCTGCACCCCACTCTGGGAGATCCTCAATTTCAACGTTCGGCGGCGGAATGACGGGGGCCTCCTGCTGCGCGTTTCCTCCAAGATCGCTGAGCCATTCGTCGTAGGCCGGATCGTCCCGGCCCTTGAGCACAACGGGAACCATCATTTCCTTTCCGCCGCGCCAGATACGCAGCGAAATCCGGTCGCCGGGTGAATAGAGCGCGATCACGCTCTGCAGCTCGTTCGGCTCAAAAACAGAACGCCCCTCAACCGAGAGCACAATATCCCCGTCGCGTAGTCCGGCCTCGGCACCTGCCAAGCCCCGCTGTACATTCTGAAGCAGCACGCCTTCGACCATGGGCAGCCCGAAGCGCTCGGCTTCAGCCGCCGTTACCGGCAGAATCGATACGCCCAGGTAGCCCCGGCGCACCTCACCATACCGGATGAGGTCGCGTACCACGCGCTCCATCAGGTCGACCGGGACGGCAAAGCCATACCCCTCGTAGGACCCGGATTCGGTGGCAATCGCCGTGGCAATGCCAACAAGTTCGCCCCGCATGTTCACAACCGCACCACCCGAGTTGCCCGGATTGATGGCCGCATCGGTCTGAATGAAACTCTCAATACCGAGCTGGTCATCGATCACGTTGACCGAGCGCCCGAGCGCCGACACAATCCCCGCCGTCACGGTCGACGTCAGGCGGAACGGATTTCCGACTGCCATGACCCACTCGCCGACCTGCACATCATCGGCGTTGCCGAGCACGACGGCCGGCAGATCACGGCCCTCGACACGGATTACAGCCAGATCGGTCGTTGGATCGGTCCCCACGACCTCCGCCCTGAACTGCCGTTTGTCCTGGAGCGTGACCCAGATTTCGGACGCGTCGTCCACGACGTGGTTGTTTGTTACAATATATCCATCAGGCGAAATCACCACACCGCTCCCGGCGCTCTGCGTCGGACCGCGCCGCTGCTGCTGCCCGAAGCGCCTGATCACTTCCTGCGGCCCGTCCGAAATCACCTGTATGAACACAACGGCCGGCGTCACGTTGCTGGCCACCTGCTTGAACACCTCGTTCAGCGACAGCACGTCCAGATAGCGGACATCGCCGCCACTGTCGCCGTCTGTAATTCCGGGCTGCACCGGGATCCGGGTAGATACGCCGGGCTGTGCCCCTATTTCCACGCGATCCACGTGCTCGGGGCGTGGCATGGGCCCCGCATCCGGCGACAGCCAGATCGTAAGCAGGATCCCTGAGAGAAGGCCCACCGACAAGAGGGCGAGCCACGTGAGGCGTTGTATGCGGTGATCGGTCATGCGCGTGTGTACCCCGCGCGCGACGATTTCGTTTCCGGGGAATCAACGGCACGTCCGAGCCATCCCGCTCCGGTCATAGCACCGTCACGCTGTTCAGATGGTTAGCCCCGAACGCCGTTGGAATGGCTATCTGCACGGTTTCCTCCTCGCTTGGGTCCAGCCGGGACGGACCAGTCGTCGGCGCGGCCATGATTCTACCGTGAACACTATACGACCAAATCCACCCGGACAACAGTGCCGAAAATCATGTTTTTCGCTTTCTGGGCGCCACCAGGGTTACGAATACAGCCAATGTACGGTGTGAACAGGCCCTACAAGAGGATGGATTCTGGAAGGAAGCCATGGACGCGTTCTTTGAGGATTTCATGGCGCTTCTGTTTCCGGAAGTACACGCAGAAATAGACTGGTCTACGGGTTTCACGACCCGCAAGACGTGCTTGAGCGAGGCCGCTGGAAGTTTCACGCATTCAGACGTTTATATGAACGAGGTGTCCCGCGGCGCAAAATCGTTAAGCTCGTGCGCTTTTTTGACTGGATGGTGCGCCTGTCTGAGGAGTTGGAAAATCAGCTGCTCGTTGCATTGGCCAAAACAGAAGGAGAAAACAAAATGACTTACGTGACCTGTTTTGAGCGGATCGGCTTCCATGAAGGAATTCGCTACCCTGCTGAAAACGGAGTAGCCGGAGCGTCCCTGCGCAAGGCGTCGACGGCGCGCTCGGCTTCGGCTGCCAGGGATTTGCGCGTATGCCCGGCGGCAGGGATGGGCTCGCTGGCGCGCACCGACCAGCGCAACCGGTACCGCATGACGCGCCACAGCCAGGGCCACATTTCTTCGTCACCGTGCCAGGTAAGATGCGCCTTGTCCTCGTCGCTGGCCAGGCGCCCGTCAATGTGCGTGATGTGGAAATAGACGGGCAGGACGAGGCCAGCGCTTCCGCTATCGCCCTCGCCATCGCCATCACCGTCCTCATCGACCAGCGCCGCGAAGCCTCCCGTTCTGAAGGGGAGCACGGCGCGTCCGTCGGAGGTCGTACCTTCCGGGAAAATGGCCACGGGTACTCCACATGCGAGACGACGCCGAACCGCCTCCACCATACCCGTGGTTTTCATTTTGTGCTGCCTGTGCGCCAGAATGAGTCCGGCCGCTCGCCCGACAAACCCGATGACCGGCCAGCGCGCAATCTCTGCCTTGCCCACGAAAGAGCAGTCGAAAACAGATGCAATAATCCAGGGGTCGAGCGCGCTGATATGGTTGGCAACGATCAGGAGGGGTACATGGGCCGGGAGCTGCGATCCACTTGCGGACACTTCCCAACCCATGAGGCGCAGCATGCGGCGCGCTCCGCGCCCCTGGAGACGACTGACATGCTGCCAGCGCGCCGCCTCGCGGCCCTTTTTTCCCGCCGAAACAGACCCACCTGAAACAGACCAGCGCAGCATGGCCCACGCCGCATACCCTGCCATCAGGGAATAGAGCGACGCGCCAAGCAGAATGCGGCGCATGGCGTGCATGGACTCACGCAGAATCAGTGCTCGCCACCCCACTCATATACCGATTCACCGCCGATCACCGTGCGCACAACGCGCACGTCCGGAATATCGACCGGGTCTATTTCCAGCAGATTCGCCGACAGCACTACGAAATCGGCCAGTCGGCCCGCCTCGAGAACACCCGAAAAAGCGCTCGAGCGCCCCGCCGCGGCGGCCGCCCGCGTGTAGGCCACCAGCGCCTCCTCCACGGATATTTTCTCTTCGGGCACCCATCCGTCTGGATTCGCCCCATCGAGCGTACGCCTCGTTGCCGCCGCATACACGCCAAGCAGCGGATTGAGCGGTGCCACCGTCCAGTCGGAGCCGAACGTCAGGCCGGCGCCCGCGTCGAGCAGCGAGCGGAACGCGTAGGTCGTCCGAATGCGGTCTCCAATGCGGCTTGCCGCCCACCGGCCATCGTCAATGGCATGGTAGGGCTGCATGGACGGCACCACACCCAGGTCATTGAACCGGCCAATGGCCTCCGGCGTCAGATGCTGCGCATGTTCAATCCGGAGCACCTGCCGCATGCTGCCCGCGGTCACGGCCCGCGCCTGGGCAAACACGTCAAGCAGCCAGTCGTTGGCCTTGTCACCAATGGCGTGCACCGACAGGTGCAGGCCTGCGCCATACGCCCCCAGAATGTCACTGCGCATGGCCACCGTATCGGTCACCACGAGGCCGCGCGTGTCCGGCTCATCCAGGTACGGCTCATGGAAGAGCGCTGTCGTTGAACCGAGGCTTCCATCGACCATGCCCTTGAGCCCGCCCCACCAGACGCGCCTCGAACCCCAGTCGTGCTCCTCCACAAAATCCTCCATGTCGCGCCAAGACGAGAGCGGCACATGCGAGTAGATGCGCAGCTTCAGCCAACGCCGCCGCTCGGCGGCCCGAAACGCCTCGAGGTCCTCCCATCCTCCGTAGGACCCCACGTCGTGGATCTGTGTCACGCCGAGGCTTATGGCATGCTCCTGGGCGCGGCGAAGCATCTGGAGCCGTTCGTCGAGCGAGGGTGGCGGCACAACGTTCCAGATCAGATTCATGGCATCGTCCTTGAGAATGCCCGTCGGCACGCCGGCACCGTCTGCCGCACCAGAAACCGCACCGCGCCGCACAATCGTACCTCCCACCGGATTCACCGCCGAGCTGTCCACTCCCGCCATGTCGAGCGCCAGTGAATTGGCCAGTCCCATGTGCCCATCGAGCCGCTGCACGAAAACCGGATTGCGCGCCGTGACGCTGTCAATCCAGGCGCGGTCGGGGAGTTCACCGCCCCAGGCCTCGTGATCCCAGTCGCCTCCCAGAATCCACTGGCCCTCGGGAAGGGTCTCCGCGTAGGCGGCCAGGCGGCGAATGAACGCCTCGGGCGTTGCCGCATCCCGTAGCTGTACGCTCGCCAGATTGAAGCCACCCTGCAGGAAGTGCGTGTGGTTGTCTATGAACCCCGGCATGACGAACGCGCCGTCCAGGTCAACGATCTGCGTCGCATCTCCCCGAATACCCTCGGCCGCCTCTGCGGACCCCATATATATAATGTATTCCCCGCGTACGGCCATGGCCTCTGCCCAGGGTTCATCGGGGTTTGCCGTCCAAATGCGGCCATTCACATAGACCTCCGTCGCATGCGGATCGGCACAGCCCACGGCGAGGACGCCTGCCAGAACGGCCAGGCCAAGGAAGGGGAGTTTTTTCATGACGCGCTGTACCTGTCCGGGTAGATGCGACCCTCAAGGTACAATACGGATCGTCATATATCAGGAACAACGCGTGTTCGCGTAATGCGGATTCAGGGTAGATGCGCTCGAAAACGCCATTGCATGCACTTCAAGGCCCATGGGAAGCCCCTTCGTAGAACGGTGCTCATTACCGATGTCATTCATGATCCAGTAATGCATTTCGTCGCCCAGAAGGAGTGGACGATCGCCCGCTGCCAGGTCGTAGTTGTCCGGGTTTGAGTCGCCGTCGACTACCGGCGCGGCGTGCTGCCAGGGCCATTTCAGTATGTCAAGAGAAAGCTCCACGCCACTCTCGAGTGCATTGAAATCGCGGCGCTCAACTTTATATATGCGGTCATAAGCTGCACAATCCGCGCCCGCCGCTACCTCGTCGTATGGTCCGGGCCAGTACTCCCTTATGCCGAATCGTGACGCCGATGCCCGTACCTCCCCGTTGACCAATCCGGCGAGCCAAATACTTGCTGTAAACATGCTGTGCTTTCCGCTCCCCTTCGACACCTCGTAAACCGGTTCACTCCAGTCGCTGAAGAGCGCACCACTATTCAGGATCTTGGCGCGCACGTTGTTGGCATCGATGATGGATTCGGCCTGCGCCGGTTCGCAGTTCATGACCGGAACGTCCGCCGACTGCGCGCTTGCCGGGTGTGCCGCGCATACGCTGACAATCAAGAATGTTGCAAAAAGGCATATGACATGCAATCTGTTCATAGCCCATACGTTACGGTACGGGCCACTTGCCGCGCAAGGTCAATCGGCGTACCCCTCGGTCTGGCGTGATGTGCTGCCGGTCAGGCGGCGCGCCGTGCCCGGTCGCGGCGGGGGTCCTGTCTTCGGAGGTCGGCGCATCCATCGGAAATGAAATGCGGAATGTGCTGCCTTCGCCCTTTGTGCTTGTGACCGATATGCGGCCGTTCATGAGTTCTACAAGGCCTGCGCAGATGGCGAGACCGAGGCCCTGGCCTTCGTGGCTTCGGGAAAGGCCCACGCTTTCCTGCGTGTAGGCTTCGAAGAGCGTCTCCATGTAGGCGGCATCCATCCCGATGCCCGTGTCAACGACGTCGATGACGGCTTTCGGGGCGCCTGTTTCGGGGTTCGTGTCGCGCGACAGGCAGACGCGCACTTCGCCCTCGTCGGTGAACTTGATGGCGTTGCTGAGCAGGATATCGAGCGTGCGGCCTGTGGCGTAGCTGTCGAGCGGGAGAACGAGGGGCTCGGCCGCCACATCGACGGCGAGCTTAATGCCCTTATGCGTCGCTTTTGCCTCGAAGCGGCTCGTGGCGGCGTGGGCGGCCTCGCCCAGATCCACGGGTTCGAACGATAATTCCATGTTGTCGGCGCGCAGCCGGGCCAGGTCGAGCAGCGAGGTGAGCGTATCGAGCAGGCGATCGCCACTCTCCTCAATGATGTCGAGGAATTCGCGGTACTCGGCATCGGGCGGGATTTCCTCTTTCAGAATGCTGGTAAAGCCGAGAATGGCGGTCATGGGCGTGCGCAGTTCGTGGCTTGTTGTGGCCAGGAACTCGTCCCTCATTCGGTTGGCCTGGGTGAGGCTCTGGTTTGCCTCTTCGAGCTTTTTCATGACCACGCGGTTGCGCTCCAGCTCAATTTTCTGCTCCTTGGCCTTCCGGTTTTCGCGCCGCATGTGGACGTAGCGCCCACCACCGTAGACCAGGGCGAGGGCTCCCCAGAAGTAGAGCAACATGGCCCACCACGTGGCATACCACGGCGGCAGAATGTGGACGGTCAAGTTGACGGGCTCCGAGATGCTGCCCCAGTCATCGCGCGAGCGCACCGAAATGGTGTGCATGCCCGAGCTCAGCGACGGGAGTTCGACCTGGTTGTCGGTCGTCCATTCGTGCCAGCCCTCACCATCGTTGGCGTTGTACGAAAAGTACACGGGCGCAAGGTATTCGCCTCCCGTCGCGCCGAGCGTCAGCTTGAGGCTGTTGAACTCATAGTCAAGCAGGCCAATGTCGTACGTGTCCTTGCCAATGAAGAACTGCTCCTCTACGGGCGGCAGCGGGTTCTCGTCGGCGTTGGCATTGTCACCAAGCGTACTCACGCCCTGGATGAACACCTGCGCACGTCGCACCGCCGAGCCCTCCTCAACGGCGCGCTCGTGGGCGCTCGCCGCCTCCGGGTCGAAGCGCACGAGCGCATCCCCATCCGTGTACCAGAGTTTGCCCTTCTTGTCCACATACATCTGCGCGCTCTCGCCCTTTGGCACCTCGAGCGCCGGCCAGGTATGCCGAATGCCCTGCTCCGAATAGTGCACAATGCGCTCTGTCGTACTCAGCCAGATGCCGTTTTCG
>PCUY01000071.1:0-216 GCA_002787815.1 Bacteroidetes bacterium CG12_big_fil_rev_8_21_14_0_65_60_17 | reverse complement strand
CCGTTTTCGCGGTCAGCATGGATATCCTGGATGTCCTCGTGGTCCGGATTCCAAGTATTCGTCAGTTCAACGGGCGGAAGACCCGGACTGTGAATGAGCAGCACGCGGTGTCCCTGCGCCACAAAGGTGGTTGCACCGATCGTCACCTTGAGCGGAACAACCCGGCTTCCCGTGTCTGCCAAAAACGGATACCGCGTCAGCGGCAACTTCCCATCC
>PCUY01000039.1:11570-11758 GCA_002787815.1 Bacteroidetes bacterium CG12_big_fil_rev_8_21_14_0_65_60_17 | reverse complement strand
CAAGACGGCCATGCCCGAGGTGCGCAGCAAATTATTGCTGCTGCTGTCGAGCAAAAAACCATCCGAACTGGTGAGCTCCGAAGGCAAGAAAGTTCTAGTTGAGCAAGTGATCGCTGAAGTTGACGGCATTCTGGGTGTGGCTGCCGCAGCGGTCGCCCATGCCCCCGCACCGCACGGCGAGGCGGAAC
>PCUY01000039.1:0-11539 GCA_002787815.1 Bacteroidetes bacterium CG12_big_fil_rev_8_21_14_0_65_60_17 | reverse complement strand
CGCGCCGCAGACAGCGCTCCTTTCCGATGGAATAACCCGTCACGGAATTCGGCCTCAATCGTGTATCCAGGACCTCCTTGGCCGTCATTCATGGGATCGTCGTCCTTTGAATTGGGGTCTCCGCCCTGGGCCATGAAGCCCGCAATCACGCGGTGGAAGCTCGTTCCGTTGTAGAAGCCTTCTTCCACGAGTGTACGGAAGTTGTCACGATGCCGGGGCGTCTGGTCATAGAGGCCAACGATCATTGTGCCCAGACGGGTTTCAATTTCGTAGAAGTCGGTCATGGTATAATCTGCAGCTGTATCGGGTACCTGGTCCGTGGAGACAGGTTGGTCATCTGCCCCGCATGCCGACAGCGAAAAAAGCAACACGCCGGCGAACACCAGCTTCTGTAAGGGTTGCATGAGGTTCGAATGGTTCTGGGAGTTCATGATGGGTAACGGGTGCACAAGGATCGGGCATGTATATCGGAATTCCCACCGCCCGCCGTCTTTTTCACCTATTAATCGGAGAAGTCATCAAGCCACGACTGCGATTCGGCCAGCAGGTTGTTGTAATGGTCACGCAACAGACTGACAACGCGGGCAGCCATATTGCGTAATTTTGCCCGTTTCTCCTGTTTGGCAACAACCGCCGACAGTTGCTCGGCCGACTCCTCCACTACATGGGTCGCCTCGGACAGCGAGTACCACCAGGATGATTCGGATGCAGGCCGGATGGGCATGTGTGGCCCTCCGGGTACGAACGGTGCCAGAATGTCGATGAGTTCCCGCACCTCCCTGCACATGCCATCCAATTTGTTTTTGTGTGTCAGGGAGATAGCCGAGGACAGCACGGTGGTCTCTGCCGCGAGTACGCGCAAAAGCACCTGCACCAGCACGGCGCACACGGCCTGGAACGAGGCGTCCCTGTTTTCCACCTCGTCGATGATCTGCTGGAGTTTCAGTGCCGATTCCGTGCGGTTCATACCTGTTCAGCTCGCGTGCAGGGCAGAATGGATCTGATCCAAAAGTACGACAGCACGCTCCCCTGTCAAGTGTCCCCCGGCCCTGGCCGTATGCACGGCCTCCACGGCGAGGGCCGCATAGACTGGAATCAGATCCGGCAGCGACGATCGCAGTGCGTCAATATGGAGGGCGATGGTCTCCGTATCTCCCCGGGCAAATGGCCCCGTGAGCGCCTGTTCCGGGCCATCGCGAAGGGCGTTGGACACAGACTGCATCACAAGCGGTGCCACGGCGCGGGCGAAAGGAACGCGCCCGTCGACGGCTTCATCCCACACGGACTGAGCCGTATGAAGCAGAGCCGTACTGAAATTGCTGGCCATGGCCGCAGCCGCATGATACAGGGCCTTGTGTTCCAGGGAAATTTCGAGTGGTTCTGCCGCCAGCGTGGTTGACAGCCGGGTCATGCATGCACGCGCCGCAGGCGTACCCTCTATACCAATCGTGATTCCCCTGAAGAGGTCCTCATTGCGCTGTGGCGTCGCCGTTGCCGGAAAGGTCTGCATGGGATGGAAGGACCCGGTCTGCGCCCCCTGTCCGGCAAGGGGTCGTAGCACGTCCGACCCCAGGACGCCGGCGGTATGAATCACGGTCGTTCCTGCCCAGTTGCCGCCCAGATCGGACAGCGACGCAACGACGCCCGCAATGGCGCGGTCAGGCACACAGAGTATCAGAAGCTCAGAGACACACAGGCGGACATCCATCGAATCAAGGGGAACGCCCATGGACAACCCGGCGCACAGCGTGCGGGCAGAGCGCATCGATGCCGAGAGCACGGCATCGAGCTCCCATCCCTGCGCTACCAGTGCCTGCGCAATATGTGACCCGAGGGCACCGGCTCCAATAAGTGAGAATCGATCCATGTCGGGATCAGCGCCTGCCGATCAACACACCCAGGTACCCGGGCTCTGTTTCTGTTGGACCGGAGAGCGCATCTATGCGAACGGCATTGGCACGGCGGTGCCTGGCTGCCATGACGGCTGTCAGGACGGCTCCCTTGCCCCGCACCAGGATGTCATTCTCCTGGTTCATGAGAACGGTCAGGTCGTCCACATCCAGGTTCTCCAGGCCACGATGGAGCCGTGCCAGGCCCTCCTCGTTTGCCCGTTGGATATCGGCACAGGCGACGACCAGGGTGGGTCTGTTGAACATGATTTCGCCAACCGCATTGCCCAACTCCTTGCAGAAGTCAAGCGACTCGGAGCCCATCACGAGCGGAACGACCGAAAAGTCCTTCAGTACGGCCTGCAGGAAGGGCAATTGCACGTCCATTCCCGTGCTGTGGAAATGCCCGGTGTCGTCAATGAAGATATCATCGTCCTCGTCACAGAGCTCCTCGCGTACCCGCTCATCGATTTCGACCTTGCCGATCGGGCTCGAGTAGTCGTCCAGACTGCAAATGGCAATGCGCCGAAAGTCCTTGATGTGTTCCGGACTCGGAGAAATCACAATCACCGTCTGGAATTCGCCGCCCCGGACGGCAGAATACACCTTGGCGGTGGCTTCTCCGCCCGAAAGGCGATTAGAATCCGGCACAATGATGGTGCTCACCCTGAAGTCGGGTGGCGTCGAGACTGTGTCGGACAGGAGTGAATGGACCTGGGCGTGGAGGGGGGCTTCCTGCGTCGCGTAATTGGACGCTACATGTGGCTGCATGCGCTTCAGTGACGTGTTGACTCCAAATTAGGGCACAACCGGACAAGCTTCAACCGGAATGCTACAGATCCTGTTGGCGCGCGCGCAACACGAACAAGCCTTCCCGGCGACTCGTCACGAGGATGTTTCCTGATTCGAAATACGGGTACGAACTCCAGGTACCGTCGAATCCGGCCACATTCTTGTTGTTCGGTGTCGTATCGAAGAACCCGATCTCAACAGGAGCCGTCCGGTCCCGGATGTCAATCACCCGAAGCCCACTGGCATTGTTGGTCTGGTACATCAGATCTCCCCTCACGTACAGGTTATGGTCGGTCGAGTTGGTCTCTCCGTAATACTCGGCGACCATGATCGGCTCGTCCAGATCTGTCATGTCCCACACCATGGTGCGTGTTTTTTCCACGACACCTGAGAGCTCATCGGCCTCGTCGTTCTGATAGAAGAACCGCTGATCGTCCGTGAACCAACCCTGGTGTACGTATGCCGAATTGGGGTAGCGTCCCTGGGAAATGGCAATCGGATTCTCCTTGTCCGTGACATCCGACACCGATATGGCCGTCCCGTTCGAGGATATACAGATCTCTTTGCCGTGATGCTCGGTGTCGGGGCCCCGATAATTGACGCACTGCGCATCGTGCGTAGCACCGCTGCCACCCCGGCCTGTTTCGGGATCATTGAAGCAGCCTACAAACCGGGGGTTCTTCGGATCCTGGATGTTGATCATGTGGAGTCCACCACCACAGGTCTCACCGCCACTGCTGTTACCCACCGTGTAGGCGTAGCCCGTTTCCTCATTGATCACAATGTTATGGGAACTGGCTATACCCGTATAAAGCGCATCCGGCTCATAGTACTGGTATTCTCCCGGCCAGTCACGAAGGCGCGTCATGTCGAATACCTGCATACCATGCTGCTCTGCTCCATCGGCGACAATGAAGACGTGATCCTTGTAGACTTTCATGTCACGCCACGTGGAACCGGGCGAGCCTTCTGTCCGGGGTACCTCCCCCAGTACGACGGGCTGCTGCGGATTGGTCAGGTCCACAAAAGCAGCCGCTTCCATGTGGCCAATAATACCGTACTCGCGGCTGGTTTCCGGATCGGTCCAGCCCCATACATCGTTCAGGCGGACACCCCGGTTCATGCGCATGTCTTCAAGCGGAATGAACGATATCAGGTCCACGTTCTGGCAATCGTGGCCCATGGCCTCACCGTCCTCACATTCAATCAATTCTCCCGCAATCGGCTCCATGGAGGGCACCGGACGCGCCTGCGAATCCACGCGGCGCCACGAAGAACCGTCCCGCTCGAACAACATCGTTGACCCGAGTCCATAGTCGTCGCCCGGAATACCCACGGCCAGCATTCGGGTAGATGCGGCGAGTGCCGACCCGAATTGACTACGCGGGCCTGATCCAGGGTTTTCAATAACCCCTTCCAGACTCAAATTCGAAGTTTTGTACCGGTAGAGCCTTCCCGTGCCCTCGTCCAGTGGAGCCGATACAATGATTTCACCTCCCGATACGGCCAGGGACGCGCCGAAGAAACGTGGACTGTCGCCTTCCCCATCGGGCGAAAGCGTCCCCTCCAATGTCAATCGATCTCCCTTCAGGCGGAAGGCGTGCACCTGTCCAGCTCCCCGGGCCGCACGCGGGTTGGGAGAAAAAACGTGTTCGTCGCTCGCCACGAGGGACACGCCGAGTCGGTCTCCCTCCGGTCCGTCTTCGCGCAACACGGTTCCGACGTGTCGAAAATTGCTCGAGACATCGAACATGTCAATTCGGCCCCGATTCTGATTATATCCGGGTGAGCCCACAAGCAGAACACCGTCCTTGACGGCCAGTCCCGACCCGAATTGACCGCCTTCTTCTCCAGCCGGAGGAGCTACCTCGGCAACCTGGGCAAAGGAAGATTCGAGCTCATATACATACACGGTACCGGTCCGGGCACCGTGCCCTGGGGCGGCCACGTACAGAAGACCATCGGCGGTGGCGATCGTCGTGCCGAATTCAGCCACGCGGTCACCTCCCGGCCCGGCGATTCGAGCGACTTCGTTCCACGATCCCATATCATTCCGGAAAACATAGAGGGCACCCGAGCCATCTGCTGCGGTCGGCGCTGACACCACCAGATAGCCGTCCGAGTACGCAATCCCGGTACCGAACCCGTCGCCCACTTCGGCATCGGATGCGCTGATGGTCTGCGTGATATTCCACTCGCCACGGGCATCGGGTTCGACCAGATGCACCATACCAGTGTTGGAAAAGCCGGCCGGCTCACCCACGAAAATCAGGTTTTCAGCTATCAGCAGGGTTTGACCGAAGCGATCCATACGGACGCCATCTTCAGCGCCGGTATGCGTGCCCGTCACGGACACGGAAGCAACTGAAAGGAACACAACAAGCAGCAACATCATGATGCAGTCAGGAATGTGGTTGGGCTGGGAACAGTATAACAAAAGAATGGGGGCCGGTTCCGCTTTTGCGGAACCGGCCCCCGGCAAAACGCAGCGTGATCTGTACAGCTTTCACTTACTGTGTGTGGGCTTCGAGGAATCGGAGTGACTTGTCCAATCCGCGCACTTTTTCCGTAAACAGGTCGCCCGTCACCTCATCTGAAGCACTGGAGGCCCGATCAATCGCCTCACGGCACCAGATAGCCGCGTAGGCACAGCGATCTGCGATGGCCGAAATCATATCATCATCCCGAACCGTTTCCAAGGGTAGATCGGCAGCCCTCTGTTCCCGGCCGCCATTCGGAGCGTGCCTTCCGCCCGGCCGCGTGTCCTCGTCATCGGTTTTCCCACAGTGAGTGTTTCTCTGTTTTACACTTGTTATAACAAGGTGAACGCCAATGACATGTTCGGCTTTTTTCCAACCTTCAATCGCATATTTCAGGAAATACACTACATAACTTGTGGTTGCGGTCGATGTAGAATGTGTGGTGATCCCTGCTTCCATGTCATTCATGCACTCTGTTGCGACTCTTCTTCTGGCCGGACTGGTGGCCATTGCCGGGCTGTCCGCATGCTCCAGCGACGACGGCGTTTCGCCGGTGTCCACATTGCCCGACCGCATTTCTTCGCCTGTACTGCGCTTTCCGGTGGACGGCGACGAACGCGCACCCACGACCGTTGCCCTTGCCTGGGAAAAGGCTGACAACGTCCGTTCCTACGACGTGGAGTGGACCGTCGCCCTGCCGGGCGCAGAAACCGGGTCTGCCGTCCGCGTATCTACTGATGGCCTGTCACACGTGATAGCGGACCTTGCGCCGGGTGCGCGTGTACACTGGAAGGTCCGGTCCGTCAACGTGGCTGGCGAGAGCCCGTGGAGCCAGGAACGCTCATTTGTTGCTCTGACCGCACCCAAAACCGTCGATACGCCCACGCAGCTGCTCCCCGAAAACGGACGAATGGGTCTGGATCGATTTGCGGAAATCAGATGGACACCCGTTGCGAATGCCCTTTCGTACGAAATCCTGGTCACGATCGATGCCGACATGCGACTGTTCCAGGCGGACGTGGAAGGGCTGCAGGAGCCGGCCTTGAACCTTACCCAGCTCATCTACACCTATCCGTACTGGTGGAAAGTCCGCGCCCTGGGCCCTTCCGGATACAGTGAATGGTCGCCCGTCTGGATTTTCACCGTGCGCAATGCACCCGACGGAGGTTCCTGATGACACGTTTCCTTGGTCGTATCCGGGGTACGACCACCCTGCTGCTGATCCTCTTCGCAGGTGCTGCGTGCGATACCTCATCCACATTGCCGGGGAACGACCCCGAACTGGATGGTATTCTTGAGCGTGAAGTAACGCTCAATGGACTGCGCCCACTGTCGGCCTTCATACTTCCGGATGAGACCGACCTGGCTGCCCTCCCGCAGGATCCGCAGAACCCGCTCACACCGGAGAAAGTGGCGCTTGGAAAGCTGCTCTTCCACGAAACCGGCCTGGCCACGAACCCGCTGCATCCAGCGTCGGCCGGTACCTATTCGTGCGCCACGTGCCATCATGCCGACGCCGGTTTCCAGGCAGGACGACAACAGGCCATCGCAGATGGCGGTATTGGCTGGGGTCAGCGCGGTGAGGGCAGACGTCCCAATCCGGCTTATGCAGCAAGAGACCTGGATGTCCAGCCCCTGCGTTCTCCTTCCGCACTGAACAGCGGGTACCAGCGTGTGATCATGTGGAGCGGGAACCTGGGCGCCAACGGTGTGAACGCCCAGTTCACGGGGCCCTGGCCGGAAGACAGCGGCGAATCGGCCAATTATCTGGGATACGACGGGCTCGAGTCGCAGGCTATCGCCGGGCTGCGGGCGCACCGGATGAATCGATTTGAGGAGTCACCGCTCGCCACCAATTCTACCTACCAGGCCCTGTGGCAGCAGGTCTGGCCGGGACAGGACATCGCCCGCGAGCGGGTCGGGCTGACCATAGCGGCGTACGAGCGGACGCTCGTAGCCAACCACGCCCCGTGGCAGCGGTGGTTGCGCGGCGATGTGGGTGCCATGACCGACGCGGAAAAACGCGGAGCCATCCTGTACTTCGGAAAGGCCAACTGTTCGGACTGCCACACTGGACCGGCGCTCAGTCAGATGGCCTTCTACAGCCTCGGCATGCCCGACATGCCCGGCATTGACGCTTCTGGCGCAGGTGCCCGTGGGCGCGGTTCATTCACCGGACGTGAATCGGACGATTTTACATTCAAGGTGCCACAGCTCTACAATCTGGCCGATTCTCCGTTCTATGGGCACGGAGGTACGTTTTCGTCGCTGGAAGAGGTGGTCGAATACTACAATATGGGTATCCCGGCCAAAGGGCTTCCCGACGGGCGCGTGACGCAGCAGTTCCACCCGCTGCAGCTGACCCACGACGAGGTTGCCGATCTGGTGGCGTTTTTGCGCGGCGCGCTTCGGGACCCGGATCTGGACCGGTACGTGCCCGAAATCCTGCCAAGCGGCAACTGCTTCCCGGCCAACGATCCCGAAGCGCGCCGCGACTTGGGTTGCGACTGACCAAGGCCGTTCGCAACACAGTTACGAGTCGACCTGCTTCCTTTTGAGGAAGAAAACGCCTTCCCGGCCGGATGTGACCACGATCACGCCACTCTTGAAATAGGGATAATTGCTCCAGGCACCGAGAACAGGCGAATTGTCGTTCGGTCCATAGGGGACGGTATCGAACCAGCCCACTTCAACCGGGTTTTCAGGGTCAGAAACATCCAGAAGCCGCAGCCCTGAGACGTAGTTGGTCTGGTACATGATGTTGTCACGCACGTACAGATTGTGATCAATCGCATTGTCCGGAGCAATGTATTCACCCGATACGACAGGCTCGTCCAGGTCCGAGAGATCAAAAATCAGCGTTCGCGTACCATCGACAAGATTCCGGGCTTCGTCACCCTCATCGTTCAGATAGAAATAGCGCTGATCTTCCGTGAGCCAGCCCTGGTGGGCGTACGCCACAGCCGGATAGTCGGCCACGGAGATAGCCACCGGATTGTCCTTGTCGGTCACGTCGGCAATGGACAGTGCCGTGCCATTTGAGCTCAGACAGATTTCGCGACCGGTATAGTCGGAATCAGGCCCCCGATACAGTACGCACTGCGCATCGTGTGTCGCACCGGACCCACCCCGTCCCGTACTCGGATCATTGAAGCATCCGGCAAACGTCGGGTTCAGCGGATCGCTCAGATCCATCATGTGCAAGGCGCCACCACAGGCCTCACCGCCGGAGTCGGAACCGACCGCATAGGCAAAGCCGGTTTCTTCATTGATTACAATGTTGTGTGAACTGTACACTCCTTTGTAGATGTTGTCCTCGGTGAATGTGACCGGCATATCGGCCGGATCGACGTCCCGAATTCGGGTCAGGTCGAAAATCTGCACATGATGCGCGCCCGCCCCGTCGGCGACGACGTACGCATAATTTTTGTACGTTTTCACGTCCCGCCACAGACTTTGGTTTGCGGTGGCCGTTTTGGGCAGGTCTCCTACAAAAACGGGGTGCTCAGCATCCGTCAGATCGACGATGGAGAGACCATCTGTGCGTCCGATGAGGGCATACTCCCGATCCGTCTCCGGGTCTGTCCATCCCCATACATCGGACATCTGGATGCCGCGCTTCGCGCCCACATCGGACCGTGAGAGAAAGGAGACCATGTTGACATCCGTACACGGGAACTGGTCTGCGCGATCCCGCTCACAGGGAACGGTCCCACCCGTGATGGACTCAAATACACCGGAGTCACTGTAGAGCGCATCTTCCACATGCCACGCATCTGTACGGTCGGCCGTAATGGGAAACGCGGCGCCCTCGAAATTGTCATGTCCCGCGGCGCCAGCTATGGCCATGCCATCACGGGCTGCCACCGAGCCGCCGAATCCCGACCGGAACTGCCGGAATTCCGGAGCGAGGAGGTCAATCCGCGGCTCACCGTCGTCGTCCCATGTGTAGCGGAACACTGCACCACCCGCCTGGTCGTACCCGGGCGCGCCCACAAAAAGGGTGTTTCCGGACATGGCCAGACTTGCGCCGAACTGGTCATTGCCCGTCGAGAGCGCCGGCATGAGTCCGCTCTCGAGAGCCAGGCCTTCCTCCGCGATGGCAGCCCGCAGAACCGCACCGCGGCGCTCAAAACGCCCGGGAACGCCGATGAACACATGGTCTTCGCTCGCTGTGAGCGCTGACCCGAAAGCATCGCCGTCATCCGGGGCATCGGCTTCAAGTGTGGCATGATGCGTCCAGCGGTTTCCGGTCCAACGGAAATCGTGCACGCGACCACGCCCCTGATCCGCTCGTGGGGCACCAACGTAGATGTGACGTCCCAGTAGCGCAAGGGCGCTTCCGAAGGCATCGTTCCCGTCCCTGCCCTCGACGACGAGCGTCCCATGCGGCATCCAGTCGCTTCCCTCCATCCGGTACATGTGAACCTCTGGCGGCGTATCTCCACCACCCGACGATGTCACGGCCAGGTGACCGGAGCGGAGCAGCACGTGCAATCCAAATTCCGGTGCGTCGTGCATGAGACGCATGCTTTCCAGCCACGAATTATCTGCCTGGCGCCGGTACAGGTACACGCTCCCCTGCAACGGAGCGCCGACCGCCAGCCAGTCACCGTCCAGAGACACGGCACGCCCGAAGCCATCTTTCTCACCGTCCGGTTCCGCAATGGAGAGGCGGTCCACTTCGGACCATCCGTCTTCGCCCTTCCCGAAGATGAACAGTGTACCGGGCTGCATGAGGTTTCTCCCCTCCCCGACATACACGTGCTCACCATCGGTCGCGACGGCCGCCCCGAACTGGGGACCCAGTTGAGCCAGCAGGGGACTGGAAGATGTGGCAAGCAGCAGGCCGAGCAGGACACTCGTCATCAGAATGGCTTCAGTGGCACGCGGCGTGAACTTCATGGTATCGGGGGTTTGATTGGAACCCGAATACTATTCCCTGGAGCTCTTGTGTGCAACAGCCAGGGGATATGCAACAGCCAGGACTTCCTGGCCGGTCAGCACTCGGGCACGCGCACCGATATGTTCACCGCCAGACCCCCTTCGCTCGTCTCCTTGTACCGGTCGCTCATGCCGCGAGCCGTCTCATCCATGGTCTTGATCACATCATCGAGACTGACGCGAGCTTCGGCCGGGTTACCGGCAAGTGCCAACTCGGCCGCGTTGATAGCCTTGAGCGCACCCATCGAGTTCCGCTCAATGCAGGGTATCTGTACCAGGCCCTGCACAGGGTCACAGGTAAGCCCCAGATGGTGCTCCATGGCTATTTCTGCCGCCATGAGTGCCTGTTCCACCGTGCCGCCCTGTGCTTCTGTGAGGGCGGCGGCTGCCATGGCGGACGACACACCGACTTCTGCCTGGCACCCGCCCGCGGCAGCCGAAATGGTGGCGCGTTTCTTGAAGAGCGTTCCGATCTCTGCCGCCACGAACAGGAAATCGGCAATGTCCTCATCCCGAACATCCTGCTCCACAAAGCACACGAAGTACATCAGCACGGCCGGGATGACGCCCGAGGCGCCATTTGTGGGAGCCGTTACGACGCGGCCGAGGGCGGCGTTCTCTTCGTTGACGGCAAGTGCAAAACAACTGACCCAGTTCATGACTTCCTTGAAGCGGATGGTCCGGCGGCAGAGCTGACCTACCCACTCCTGCGCGGTCCGGCCCGGCGACATGTCATCGGGCATGAGCCTGTTGTGCAGATCAGCGGCCCTGCGTTTCACACCAAGCCCGCCGGGTAACGTCCCGCGTGTCGTACATCCCAGGTACATACAGTCGCGCATGGTATGCCAAATGGCCATGATACGGTCCCTGCTTTCCGCCTCGCTTCGCCAGGCCGCCTCATTGGCCCAGACCATATCGGATATGCAAAAACCCTGTGCCCGGCAATGCGCCAGAAGCTCGGCTGCTGTCGTGGTCGGGAAAGGCAACCTGACATCTGCTGACCCCTTCAGCGATTCCCCTTCACGGAGCACGAATCCGCCCCCGATCGAATACCAGTTCGATGCATGCTCTTCGCCGCTCACGAACGCCCGCATCGTAATGCCGTTTGCGTGTCCAGGAAGGCGCTCCGACATGCGGAAGACAATGTCCTGCGCCGCATCGAACGAAATTACGTGACCGGGTGTGATTTCAACCTGCTTCCGGCTGCGCAGCCGCTCCATGAGGCTATCAATTTCTTCCACGGGAACGGTAGCCGGGTCGAAGCCCAGAAGCGCCAGGCATATGGCTGTGTCCGTGCAGTGACCTCTGCCTGTCAGGGCAAGGGACCCATAGAGTTCGACCTGCAGTCGCTCGACCCGGTCCAGGAATTCGAATTCCGCCTTCCACCGCTCGACAACCCGCCACGGGCCGAGCGTGTGCGAGCTCGACGGACCG